>NZ_PVTI01000026.1 GCF_003002895.1 Knoellia remsis | reverse complement strand
GGACACAACAGCAGATTTCGGCCTTGCCGATGTCCAGAGCAGCCACCCGCTCCACCAGCGGTGCGCTGTCCAGGGTGACGTCGTCATCGACGTCGTTGTCGAGGTTCATCGTCATCACCTCCAACTTGGGACGTGACCTCAAAGGCCGGGTGCCTGTAGGAGCGGTCAGGGAAGGAACTGAATCTGATCCGCGTGCTCGAAGCAACAGTGAAGGGCCCACAAGTCCGCTCCCGCGCCAAACTGATTGACGACCTCAAGGGTCAATGTCGGCCGACGTGAACAGGCACCCGCATGCCCATTTTCTCCCCGGAACGGGCCGCCCGGAACGGGCGCACAGAACTGATTGCCCGTTGTGGTTCCTCGTTCCTCGGAACCACAACGGGCAATCAGTGGGGTCAAAGGGGGCGCGGGTCAGTCCTCGGGCAGGTCGGGACCCTCGATGTCGTACCCACCGAGGAGCTTGGCCATCGCGAGGTGCGGCTTGGCCTCCTCGTGACGCGACTGCCGCTGCAGGGTGCGCCCGAGCAGGAGCAAAGCGTAGTGGTCGTCCTGGTGGTCGACGAGCAGCGCGCGCAGGATCTCCTCGGCGCGGGACAGCTGCGCCGAGTGGTAGTACGAACGCGCGAGGTAGAGCCGCAGCTCGTTCGTGCCGTGCAGCGGCGGCTCGAGGGCGCTCCGGTCGACGAGCTCGGCGAAGAGGGTCGCGGCCTCGGCGTACTGCTCGGCCTCGAAGAGCGCGCGGGCGTTCTCGTACTCGGCAGCGAAGTCTCGGTCGAAGGGCTCGAAGCTCATGGTCACTCCTCGATGGGATTGGCTAGCGCTGTCTTGTTTCTGCCATAGACACCGCTAGCGGGCGGGATCGAGACCGGTCCACCGCGGCGGGCGCGGGTCCCACCGCGGCGAGCGAACGGCATACGACACGACGACGCATCGCCGGCCGGCCGCTCAACGAAACGCGGGCACCCCGGTGAGCGCCTGCCCGATGACGAGCTGGTGCACTTCCGAGGTGCCTTCGTAGGTGAGCACGGACTCGAGGTTGTTCGCGTGCCTCAACACCGGGTACTCGCCGCTGATTCCGTTGGCGCCAAGCAGGGTGCGGCACTCACGCGCGATGGCGATGGCCTCGCGGCACGAGTTGAGCTTGCCGAGGCTGACCTGGTCCGGCGCGAGGTCGCCGGCGTCCTTGAGCCGGCCGAGGTGCAGCGCGAGGAGCATGCCCTTGCCGAGCTCGAGGGTCATGTCGGCGAGCTTGGTCTGGGTGATCTGGTATGCCGCGAGCGGCTTGTCGAAGATCTCTCGCCCCTGCGTGTAGGCGATCGTCGTCTCGAGGCAGTCGCGGGCCGCGCCGAGCGCACCGAAGATGATGCCGAAGCGCGCCTCGGACAGGCAGGACAGGGGACCGGACAGGCCACGCGCCTCGGGCAGCATCGCGTCGGCGGGCAGACGGACACCGTCGAGGACGAGCTCGGACGTGACCGACGCGCGCAGCGAGAGCTTGCCGCGAATCTCGTTGGCGGAGAAGCCTGCTGAGTCGGTCGGCACGACGAAGCCGCGGATCGTCGCACCGTCGCTGTCGTCGCTGCGCGCCCACACGATCGCGACATCGGCGACCGAGCCGTTCGTGATCCACATCTTGGAGCCGTCGAGGACCCAGTCGTCACCGTCGCGGCGCGCGCGGGTGCGCATGCCCGCGGGGTTCGAGCCGAAGTCGGGCTCGGTGAGGCCGAAGCAGCCGATCGCCTCGCCCGCGGCCATCCGCGGCAGCCATTCCTGCTTCTGCTCCTCGCTGCCGAAGCGCCAGATCGCGAACATCGCGAGCGAACCCTGGACCGAGACGAGGGAGCGGATGCCGGAGTCGACCGCCTCGAGCTCGGCGCAGGCGAGGCCGTATGCCGTCGCGCTCGTCCCGGCGCAGCCGTACCCCTCGAGGTGCATACCGAGCAGACCCATCTCGCCGAACTGCCTGGCCAGCTCGCGGACAGGGACCTGCGCGTCCTCGAACCACTGCGCGACGTGCGGTCGGACGTCCTTGTCGAGGCGGGCCCGCACGGTGTCGCGGATGCCGCGGTCCTCGTCGGAGAGGAGTCCGTCGATGCCGAAGAGGTCGAGCGGGTGCTGTACGGGCGAGGAGTCAGCGGGCATGCCCCCAACCTAGGCGAGCCCCAACTTGCCCACGTGGAACGTGGGACCCGCCGCCCCATGGTGGAACCTTTGAGTGAGGTGCGACTACCTTTCCCGCACCTCGCTCAACCTTCTCGCATGGGGCGGAAAAGTTGGGATCAGCGAGAGGTGGCCTCGGCGCGCTTCTTGATGCCGGCGAGGGTGCGTTTCATCCCGGCCGTCAGGTCCCGAGTGAACCGCTCCTGCCCGCCGAGGAACCGGTCGACGAGCGAGTCCGAGAGGGCGGTCGTGCCGGTCGGGTTCTCGCGCTTGTGGGTCAGCCTGGTCCCGGTCGCGGTCGGCTCGAGCTCGAAGGACCAGATCGTCGCGTTCTCCTTGACCCGGAAGGCGAACCGGCGCTCCGGATCGGCCTCGACGACCTTCGCGCGCGTCGGCCACACCTTGAACCCGCTGCGGTTGAGGTTGATCATCCGCGTGCCCTCGGTGACCGGCCGGCCGCGCACGATGGTCCGCACGACCTGTGGCGACTGGGCCGCGATGACGGTCGGCTCGCTCACGAGCGACCAGACGACGGACGGCGGCGCCGCGACCTCGATGGACTCCTCGAGGTCGGGCTTCTTGCGCGCGGACTGCTGTGCCATGACCTCAACCTACCGGCGGTCGTATGCCGTGGAGCTGCGCCGTTCGTCACACTCACCGTCGCCCGTGGTCGCGGGCGTCCGCAGTGTCCGCGCTGGGCATGGAGTGACCCACCGCGGTGACCCACGGCGCGAGGGGCGGGCGAAACTCGGGTGACGCGACGGCATACGGGCGGTCAGACTGCTCTCTCGTGGCGCATCTCGAGGTCAACCAGGTCGGCTTCAGCCTGCCCGACGGCAGGCCGCTGCTCGACGGGGTCCAGTTCCGCGTCGGCGACGGGCAGCGGGTCGCGCTCGTCGGCCCCAACGGCACCGGCAAGACGACGCTGACCCGCATCATCTCCGGCGCCCTCACACCGCACGAGGGTGCGGTCACCCTGAGCGGGACGCTCGCCGTCATGGACCAGTTCGTCGGCAAGGTCCGCGACGACTCGACGGTGCGCGATCTGCTCATTTCCGTTGCGCCAGAACGCATCCGGGCCGCAGCGCGCGCGGTCGACGCGGCCGAGCTGCGGATCATGGAGGTCGACGACGAGCCCGCCCAGCTGGCCTACGCACAGGCGCTCGCGGACTGGGGTGACGCGGGCGGCTACGAGTTCGAGACGACCGTCTGGGACACGGTGACGACGAGCGCCCTCGGTATGCCGTTCGAGCGTGCGCAGTGGCGCGCGGTCACCTCACTGTCGGGAGGCGAGCAGAAGCGGGTCGTCCTCGAGGCGCTGCTCACCGGGCCGGCGGACCTGCTGCTCCTCGACGAGCCGGACAACTATCTCGACGTGCCGGCCAAGCGCTGGCTCGAGGAGCGGCTCATCGCCTCGGACAAGACGGTGCTCTTCATCAGCCACGACCGCGAGCTGCTGTCGCGGGTCGCCACGGCCGTCGTCACTCTCGAGCCGGGGGCACTCGGTGCGACGGCGTGGACGCACCCCGGCTCGTTCGCGACGTGGCACGACGCCCGGGTCGCCCGCAACGAGCGCCTCGACGAGCAGCGCCGTCGCTGGGACGAGGAGCACGCCAAGCTCAAGGCCCTCGTCGTGATGTATCGGCAGAAGGCGGCCTACAACTCCGACATGGCCTCGCGTCTCCAGGCCGCCGTGACCAAGCTCGACCGGTTCGAGAAGGCCGGCCCGCCCGAGAAGGTCGCCATCCCGCAGAACGTGCGGATGCGGCTCACCGGTGGGCGCACGGCCAAGCGCGCCGTCGTCTGCGAGGGGCTCGAACTGCTGGCGCCGGACCCGAGCTCCGGCGCCGACGACCTCATGCGACCCTTCGACCTGGAGGTGTGGTTCGGCGAGCGGGTCGCCGTCCTCGGTTCCAACGGCAGTGGCAAGTCGCACTTCCTCCGGCTCCTCGCCGGCGGCGGCACCGACCCCGAGGCCGAGCATCGACCCGTCGGCGAGATCGCGCCGGAACCGGTGCGGCACAACGGGATCGCGCGGCTCGGATCGCGGGTGCGCCCCGGCTGGTTTGCCCAGACACACGACTCCCCCGCCCTGCGCGGCCGCACCCTGCTCGACATCCTCCACCGCGGCGACGAGCACCGCGCCGGGCGTGGACGGGAGGAAGCGTCGCGCGTCCTGGACCGCTACGAGCTGGCGCGCGCCGGTGAGCAGACGTTCGACAACCTCTCCGGCGGTCAGCAGGCCCGCTTCCAGATCCTCCTGCTCGAACTGAGCGGTGCGACGCTGCTCCTGCTCGACGAGCCGACCGACAACCTCGACCTGCACTCGGCCGAGGCGCTCGAAGCCGCGCTCACGGCATACGAAGGGACGGTCCTCGCGGTGACGCACGACCGCTGGTTCGCGCGCGGCTTCGACCGGTTCCTCGTCTTCGGCAGCGACGGTCGCGTCGTCGAGACGCCGGAGCCGGTGTGGGACGAGGCCCGCGTCGCCCGCGCCCGCTGACCCGACTGATTGCGCACCGTTCGCATCGGCGCACGACACCCCCTGCGAACGGTGCGCAATCAGTCGTCGGAAACCGGGGCCGGAGTGATGAGCGAGAAGTCCTCGCCGTCGGGACCCTTGACCGAGACGAGCCGGCCGTACTCGAACTCGAACGGCTCGTCGTCCGCACGACCGCCCGCCTCCACGACCCGAGCCATCGCCGCGTCGACGTCGTCGACCTCGAACGTCACCGTCCACCGCGGGGGCAGCCGGTCGCCCGGCGACTGCGGCCCCATGCCGCCGGCCGGGACCCCGGTGCCGGGTGGCGTGAACACCGCATACGCCATGTCACCCATCGGCGTGTCCTCGTACGTGTAGCGAAAAACGTTGCCGTAGAACGCCTTCGACTCCTCGAGGTCAGCAGTCACGAGGTCGATCCACGCCACGGCGCCGGGCTCGTGGTGCACCTCGTAGCCGGTGTGCGCGTCTGCCTCCCACGCCCCGAACGCCACCCCCGACGGGTCGACCCACAAGGCGACGCGACCGAACTCCCCGACCTCCATCGGCTCGATGACCGGCTTGGCGCCCGCCCCGATGGCGGCGTCCTCGGTCTCGTCGATGTCGTCGGTCGCGAGGTAGGTCGTCCACATCGACGGCCAGTCCATGTCGTCCGACGGCGGGGAGATCCCGGCGACGCGACGCCCGCCGAGCAGCGCGTTGGTGTAGTGGCCGTAGGCCTCACCGGCATCGTCGAACTCCCAGCCGAGCACGGCCCTGTAGAACTGCTGGCTCCGGTCGAGGTCCTTGACCGTCAGCTCGACCCAGCAGGGGGTGCCGGCGGGCCACTTCTCGGCATGCGTCGCCATGCATCGACCGTATGCCGTCCGCGCGCCATGGCGTCCCGATCTCACCCAAGTGGACGGTTCGGGACACGACCGGGCGTTCCCCGACGGAGTCGGCACCCGGATACACGTATGCCGTGCGGCCCCGGAGGGAGGTGACCGCACGGCATACGTCGGGGAGAGATGCGCGGCGCGCGCAGGGGGAAAGGCGCCGCGCACCTCGGGTCAGGAGGTCTTCAGCGTGAGTCCGTAGACGCTGAGGATCTCGTCCACCGGCTGGAAGTAGGCGATGTTCGGCTGGCCGACCTTCTCGCCGCAGACGCCGTTGACGCCGTAGCCCGCGCCGCCGCTGGTGACGCCCTGCGCGAGGGTGCTCGCCAGCCACGAGCCGCCGGAGTCGCCACCCTCGGTGCAGGTGTTCGACTTCGTCAGGCCGGAGACGGTGCTGTAGGTGCCGTCACCGTTGTTGTAGTTGACGGTGGCGTTCTTGGCCTGGACCGAGCCGCAGGTCCACCCCGTGGTGCGGCCGGACTTGCAGACCGCGGTGCCGACAGCGGCGTTGCTGTAGCCGGAGACGCGGCGGGCGGAGCCGTTGTACATGTCGACGGCGCCGACGCCGGTCCACGTGGACGCGAGGCTCGAGTAGGCGTAGTCGTTGCCCGGGAACGAGTAGGCCTGGGTCTTGCCGAGGTAGGTGCCGTTGCGGTTGAAGCTCTGGTAGCCCTCGGCGCAGTGGCCGGCCGTGATGAAGACGGGCGTGCCGCTGCGGGTGGCGTTGAAGCCGAGCGAGCAGACGTAGCCGGAGAACTCGATCTGCTGGCCGCCGTAGACGTTGGCCTGCGTCGTCATCGTCGCCTCGGTGCCCTCGACCGTGACGCGGCTGGTGTCGACCTTGGCCTTCGTGGCAGCGACCTTGTCGGCGGGGACGGTGAGGACGACCTTGTTCGTCATCGGGTCGGAGTAGGTGGAGATGGCGTCGGCGCCGGCGACGGCCCTGGCGGACTTCTCGGCGGTGGCGAGCTCGGCGGTGTCGTTGGCGACGACCTTGGCGGTGGCGCCCTTGGCCTGCACGGCCTTGGCGGCGGCGGCGTCGGTGACGTTGACGACGAGGGTGCCGGCCTTCTGGTCGATGAACGAGCCGGCGGCCTTGGCGCCGAGGGCCTTCTCGAGGGCGGCGGCCTTGGTGGACAGGCCGTCCTGCGCGGCGATGCGGTCGCGGGCGGTCTCGATCGTGAGTCCGCTGTCCTTCGCGAGCCACTGCGCCGACATCTCGGCGACGGAGTCGTTCGGCTCGGCGCTGGCGGCGCTGGCAGGGGTCGCGTAGAGCGCGGTGGCCGCCACGGCGGCCGAGGCGACGCCGGCCAGGAGGGTGACACTTCGGTGGGTCATGTTTTCTCCTTGGTGGGTGCCACGCGGTGTTTCCGCGGGCACTTTCGACGTTAGGAACCCACGGACTAGTCACCGGTCACGCGGCGCTCCGCATTCGGCCAAGGCTTGGTCAAGGCCCGGCAAAGACCGTCAACGCCGGTCAAGGTCGGCGCGGTGCGGCCCGATGTCACCCCTGCCGATACTCAGGTCTTGACCCGTACTTTGGGACACCCGCGCCGCTCGGCTGTTCCAAAGTGCGGGTCAAGACCCAAGCGCGCGGACGAGACGCATTGCCTGCCCGGCGTAACCGCCACCGAAGAGCACCGCGTGCACGAGCACCGGGTAGAGCTGGTGGAGCCCGACCCGCTCCTCCCAGCCGTCGTCGAGGGGTGCTGCGTCGCGGTATGCCGCGTGGACGCGGTCGAGGTGCGGCGCACCGAAGAGGTCGAGCATCGCGAGGTCGGCCTCTCGGTGGCCGCCGTGGGCGGCGGGGTCGATGAGGACGACGCCGTCCGGGGTCCACATGACGTTGCCCGACCACAGGTCGCCGTGGATCCGGGCCGGGGTGTCGGAGGTGTCGAAATCCCCTGCGGCGCAATGCTCCCCGAGCGCGTCGACCTCGGCGGCCTCGGCCGTCGTGAGCTCGCCGCCATCGACGGCGAGCCGGGTCAGCGACGCCAGCCGGACGGCATACAGCTCACCCCACGTCGACCACTCGCCCACCTCGAGCGGTAGCGGGTCGGACGCCGGCCCGAACCATCCCTCGCCCTCCCAGCCGGGTGGTGCGGCACCCCACGCCGGCGCACCCGTGAGGTGCGTGGCAGCGAGCCCGGCACCGAACTCTTCGGCCGCCGCGACGCTTGGCGGGGCCGGCGTCAGCCGGTCGAGCAGCAACCGGTCCGGCGCCACGTCGCGCACCCCCACGACCCGCGCCCCGCCCTGCGCCGTCGCCTCCCCGAGCCAGCGCAGACCCGCGGCCTCCCACTCGGCGTAGCCCTGCGACGCCCCGGGCACGGACTTGGCGTAGGTCGGCTCGGACGCGCTCACGCCTGCCACGATGTCACGCATGACGCTCGCTCTCGAGACCCGGGACGCCACACCCGAGGACGCCGCCGCGTGCGCCGCGATCTACGCGCACTGGGTCGAGCACTCGACGGCGACGTTCGAGGAGGAGCCACCCGACGCCGCGCAGATGGCCGAGCGCATCGCCACCGCCCAGCGGCGTCACGCCTGGCTCGTGGCCGAGCGCGAGGGGCGCGTGGTCGGCTACGCCTATGGCGGTCCCTTCAAGGCGCGGACGGCATACCGGTTCTCCTGCGAGGTGAGCGTGTACGTCGACGTCACCGAGCGCGGCGGAGGGATCGGCCGGTCGCTCTATGCCGCTCTGCTCGCGCGCATGGAGGAGCTCGGTATGCGGATGGCCTGCGGCGGGGTCACGCTGCCCAACCGGGCGAGCATGGCGCTGCACGAGTCGATGGGGTTCGAGCCGGTGGGGACCTACCGACGGATCGGCTGGAAGCACGGGGCGTGGCGCGACGTGGCGTGGTTCCAGAAGCCGCTCGGCGGGGACGGCCCGCCCGCGTCGCCGGGCGAGTGAAGGAACGAGGACGCGGTCAGTCCTTGGCGGTCGACTCGGGCGCGCCGTAGACGAGCGGGATGTAGTCGGGGTGCCGGCCGATCCATGCCTTGATGAACGGGCACAGCGGCAGCACCTTGCGCGTACCGGCGTCGCGGACGTCGTCGAGGGCGAACTGTGCGAGCGCCGACCCGATCCCCTTGCCCTCGAACTTCGGCTCCACCTCGGTGTGGGTGAAGACGATGAGCTCGTCGGTGAGCTGGTACTCGGCGACACCGGCGAGCTCGTCGCCGAGGCGGGCCTCGTAGCGGTTCTCGTCGGTGTTGTTGGTCACGGTGACGTCAGCCATGCTGGTCATCATGACCGACGTGAAGGTGCTGGCGCCACGAGAGGTGCCCCTCGGTGGCCCTCGATCGATGACCGTGCGCAGGACGCTGCCGCACCGCGACCGCTCCTTCGTCGGGGCGTGGTGCTTCGTCGACCACTACGGGCCGGACGACGTGTCGACCACTGGCGGCATGGACGTCCCGCCGCACCCGCACACCGGACTGCAGACGGTGAGCTGGCTCTTCGAGGGCGAGATCGAGCACCGCGACACCGCCGGCGTCCACGAGATGGTCCGCCCCGGCGAGGTCAACCTCATGACGAGCGGGCACGGCATCGCCCACTCCGAGGTCTCGACGCCGGAGACACGCACCCTGCACGGCGTCCAGCTCTGGGTGGTCCTGCCCGAGGTTGACCGCGACATGGGGCGCGAGTTCCAGCACCACGCAGCACCCTCCGTGCCACTCGGGGAGGGTTGCACCGCAAGGGTTTTCATCGGCACGCTCGCCGGACACACCTCGCCCGTGCAGACCCGAACCCCGCTGCTCGGCGCGGAGCTGACGATCGCGGACGGTGCGACGGTCACGCTCGACGTCGACACGGCATACGAACACGGTCTGCTCGTCGACACCGGCGAGGTGACGTTCGCGGGGCAGCGCCTGGGGCGCGGCGACCTCGGCATCGTCGAGGCGGGCGCGTCGACCCTCACCCTCGAGGCGCACGGCGACGTGCGCGCGGTGCTGCTCGGCGGGACGCCGTATGACGAGGAGATCGTCATGTGGTGGAACTTCATCGGCCGCAACCACGACGAGGTGGTCGCCTTCCGCGAGCAGTGGCAGGCGCGCTCGGAGCGCTTCGGCGAGGTCGAGGGGTATGCCGGCCGGCTGAGCTGGCTGCCCGCACCCGACCTGCCGCGCGGGGAGCTGCGTCCCCGCACCCGCACCGGTCGCCACTGAGGGGTCGCGCGCCGGGCGCGGATGTCGTGCGGCTTGCCAGATACCTAGGGGGGGTATAGTATCGCCGCCATGAGCGAGCACGACAGCCACGCACACGCCTACATCGCGAGCGGCCACAAGGAGGACTACCTCAAGCGGCTGCGGCGCATCGAGGGCCAGGCCCGCGGCCTGCAGCGCATGGTCGAGGACGAGAAGTACTGCATCGACATCCTCACCCAGGTCTCCGCGATGACGAAGGCCCTGCAGTCCGTCGCTCTCGGCCTCCTCGACGAGCACATGAGCCACTGCGTCGCCGACGCCGCCCGCAAGGGCGGTCCCGAGGCCGACGCCAAGCTCAAGGAGGCGAGCGACGCCATCGCCCGCCTCGTCAAGTCCTGACCCCACCCGTCCGAACCATCCCGACCCCCTAACCCAGGAGTCCCCATGAGCACCCAGACCTTCACCGTCACCGGCATGACCTGCGGCCACTGCGTCGCGTCCGTCACCGAGGAGGTCAGCGAGATCGCCGGCGTCGAGAACGTCGACGTCGACCTGGCCACCGGAGCCGTCACCGTCACGAGCAGCGAGCCGCTCGAGGACGACGCTGTGCGCGCCGCCGTCGAGGAAGCCGGCTACCAGCTGGCATGAGCACGCCGGTCCGCGCCGTCGGCTTCGTCGCCGCGTTGGCCGCGGTCTTCGCGCTCGCCCTCGGCCTCGGGCGCCTCGTCGGCCCGGTCGCCGACCGCGCCGACGCGGCATCCTCGGGCGGCCACGACATGAGCCGTATGCCGGGTGGTCCCGGCGAGCCGACCACCGCACCTTCCGGTGCGGCCGGGGCCGGCGACCACGTCCCCGGCGGACTCCAGGTGAGCCAGGGCGGCTTCACCTTCGCCCTCTCTCGGACGACGTTCGCCCCGGGCGCCGCGACCCCGGTGAGCTTCACGATCGAGGGTCGCGACGGAAGGCCGGTCACGGCATACACACCACAGCACGAGAAGGAGCTGCACCTCATCGCGGTGCGTCGCGACTTCAGCGGCTTCCAGCACGTCCACCCGACACGGGCGGCCGACGGCACGTGGAGCACCCGGCTCGACCTCACTCCCGGAAGCTGGCGGCTGTTCGCCGACTTCGCCGCACGAGGTGCCGAGCCGCTGACGCTCGGTGCGGACCTCGTCGTCTCGGGTGACGTGCAGCCGGCCCCCGTCCCCGGTCGAGACGTCCGCACCGCCAGCGTGGACGGCTACACCGTCACCCTCCAGGGCGATGTCGCGCCCGGCGCCGACTCCGAGCTCACCCTGTCGGTGAGCAAGGGCGGGCGGCCGGTCACCGATCTCGACCCCTACCTCGGCGCGTACGGGCACCTCGTCGCGCTGCGCACCGGCGACCTCGCCTACCTCCACGTCCACCCGGAGGGGGAGCCGGGCGATGGCACGACGAGGCCCGGGCCCGACATCACCTTCGGCACGAGCGTGCCGAGTGTGGGGACCTACCGGCTCTTCCTCGACTTCCAGCACGAGGGCGTCGTCCGGACGGCGGAGTTCGTCCTCACCGCGGGCGGTGCGTCGGAGCCTTCCGCGCCGACCTCCTCGCCCACGTCCAGCCCGGAACCCACCGCGTCAGGAGGCAGCAGTGACCACCAGCATTGAGCTCGACATCTCCGGGATGACCTGCGCCTCCTGCGCGAACCGGATCGAGCGCAAGCTCAACAAGCTCGACGGCGTCACGGCGACCGTGAACTACGCGACCGAGAAGGCGCGCGTCGAGTTCCCCGAGACCGTCTCACCGGACGACCTGCTCACCACGGTCCAGTCCGCCGGGTATGCCGCCCGCCTGCCTCGCGTGGACGAGTCGCCTTCTGCGACAGGCGAATCCGAGGAGGAGGTCGACCCGACGCGGTCGCTGCGTGACCGGCTCGTCATCTCGGCGGTGCTCTCGGTGCCCGTCATCGCGATGGCGATGGTCCCGGCGCTGCAGTTCACCTACTGGCAGTGGGCCTCGCTCGTCCTCGCGGCACCCGTCGTCGTGTGGGGTGCCTGGCCGTTCCACCGGGCCGCGTGGGTCAACCTGCGCCACGGCGCGACGACGATGGACACGCTCGTGTCCGTCGGCACGCTCGCCGCGCTCGGCTGGTCGCTCTACGCACTCTTCCTCGGGACGGCGGGCACGCCCGGCATGAAGCACCCCTTCGAGCTCACCGTCGGACGCACCGACGGCGCGGGCAACATCTATCTCGAGGCCGCGGCCGGGGTGACGACGTTCATCCTCGCCGGCCGCTATGCCGAGGCGCGCGCCAAGCGTCGTTCCGGCGCCGCGCTGCGCGCGCTCCTCGAGATGGGCGCGAAGGACGTCGCGGTCGTTCGTGACGGTGTCGAGACGCGGATCCCGGTGTCGCAGCTGGCCGTCGGGGACGAGTTCGTCGTCCGACCCGGCGAGAAGATCGCCACCGACGGCATCGTGGTCGAGGGCTCGTCCGCCGTCGACGCGTCGATGCTCACCGGTGAGTCCGTCCCGGTCGAGGTCGGTGTCGACGACGCCGTCGTCGGTGCGACCGTGAACTCCGGCGGGCGGCTCCTCGTCCGCGCGACCCGCGTCGGCGGGGACACCCAGCTCGCGCAGATGGCGCGGCTCGTCGAGGACGCCCAGAACGGCAAGGCACAGGTCCAGCGGCTCGCGGACCGGATCTCGGGGATCTTCGTCCCCATCGTCATCGCGCTGGCCGTCGGGACGCTGGGCTTCTGGATCGGCACGGGTGGCGGCTGGGCGGCGGCCTTCACGGCGGCCGTTGCCGTGCTCATCATCGCCTGCCCCTGCGCCCTCGGACTCGCGACGCCGACGGCCCTCATGGTCGGCACCGGCCGGGGCGCCCAGCTCGGCATCCTCATCAAGGGCCCCGAGGTCCTCGAGTCGACCCGGCGCATCGACACGATCGTGCTCGACAAGACCGGGACCGTGACCACCGGCGAGATGTCGCTGCGCGATGTCGTCGCTGCCACGGGCGAGGACGCCGACGAGGTCCTCCGCCTCGCCGCCTCGCTCGAGGACGGGTCCGAGCACCCGATCGCGCGGGCCGTCGTGGCCGGGGCGAAGGAGCGCGGCGTGGGAGTCGCGCGGGTGGAGGACTTCACGAGCGTCGACGGCCTCGGGGTGCAGGGCGTCGTCGACGGACACGCCGTCGTCGTGGGTCGGCCGCAGCTGCTCCGCGACTGGTCGATCACCGTCGGTGACGAGCTCGAGTCGGCACTGACCCGGGCCCGTGCCTCGGGCGCCACTCCCGTGGTCGTCGGCTGGGACGGGACGGCCCGCGGCGTCCTCGTCGTCGGCGACACGGTCAAGACGACGTCACGCCAGGCCATCGCGCAGCTGCGCGACCTCGGCCTCACGCCGTGGCTGCTCACGGGTGACAACCCCGAGGCCGCCCGCCATGTCGCGGGGCAGGTCGGGATCGACGCCGACAACGTCATCGCCGACGTCATGCCGGCCGACAAGGTCGACGTCGTGCGCCGCCTGCAGGACGAGGGCAGGGTCGTCGCCATGGTCGGCGACGGGGTCAACGATGCCGCCGCCCTCGCCACGGCCGACCTCGGCATGGCGATGGGAACCGGCACCGACGTCGCGATCGAGGCGAGCGACCTCACGCTCGTCCGCGGTGACCTGCGGGTGGCGCCGGACGCGATCCGGCTCGCCCGCCGCACCCTCTCGACGATCAAGAGCAACCTTTTCTGGGCGTTCGGCTACAACGTCGCCGCGATCCCGCTCGCCATGGCCGGGCTGCTCAACCCGATGATCGCCGGTGCCGCGATGGCCCTGTCGTCGGTCTTCGTCGTGACGAACAGCCTCCGCCTCAAGTCCTTCCGCCCCACGACCTGACCCCGGAACCCCCGACTTATTGCGCAGACTTCGCACCCCACCGTGCGAACTGTGCGCAGTAAGTCGCACTGATTGCCGAATCCGTTCACCCCACCCGAACGGAACCAGCAATAAGTCGGCACTGATTGGCGATTCCGTTCACCCCACTCCGAACGGAACCGGCAATAAGTCGGCGGTGGGCGGGGGAACTAGGGTCGCTGACATGACCACGCCCAGTCTCGGCTCCGACGTCGACCTGCGCTCGGCGTTGCGCACCGCGCTCACGCAGGCGATGCGCTCGCGCGACCGCGCCGCCGCGGCAGCGCTGCGGTCGGCCATCGCCGCCCTCGACAACGCCGAGGCGATCCCCGTCGGCGCCGCCCCAGCAACCCAGGCCTCCCCCATCGCGGGCTCAGCCGTGGGCGTCGGGGCCACCGAGGCGGAGCGCCGAACCCTCACCCACAACGACCAGTTGGACATCGTCGAGACCGAGGTCCAGGACCTGCGCAATGCCGCGGACGAGCTGATCGATACCGGCCACGAGGATCGGGCCGCAGAGCTGCTCCACGGCGCGGACACCCTGCTCGACGTGCTGCGGTCGACGTGACCTCCATCCTCTGGCTCCGTCGGGACCTGCGACGGAGCGACCACCCGGCCCTCCTTGCCGCGCGCGACGCCGCCGACGGCGACCTCGTCGTCGCCTTCGTCGTCGACCCGACGCTGTGGGAAGGCGCCGGAGCCGTTCGTCGGGCCTGGCTCGCCGCCACCCTGCGCGCCACGAACGACGAGTACGACGGCGCGCTCACCCTCCTCTGGGGCGACCCTGCCACCGTCATCCCCGACCTCGCCGAACGCGTCGGCGCGAGCAGCGTGCACGTCACCCGGGAGACGACACCCTTCGGGCGCCGCCGCGACGAGCAGGTCGCGAACTCTCTTGCGACGCAAGGCATCGCGTGGGTCGAGACAGGCACGCCGTATGCCGTGGGGCCGGGTCTCGTCGTCAACGGCAGCGACGCTCCCTACAAGGTCTTCACCCCCTTCGCCAAGGCGTGGCGCCGCCATGGCTGGCCCGACCCGGCGCCCCGCCCCCGCGACCTGCCGCTCATGCACATTGAGGACGACCCCGAGGCGGCCCGGGCCCTCGACGACGCCCTCACCGCACCCGACCTACCCGACATGCCCGAGGCCGGCGAGCGAGCCGCGCACGCGCGGTGGCGCGAGTTCCTCGATGGCGCGCTCACGGCATACACCAACGACCGCGACCGACCGGACGTCGACGCGACGTCGCGCCTCTCCCCCCACCTCAAGCTCGGGACGACCCACCCGCGCACGCTGCTCGCCGACCTCGCGAGCCGGCGAGGCCAGGGCACGGAGACGTTCGTCGACGAGCTCGCGTGGCGCGAGTTCTATGCGGATGTGTTGTGGCACAACCCTTCCAGCGCGTGGAGCGACCTGCGCGACGCGCTGCAGGGCATGGCCTACGACGAACCCGAGGACGCGATCGAGGCATGGCGCACCGGGACGACCGGCTACCCCATCGTCGATGCCGGGATGCGCCAGCTGCTCGCCACGGGGTGGATGCACAACCGGCTCCGGATGATCACCGCGAGCTTCCTCACCAAGGACCTGCACGTGTGGTGGCCGGTCGGGGCGCGGCACTTCCTCGACCACCTCATCGACGGCGACCTCGCCTCGAACAACCACGGCTGGCAGTGGGTCGCCGGCACGGGGACCGACGCGGCGCCGTACTTCCGCGTCTTCAACCCGGTGACGCAGGGCGAGAAGTTCGACCCGAGCGGCGACTACGTGCGGCAGTGGGTGCCCGAGCTGCGACACCTCTCGGGCAAGGCCGTGCACCAGCCGTGGGAGCATCCCGACGGCTACGCGCACGACTACCCGAAGCGGATCGTCGACCATGCGGACGAGCGCCGCGAGGCCCTGCGCCGCCTCGAGGAGACCAAGCGCTGACCGGTCGGCGCCACTGATTGCGCACAGCTCGCACGGACGGCGCCAGGATCGTGCGAGCTGTGCGCAATAAGTCGGGAAAGGGGACGGGGTCAGGCGACGGCGCGCAGGAACTTCTCGAGCACCGGCCCGGCCGTGGATGCGCCGCCCTCACCCTCGACGACGAGGACCGCGACGGCGAGGTCACCCTGGATCCCGATCATCCAGGCGTGCTCCTTGAGCGCGCCCGCCTCGCCGAACTCGGCCGTGCCGGTCTTGGCCAGGACGGGTGCGCCCGGGACGTCGAGGAGGAAGTCGGCGCTGCCCTGCTCCACGACGCCGCGCATGAGCGTCTGCAGCTGCTTGGCCTCGGCAGCGGTGATGGGGTTGCTGGGCGTGGGGGTGGCACCGGTCGGCGACGCGGCGGGCGACCCCGACGCGGCGGGCGAGGCGGGCGAGGCGGACGCCGACCCGGACGGCGACGCGGTCGGCAAGGCGGACGAGCCTGCACCACCGTCACCGTCCGAGGCATCCGGCTCCACACCCGTCACGAGGGTGGGCGTCACCGTCTTGCCGGCCGCGATGGAGGCGGCGACCGTGGCCATGCCGAGCGGGGACGCCTGCACCTTGGACTGACCGATCATCGACGCCGCCTCGTCGGTGCCGGGCTTCGGCGTCGGCACCGACCCGAGGAACGTCGGCACCCCGAGGGAGGGGTCGGCCGTGAGCCCGAGCCCCGCCGCAGCAGTCGGCAGCGCCGCCGGCTCGAGGTCCGCTCCCAGCCGCATGAACGCCGTGTTGCACGAGTTCGCGAACGCCGTCGAGAACGGCACCTTGCCCAGCGCGTCCTTCGGATAGCTGTCGACGTTCTTGAACTGGCGGCCGTCCACGACGAAGGTCTGGGTGCACTCGACGGGCGTCGATGGCGTCACACCCGAGCGCAGCAGGGCCAGTGTCGACACGGTCTTGAAGGTCGATCCCGGCGGGAAGCGTCCCTGCGTCGCCGTCGACTGCCCGTTGCTCCCGGGCCCGCTGGCGGCGGCGAGGACCGCTCCGGTGGACGGGCGGATCGCGACGATCGCCGAGGCCGGCTCGATATCCGCGAGAGCCGCCTCCGCTGCGTTCTGGGTCGCGATGTCGAGGGTGACCGTGACCGGCTTCCCCGCGACCGGCGCTGTCTCGAAGAGCACACGAGGGTCACCCCCGCCGACAGCCGACACGGTCACGCCGGGCTGCCCGGAGAGCTGCGCGTTCTGCGCCTCCTGGATGCCTCCCTTGCCAACGACGTCACCCGCCGAGACGGTGCCACCGGACTTCTCGATGATCTCCGCCGTCGCCTCCCCGACGGTCCCGAGGATGGGCCGCGCGAACGTCGCCGTCGGAGCGAGCTCCCGCGTGCCCGCCACGAGGAAGACACCCGGTGCGTCCACCGCCCGCGCGGCCTGCTCCTCCGGGCTCCCCGAGCGCACGGTGATCGCCTCGACGAACGCCTTCGGCCCGGCCTGCTGGACCGCCGTGACGAACTTGTCGACGTTGATGTCGAGCGCCGTCCCGAGTGCCCGTGCCGACGTCGCCGCGGCCGCACCCGACACCTTGGTCTTGTCGATGCCGACCCGCTGGATGGGTCGCTCCGTGACGATGGGCTTGCCGTCGGGGCCGAGGATGTCGGCGCGCTCGGCCTGGGTTCGCTTGAGGCGCAACGTCTCCGCGTCGGTGAGGTCGGGCGCCACCATCGCCGGCGACCACACCCCGGTCCACGTCTCGTCGCCCTTGCGCAGCTCCACGGGGGTCTCATAGGTCCACGGCTTCTCGGCGCCCGGCACCGACCACTCGTGCCGCAGGGTCGCCGTCGCGGACCCCGACTCGGGCTCGGTCACCGAGGCCACGGACACGGCGTGCTTGGCACCCTCCATGTCCTCGACGATCGCGGCGAGCCCCTCCCCCTCACCGGTGGGCTCCCCCGTCACGACCCCCGGGGGCAGCTCGCCGGCGGCCAGCCCGGCAGCGACCTTTTCGGCAGCCGCCCGTGCCGCTCCCGTGTCCCGGCCCAGCCAGGTCCACGCGCCCCACGCTCCCCCGGCGACGAGCGCGAGGACGAGCACCGCGATCCCGACCTTCGTTCCCCACCCACGTGAAGCCACCACTCACACCCTTCCGGCGTCGACGTGCGAACCCCGGGTCGGAGCCGCACCGTCACTCTGTCAGGGGGTCGCCGCAACGTGCACGCTCCCGACCGTCTCTCCCGTCGATCCTCACGCAATCGTCACACTGCCGTGACGCGCCGACGACGACGCGCGGACGGCATACCGAGAGAACGTGGAGGTTCCGCTCAGCTCACGAAGAGGCAGAACGGGTGCCCGCTCGGGTCGGCGAGGACATAGAGCGGCTCCTCGTCGTCGGTGCGGTCGAGCCGGAGTGTGGCTCCGAGCCGCAGCGCGATGTCCTTGTGCCGCTCGAGCTCCTCGACGCTGTCGAAGGTGTAGTCGATGTGCGCCTGCATGGGCACGTCGTCATCGGGCCAGGTGGTCGGCGTCAACGTCTCGACCTGCTGGAAGGCGAGCTGGCGCGTCCCGTCGGGCTGGGTGAGCACGAGCCAGTCGAGGTCGTCCGGACTGCCGTCGGTCGGGGGCTCGTCGCCGGCGCGATAGACGAGACCGAGCAGCTGCCGATAGAACTCCGCGAGCTCGCGCGGCCGCTCCGTGTCGAAGGACGTGTGCACGTATGCCGGGTGGTCGCCCATGCCTTCCGTCCTACCACTGCGAGCGGGCCGCCGCGACCAGCCGCCGCCCCAGGGCCAGCACCGCCGCCCGGACCTCGTCACCCACCTCGACCGTGAAGTCGGCCGGGAGCCCGGCGAGGTCGGCCGCGTAGGCCGCGGGGTTGCTCGTGCTGCCGACGAGCCGACAGCGCCTCGCCCCAACGGGTTCGACGCGACCCATCGTCCGCGGGAGGTGCCGCTCGACCACGTCGGCGGGCGCCCCCACGACGACCTCGACGGGGTGGTCCCACCCCTGCCCGAGGTGCTGCTCGAGTGCGCTCACCGGCTCGAGGTCCGCCGGAGGTTCGAAGGTCTCGGGCACGACCTCGACCTGCGTGACCCGGTCGATGCGGTAGGCGCGCGTCGCATCCGAGGTGCGCGAGTGGCACAGGAGGTACCAGCGGCTGTGCCGGACGACGACGGCCCATGGCTCGACGTCGAGGGTGAGGTCGCGACCGGCCTCGGTCCGATAACCCAGCCGCACGACCTGTCGGTCGACGCACGCCCGCACGAGCCGCGCAGTGGCCTCCGGCGTGGGTCGCGACGCTGAGCGGTCGGGCGCTGCCTCCGCAACTCGACGCACCGTGTTCGCCTCTGCCGCAACGGATTCCGGCAGGGTTCGCAAGATCTTGCCGATGCCGCTGCCGACGGGGTCCTGGGTGTCGTCCGGGTCGTGGTGCCCGTCGAGGACCGCCATGACGAGACCGAGCGCCTCGGCCGGCGTGAAGAGCAGCGGTGGCGGCCGCAGCCCACGGCCGGGCCAGTAGCCACCCGCCGGTCCGGAGGTGGACGTGATCGGTATGCCGACCTCGCGCAGCATCGCGACGTAGCGCCGGGCTGCCCTTGGCGAGACGCCGAGCCGTTCCCCGATCGCGTCGGCCGTGACGCCCGGTTGGCCCTGGACGAGCTCGAGGGTGAGAAGCGCCCGCGCGGTCGGGCTGGTCTCGCGGGCTGGGGCGACCATGCCGAGAAGTCTGGCCCAGGTTCTGTCATTGCGGAAGTGGTTCGTCCGCAACCGGTCCTACGGTGACTGCCATGACCGAGATCGTGCTCTTCCACCACATCCAGGGCCTCACCCCCGGAGTCGTCGCCTTCGCCGACGCGCTCCGCGAGGCCGGCCACACCGTGCACACTCCCGACTTGTTCGACGGGCGCACCTTCGACTCCATCGAGGAGGGGCAGGAGTACCTCGCCGAGGTCGGCTTCGCCGAGACCCGTGCGCGTGGCGTCGCCTTCGCCGAGGGGCTGCCCGAGCGAATCGTGTATGCCGGGTTCTCGCTGGGCGTCATGCCGGCTCAGCAGGCGCTGCAGTCCCGGCCGGGGGCGCTGGGCGGACTGTTCTACCACTCCTTCGCCGACCCGTCGTTCTTCGGCGAGTGGCCCGAGGGGGTGCCGGCGCAGATCCACTCGATGGACGCCGACCCGTTCTTCGTCGGCGAGGGCGACCTGGAGGCCGCGCGCCCCTTCGTCGACGCCCACGACGACGTGGAGCTCTTCCTCTACCCCGGCGACGGGCACCTCTTCACGGACAGCTCGCTGACGGCATACGACGAACCGGCAGCGCGCCAGGTGCTCGACCGCTCGCTCGCGTTCCTGGAGCGCCTCGGATGAGCGACCCGGTGCCCGGGTCCGATGTCACGCCCTGGGAGCCGCTCGACGGCGACGAGGCCGACCACGTGCTGGGCGCGCTCGAGCGACTGCGCTGGACGTTCCGGTGGAAGGCCGACGATCTCGGCGCGCAGCAGCTGCAGGCCACGGTCGGCGCCTCGTCGCTCAGCCTCGGCGGCCTGCTCAAGCACCTCGCGGTGCAGGAGGACCACGCCTTCGCGGCGAAGATCGCGGGCGAGCCGATGCCGGACGCGTGGGCGGACAACGGCTGGGACGAGAACCCCGACTGGGAGATCGACTCGGCCGCGGACGACGACCCGCAGGACCTCTACCGCGCCTACGACGCGGCGGTGGAGCGGTCCAGGGAACGCCTCGCCGCCCCGCTCGCGGCTGGCGGTCTCGACCGGCCCGCGGCCATCACGACCGACAGGGGCGAACGGGTCGGGCGGCGTCGGGTCCTGCTCGACCTCGTCGAGGAGTACGGCCGCCACACCGGTCACGCCGACCTGCTGCGAGAGGCGGTCGACGGGCGCACCGGCGAGGACCCCCCGGACGGCTGGCGCCCGACGTCGTGACCTCACCGGGGGCGGCGCGACCGCGCGCGCAGACAGCGCGACCCTGAGCGCACGCAGCGCGACCGCGCACGCGCGCCGCGCGACCGCGAAGGTGCGCGGACGGCATACGGTGAGAGCCCACGACGAAAGGGCGACGTGATGAGCGATGTGGCAGGGCAGTCGGGAAGTGCGCCGGACGCGGCGCGGGTGGCGCGACCGGGGACGGATCCTCAGGCGGTGCTGACACCGTTGACGCCGTCCGCGATGTTCCTCGTCATCAGGGTGCGCGACGGTGGCGAGGACGGGATCCGGGAGACTCTCGGCGCGGTCAACGACCTGCGCAAGTCGGTCGGGTTCCGCATCCCCGAGGGGCAGCTGACGTGCGTCGTCGGGATCGGGTCGGACCTGTGGGACCGGATCTTCACGGGTCCGCGGCCGGCGAAGCTGCACCCGTTCGAGCAGCTCGACGGACCGCGGCACACCGCACCGTCGACGCCCGGCGACGTGCTCCTGCACATCCGGGCGCAGCGGATGGACCTGTGTTTCGAGCTCGCCCAGCTCATCGTGGGTCGGCTCGGCGACGCCGGCGAGGTCGTCGACGAGGTGCACGGGTTCCGCAGCTTCGACGAGCGCGACCTCCTCGGGTTCGTCGACGGCACGGCCAACCCCGAGGGCGCCGCGGCAGCGGACTCGGTCATCGTCGGCGACGAGGACCGCGACTTCGCGGGCGGCAGCTACGTCATCACCCAGAAGTACGTGCACGACCTCGCGGCCTGGGACGCCCTCACCGTCGAGGAGCAGGAGCGCGCGATCGGGCGGACCAAGCTCGACGACGTCGAGTTCCCCGACGACGAGAAGGCGCCGGACAGCCACGTCACGCTCAACACGATCCACGACGAGGACGGCAACGAGCGCGACATCATGCGCTTCAACATGCCGTTCGGGCGCGTGGGGTCGGCGGAGTTCGGGACGTTCTTCATCGGCTACGCGCGCGACCCCGGCGTCACCGAGCAGATGCTGCAGCACATGTTCCTCGGCAACCCGCCCGGCACGACCGACCGGATCCTCGACTTCTCGACGGCGCAGACCGGGTGCCTGTTCTTCGTGCCGACGCTCGACTTCCTCGACGACCTGCCCGATGCCCCCTGAGCCGTTCCCGCGCCGGGGGCTCCACGCACCTGAGTCTCCACGCACCGAGGTGAGCCGGTATGCCGTCCGCGCGCGGACGGCATACCAGTCACCGTGGTCAGGGTTTGCCCACAATTCATCGGATGTCCTTCATCTGCTCGTCGGGTCGGGCCACGCTGGCGGACATGACAACCCCTCCCCCTTCCTCGTCCAACACCCCTGACTCGAGTGGCGCCGTCTCCGGCGGCCCTGTCTCGAGTGACTCTGGTTCGGGTGGCCTCCGGCCGAGCCGGCGCACCATCCTCGGTGGCGGCACCGCCGCCGCGGCCCTCGCCGCCACGGGCTCGCTCCTGCCGGCCTCGGTGCACCGCGCCATGGCGGCACCGATGCGCACGGGCGGTCTCGAGCAGGTCGAGCACGTCATCCTGCTCATGCAGGAGAACCGGTCCTACGACCACTACTACGGCACGCTGCGCGGCGTCCGCGGCTACGGCGACCGGCACCCGCTGCGGCTTCGCGACCCCGAACCGGGCGAGCTGCCGAACGTCCTGGCGCAGCCGCGCTCGTTCAGCGGCACCGTCCTGCCGTTCTCGCTGCGTGAGGCCGCCAAGGCGGCGGGACGCTCGAACGACGACATCCAGTACCTCGGCGACCTGCCGCACGGATTCTCGGACGCGACGCGCGCGTGGGCGGACGGCTGGTGGGACCAGTGGGTGCCGGCCAAGACCGTGACGACGATGACGTACTACGACCGTCGCGACATCCCGCTCCAGTACGAGCTGTCCGAGACGTTCACCGCGCTCGACGCCTACCACTGCTCGGTCTACGGCTCGACGAACCCGAACCGCAACTACTTCTGGACCGGCACGACCGGCTACGAGCCCGGCAGCACGACCCAGCGCGCGGTGACGAACGCCGCCTACAACTACGCCCACAAGGGCTACGACTGGACGACGTACCCGGAGCGGCTCGAGGCGGCCGGGGTGTCCTGGCAGATCTACCAGGAGTGGGACAACTTCACCGACAACGCGGTCGAGTACTTCAAGCCCTGGAAGGAGATCGGCCGCAAGATCCTCGCCCACGTCGACGGGGCGTACCTCACGACGGAGGCGTTCTACGACTCTCTGCCCGGCAAGTCGGCGTCCGAGCAGGACCGGTTGCTGGCGCAGTTCGAGACCGGGCGGGCGTCGCTGTCGGAGGCCGAGCGCTCGCTCTTCGACCGGGCGGCGTACCGCAGCCGCCCGGGCACGCTGCTCGAGCGGCTCGGCGCCGACATCAAGGCGGGAACGCTGCCGAAGGTGAGCTGGCTCGTGCCGACCGCGGCGCTGTCCGAGCACCCCGGCGCATCGACGCCGGTCGGGTCGGCGAACCTCATCCACGACCTGCTCGACCTCGTCGCCTCCGACCTCGACACGTGGTCCAAGACGGCGATCCTCATCAACTTCGACGAGAACGACGGGTACTTCGACCACGTGCCGCCGGCCACGCCCCCGCGTCCGGCGAGCGGCGCCGGTCCGGACTGGTACGACGGTCGACCCATCGGCCTCGGACCGCGCGTGCCGATGACGATCGTGTCACCGTGGACCGTCGGCGGGTTCGTCGACTCGTCGATCGCCGACCACACATCGACGCTGCGGTTCCTCGAGCTCGTCACGGGCGTGCGCGAGCCGAACATCTCGGACTGGCGGCGGTCGGTCTGCTCGGACCTGACGTCGGCGTTCGACTTCGCCCGGCAGGGGTCGCCGCCCGCGCTGGCCGAGCCGGGGCCGGTGCCGTCGAAGCGTGCCCGGTGGCGTCCGTCGGCCCCGTCCGATCAGGAGCTGCCGCTGCAGGAGCCCGGCCGCCGTCCGGCGCGTGCGCTGCCCTATCGTCCGTCGGCTTCCGTTGCGGTGGAAGGGAATTCGGTGTCGGTGTGGGTTGCCGGTGGGGCGGCGACGGACGTGCCGTTCGCGGTCTACCCGTATGCCGCGAGCGCGTCTCGCCCGGAGTACGTCGTGGCTGCGGCGGGCTCGCCCGAGACGGTGACGCTCGGGGCGGCTGACGGGCGCTGGGACGTCACGGTGCAGGGTCCGGACCGGTTCTGGATGGACTCTGCCGGTGCGCTGTCCGGTGCTGCGGCGGGCCTCGTCGTGTCGCACGAGTATGTCGAGAAGCGGCCGAACCTCGGGCTGGTGCTGACGAACCGCGGGTCGGAGGATCTCGTCGTGACGGTGTCGGCGCTCGCGTATCGCGGTGGGTCGCGGCCGGTGCGGCTCAAGGCCGGCGCGACGAAGAAGCTCGTGTGGGAGACCGACCAGGGCTGGTACGACGTCGAGCTCACGGTCGCCGAGGACTCCGACTGGCGGCTGCGGCTCACCGGTCATGTCGAGACCGGTCGCGACTCCGTGACGGCCTGACCGACGGGCGCGACGACGCTTGGGCGCGGCGACGCGCGGGCGAGGCTTCGCGCGAAGGCGCGCGGCCGGCATACCGGAAGATCGGTATGCCGGCCGCGCGTCTTGCGTTGTGCCGCAGCGGTTCTCGCCGTGGTCAGCGTGTGGTGTAGCCGCCGTTGGCGAAGATCGTCTGGCCGGTGATCCACCAGCCCTCGGTCGCGAGGAAGTGGACGATGGGCGCGATGTCCTCGATTTGGGTGAGCTGACCGCCCATCGCCTGCGACTTGTGGAACTCGACGCGCTCGGGCGTCTCCTGGCCGTAGAAGAACGGGGTGTCCATCGGGCCGGGCGCGATGGCGGTGACGGAGATGCCGCGCTCGGCGAACTCCTTCGCGGCCGCCCGGGTGAAGTGCTCGACCGGGCTCTTGCCGCCGGCGTAGGTGGAGTAGCCGTCGGTGAACGCGCCGAGGAGCGAGGTGACGATGGTGATGACCTTGCCGCCGTCGGCGAGGTTCTTGCCGGCCTCCTTGATGAAGAAGTACGCGGCCTTGGCGTTGACGTCGAACATCGAGTCGTACTCCTCCTCGCTCGTCTCGACGATCGGCTTGCGCAGGACCTTGCCGACGGTGTTGACGGCGACGTCGATCGGCCCGAGGGCCTCGGTCGCGTCGGCGAAGAGCTTCTCGACGTTGGCGGGCTGGGTGAGGTCACCCGTGAGCACGACGGTCTTGCCGCCCGCGGCCGCGACGTCGGCGCGCGTCTGCTCGGCATCCGCGCGGCTCGACTCGGAGTTGTAATGGATGGCGACGTTGCCGCCGGCCTGCGCGACCTGGCGGGAGATGAGGCCGCCGAGGTTCTTCGCGCCGCCGGCGATGAGGACGTTCTTGCCCTGGAGGGTGTGCTCGGTCATGACTGTCGCTCCTGAAGGCTCGTGGTGCGGGATGTCGGGTGTAGCGGTGATCGATCCGTGTATATCGGTGCTACACCGCTAATGTAGCACTGTGACAGCGGAGGTGCAGAGCGATACACGGACGCGGCTGCTCGATGCCGCGGCCGATCTCATCGCGTCCGCTCCGGGCGAGGAGATCTCGCTGCGCGCCGTGTGCGACGCCGCCGGCGTGAAGATGCCGACGCTCTATCACTTCTTCGGCAGCAAGCAGGGGCTGCTCGAGGCGGTCGTCGAGCGTGGCTTCGACCTGTACCTCGCGCGAAAGGAGTCGGCCGAGTCCAGCGGCGACCCGATCCGTGACCTGCGCGCCGGCTGGGACGCGCACGTCGAGTTCGGGCTCGAGAACCCGGGCTTCTACGCACTGATGTACGGCACGGTCCGGCCCGGCTACTCGCCCCCGGCACAGTCCCGCCCGAGCGAGCTGCTGCGGGCCATCACCGAGGCGGCCGAGGAGCAGGGACGGCTCGTCGTCCCGGCGGACCAGGCGGCGGCGCACGTGCTCGTCGCGAACATCGGGGTCACCCTGCGCCAGATCGTCACCGGCGAGCGGGACGACGCCCTCTCGGCCGCGGTCCGCGAAGGCGTGATCGCTGCGATCACCGGCTCCACGGCATACGAAAAAGGCTCTGGCACAACGCGATCCGCGATCGAGCATGCGGCGGCTCATCCGGACGTCCTCGGGCCGGCGGAGACGCGCCTCTTCATCGAGTGGGCGAAGCGCCTCGAGGCATCGTCGTCGTGATGCGCGGCCACCGGGGCGACTCTCCTGCTCTCCTGCTCTCCTGTGCCACGATCTCGACATGGCTCTCGACGAGACGGACCTGACCCACCTGAGGCGGTGCGTCGAGCTGGCGCGCGAGGCACTCGACGACGGGGACGAGCCGTTCGGTTCGGTCCTCGTGGACGCCTCGGGCCAGGTGCTGCGGGAGGACCGCAACCGCGTCAAGGGCGGCGACCAGACGCGGCACCCGGAGTTCGAGCTCGCGAGGTGGGCGACCGAGCACGTGGCGCCCGAGGACCGGGCCGGCTGCACGGTCTACACCTCGGGCGAGCACTGCCCGATGTGTTCCGCCGCGCACGCGTGGGTCGGGCTGGGGCGGATCGCGTATGCCGTCTCGACCGAGCAGCTCGTCGAGTGGCTTCGCGAGTGGGGCGTGGGACCGTCGCCGGTCCGGCCACTCTCGGTGCAGGAGGTCGCGCCGGGCGTCACCGTCGACGGGCCGGCTCCGCAGCTCGAGGCCGAGGTGAGGGAACTGCATGCTCGGCTGCACGGCATACGGAATGACTGAGTCGACGGCGACCACGCGGGTGACCGCGGCACGCGGCGGTCAGACCACCCGCGTCATGACGCAGTTCTTCGTGCCCTTCGGGCGGTCGTAGGTGAAGCCGGCGCGCTCGAACAGGGCGCGCGTGCCGGAGTAGAGCACCGAGACGCGGGCGCCGGCGTTGTCGTGCGGGTACGCCTCGACCGTGCCGCCGCCGGCCTCGGCGATGAGGTCGAGGACGCCTTGGACCGCGACGGCCGAGACGCCGCTGCGGCGGTAGCGCTTGTCGACGAAGAGGCAGGTGATCCGGTAGTCGGGCGGTTGCGTCGTCGTCGCGTCGTAGTCCTTGCGGTGGTAGATGTTCGGGAGCTCGGCGGGCGGCCCGAACTGGCACCACGCGATCGCCTCGTCACCGTCCATGACGACGGCGGCGTGGGAGCGGCCGGCGCGGACGAGGCGCTCCTTGAGGGCGCGGTTGTCATCGGCGTCGTAGGTCTTGTCGGCCGACATCGTGTGGAAGAAGGTGCACCAGCAGCCGCCGAAGACGCCGTTGTGGCGCTCCATGAGGGCGGCGTAGGCGTCCCAGGTCGACGCGTCGAGCGGGCGCACGGTGAGGCGCGCGAGGTCGACGTCGACCACCTTCGTCCTGGGGGACATGCACGTCAGGCTAGCGGGAGGCCGACAGGCCGGGACCGCTAGCGCCGGTCGCCCCGCGGAGCTCGTCATCTCGATGCGGAACACGTCGGTCGCCGCCAGAGATCCTCAGTCATCCGAATCTTGGGTCACCTGAAAGTCACGACGCCTCGCTTCGGTAGCAAAGCGCGGCACGGCGGAACGTTCCAGAATCCCGAGAAGTCTCGACATCGTCAGTGGCGGGCGGCTCCCATCGACGACTTGTCCGACCAGAGCGAGGCGAACGCGCGACGGGTGGAGGTCCAGTTGATCGAGCAAGAAGTCATCTGGGTGCACGACAGTCAACGAATGGGGATCGACCGAGGATGCGGGAAAGTCCTTGGTGTTCATCGTGACGAGGACCTCCGCTTGACCCCGTACCGCGGCCGCCAGAACATGACGGTCCTTGGGGTCGCAGGTCATCGAGACCACCAAGTCCTCGTAGTCGACAACGGAGGCGTCGGGGAAGGCAGTACGCATCGCGGAGACCCGACGGGCCGCCGCCTCCGGACCCACCCTGCGCGCAAGGTTCCGCTCCAGCTCAACGAGAACGTCCTCCGACCACAAAATCCGGTACGCGCCGACTTCCGCCAATCGGAGGAAGGTGTCGTTGAGCGTGCCACCGAAGAGTGCGCACGTGTCGAAGAAGACCGGGAACGCCACAGTCAGCGCGTCCGAGGAGGGGGACCATCCGTGGCGTCGTACAGGCCATCCTCCTGACCTTGCCGCTGCATCTCGGCCAGCGTGTGTCGTCGGTCCGCACGCTGTTGCTTCTGGAACTCCACGAGGTCGCTGAGGCGCACGAAACGGTGACGTCCCGGCTTCTCCATCGGGAGATCGCCCCGCTCGAGCATCCGCACCAACGTCGGCCGGGAGATGCCCAGGTAGTCGGCAGCTTCCTGGGTGGTGAGCAACGCGTTGAGCGGCGCCACCGACACACCCATCCCGTCGGCAAGGGCCTCAGCGACCTGCTTGAGGACGGCGAACATGGCAGGCGGGAGCTCGAGGCGCGTCCCGTCGGCTGCAACCAGCGACGGCGTCACCTTCGGCGCACGACCGCCGGCAGCCTCCAAGGCTCGGACGATGTCGAGGATCTGCGCGTCCTCGCGGTCATTCGCGATGTAGGTGTGCGGTGCAGACACTGCAGCTGTGCGTGTGCGGCTCATGGCGACCTCCCTGAGAGTGCCCTCAGCCTACATCGAAACGAACAAAACGAACAGTTGCACCAACGGGCCTTCAGTCGCCCGACTCACCCGGTCTGCTCGCGCAGGTACCTCCCGAAGTGCGGCACGGTGAACGCGATCCGCCCGCGCTCGCCGGAGTAGATCAACCCCTTCTTGAGCAGTGCATCCCTTGCGGGAGAAAGGGATTGGGGCTTGCGCTTCAGGTGTGCCGCGACGTCGGCCGTCGGAACGGACTCGATCTCGTCGAGCGCCTCCTCCCCCGCCTCGGCCACCGCGAACGCCACGTCGGCCATGGCCCGCAGGTACTCCCGCTCCCCCGGCGTCGCCCGCTCGAACCGCGACCCGAAGAACCCGACCGCCAGCTCCGACTCGGCCTCCGGCGCCGCGACCCGCACGTCCTCGGCCGTCACCGGCGACGCCGCGGCGACGTCCCACACCGCCTTGCCGTACGCCTGGATGAAGTACGGGTAGCCGCCGGTCGCGGCATACATCGCGTCGAGCGCTGCAGAGTCGTATGCCGCCCCCTCGTCCTCCGCGGGCAGCTCCAGCGCCGCGTCGGCCGCCGCCCGCGGCAGCCGGTCGATGCGGGAGTATCGAAAAAGCCTCTCGGAGTATGACTTTGAGGCCGATAGCACCGCCGGCAGGTGCGGCAGCCCGGCCCCGACGACGATGACCGGCAGACCCGACTGCGACAGTTCGTGGCAGGCCGCACACAACGCCGACACGTCATCGGGCCCGAGGTCCTGCATCTCGTCGATGAAGACCGCGATCCCCCGTCCCGTGTCCGCCGCGAGCCCACCGAGGTCGGTGAACAGCTCGACGAGGTCGATCTCGATGTCGCCGGAATCTGCCCGTCCGGTCACGGCCGGCGCGTCGATGCCCGGACTCCACTTCTCGCGCAGCTTCGCCCCGGCCGGCGCGCTCCGCTGGGCGAACGCCTTGATGACGCCGAGGACGTGCTGCACCTCGTTCTCGCTCGGGTGACCGAGCTCGCGCACCGCCTGGTGCAGCGCCGAGGACAGCGGCCGCCGCAGCGACTGGTCCGGCCGCGCCTCGAGCTTGCCGGTGCCCCACTTCGCGCGAACAGCCGCTGACCGCAACGCATTGAGCAGCACCGTCTTGCCGACACCGCGCAGCCCGGTGAGGACGATCGAGCGCTCGGGCCGCCCGCGCGACACCCGCTCGAGCACGACCTCGAACGCGTCGAGCTGCTCGTCACGACCGGCGAGCTCGGGCGGGCGCTGACCGGCGCCGGGGGCATAGGGATTACGGATGGGATCCACGATCGGACCGTATCGCGCTTTCTAGCGCGGACGGCATACATCCGAATAAGCCCGTATGCCGTGTCGCGCCGCGCCGCGTTACCGCAACGCCCGCAGTCAGCGTCGCCGGCGTTTGAGGTACGCGGTCAGCTCGTCGTACTCACCGCTGCTGTTGGAGTACAGCGCATAGTTCTTCGCCGTCTCCATCCACTCACCGATGCTCGGCCGGACACTGGCCACCGCGTCACGCAGGTGCTGCGCGGTGATCGGCCGCACCTGGCCCGCCGCCATCGACTCTTCCATCGCCGACTCGGTGGCCTGCTCGCACACGAGGGCGATGTCGGCGCCGGAGTAGCCGTCCGTCGCCTTGGCAAGCTGTCCCACATCGACCCGGTCCATCGGCCGCGAGCGCAGGTGGAGCGAGAAGATCGCCTCCCGCGCCTCGCGATCCGGAGGAAGGACGAGCACCGTGCGGTCGAACCGTCCTGGACGCAGCAGCGCGGAGTCGACGTCCCACGGATGGTTCGTCGCGGCGAGGACGAACAGGCCCTCGTTGTCAGTCGAGGCGCCGTCGAGCTCGGCCAGCATCTGGTTGACGACACCCCGCATCGCGCCCGCACCACGGAGCTGAGCGCGCTTCTGCCCCAACGCATCCAGCTCGTCGAAGAAGAGGACGCACGGCCGGTTGCGCCGTGCCGCGTCGAAGATGCTGCGCAGGTTCCGCTCGCTGCTGCCGATGTACATGTCGAGGACGTCGGCGAGCCCGACCTCGTAGAAGCTCGCGCCCAGCTCCCCCGCCACCGCCCGCGCGATGAACGTCTTGCCGCACCCCGGCGGGCCCCAGAGCACGAGACCGCCGCGCAGCGACTTGCCGAACGTCGCGCGCAGCTCCGGGTTGCGCATCTGCATGAGGAACGACTGGTTGAGCCGCTTCTTCACGTCGGCGAGCCCACCGACGTCGGCGAGGGTGACGCCCGGGCGACCCAAGGTGCCGACCTCGGGCTCGCGCGCCGCCTCGCTCTCGCTCCATTCCGCGAACAGGTCCTCCGGCGAGTCCGGCATCGTGCCGGCATAGGCAATCTCCACGGGGTCGGTCGACGAGTCGCTCCCCTCCGGTTCCCCGTCGCTCACCGTTGGCTCGTTCCCCTGTATGCCGTCCGCCCCCCGTATGCCGTCCGCTTCCCGTATGCCGTCCGCGCGCCCGGGTGCACCCGCTCCCGTTGCCGGGTCCCCGCCCTGCGAAGGCGAGGCGCTGGACGGTGAGCCGCCCAGGGCGGCGAGCAGGCGGGCATACGCATCCGCTCTGTCGATGTCGCCGAGGCGGCGCGCCGCGGACTCGGCCACCGTCAACGCGCCGAGGTGGTCGGGACGTCCGGCGAGCACCGCCGACGCCTCCGCGAGCGCCTCATCGGTGCGCCCGTCGGCGCTCAACAGGCTGGCGACGTGGACCCGTACGTCGTGGTTGCCCGGGTCGGCGGCGAGGGAGGCGCGCAGGGCGGCGATGACTGGCTCGTTCGACACATCGAGCACGCTAGGGCCTGCGCTGATCCGACGGACAGCTTTCTGCGAAGGATTCCTCGATGCTTCATCCCAAAGCCCCGCGCGAACTGCACTCCGCTCAGTAGGGTGACCGCCACCATCTCACCCCCGGGGGACCCCATGACCGACACCCAGTCCGACTCCGAGCACGCCCGCGCTCGCGCGCTCCTCGAGCTCGGCCGCGGCGCCGAGGCCGAACGGTTGCTGCGCGGCGCCCTCGCCCAGTCCCCCGAGGACCCGTGGGTCATGGTCGACCTCGGGCGCGCGTTGCTCATCCAGAAGCGAGTCGACGAGGCGCGATCCATTACGGCTGATGCGGTGAACCGGGCGCCGGACTCCCCGCTGGTGCTGTACATCCACGGGATCGCGCAGCGCGCCGCCGGACAGGAGCGGGAGGCCCTGCAGACCTTCGACCGTGCCCTGTACTTCGCGCCCGAGTTCGCCGACCTACACGTCCAGCGTGGACACGCGCTGCACAACCTCGGACAGCCGGGGCCGGCTCTGGAGAGCTTCACCAGGGCGCGGGCGCTCGACCCCGAGGACGCCGAGATCCCCGCCGCCATCGGCGGGGCGCTGTTCGATCTCCGTCGCCCCGAGGAGGCTCGCAAGGCGGTCGCCGAGTCCCTCGCCATCGACCCCAACTGCGCTGACGCGCACCGCATCAACGCCCTGCTCGACCTGCGTGGCGGCTCGAGTCGCGATGCGGTGGCGTCGTCGCGGGACGCCGTTCGCCTCGACCCCACCAACGCCCAGGCGCGTGAGCAGCTCGCCCTGACGATGAAGGCGCGCAACCCGCTCTATCGCTGGATGTGGCGCTACTCCGACTGGCTGGACTCGCTGCCCGGTGGGGCGCGCTGGGCCGCCCTGCTCGCGCCCCTGTTCCTCATCCGGATCTTGCGCGCGGGTGAGGGATCGACCCTCACGAACGTCGCCGTCAGCGTCGTCATCACCGTCGTCGCGATCAGCTGGCTCATCGAACCGCTGATGAACGCGGTCCTGCTCGCCAGCCCCTATGGCCGCGGGTTGCTGCCGACGATGACGAAGCGGGCCACGATGGCCTCCCTCGGCTTCATGGTCGCCGCGCTCGTCGCGGTCGGGCTCGCCCTGACGACCGGTCCCGAGACCTTGTTCCTCGTGGCGGTCGGGAGCGCGCTCTGGGCGGCTGCGGCGGGTTCGCTGCACAGTCTCCCGGCGAACCGGTTGCGCGCCGGGTGGGTGGTCGTGGGGCTGGTCGCCGCCGTCGCCGTGCTCGCGTTCGCGCTCGCCCTCGCCGGTGTGGCCGCCGCAGCTCCGCTCGCCTTCGTCCTCATGCTCAGCGGCGTGGCGGCGACGTGGGTCGTGGCGCTCTCGTCAAGGTGACCGGCACGGCATACGACGTTGTCGTTCGTATGCCGTGACGCTCACCGCGGTCGCTCGCTCACCGCGGCGCGGTCGTCAGTCAGGTCTGTCAGGCCTCGTCCGGCGCACAGACGTCGGCGAGCCGCGCGAGACCGCGCCGCAGGGAGGCCGACTGTGCCGGTGTGAGGGCTTCGGCGAGGAGCTCGTCCTCGATGCGCCGGATGCGCTTCTTGGCAGTGCGGTATGCCGCGCGGCCGGCTCGCGTGAGCGTCACCGTGCGCTGCCGCTTGTCGTCGGCCGCCTCCCTCGTGATCAAAGAACGTCCCTCGAGGTCGTCGAGGTGACGGCCGAGGCGGGTGGGGTCGCGGCGAGTGCGCTTCGACAGATCCGCTTGCGAGAGGGCCTGGCCGGTCGCGAGCTCTGTGACAATGGCGTACTCCCACATCGACAGGCCGACGTCCTGAAGGATCGGCCCCTCAAGCTCGGCGAGCCGCGGCAGGATCCGGGCGAAGAGAGCCCCCAGGTCGGGATCGCTGGTGGACGCTCGTTCGGGGCTGGTCATGCGACTCCTCTACCGCGGTAGATCAAAATCGTCTACGGTGGTAGACGATTGGCCCGACCGGGACGGAGGAGCCGTGGACATCACCATCTTGCACCGCATCAATGCGGACATCGCTGCATCCCTGACCGAGGCGAGCCGCGGGGACCTTGATCGGCCAACCGCTGCCGGCGGGTCGGTGCTCGAGGTTCTCGAGGGCTTCGCGGCCGAGCAGCGGCGGGTTCTCGGGGTGTTGGAGGTCGCTGCCCCGGACGGTGACGCCTCCGTGGGCGACGCGCTGTTGGGAGGCGTGTCGCAGAATGGCGAGGACTTCGGTGACCTGCTCGCAGCGGACGTGCGGGCGAGGGCCCGTCTAGTGGAGGTGGCCCTCGCCGAGGCGTCGGGGAGCGCGGCCGCCTCGCTCCATGCCGAGCACACGATGGCCGCGATCGAGGCGTGCCGGCAGCTGGAGCGGGCTCTGGGTCTCGACTGACAAACCTCGTCCGAGGGCGTTGTCAGTGGTGGCTGCTTGACTGTTTCTATGAGCACCGCAGCCGTCCTTCCGCCCCGTGGGGATGCGGTCGCGGCTGCCATCGCGGACGGGCACGCGGCGGTGGATCGGATCCTGGCGTCGGTGGCGTCGAGCGCGGTGACCGGCGGGGCCGGGCGCGACTGGAAGGGGCCGTTGACCGAGCTGGAACGGCTCGGGCGGAGGGTGGAGGCGGCTCGGTTGCGGATCATCGCGCGCGCCGAGAGTGACGGGGTGGCCGAGTCGGCAGGGTTCGCCGACACCGGGTCGTGGGTGTCTCGGCACACCCAGCAGAACCAGCGCGATGCCGCCGCGGATGCGGCGATGGCGGCCGAGCTCGGCGACGGGCCCGCTGGCCTCGACGCCGATGGTGACGCGGGCGCGCCGGGTGGGACGCTGCTCGCCGCTGTCAGCGACCACCCCGGCACCGGGCCTGGACCCGACACCTCCGGCGAGGCAGGAACCGGCTCTGCGGAGGCTGGGCAGGCGGGGCGCACCGCAACCGGGCGAGCGTTGGATCGTGGGGACATCTCGGCGGCGCACGCGAAGGTCATTGTGGCCGCGTTGCGGGACCTGCCCGACACCGTCGACGCCGGCGGACGGGACGAGTGTGAGGCGGAGCTGCTCCGGCTCGCGCAGAACCGGACTCCGGCGAAGCTGCGGATCGCCGCCCGCCGCGTCCTGAAGGTCGTCAGTTCCGACCCGGTCGAGGTCGACGCGCACGAGAACACCCTCGTCACCAGCGACGAGGACTGGGCGTGGCAGGCGGCAGCGTTCTGGGTCAAGGACAACCACGACGGCACGATGACCGGCCAGTTCACCGTGCCCTGGCTCGCCGGCGCCCAGCTCAAGAAGATCATCGACGCCATGACCGCACCCCGCCGCCGCACCGGAGCCCTCACCCGCGACGCTGCCGGCACCCGGGCAACCGCGGGGACCGCGGAGAGCGTGGGGACCGCGGGGAGCGTGGGGACCGCGTCGAGCGACGGCGCCGGCTGGAAGGGCGAGCAGCTGGACTGGCAACACCGGCGCGGAGTCGCGTTCACCGAGCTCCTCGGGCACCTGCCCACCGACCACCTCGACGACAAGATCGCCGCCACCATCGTCGTCACCACCAGCATCGACACCCTGCGCGGCCAGCTGCGCGCCGCCGGCACCGACGTCGGCGACCACGTCTCCGCCGGCGACGTGCGCCGCCTCGCCTGCGGCGCCGGGCTCCTACCGCTGGTCCTCGCCGGCGACCCCCCAACCCCTCGACCTCGGCCGACAACGCCGCTGCTTCACCAGCAACCAGAAAGCCGCCCTCGCGCACCTGTACGACTCGTGCGCCGTGCAGGGCTGCGACCGCCCCTTCGCCTGGACCGAGCTGCACCACCTCGACCCCTGGGCATCCGGCGGGCGCACCGACCTCACCCGCGCCATCCCCCTGTGCGGACAACACCACCGCTGGATCGACCGCACCGACCTCACCTGGACCCTCCACCGCGACGACCGCGGCGCCTGGACGATCCGGTTCCACGACCCCCACCGACGCGACGACCCTCATCGACAACCCTAGGGCTGACCCGCCCCGCCCCCGCCACTCACCCCAACTCCCTCGCGCGTGCTCGCGCGCCGCCGCACCCCGACCTGCCAAGGCCGTGCTTGCCCTGCCCGGACCTGTCCGCCGCCTTCGCGACGGCGCGCATCGCCCGACTGCCCAGCGGTGGGCAGCAAGGGAGCTCGCGGTGGCTCAAAGCACGACGCAAGATCAGAGCATCAGCCCGGGGTGCGGTGGCCCGAAGCACGACGCAAGATCAGAGCATCAGCCCGGGGTGCAGTGGACCGAAGCACGGCGGAAGACCAGAGCAACGCAAGACAGGACCAGAACATCACCCCGGCCCGCCAGTGGCCCGAAGCACGACGCAAGATCAGAGCACTCCGATCCCACACCCCGCAGCCCAGTGCTTCGGCGTTGTTCCAAAGTACGGGTCAAGACCAGAGTGTTGAGGACGAGGCAGTGTGCGCCAAGCCCGAGCGATCCACGAAGACGAGGAGAACCATGGCTGACCCCCACCACGCCATCGCGACCCGCAACCGGCTGCTCGCCGCGGACATGTTGGCAGCGCTCACTCCGGAGCAGTGGGCCACGCCGAGCCTCTGCGAGGGGTGGACCGTCCGCGAGATCGCGGGCCATCTCATCGCGCCGCTGGAGTCCGACTTCACGTGGCGCAGCGTCCTGGGCATCATCGTGCGCTACCGCGGCGACCTCGGGCGCTACGTCGACGAGCAGACCCGCGAGCGCTCGGCGCGACCGACCGACCAGCTCGTCGCCCGGCTGCGCGATCTCGCCGACACCGAGCTGACCGTGCCGTTCACCGGGTCCGGCGGACCGATGGCCGACTCCGCCATCCACCTGCGCGATGCCGCACGGCCCCTCGGCATCGACGTCAGTCCCGATCTCGATGCGTGGCGCGCAACGCTCGACTTCCTCACGTCCAAGCCAGCCATGCGCGGCTTCGTGACCAAGGACCGGCTGCGCGGACTCCGGCTCGTCGCCACCGACCAGGACTGGGCATGGGGTGAGGGAGACGAGGTTCGCGGCGCGAGCGAAGCCGTGGCGATGGCCGTCGCCGGCCGCGCCCACGCCCTGGCCGACCTCGACGGGCCGGGCGTGGCGGTCCTGCGCGACCGCATACCGGGCGACCCGTGACCGTCGAGTCGTGACGCGCCGTCTGGTCATGACGTCTCATGGGCGCCGACGCGCAATGCCGACGCACAGGGAACACAGGGAACCGGACAGCCCCGAGCTCCGTCCCAATGACATGACGCTGGTAGCCATCCCTCGCCTCCGCCCGTTCACGACTGTCGCGACCACGCTCGCCGCTGTCGCCCTCGCGCTCGGCCTCAGCGCCTGCGGCGACGCGCAGCCCGCCGACGGCACCGCGCAGCAACCCTCGCCGTCGGGATCATCGAGTGTGGACGCCGACTCCACCGCTGGCCCCGGCCCCGCCCAGGGACAGATCGTCCAGGCCGACGACCTCGTCGTCGCGCAGGGCTCGCTCTACCAGAAGTCCTCGACCAGCCCGGTCGAACTGTGCTTCGTCATGGCGCAGTCCTACCCGCCCCAGTGCAGCGGCCCGACCGTTGTCGGCGACATCGACTGGGACGCACTCAAGCCCGAACGCGCGAGCGGCGTGACGTGGACCGGCATGGTCTGGGTCGTCGGGACGTACGACCCAGACGCGGGCGAGCAGGGCACCGTCACCCTCGACCGCGCCCCGAGTCTCACTCCGCCGCCCGGAGCTCCGAGCGACCCGGACCCGCGGCCGTCCGACGGCGCCTTCCCGCAACTGTGCGAGGACCCGTATGCCGGGGGCGGGCGCAAGGGTGGAGGCACCCCCGAGCAGCAGGCTGCGCTGTCGCAGAAGCTCGAGTCGCTCGACGGCTACATCGGCTCGTGGGTGTCGAACGGCTCCGACCTCTACAACGTCCTCGTCACCGGTGATGCTGCGGCGGCTCACAAGGAGCTGCGGACCGTGTGGCCGGGTGGGCTCTGCGTCGAGCAGCGCGACGCCCCGACCCAGGCCGACCTCACCGCTGCGCAGGAGGCGCTGACCAAGGCCGGTCTCGGCATCACGACGGCACCCGATGCGCAGACCGGGCGACTCACTGTCCGAGTGACGGCGCTGGACCAGGCGACGTGGGACAAGGTGCTGACGACGGTCGAGCCCTGGCTCGCGCCGAAGGACCTCGCGGTCACCTCGGAGTTCCAGCCCTACGCCGGCGGCTGACCCGTCGACAACGTATGACCCGTTGGTGCGCACTCCGGCCGGCAGGCACAGGTGAGCCAGCCGGCGTGTGCACCGAGGGGCGCGGACGGCATACGACAAAGGGACAGGTCAGGGAACCTGCGGCTCGCTGCCGTCGGCGGTCTCCATCGACTTGCCCGCCGCATGCCACGCGCGCATGCCGCCGTCGAGGTTGGCGACGTCGTAGCCCTGCTGCTCGAGCCACGGCAGGGTCCGCGACACCCGGCCACCGCTGCGGCAGGTGACGACGAGCGGCTCGTCCCGGTCGAGGAACGGTGCGAGCTCGTCGATCCGCGCCGGCAGCTCACTCATCGGGATGTGCACGGCCCCCGGCGCGTGCCCGCGGTCCCACTCGTCCTGCTCGCGGATGTCGAGGATCGGGGCGTCGTCGGCGAGGTCGGTGATCTGGACCTGCTGGAACTCACTCATGCCCCGACGCTACCCAATCCGCCGCGGCGCCCCGCCCGTCACCAGCGACGCTGCATCCGTCACCGGCGGCGCAGAAGCTGACGAGGGGCGCAGCCATCGCTGCGCCCCCTGTCACGATCTGCGCCGGTCGCGCGAGAGGCGCGGGTATGCCGTCCGCGCGCCGAACGCTCGCCGGCTCACCGCCTCAGCGGCTCACCGCCCTAGCGGCTCACCGCCGTGTTCCCCGTGGCTCAGTCGCCGTGGGTCTCGGCGCGGATGGTGTCGGCGATCTTCTGCGCGTCGGTACGCGACGACATCCGCTCGGGCCGCGGCGCCGCCTGCACCTCCTGCAGCCCCGGCACCCCGTCCTCGATGACGAACGTCGCCCGCGTGAACGCCTCGGCACCCGGCGTCGTCACGAACGGCACGCACCGGAACCGCGCCGTCATCTCGGTCGGCGTGATCGTCGTCGAGACGTAGCCGCGCAGGTTCGTCCAGAACCGCAGGTTCGGGTTCCAGTCGGCCCACGGGTGACGGCCGTCGGCCTCGTCGTAGCCGTTGCCACCGGACGTGATCGACGACGTGACGAGCTCGGCACCGACCGGACGAGACGGGTCGATGGCGTCCCAGTCGAGGTAGACGTCGCTGGCCCAGTGCGCGTGCACGTCACCGGTGAGGACCACCGGGTTGCGCACCCCGGCGTCGATCCAGCCCTGGGTGATGCGGCGCCGCGACGCGCCATAGCCGTCCCACGCGTCCATCGACACGGTCGTCTTCGCCGTCGGGTCGTTGTCGCGACGACCGAAGAACACCTGCTGCCCGAGGATGTCCCAGCGCGCCTGCGACGAGCGGAAACCGTCGAGCAGCCACTGCTCCTGCTCCATCCCGGGCAGCGAACGCGCCGGGTCGTCGGCGGCCGGGCAGCTCTTGTAGCCGTCGCCGCATGCCTGGTCCGAGCGGTACTGCCGGGTGTCGAGCATGTGCAGGTTCGCGAGGTTGCCCCAGGCGACGCGGCGGTAGAGGTCGAGGTCCGGGCCCGCCGGCACCGAGCGCCGCCGCAGCGGCATGTTCTCGTAGTAGGCGCGGTATGCCGCGGCGCGCCGCTCGAGGAACCCGGGCTGTTCGACGGGACGGGACGCGATGTCGTCGGCGTAGTTGTTGTCGACCTCGTGGTCGTCCCAGACGACGAGCCAGGGCGCGACGGCGTGCGCCTCCTGGAGGTCGAGGTCGGTCTTGTACTGCGCGTGCCGCTGGCGGTAGCCGGCGAGGGTCTTGGTCTCGGGGCCGGCATGGGTGCGGCCGATGCCGGTACCGCCGCCCTCGTACTGGTAGTCGCCGAGGTGGAGGACGAGGTCGGGGCGCTCTTCCGCCAGCTCCTTGTATGCCGTGAAGAGACCCGCGGGGTAGTTCGAGCAGGACGCGAAGGCCATGTGCAGCGACGACGGCGACGACCCGAGCGCGGGCGTCGTGAGGGCGCGCCCCGAGCGCGAGAGGTGGCGGCCGAGGCGGAAGCGGTACCAGTACTCCCGCCCTGGCTCGAGCCCGGCGACCTCGACGTGGACCGAGTGCGCCCACGCCGGGTCGGCCTTCGTCGCGCCGGCGCGCACGACGTCGGCGAAGCCCTCGTCCGACGCGACCTGCCAGTTGACGACGTAGGTGGAGGACGGCATACCACCGAGACCGTCGGCGGCGAGCGGCTCGAGCGCGAGCCGGGTCCAGATGACGAAGCCGTCCGGCGCCGGGTCGCCCGAGGCGACGCCGAGCGTGAACGGGTTCGATGCCGGGATGACGGCGGCCGCGCTGGGCCGCTGGTCCAGGGCCGCGCTGGGCCGCTGGTCGAGGAGGACGGCGCCCGGGACGAGGGCGGCGGAACCGGCGACGAGGCCGGCGCGAAGGGCGGTGCGGCGAGTGGTCTGCATGACGTCCACCCTGTCGCGACGTCAGCGACGGCCCGGCGACCTCGGCGCGACGATCAGGTGAACCGATGGTCAGGACCGGACAGGTCGGGCGGCGAAGACCTCCCACTCCACCCGAGAAGGCTTGTCGGGTGGAGCGGGACGGTATCGGGTGACCCGATAATGCTGAGACCGGTGGGGTGCGGGCAGGAGGGGGCAGCCGGCGGACCGGGCTACTTGAGGAACTTGCTCGTGCGGCGGTCGGCGAGGGGTTTGCCTCCGGTCTGGCAGGTCGCGCAGTACTGCAGCGAGCTGTCCGCGAACGACACCTCGCGCACGACGTCCCCGCACTCGGGACACGTCTCACCCGTCCGGCCGTGCACCCGCATCCCGGCGCGCTTGGCGTCCTTGAGCTCGGCGGCCGGCTTGCCCGACGCCGCGAGGACCGCAGCGGACAGCGTCTCGCGCAACGCGGCATACAGCCGCTCGGTCTCCTCGTCGGAGAGCTTCGCGGCGATGGCGAACGGCGACAGCTTGGCGACGTGCAGGATCTCGTCGCTGTAGGCATTGCCGACGCCGGCGATGATCGACTGGTCGCGCAGCACGCCCTTGATCTGCGCGCGCCGCCCCTCGAGGATCTCACGAAAAGCGCTGAGCGAGAACGCATCCGAGAGTGGATCGGGCCCGAGCGAGGCGATCCCCGGCACGTCGCTCGGCGAGGACACGACGTATGCCGCGAGCGACTTCTTCGTCCCGGCCTCCGTGAGGTCGAAGCCGGACCCGTCGGAGAGGCGCACACGCAGGGCGATCGGGGACTTGCCCGGACGCAGCCGGGTCTCGGACAGCGCGTCGGACCAGCGCAGCCACCCGGCCCGGGCGAGGTGGAAGACGAGGTGCGTCCCGCCGCAGTCGAGGTCGAGGAACTTGCCGTGCCGGGTCACCGACTCCACCGGCGCCCCGACGAGCGCGTCCGGCGGCGGGTCGAAGGTCTTGAGCACCGAGATCGAGCCCAGCTCGACCCCGGTCACCGCCAGCCCGGACGTGCGAGCCGAGAGGAAGTCGACCAGGGCCTGGACCTCGGGCAGCTCGGGCACCGCTCACACCCCCCACATGTCGGAGGCCTCGAGTGCGCGCACCCCGGCGGACGCATCGGCGGCGACGTCGGCGCCGACGACGTCACCGGAGACGATCGGCCCGACGAGCCGGGAGAGCGCGTAGCCGTCCGGCGCGCGCACCACGGGGGCGGCGATGTCCTCGGTCGGAGCCGGGGCGAGGTCGTCGTTGGCGACGGGGATGCCGTGCGAGAGCACCTGCTCACCGACCGAGAGCTGGCGGATGGCGATGCCCCGGACCGCTTCGGGTCGACGCGACGCGAACTCGGTGTAGAGCTTCGGGTCGTTCTGTCCGTCGTCCCCGACGAGGAGCCAGCGCACGTGCGGCAGCTCGCGGGCGAGGCGGGCGAGCGCCGAGCGCTTGTGGTCCTGACCGGACCGGAACCAGCCGGTGTGGGTGGGGCCCCAGTCGGTGAGGAGCATCGGGCCGGGCGGGTAGCCGTTGCGCCGCAGGAAGCGGGTCAGCGACGGTGCGGTGTTCCAGGCGCCCGTCGAGAGGTAGATGATCGGCGCCCCCGGGTGCTCCTCCATGAGCCGGCGATAGAACGTCGCCATGCCCGGCACGGGGTGTCGGGTGCCCTCGGCCTTGACGAAGGTGTTCCACCCGGCGATGAGCGGGCGCGGCAGCGAGGTCGCGAGGACGGTGTCGTCGATGTCGCTGACGATGCCGAAGGTCTGCGACGTGCCGATGACGAGCACCGACGCCTGCCTCGGGCGGGCGAGCGGTGAGGAGATCTCCACCTGGTGCCAGCCCGGTCCGAGCCCGTGGCCGTGGATGGTGAGGTCGACGAGACCGGAGCGGTCGGTGCGGCCGTCGATGACCCGCTCACCGATGCGCACGCTCACGGGAACGTCGATGGCCGGCGCCGTGACGAAGGCGCGCCACCCGCGGGTCTCCTCGTCGGCCGACTTCAGCGACTGGACGCTGCCGGCCGCGTCACCGGACACCTCGCGCATGGGGTCGCGCGACATGAGGACGCGCGCGAGGACCCGCACGAAGGTGACGTTGCCGTAGCCCGTGTGCGGGACGATCTTCGTGCCCCAGCCACGCTCACGCAGGGTGTCGCTCTTGCGACGGTTCCACGCGTCCTCCACGAGGGCGGCGAGGTGCGGGCGGGCCATGAAGCGACTCTAGGCCGTCGGTGCGTCAGCCTGCCGGGGACCGCTCCGGACGGTGCCCGTCCGTCGTCTCGGCCGCAGCGGACGCGTCCTGCTTCATGACGCCGCTGATGACCTGCTCGGCGAGGTCGCGCACCTTGACGTTGCGGTTCTGCGAGACCTGGCGCAGCCACTCGAACGCCTCGTGCTCGTCGATGCCGCGCAGCGCCATGAGCACACCCTTGGCCTGCTCGATCGAGGCGCGGCTCGCCATGGCCTGCTCGAGCTGGCCGGCGAGGCGCTGCGCGCCGTCGAGGTGCAGCACCGAGACGAGCGCGTCCGCGGCCCGCTGCGAGGTCGTCCGCGCCAAGGAGATCTCGAAGTGCTCGAAGGCGTCCTCCTCCTTGCCATAGAGGTTGAGCGCCCCGACCGACTCACCGCCGCTGACGAGCGGGAAAGCCATGAGCGACTTCATCCCGTCGCGACGGACCGCCTCGGTGAACCTCGGCCAGCGGTCGTCACCCTCGGAGAGCGACGCGATGACCTCGTGCCGCTCCCGCGCCGCCTCGAGGCACGGGCCCTCGTCGAGCTGGTACTGGATCGCGTCGATCTCGAGCGTCGTGACGGTGGTGTAGGCAGCGGTCGACGGGCGGCCGTCGACGAGGAGCGTCACGCCCACCTCGTCACAGCCGTCGATGTGCTTGCGGGCGGCGTTGACGAGCCGGTCGAGATACTCCTGGAGCTCGTCGACGGAGGAGAGCACGCCGCCGATCTCGGAGAGCAGCGCCTCGTGCGGGGGAGTGACCGCTTCGGTACGGAGGTCAGTCATTCGGGATCCTTCAGGGCAGGGTTCAACCAGTATGACCTGCGCGAACCGGTTACGGGGACCCGTCCCGTTTGGCACCATGACGGGGTGAGTGGGGAGCCGAGCCAGCCCTTCGTGGTCGAGGTGATCCGGGTGCGCTGGCAGTTCGACTTCCGCGAGGTCTCCGAGGAGGAGGCCGCACGGCTGCGGCAACTGTGGGAGCGCTGTCGCGTCCCGAGTGCCGGGCCGGGTGACGAGGGCGTCGAACCGTTCGTCGTGCCCAGCGGTGACCCGTATGCCGTCTCGCGCGCCGTGACGCTCGCATCGCTCGAACGCCGCCGCGGCACCGCGATGCTGCTCCACGCCGCGGGCGTGAGCGACGAGGACCGTGCCGTCGCGCTCGTGGGGCGCTCCGGCGCGGGCAAGTCGACCGCGGTGACGGTGCTCGGGCGACGCTTCGGCTACCTCACCGACGAGACGGTCGCGATCGAGGACGACGGCACGGTCTCGCCCTACCCCAAGCCGGTGTCGGTCATCACCGACCCCGGGGCCCCCTGGGACAAGCACGAGCTCAGCCCGGACGAGGCGGACCTGCGGAAGCCGAGCGGGCCGGCATACCTCTCCTCGGTGGTCGTCCTCGCCCGCGAGGCGACCCCGTCCGAGCCGTCCCTCGAGCCGCTGCCCCTCGTCGAGGCGCTCATCGCCGTGACGGGACAGACGTCCTCGCTGCCGATGCTCGACCGACCTCTGGAGCGTCTGGCCGAGCTGCTCAGCCTCGGCGGCGGTCCCTATGTGTTGCGCTACCGGGACATCGAGGACTGCGTCGACCTCCTCGCCGACCTGCTCGCGGGCCGCGTCGGCGGCAGCGAGCGCGAGCCGTGGTTCACGACCCCGGGTCAGGCACGCACCGACATCGAGCCCGCGGTGAGCGACCCGGCCACCGGGCAGGCCGTCGACCGGGCCGTCGACCCGGCTCACGGCGAGACCGGCGCGGGAGGTGACGGTCCGGTTGACGGCGAGGCGAACGTTGCCGCGGCGGGGTCGCTCACCGACGACGTCCGGATCGTGCGCGGGCCCTGGTGCGACGCCCTGCACGGCGAGGGCGGCTCGGTCGTGCTCATCGGCGACGAGGTCGTCCACCTCGGCCCCATCGGGGAGGTCGTGTGGGGGCTCGCGGCGCAACCGGTGACGGTCGGCGAGGCGCGGACGGCGGTCATCGCGGAGTTTGGCGCGCACCCCGACGGAGCCGCCATCGTCGCCGAAGGCATCACGGCCCTGCTCGACAACGGAGTGCTGCGGCGCACCTGACCTCCGCAGCGCCCGGAGCGCCCGTAGTGCCCGTAGTGCCCGGACAGCGGTCACACAGCCGTCCCCAAGGTGTCATACAGAGTTCACCGGAGGGCCCGACCCCGGGAGCGGTGGCTCCATAGCGTCGAGGGCGGGCTGAATCCCCTGTTCCCCGCCACCGACGAAGGACCCGCCGTGACCACTCCCGTCCGTATGCTCCCGCTGCTCACCTCCGCCCACGAGGGCGGCCGCAGCTCGATGACCTGTCAGTACCGGTGCGGCAACGCCTGCGCCCAGGACGTGCCGAACACGTCCGACAACGAGTACTTCGGCGACATCGTCGCCGCCGGTGTCACCCGCCGGGCCGCGCTCCGTGCCGGAGGTGTCGGCGCCGCGTTCGTCGGCCTCACCGCGTGGACGCTGCCGCAGACCGCGGCCGCTGCCCCCGGCAAGGGCAAGGGCAAGGGCCTCGCGAAGAAGCCGGCCAAGGGCAGCGCGCTCGGCTTCGAGGGCATCGCCCCGACCCCCGCGAACGTCGACGCCGTCAAGGTGCCCGAGGGTTTCGCGTGGGCGCCGATCATCTCGTGGGGCGACCCGCTCTTCGCGGACACGCCTGCGTTCGACTTCGACAACCAGACGCCCGAGGCGCAGCGTGAGCAGGCCGGCTACAACTGCGACTACGTCCAGTTCCACCTCGGCGGCGCAGGCAACAACGGCGCCCACAAGGGCCTGCTCGCCTTCAACAACGAGTACACCAACGACGAGCTCATGTTCCGCGGCATCAGCTCCTCGGACGACCTCACCGACGAGCAGCTCGAGATCATCATGGCCGCGCACGGCATCACGATCACCGAGGTCGCCCGTCGCAACGCGAGCAGCGCGTGGCGCTGGGTGCAGGGCGGCAAGCGCAACCGTCGCCTGCACACGGACTCGCCGTTCGCGGTGACCGGCCCGGCCGCCGGCTCGGCCCACCTCCGCACGAAGGCGGACCCGCGCGGTGAGCGCATCCTCGGCACGCTCAACAACTGCGCCGGCGGCGAGACGCCATGGGGGACCTACCTCTCCGGCGAGGAGAACTTCAACCAGTACTTCGACGCCACCGGCGCCCCCGACCCCGACGGCAAGCTCAAGCGCTACGGCATCACCTCCAGCGGCCGCGGCTGGGAACGCGTCCAGGATCGCTTCTCGGTCACGAAGGAGCCCAACGAGGTCAACCGGTTCGGCTGGGTCGTCGAGGTCGACCCGGAGGACCCGACGTCGACGCCGGTGAAGCACACGAGCCTCGGTCGCTTCAAGCACGAGGGCGCGACGATCGCGCTCACCGCGGACGGGCGCGCGGCGGCATACATGGGCGACGACGAGCGGTTCGACTACATCTACAAGTTCATCTCGAAGGCGAAGTACGTCGAGGGCGACAAGAAGCACAACATGACGCTCCTCACCGAGGGCGACCTCTACGTCGCCAAGCTCACCGGTGACGGCGCCGCGGACGGCGAGTACGACGGCACCGGCCAGTGGCTTCCGCTCGTCGTCGACGGCCGGTCGAAGGTCCCCGGCATGAGCGTCGAGGAGGTCCTCGTGTGGACCCGCATCGCCGCCGACAAGGTCGGCCCGACGAAGATGGACCGCCCGGAGGACGTCCAGCCGAGCCCGGTCACCGGCAAGATCTACGCCGCGATGACGAACAACACCCGTCGCACGGCCGCCCAGATCGACGAGGCCAACCCGCGGGCGAACAACAAGCACGGCCACGTCACCGAGTTCACCGAGGACGGCGGCGACCACGGCTCGCTGACGTTCACGTGGAAGATCGTCCTCGTCGCCGGCGACCCGAACGACCCGCAGACGTACTTCGACGGCTACGACAAGTCCGAGGTGTCGCCGATCAGCTGCCCCGACAACGTCGCCTTCGACGGCGCGGGCAACCTGTGGATCGCGACCGACGGCATGCCGGGAACGCTCGGCTGGTGTGACGCGCTCTACGCGATGCCGGTCGAGGGCGAGGACTCCGGTGCGCTGCGGCAGTTCCTGTCGGTGCCGGTCGGTGCCGAGACGTGCGGCCCGACGATTCTCGGCCCGGACTCGGTCATCGTCGCGGTGCAGCACCCCGGCGAGGTCGACGGCGCGTCGCCCGACAACGTCGTCTCGCAGTTCCCGTACCGCGGGGACGGCCAGCCGCGTCCGTCGGTGATCCACGCCTACCGTCGTCACGGCCGCTGACCCTGCTGGACCTGTTTCTCGACTTATTGCCCGTTTGTGCCCTTCCCGGGACGGCGCACCCGCGCTGGGACGGCACAAACGGGCAATAAGTCGCCCCGCTGGTGTTGGGCCCCCGACCACGACCTGCGCCGTTGGCGCGACCGGCGCAGAAATGCGGCGCCGGCATCCGGGCGACGCGAACCCTTCCCGGGTGTCGGCGGACGGGTCTACGTTGAGCCGTATGGCGACGACACTCAACCCGTACATCCAGTTCCAGGACAACGCCCGCGAGGCGATGGAGTTCTACAAGAGCGTCTTCGGCGGCGAGCTGAACGTCTCGACGTTCGGCGAGTTCTCCGAGGGCAACCCCGACCACCAGGCCAACCCCGACGGCGTCATGCACGCGCAGCTCACGGCCCCCGGTGGCCTGACGCTCATGGGCGCCGACACCCCTCCCGGCATGCCGTCGAGCCAGGGCTCGCAGATCTCGATCAGCCTCTCCGGTGACGACGGCGACCAGCTGCGGCACTACTGGGACGGGCTCTCCGACGGCGGCAACGTCGCGGTCCCGCTCGAGAAGCAGATGTGGGGCGATGAGTTCGGCATGTGCGTCGACCGCTACGGCATCCAGTGGATGGTCAACATCGCCGGTGACCAGCCCTCCGGCCCACCCGACGCGGCGGTGTGACGGGACGGGTGAGCGCCCGGGCACTCCCCTCGCTGGCCGACGTCGACTGGCCGGTACGCACGGAGCGGCTGCTCCTGCGCCCGGCCACGCACGACGACCTCGAGGTCATCTGGCACGCCTGGCGGCGGCGCGAGGATGTCGGGCGGTGGATGAACAACCCGTGGCCCGACCTCGACGTCTACCTCGAGCGGCTCGGCGCGTCCGAGAAGCTCGCGACGATCCTCGCCGTCGAGCTGCACGACGGGTCCGGGTCTCGGTGGGACGGGCGGGTCGTCATGGACCTGCACGTCCGGGTCATGGACTCGTGGGCGCAGAGCGACGTCGTCGAGGCAGCTCGCGCCACGAAGGCGAACCTCGGCTGGTCGATGGACCCCGAGGTGCGCGGGCGCGGCCTCGCGACCGAAGCGGTGTTGGCGGCGCTGTCGGTCTGCTTCGACAGCCTGAGGCTGCATCGGGTCGAGGCGGACTGCTACGCGCCCAACTCCGCATCGGCGGCTCTCATGGAGCGTGTGGGGATGACGCGAGAGGGGCATCAGCGTGCTGTGACGCTGCACCGTGACCTCGGCTGGGTCGACCAGTACTCCTACGCCATGCTCGACACCGACTGGCAGACCCGGCAGGAGGCCCGACATGCCTGACGGCGGTATGCCGCTCGCGCGCCTCGTCGACGCGGCCGCCGCTCTCGCGGCGACCCGGTCGCGCACGACGAAGACGCAGGTTCTCGCCGAGGTGCTGCGCGACCTCGACCCGGCCGAGGCGGAGGCGGCGGTCGGGCTGCTGCTCGGCAAGCTGCGGCAGGGGTCGATCGGACTCGGCTACCGGACCGTGCTCGCCGCGAAGAGGTCGGCTGGGGTGCGCGGTGCTGGCGACACCCCGCTGACGGTGGCCGACGTCGATGCGGTGCTGGACGAGATCGCCGGTCTCGCCGGCTCAGGATCTGCGGGCGCGCGCAGTGCCGCGCTGACGGCACTCTTGGAGCGGGCGAGCGCGGAGGAGCAGGACTTCCTCGTCAGGGCGTTCACGGGCGAGGTCCGGACGGGTGCCCTCGAGGGTGTCCTCACCGACGGCCTGGCCAAGGCGGTCGGGCTGCCCGTTGCGGACGTGCGTCGGGCCGTCATGCTCAGCGGCTCGCTGCCGGGGACGGTGCGGTTGGCACTCACCTCGCCGGAGGCGCTGGCCGACGTCGGGCTGCGCGTCTTCACGCCGGTCCAGCCGATGCTCGCCTCCACCGCAGCGACGGCCGAGGCAGCGCTCGAGGTCACCGGCGAGGCGTCCGTGGAGCACAAGCTCGACGGCGCCCGGATCCAGGTGCACCGCGACGGTGACGAGGTGCGGGTCTACACGCGATCCCTCGCCGACGTCACGGCCCGCGTGCCAGAGATCGTCGAGGCCACTCGGGCCCTGCCCGTCGAGTCGGTCATCCTCGACGGCGAGACCCTCATGCTCGACGACGACGGCGCGCCGCGACCGTTCCAGGACACGATGAGCCGCTTCGGTGCCGGCGAGACTCGTGAGCAGGTCCTTGCGCCGCGCTTCTTCGACGTCCTGCACCTCGACGGTGAGGACCTCATCGACCGACCACTCCGGGACCGGCTCGCGACCCTGGAACGCATCGCACCGGCATACCGGATCGATGGTGAGGTGACCGCGGATCCTGCTGTCGCAGAACGGGTCTCGCGCGATGCGCTGGCGCACGGTCACGAGGGGGTGATGGTCAAGGCGGTCGACTCGCTGTATGCCGCCGGGCGTCGCGGCAAGCACTGGGTCAAGGTCAAGCCGGTGCACACGTTCGACCTCGTCGTCATCGGGGTCGAGCGCGGGTCGGGTCGGCGACAGGGGTGGCTGTCGAACCTGCATCTCGGCGCGCGCGACCCCGAGGGCGAGTTCGGGCCGGCGGGCGGGTTCGTGATGGTCGGCAAGACGTTCAAGGGTCTGACCGACGAGCTGCTGCGCTGGCAGACCGAGACGTTCCCCGAGTTCGCGACCGATGACACCGGGTGGGCGCTGACCCTGCGGCCCGAGGTCGTCGTCGAGATTGCCATCGACGGCGTGCAGCGGTCGTCGCGCTACCCGGGCGGGGTGGCGCTGCGGTTCGCGCGGGTCAAGAGGTATCGCGTCGAGGGTGCCCCCCGGCAGGGTGCGGTGCCCGACGTGAAACCGGCCGACGAGGCCGACACGATCCAGACCCTCCGCGCGATGCTCCGCGACTGAGCCGCCCGCTCACCGCCCGCGAAGAACTCACCCAATTGGACGCGCCGAGCGCAGCGGGTGGCCGCCCACCCGGGAAAAAGTCACCCAATTGGACGGTTCAGGACATGCGCGCGGGGATGCCGCCGCTCACCGTCGCGTCCCGAAGTCACCCAATTGGACGGTTCGGGACAGTCGCGACGACACGGTCAGGATGTGAGGACAGTTCGCGGGGTGGTCGAGGCGGCGGTGATGACGTCGCTCTCGGGGAGGCCGACGACGTCGATGCACCACCGCACGCAGTCCGCGAGCGTCGAGGTCGACCCGGCGATCGACCCCGGCTCACCGTCCGGCGAGACGAGCCGCGCCACCCCGTCCGCGACGGCGACGTCGAGCGACCCGATCCGGTAGGCGCCGTCACCGAGCCCCGTCGCGGCCATCGCATCGGACACGAGCGCGATCCGCTCCGGGCCGACCGTCTCGAAGACCATCCGCACGACGTCGGGAGCCAGGTGCACGCCGTCCGCGATGAGCTCGACGACGCAGTCGCCCCGCCCCGCGGCGGCGAGCGCAGCGGCGACGGGACCACCGGCGCGGTGGTGGAAGGGCGGCATACCGTTGAAGAGGTGCGTCACGAGCGGAGGGCGACCGCACGTGTCCGCGATCGTGGCGAGCATCGTCGAAACCGTGGACGCGTCGGCGTCCGTGTGACCGACCGCAGGCAGGATGCCGTGCCGCGCGAGCGCCGAGACGAAGGCGTCCGCGCCCGGCCGTTCCGGCGCAAAGGTCCACTGCACCAATGCATTCGGCGCGCCCGAGTCCGACGCCGTGGCGACCAGGGTCTCGACGAGCTCGAGGTCCGGGTCGGTGAGAGCCGACGGGTCGTGCGCGCCGCGGCGCTCCTCCGAGAGGAACGGCCCCTCGAGGTGGATCCCGGCGAGCTCACCCGACGCGACGAGCGGCGCCAGGGTCGCGACCTGGCCGACGAGCGTGTCGGGGTAGCCCGAGACCAGCGACCCCACGAGCGTCCCGACACCGGCGGCGTGGTGGTAGCCGGCAGCCGCTGCGGAGCCACCGGCGTCGTGCCCGAACTCGTGCCCGAGGGCCCCATGGCAGTGCAGGTCGACGAGGTCGACCCGTTCCACGCGCTCGAGGACGACGGCTTCCGTGGGTGTGTCGCTCACGGATCCCACCCTAGGGCTCGCCGGATGCGCGTCAGGTGGTGGCGAGCGCCTTCTCGATGTCGCCGGTGAGCGACTCGGGCTTCGCGGTGGGGGCGTAGCGGTCGATGACCTTGCCGTCGCGGCCGATGAGGAACTTCGTGAAGTTCCACTTGATCTTGCTGCCCAGGAGGCCCCCCTTCTCCTGCCGCAGCCACTGGAAGAGCGGGTGCGCGTCGTCGCCGTTGACGTCGACCTTGTCGAACATCGGGAACGTCACGCCGTAGTTGCGCTGGCAGAACGCGCCGATCTGCGCGGCATCGCCCGGCTCCTGCCCGCCGAACTGGTTGCACGGGAAGCCCAGGACGACGAGACCCTCGTCGCGGTAGTCCTGCCACAGCTTCTCGAGGCCCTCGTACTGTGGGGTGAAGCCGCACTCCGAGGCGGTGTTGACGACGAGCACGACCTTGCCGTCGTAGGCGGAGAGATCCTGTGGGTCGCCCTCGAGCGTCGTGGCCGAGAAGTCGGCGAGCGTGGCGTCAGTCATGGGTGCAGCCTAGGCGCCGAAGTTGAGGTGGCTCAGGCTCCTTTTCGTCGTTCTGTTGAGCGAGACTGCTCGTTGCCCGTACGATCTGATCAAGTTCGTGCAATTCCGTACTCACCTCCGGCGTGAAGGACTCCCATGACCCATCTCGAGCGCGAGATCGCGACCCAGCCCGACGACTGGGCCTCCGTCGTCGGCCGCCTACCCGAGGTCGCGCACCTCCTCCCCCAGCGCGGTGAGCGCGTCGCGACGATCGGGTGCGGCACGTCGTGGTTCATGGGTCAGTCGTATGCCGTCCTGCGTGAGTCCCTGGGTCACGGCGTCACCGATGCGTTCGCCGCCTCGGAGAACTTCCTCGACCGCGGCTACGACCGTGTCGTCGTCATCACCCGCTCCGGCACGACGACGGAGGTCATCGAGGTCGTCGACACACTGCGAGCGGCCGGCACCCCGCACGTCGCCATCGTCGCGACGCCCGGAACGCCCGTCGCGGAGGCCGCCGAGTCGACGATCCTGCTGCCCGAGGTCGACGAGCAGTCGGTGGTCCAGACGCGTTTCGCCACAACGGTTCTCGCCCTCCTTCGCGCTTCTCTGGGAGATTCGCTCGACGCGGCGATCAGCGACGCCCGCGCGGTGCTCGCCGAAGGTGACGACACGGCATACGACGGGCTCGTCGACGTCGAGCAGGTGACCTTCGTCGGTCGCGGCTGGACCAACGGCATCGCGAACGAGGCGGCGCTCAAGCTGCGCGAGTCGGTGCAGTTCTGGTCGGAGTCCTACCCGGCGATGGAGTACCGCCACGGGCCGATCAGCATCGCGGCGCCGGGGCGCGCGACCTGGGCGTTCGGCGAGGTGCCCGAGGGACTGGCCGACGAGGTGCGGCGCACCGGGGCGCACTTCGAGCACCGTGACATCGACCCGATGGCCGAGCTCGTGCGGCTCCAGCGCTTCTGCGTCATGCGTGCCGCGAAGGCCGGCATCGACCCCGACCAGCCGCGCAACCTCACCCGCTCGATCATCCTCGACGACGCCAGCTGATGCCGCTGTCGCCACTCGTCCCCGTCCTGGCCGCTGCTCGCGACGGCGGGCACGCCGTCGCCGCGTACAACGTCATCCAGATCGAGCATGCCGAGGCGTATGCCGTTGCCGCAGAACGCGTTTCGCTGCCAGTGGTCATGCAGATCAGTGAGAACGCCGTGAAGTATCACGGGTCGCTGCGCCCGATCGCGGCCGCGACCCTGGCCATCGCTGAGGCGTGCACCCAGCCCGTGGTCGTGCACCTCGACCACGCCGAGTCCGTCGACCTCGTCGAGGAGGCCGTACGCCTCGGGCTGACGTCGGTGATGTTCGACGGGTCGAAGCTGCCCGACGACGTCAACCGCGAGACGACGGCCCGTGTCGTGGCGCTGTGCCACGAGGCCGGGGTGAGCGTCGAGGCCGAGCTGGGTGAGGTCGGCGGCAAGGACGGCGTGCATGCGCCGGGTGTCCGGACCGACCCGCGTGACGCGGCGCAGTTCGTCGCGGACACGGGTGTCGACGCGCTGGCCGTGGCTGTCGGGAGCTCGCACGCGATGACCGAGCGGGTCGCGGTGCTCGACACCGACCTCATCGCGGACATCGCGGCCGTCGTGCCGGTGCCTCTCGTGCTGCACGGGTCGAGCGGCGTCCCCGATGACGGACTCGTCGCGGCGGTCCGGGCCGGCATGACGAAGGTCAACATCGCCACGCACCTCAACCAGGTGTGGACGACGGCGATGCAGCGCAGCCTCGAGGAGCGCCCCAGCGTCGACACGCGGAAGTACCTCGGGGCCGCCCGTGACGCCGTCGCCGACGAGGCCGCGCGCCTCCTCGAGCTCCTCGCGCTGCGTCCCTGAGCCCCCCAATTGGGTGAGATCGGGACGCAAAGGCGCGCACCCGGCACACCAGCCAACCCCGTCCCCAACCCCCCAATTGGGTGAGATCGGGACGCGAAGGCGCGCGCC
>NZ_PVTI01000025.1 GCF_003002895.1 Knoellia remsis | reverse complement strand
CACTCCTGACCATCATCTGGCACCTCCTGACCGACCCGACCCAGAGCTACACCGACCTCGGCGCCGACTACTACGACCGCCACATCGACACCACACGCCGCACCCAGCGACACGTCCGCGACCTCCAAGCCCTCGGCTACCGCGTCACCCTCGAACCCGTCGCCTGACCAAAACCCCACACACCACCGCGCCACCCGCAGCACTCACCCCTGCCCCCATCACCTTCATTTTCTGGATCAGTCGCAGGGAGGGGTCACCAGGGCAGGTCGGTGAGAGCTGGACGCTCGTCGGCGCGGGGCTGCCAGCCCCGACCGTCGACGTGGTCGAACTCGACGCCCGGGCCGTCGGCGGCGAGGCCGGCGACCGCGGCGAGCAGCCGCTCCACGTGCTCGTCGGTCGTCGCGAGCCCAGCGCTGACCCGCACCGCGGTCGTCACCTCGGCGTCCTCGTCGGAGAGCAGCGTGTCGACGAGGAGGTGGGCGCAGAACTTGCCGTCGCGCACGCCGATGCCGTGCTCGGCCGACAGGGCCGCGGAGACGAGCGAGGAGTCGAGGCCGTCGACGGTGAACGTCACGACCGGGGCGCGGTCGGAGTCGTCGCCGAAGATGCTGAACGTCTCGACTCCGGCGATCGCCCGCAGCCCCTCGACGAGGCGTGCGGTGAGCCGCTGCTCGTGCGCCTCGACCGCGCCACGGTGCTCGCGGATCGCTGCGCAGGCGGCGGCGAGGGCGACGGCGCCGAGGACGTTCGGGCTGCCGCCCTCGTGCCGCGCCGGACCGGTCTGCCAGGTCGTGGACAGCGGGGTCACCGCGGCTGTCGCGCCGCCACCGGCGAGGTACGGCGGGGCCGCGTCGAGCCAGTCCGCGCGCCCGACGAGCGCGCCCGCACCGTACGGCGCGTAGAGCTTGTGCCCGCTGAAGGCAACCCAGTCCACCCCGAGCGTCTCGAGGTCGACCCGGCGGTGGCCGACGAGCTGCGCGCCGTCGAGCGCGACCCGGGCACCGCGAGTGCGGGCGATGGCGGCGAGCCGCTCGACCGGCCAGTACTCACCGGTGACGTTCGAGGCGCCGGACAGGACGACGAGGACGTTCGACGAGGTGGCGCGGCGCAGCGCGTCGGTGAGGAGCGCCTCGGCGTCGCGGTCGGTCAGCGGGACCGGCAGGCGAGTCGTCCGGCGGGCTTCCCACGGGAGCAGCGTCGCGTGGTGCTCGGTCGCGAAGACGATGACCTGGGTGCGCCGGGGCAGCGCCCGGGCGAGCAGGTTGAAGGAGTCGGTCGTGTTGCGGGTGAAGATCACCTCGTCGCCCCCGCGGGCGCCGACGAAGCGAGCGACCTCCTCGCGCGCGGCCTCGTAGTAGTGGCTCGACACCTGGCTCGCCCAGCCCTGGCCGCGGTGGACGCTGGAGTACGTCTCGGTCGCCCTCTCGACGGCGGCGCGGACGCTGAGCAGTGCCGGGGTGGAGGCGCCGTGGTCGAAGTTCGCGTACTCGACGGTGCGGCCGTCGCACGTCGGGACGAGCGGGGCGGGGGTCACGGCCGGCAGGTCGAGCGGGCGCTCGGAGTGCGGCGAGGGCTGCGTTGTCGGCCGCGGCTGCGGGACGGAGCGGAGCCAGGGCTGACGACGCTGCGGCTGGGCCGTCGTGGTGCTCGGGCCGGTGAGGGTGGTGGCGATGGACATGTGACGGGTCCCCTTCGGGAGTCGTTGGACTCCCGACTGCTCGCGAGTCCGCGCTTGCCGACCACCGAGATGGTGAGTCGACCAGGTCGTCACCCGGAGCACCCCACCGCGGAGGAGGGTTGCCGGCCAGCGAGCCGGGGCTTGTCACTGGCACTCATGACCTACGTCCGTGACTGTATGCCGTCCCGCGCGGCGTCGTCAGACCGTGTCCACATCCCGAACCCCTCGCCGTCGTCTCCGTCACCGCCGCCCTTGCGCTGCGTTGCGTCTGCGTGGCTGGTCAGGTTCTCAACCATCCACGCAGACGCAAACGAGCCGGGCGGCAGAGGTGCTCAGGCGGGGACGACGTTGACGAGCTTGGGTGCGCGCACGATGACGGTGCGCACTCCCCCGGCCGTGGCCTCGACGACCTTCGGCAGTGCGAGGACCTGCTCGCGCAGGGCGTCCTCGCTGATATCGGACGGCACCTCGATGCGGTCACGGACCTTGCCCTTGATCTGGACGACGCAGGTCACGGTGTCCTCGACGAGGAGCGCCGGGTCCGCGACGGGGAACGGGACGTAGGTGATCGTCTCGTCGTGCCCGAGCCGGCGCCACAGCTCCTCGGCGATGTGCGGCGCGATCGGTGCCACCATCTGCACGATGGCCTCGGCCGCCTCGCGCGGCACCGCATCGAGCTTGGTGAGCGCGTTGTTGAGCTCGATGAGCCGGGCGATGGCCGTGTTGAAGCCCAGGGCGGCGTAGTCGCGGGTCACGGCGTCGATCGTCCGGTGCAGCACGTGCAGGGTGTCCTGGTCGAGCGGCGCGTCGACGACGCGCACCTCACCCGTCTCCTCGTCGATCACGTTGCGCCACAGGCGTTGCAGGAACCGCTGGGCGCCGACGACGGCCCGGGTCTCCCACGGCTTGGACTGCTCCAGTGGCCCCATCGACATCTCGTAGACGCGCAGCGTGTCCGCGCCGTACGCGTCATACATCTCGTCGGGGCTGACGACGTTCTTGAGCGACTTGCCGATCTTGCCGAACTCGCGGGTGACGGGCTGGCCGTTCCACGTGAATGCGACCTCGCCGTCGGGGCCGGACTCGCCCTCGACGACCTCGGCCGCCGGCACCGGCTGCCCGCGGTCGTCGCGGTAGGCGTACGCCTGGATGTAGCCCTGCGAGAAGTACTTGCGGAACGGCTCCTCGCTCGTGACGTGACCGAGGTCGAAGAGCACCTTGTGCCAGAACCGCGCGTAGAGCAGGTGCAGCACCGCGTGCTCGACGCCGCCGATGTAGAGGTCGACGCCGCCGGGGTCCGCGGCACCCGCCGGCGCGCCCTCGACCGGAGCGTCGTGCCGGCCCATCCAGTAGGCCTCGTTCTCCGGGTCGACGAACGCCTCGTCGTTGGCCGGGTCGAGGTAGCGCAGGTAGTACCAGCACGACCCGGCCCAGTTCGGCATGGTGTTCGTCTCGCGGGTGAACCGGCGCGGCCCACGCCCGTCGCCCAGGTCGAGCTCGACGTCGACCCACTCGGTTGCTCGCGACAGCGGCGCCTCGGGGCTGGAGCTGTCGTCGTCGGGGTCGAACGTCTTCGGCGAGTAGTCGGGGACGTCCGGCAGCTCGACCGGCAGCATCGACTCGGGCACCTTGTGCGCGACGCCGTCCTCGTCGAAGACGATGGGGAACGGCTCGCCCCAGTAGCGCTGGCGGCTGAACAGCCAGTCGCGCAGCTTGTAGTTGACGGTCTCCTCGCCGTAGCCCTTCGCGACGAGCCACTCGATGATGGCGGCCTTGGCGTCGGCGACCGCGAGCCCGTCGAGCGAGATCTCGTCGTTGGCCGAGTTGATCGCGGGGCCGTCACCGGTGAAAGCGGTGCTGTCGTCGTGACCCTCGCTCGGCTGCACGGTGCGCACGATGGGCAGTCCGAACTTCTCGGCGTACTCCCAGTCGCGTGCGTCCTGCGCCGGCACCGCCATGATCGCGCCGGTGCCGTAGCCCATGAGGACGTAGTCGGCGACGAAGACGGGGATCTGCTCGCCGTTCACGGGGTTGGTCGCGTAGGCGCCCGTGAAGACGCCGGTCTTGTCCTTGCCCTCGGTCTGCCGCTCGACGTCGCTCTTGCGCGAGGCGGCGAGCCGGTATGCCGCGACCGCGTCGCGCGGGGTCGCTGCGCCTCCCGTCCACACCGGGTTGACGTCAGGGTCCCAGTCGCCCTGCGAGACGAGCGATTCCAGCAGCGGGTGCTCCGGTGCCACGACCATGAAGGTCGCACCGAAGAGGGTGTCGGGCCGCGTCGTGAAGACCTCGAGCGTCGCGTCCTGCCCGACGACGGGGAAGCGCACGAGCGCACCCTGGCTGCGCCCGATCCAGTTGCGCTGCATGAGCTTGACCTTCTCGGGCCAGTCCACACGGTCGAGGTCGTCGGCGAGCCGGTCGGCATACGCGGTGATCCGCATCATCCACTGGCGCAGGTTCGTCTTGAAGACGGGGAAGTTCCCGCGCTCGGACCGGCCGTCGCTCGTGACCTCCTCGTTGGAGAGCACGGTGCCGAGGCCGGGTGCCCAGTTGACCGGCGCCTGCGAGGTGTAGGCGAGCCGGAACCCGTCCAGGACCTCGGCCTGCTCGCGCTCCGACAGGCCAGCCCAGTCCCGACCGTCCGGTGTCGCCCGCTCCCCCGACGCGAACTGCTCGACGAGCTCGCTGATCGGCCGAGCGCGCCCCGTGCCGCCGTCCTCACGGACCGCGTCGACGTCGTACCACGCGTCCCAGATCTGCTCGAAGATCCACTGGGTCCACTTGTAGTACTTCGGGTCGATCGTCTCGATGGCGCGCCGGTCGTCGTGCGCCAGCCCCAGCCGCCGCAGCTGGCGCTTCATGACGACGATGTTCTCCTCGGTCGTCTTGCGCGGGTGCTGCCCGGTCTGCACGGCGTACTGCTCGGCCGGCAGCCCGAAGGCGTCGTAGCCCAGGCAGTGCAGGACGTTCTTGCCCGTCATCCGCTGGTAGCGCGCGAAGACGTCGGTCGCGATGTAGCCGAGCGGGTGGCCGATGTGCAGCCCGGCGCCCGACGGGTACGGGAACATGTCGAGCACGAGGAGCTTCTCGCGGTCGTCCACCTTGTCGGGCTCGGCCCAGGGCCCGGCCGGGTTGGGCGCGTGGAACGTGCCCTGCTCCTCCCAGCGGTCCTGCCAGGCGGTCTCGATCGTGTCGGCCAGCTCGGCGGTGTACCGATACGGCGTCGTGTCGCTCATCTCGTCCTTTGAATCCGTCGCGTTTGGACGGAGGTTAGCGCAGCAGGCCGATCACGATGAGGGCCTGTCCGACGTGGTAGGTCACCATGACGGCGACGTGACCGTGCCGCAGCGGCGCGACGAACCGGTTCCACGCGAGGATCGCGTCGCTGGTCATGAAGACGGTCGCGCCGAGCGCCACGAGCGGCCGCCCCGTCGCCCAGGCCGTCACGACCATCGTGCCGATGACGAGCAGGTATGCCGCACAGGCGCCTCCCAGCGCGGCCCCGCCTTCGCGGGCCGCCGCCGGGATGACGCGCCGGCCCACGGTGACCCCGGCGAGGACGACGAGAGCGGCACCGACGAGGGCGAGGCGCGCGGCCGGCATACCGGTGAGGGCGAAGGCGACGACGTAGGCGACGTGGGCGAGGAGGAACGCGGACAGCCCGGCGACGAACCTCGGCTCGCTCTCGGAGAGCAGGGCGATGTCGCCGAGCAGGCTGAGGACCAGTGCGGCGAGCACCCAGCGCCCTGCCGCGGTGTCGCCCGCCCCCATCCCCCACGCGGCGGCGATGAGCGCGACGAGGACGAGCGGCTTGAGGAGCCACTCACCCCTCCTGCCCGGGCGGCGACGCTCCACCAGTTCAAGGCGGCGGCGACGGTGGCGATGGCCCAGGCGGCTTCAGGCATGGGCGACAGCGTGCCACGACCGGCGCCAGGCCTTGCGCCAGATACCCCTAGGGGGTATACTGAAGGCATGAGCACACATCAGGGGCACGAGGGCCACGACATGGCGACGATGACCGAGGACCACGCCGGCCATGGCGGGGACACGAGTCGTGAGGGTCACGCGATGGCTGACGGCGGCCATGGGGGCCACGGCAGCCACGGTGGGCACGGCGACCATGTCGGGCAGTTCCGGCGGCTGTTCTGGGTCATGCTCGTCCTCGCCGTCCCGGTCGTGGCGTTCAGCCCGATGTTCGCCGACCTCGTCGGCTACGACCTCCCGCACGGTGGCTGGGTGCGGTGGGTCTCCCCCGTCCTCGGCACGGTGATCTACCTCTGGGGCGGGCGGCCGTTCCTCACCGGCGCCGTCTCGGAGATCCGCGCACGCAAGCCCGGGATGATGCTCCTCATCGGGCTCGCGATCACCGTCGCGTTCGTGTCGTCGTGGGGCGCGACGCTCGGCATCCTCGACATGGAGCTCGACTTCTGGTGGGAGCTCGCGCTCCTCGTCGTCATCATGCTGCTCGGCCACTGGATCGAGATGCGCTCGCTCGCGCAGACGACGTCGGCCCTGGACTCGCTCGCGGCGCTGCTGCCGGACGAGGCCGAGAAGGTCGTGGGCGACGATGTCGTCACCGTCTCCCCCGCCGACCTGGCCGTCGGCGACGTCGTCGTGGTGCGGCCCGGCGCGTCCGTGCCCGCGGACGGCCGCATCGTCGACGGGTCGGCGAGCATGGATGAGTCGATGATCACCGGCGAGTCGCGCACGGTCCGTCGTGAGGTCGGCGAGGACGTCGTCGCTGGCACCGTCGCCACCGACTCCGGCCTGCGGGTCGAGGTCACCGCGACCGGGGACCAGACGGCCCTGGCCGGCATCCAGAAGCTCGTCAGCGAGGCGCAGGCCTCGTCGTCGCGGGCGCAGCGCCTCGCGGACAGGGCTGCCGCGCTGCTCTTCTGGTTCGCCCTGGGTGCCGCCGTCATCACCGCGGTCGTGTGGACGGCGCTGGGTATGCCGGACAGCGCGGTCGTGCGCGCCATCACCGTCCTCGTCATCGCCTGCCCCCACGCCCTCGGGCTCGCCATCCCCCTCGTCGTCTCGATCGCGACCGAGCGCGCCGCCAAGGGCGGCGTCCTCGTCAAGGACCGGCTGGCCCTGGAGTCGATGCGCACCGTCGACACCGTCCTCTTCGACAAGACCGGCACGCTGACCAAGGGCGAGCCGACCGTCACCGCCGTGGAGCCGAGCGGTGGCCACACCGAGGACGACGTGCTGTCCCTCGCGGCCGCCGCGGAGTCCGACAGCGAGCACCCGCTGGCCCGGGCCATCGTCGGCTCGGCCCGCGAGCGTGGACTCTCGGTGCCGGCGTCCCGCGACTTCGCGAGCTCGCCGGCGGTGGGCGTGCGCGCGACCGTGGACGGCGCGACCGTCGAGGTCGGCGGGCCGCACCTGCTCGACGAGCGCGGTGTCAGCGAGCTGCCGGTCGCACAGTCGTGGCGGGAGGAGGGGGCGATCATCCTGCACGTCCTGCGCGACGGCGAGGTCATCGGTGCGCTGCGGCTCGCCGACGAGGTCCGCCCGGAGTCCCAGCAGGCGGTCGACGCACTCCACGCCGCCGGCGTCGAGGTCGTCATGATCACCGGCGACGCCGAAGCCGTGGCCCGCACCGTCGGCGACGAGCTCGGCATCGACCGCGTCTACGCCGGGGTGCGTCCCGAGGACAAGTCGGCCAAGGTCGCCGAGCTCCAGGGCGAGGGCCGCAAGGTCGCCATGGTCGGGGACGGCGTCAACGACGCACCCGCTCTGGCGCAGGCCGATGTCGGCATCGCCATCGGCGCCGGCACGGACGTCGCCATCGGCTCGGCGGGGGTCATCCTCGCTTCGTCCGACCCGCGCTCGGTGCTGTCGGTGATCCAGTTGTCGCGGGCGGCATACCGCAAGATGAAGCAGAACCTCTGGTGGGCCGCCGGCTACAACCTCGCCGCCGTGCCACTTGCGGCCGGGGTGCTCGCGCCCGTCGGGTTCGTCATGCCGATGAGCGTCGGCGCGATCCTCATGTCGGCCTCGACCGTCGTCGTCGCGCTCAACGCCCAGCTGCTGCGACGCCTCGACCTCACCCCCGAGGCCAGCGCCAGAGCCTTCCTCACTGCCTGACCCGGCCCGGCCCTGCCTCGCCCCGGTCCTCACAAGGGCGGCGCATCTCACGCCCTTGTGAGGACCGGGGATGTCTGTTTGTGTCGAACCATGAGCGCGAGCGACATCCTCTGCTACGTCGGCCCGGCCGGCGACCACAACGACCGGGCGATGGCGGCGTCACCGGAGCTGGCTCGCGCCTTCGCCGAGGCGACCGGTCGCGGGGTGAGGACGGTCGGCACGCCGGTCCCCGCCGAGCCGACGGCCTGGGACGTCGAGCTCGACCGAGCCCGGGCCGACCTGACCACGATGGCCCGCGCCGCCCACGAGGTCCTGGCCACAGGTCAGCAGCTCGTGGCAGCGAACACCCGCTGCGTCGTCGCGCTCGCCACGATTCCCGCGGTGCTGCGGCACCGGCCCGAGACCGTCGTCGTCTGGTTCGACGCGCACGCCGACATCCATGTCCCCGACAGCACGCCGACCGGCTTCCTCGGCGGCATGGCCTACTCCGGTCCCCTGGGCTGGTGGGACAGCGGGCTCGGCGCAGGCCTGCCCGACTCACAGGCCGTCCTCGTCGGCGCTCGCGACGTCGACCCGGCTGAGGTGACCCGCCTCGAGCAGGGCAGCCCGGCATGGGTGGCGAGCGGCCCGGGTCTCGCGCAGCGGCTCGCCGAGACGGTCGGGGACCGACCCGTCTTCGTGCACATCGACTGCGACGTCCTCGAACCGGGCATCGTCGCCACCGACTACCGCGTCGCCGACGGACTCACCCTCGACGACGTGGCTGCCTGCGCATCGGCCCTGTCGGGGCTCGACGTCGTCGGACTCGAGATCGGCGAGTTCGAGGGGCCTGCAGCCCACACCGCCGACGACCTCATTCGCGCCGTGTCACCCCTGCTGCGCTGAGTCGAGCGCTGGCCCCGCGACGAGCGAGTCACCGATGGCCGAGGCGAGCACCGAGGGGTGGTCGGCTGACCAATCGGTGACTCGCTCGAGCCCGCGCGCCGTGGGCCTCGAGGCCGACGTCAGAGGCGGTCGCGCAGCCAGGCGAAGTCGGCCCTGTGCTCCTCCGCGCCGCCCGGCGTCTCGCACACCACCGGCGCCCCCGCGTCGCGCACCACCGACGCGAGCAGGTCGGCGTCGATCTGCCCGGCGCCGAAGTTGGCGTGCCGGTCCGCGCCCGAGTCGAAGGCGTCGCGACTGTCGTTGCAGTGGACGAGGTCGATCCGTCCAGTGATGGCGCGCACATCCTCGACGACCGTCTCGAGGGCGTTGCCGCCCGCGTGGGCGTGGCAGGTGTCGAGACAGAACCCGACCATCTCGGCCTGGGATGCCGAGCCGATCGCGTCCCACACGCGCGCGATGCGGTCGAGGTAGCGCGCCATGGCGTTGTCGCCGCCGGCGGTGTTCTCGAGCAGGAGCGGCACTGTGAGGTCGGTGGCCTCGATGGCCTTGCGCCAGTTGTCGAAGCCGACCTCCGGGTCGTCCCCCTTGTTCACGTGGCCGCCGTGGACGATGAGGCCGCGAGCGCCGATCGAGGCGGCGGCGTCGACGTGCTGCTGGAGCAGCTTGCGCGACGGGATCCGGATCCGGTTGTTCGTCGTCGCGACGTTGATGACGTACGGCGCGTGGACATAGAGCGCGACTCCCGCGGCCTCGGCGTCCGCGCGCAGACCGTCGGCCCCACCGGCATACCGGATCTCCGGGCCCTTGTAGCCCTGCGGGTCACCGAGGAAGAACTGGACGAGGTCAGTGCCGCGCGCGGCAGCCTCGGCGAGCGGGTCGGTCTGGTCGACGTGGGCACCGATGGAGAGGGGCATGACCTCGAGTCTAGGAAGCCCCTACGACGGCGCGGTCTCGGCGTCGGGCCCGTCGGCAAGCTCCGCGCCCGCGACGACGGCCGCCGACGCCGCGACCGCGGCCGACAGTGCGGCCGCCGCCTCGATCACGCCGGGGTCCTGCGCCTGCTCCTCCCCGGGCGCATCCGACGTCGACACGACCTCGTCGCCGCCGCGCCGCACGACCGAGTACTCGAGCCCGGGGTCACCCAGACGACGCACCGACATGAGCCGGCGGTCGACGAGGTAGTTGTGCCGGGCTTGCCACGGAGCGCGCAGCCCCTGCTTCGGCAGGAGGTCCTTGGCCCGTTGCACGTAGCCCGAGGTGAGCGAGAACGGCATCTCGCCCTCCTCCATGCCAGGGTCGGCACGCGGGGTCACGGCATCGGCGCCGCGCCGGCGCAGCTCACCGAGCAACGCACAGACGAACCGGGACGTGAGGTCGGCGCGCAGCGTCCACGAGTTGTTCGTGTAGCCGATGCACAGCGCGAGGTTCGGGACTCCGTCGAGCATGGCCCCCTTGTAGAGGAACCGCTCACCCGGCACGACGGGCTCGCCGTCGACGAGGAACGTGATGCCACCGGCGAGCTCGATGCGCAGCCCGGTCGCGGTGACGATGGCGTCCGCCTCGAGCTCGCGCCCGCTCGAGGTCCGGATCCCCCGCGGCGTGAACGTCTCGATGGTGTCGGTGACGACCGACGCCCGGTCCCCACGCCGCAGCGTCCGGAACAGGTCCCCGTCGGGCACGACGCACAGCCGCTGGTCCCAGGGGTCGTAGCGCGGGGTGAAGTGCTCCCGCACCATCGCCCGCCCGACGCCGCGCGCATTGAGCGCCGCGATCCCCTTGCGCACTGCTCCGGGGAACCGCCGGCTGCCTTCGTACAGCGCAACGTTGCGCACGACGTTCCACGCGCGCACGGTGCGGTATGCCGCCCGCTCCGGCAGCACGCGCCGCACCGCCCGTCCGATGTCGTCACGCCCCGGCACGGGCAGCACGTAGGTCGGGCTGCGCTGCAGCATCGTCACGTGCTCCGCCCCCTGCTCGGCGAGCGCGGGGATGAGCGTGATCGCCGTGGCGCCCGACCCGATGACGACGATGCGCTTGCCCGTCGGGTCGAAGTCCTGCGGCCAGAACTGCGGGTGGATCACGGTCCCGCCGAAGGTCTCCTGCCCGGGGAAGTCGACGACGTGACCGCTCTCGTAGGAGTAGTAGCCGGTGCAGACGTAGAGGAAGCGGGCGGTGTGCTCGAGCAGTCCCTCGTCGGTCTCGGCGCGCACCGACCACCGCGCCGTCGCCGACGACCACGACGCCGAGATGACGCGCTGGCCGTAGCGGATGCGGTCCTCGATCCCCTGCTCGCGGGCCGTGTCGGCGATGTACTCGCGGATCGTCGCGCCGTCGGTGAGGGTCTCGTCGCGCGTCCACGGTCGGAACGGGTAGCTGAACGTCACCATGTCCGAGTCGGACCGGATGCCCGGGTAGCGGAAGAGGTCCCACGTGCCGCCCATGGCCTCGCGCGACTCGAGGACGGCGAACGTCGCGTCGGGGCGTTCCTGGACGAGCCGTGAGGCCGCGCCCACCCCGGACAGCCCGGCTCCGACGATGAGGACGTCGACGTGGAGGCTCTTCATTGAACCTACTTCAGGTAGTGATGACGGACCCCACCATGAGACCACGGATCACCGCGGAATGCACGAGTGCGACGATGAGGTCCCCATCACGACGACCCTGGACCAGGTGTGCTGCCCGTTGCCCTGATCGCGCTGACTCTCGTCGGCCTGCTCACCTTCTGGCTCCATCGGCGCCTTGTCGTGGCGCCGCGGTGGTCGACGCGGTGGCGGTATGCCGTGAGCGCGCTGCTCGTGGTCCTCACCGGGCTCGCGGTGCTCGCCCAGGCCGGGGGCCTGCGGTGGGGCAGCGCCGATGACACCCGGCCCGTGGCCTTCGTCGCGCTCTCCTGGCTCGTCGTCGCGCTCTACCTCGTCCTCGGGCTCGCCATCGCCCAGCTCGTCGCGCTCAGCCTCTGGGCCGTCCTGCGGGGTGAGCACCGCCGCGAGCGCCGCACCGTCGTGCTGCGCCGCGTCAACCGCGCCGCAGCGGTCGGCGTGACGACAGCGGCACTCGGCGCGACGGCATACGGCATCGCTCAGGCGCGCGACCCGCAGGTCACCGCGATGACCCACGACTCCCCCGGCCTGCCAGCAGCCTTCGACGGCATGCGCATCGCGCTCGTGACCGACCTGCACGCCGGCGTCGTCCACGGCAAGGACTTCACCCAGCAGGTCGTCGACCGGGTCAACGCCGCCCGACCCGACCTCGTCGTCCTCTCCGGTGACGTCGTCGACGCGCCGTTCCAGCGGCACCGCACCGAGGTGGCCCCGCTCGCAGAGCTCGACGCGCCGCTGGGTGTCTTCGCCGTCATCGGCAACCACGAGCTCTACACCGGCACGACCCGCGAGTGGCTCGCCGAGTGGGAGCGCCTCGGGGTGACAGTGCTCGAGAACGAGTCGACGACCCTGGCCCGCGACGGCGCCACCATCCGGCTCGCCGGCGTGCACGACCACGATGGCACCGGTCAGTGGGCGCCCGACCCGGACCGGGCACTCGCGGGCACCACTGACGCGTTCACCCTGTATGCCGCGCACCAGCCCCGCATGGCCCTGGACTCGAGCGGCCGAGGCGTCGACCTCCAGCTCTCCGGGCACACCCATGGTGGTCAGGTCTGGCCGTTCGACCTGCTCGTTCCGCTCCAGCAGCCCATGCTGGAGGGGCAGGCCGCCATCGACGGAGTCCCCGTGATCACCAGCCGCGGCGCCGGCACGTGGGGCCCGCCGGTGCGGGTCGGCGCCGACCCGCAGATCCCCGTCATCACCCTGCGAGCCGCGCCATGACGTCCAGCCGTGAAAAACTCACCCAATTGAACGCCCGGGAACTGAACGCCCGGGGACGAGTCACCGCATGACTCAGAGCCCGGTCGACAGCACCACGAGGAAGTCCCCTGCCATGTCCGACGCGACCCCGGCCGATGCCACGGCCCTCGGCGCACCGCGCTACCGCTCCGTCGTGCGGCCGATGAAGCCGCTCGTTGTCGTGGGCGCCCTCATCGCGACCGTCGGCGTCGTCTGCGCCCTGAGCATCGCCTCCCTCGGCGGCTGGTCGGTGCTTGTCGGCCTGCTCACCCTGCTCGTCCTCGGCGGGCTCGGCTGGCTCGTCGCGCGCGGCCCAGTCATCGTGACCGTCACCGACGCCGCCGTCCGGGTCACCTACCCTCTCGCCGCGAAGACGGTGCCCATGTCGGACGTCACCGACGTCGGGGTCGGCGACCACGTCGACGGTGTCGGCTACGGCTGGGGGGTGCGCTGGGAGGGCCGCGGCAAGTGGGCCTACCGGGTCGGTGGGCCGATGGCGACGCTCGTGCACCGCGGTGGCCGGCTCGGGGTGTCGGTCGCGGACCCGCACGAGTTCGTCGAGGCCGTGGTCGAGGCCCGCGGGAAGCTCGCGTGAGCGACGTGGCTGCCGGCGACGGCCGTATGCCGTCCGCGGCCGGTGGCGGTGCGCCCGGTGTCGTCGTGGGCGAGGACGGTCTGGCCCGGCCGGTGTGGGCCTCGGTCGACCCGATGCTGCGCGAGTACTACGACACCGAGTGGGGCATGCCGGTGCGCGACGAGCGCGGCGTCTTCGAGCGGCTCTCACTCGAGGCGTTCCAGTCCGGGCTGTCGTGGGCGACGATCCTGCGCAAGCGTCCGGCGTTCCGCGAGGCGTTCGCCGGGTTCGACCCAGAGGTCGTCGCCGACTTCGGTGACGACGACGTCGCCCGCCTCATGGCCGACGCCGGCATCGTGCGCAACCGCGCCAAGGTCCTCGCGACGATCCGGAACGCCCGCGCCACGCTGGCGCTGCGCGACGACCCCGAAGGCGACCTCGCGGCATACGTGTGGTCGTTCGCACCGGGCGACACGCCGCGGCCGCGCACGGTCGCTGAGGTGCCCACGACCTCACCGGAGTCCGTGGCGCTGTCGAAGGCGTTGAAACGCAAGGGGTTCACCTTCGTCGGACCGACGACGATGTTCGCGCTCATGGAGGCCATCGGCATCGTCGACACCCACCTGCTCGACTCGCACCGACGCGGCTCCTCCGGCGTCTGGACGGCCTGAGCCCGGTGTGGCAGCACGGGCGCCGCTGGTCTTGACCAAGCCTTGACGAAGGCTTTGCCGGACACTCACGTGCGAGCCACCGGCAGGTCGCGGTGCGCGTCCTAGCGTCGCAACCATGCACCTGCCACGTCACCTGTCCCGCACCACCCTCGTCACCGTCACCGTTGCCTCGTTCTGGGCGCTCACGCCGTCCAGCGCCTCGGCCACCGCCGCCCCGCCCGGCATCCCGTCCACGACGACCGCGAAGTCCCAGCTCGCCGCCCTGCCGGTCGAGGCCGAGGGCACGATGACCGGCTACAGCCGCGACCTGTTCCCCACGTGGACCACACCCTCGGGCTCGACGTGCAACACCCGCGAGACGGTCCTCAAGCGCGACGGCGACAACGTCGCGGTCGACTCGTCGTGCTACCCGACGCGCGGGACGTGGTTCAGCGAGTACGACGGCGTCACGATCTCGACGGCCTCCGGTGTCGACATCGACCACGTCGTGCCTCTCGCCGAGGCATGGCGTTCCGGCGCGAAGTCGTGGACGACGAGCCAGCGCCAGTCGTTCGCGAACGACCTCAACGGGCCGCAGCTCATCGCCGTCTCGGCATCCTCGAACCGCAGCAAGGGCGACCAGGACCCGTCGACGTGGTGGCCGACCCGAACGAGCTACCGCTGCACCTACGCGAAGATGTGGGTCGCGACGAAGTACCGCTGGGGCCTCTCGCTGCAGTCGAGCGAGAAGACCGCCCTGACCAACCAGCTCAACTCCTGCGCCTGAGAGGACCGACGATGACCGACACCGAGGCCGCACCCCGCAGCACGACCATCGACGCCCGTGAGGGCGGAATCATGACGACCGAGGTCGGCACGATCACCGGCCGCGTCGAGGTCGAGACCGCGCTCGACGGCGAGACCCCCATGACGCGGGTGCGCTACGAGGGCGCGGACGAGTGGTACACCCCCGAGGGGCTCACCCCGCCGACCGCGCCCGACGCCGACCTCGCGACCGTCCACGACGCTGCCGTGGCCGAGTTGAGCACCCCCGCCCCGAGTGCCGCGCGGGCCGAGGAGGACGCGGCTGACCCGGCACCCGGCACCGCGCCCCGCCAGGACGCGACCGACCCCGCCGCCGGCGGCTTCGGCTCGGCCCTGAACTGATCGGCGAGCCACGCGGGCGTGGCCGCAGATTGCGCGTGGTGACGCGGATATCTCTGCGTCACCGCGCGCAATCTGCGTCAGGCGTCGCTCAGAAGTAGTCGCGGATGTGCACGGGGCGACTGAGCCCCAGCGTGTCCCACAGCCTGTATGCCGCCCGCGCACCGTCGCCGTCGGACCTCGCCGTCGCGAGGCCGGCGGCGACGACACTCTCCACGGGCATGACCCCGGCCCACGTGAGCGCGAGCCCGCGCGGGGTGAACGCGACTGCCGCCTCCCCTGCCGGCTCATCGAGCCGCGTGCACGACAGCGCACCGTCCGTGACGTCGAGGCGGTAGGTGCCGTCCGTCCCGGCGAGGTCGTCACCGGCGACAGCGAACGTGGTCGCGCCGGTGACCCCCGGCGCGGGCGAGACGGCCGCGAGCGCACCGGGGACGTCGATGATGCGAAGCATGTACGGCGCGCGGTGCACGATGGTGGTCGCCGTCATCGGCAGGGCGACATCGAGCTCGGCGGTGCCGCTGGTCTCGATCCGGGTCGTGCCGGTGACGGAGGCGAACGTGCCCAGGGTCGCGAGGAGGGCGTCGCGGGCCGCGGCCGTCGTCCAGAAGAGGTCGTCCGCCGTGATCGTCGCCTCGGGTCCGTAGCCCTGGCCGCGTTGCCACGCGAGGACGCCCTGGACCTCCTCGCCGCCGTTCGGACGGTCGGCGATCGCGAGGGTCACCGCCGTGAACCCGGCGAGCCAGGCGTCGGCGTCCGCGGGGAAGAGGACACCATCCCGGGTGAGCGGTCCGTTGCGCACCGAGGCCCAGCACGCGTAGAGGTCGCGGACGGTGGTGAAGTCGCGGGCGGTGGCGCGCCGGGTGCGGATCCCGGCCGGCCGGCGCACCTGGGCCAGGGCCGCCGTCGGCACGGCGACACCGGTGAGCTCGCCGACGAGCTCCCACCCGAACCCGCGATAGATCCCCGGAGCGGTCGGGAAGAGCGTCGAGATGACGGCGCCGCGGTCGCGCCCGTCGGCGACGACGGCCCTGAGGAGCTCACGCAGCAGCCCGCTCCCCCTGTGCTCCGCAGCCACGGTGACCCCGGCGACGCCGCACGTGGCGACGCGCCGCCCGTGAAAGACGCTCTCGTATGCCCGCCCGCTCGCCTTCGCGACGAGCTCACCGCCGTCGAACGCGCCGAAGGAGGTGACCCCGTCCGCCGGCCACGTCTCATCCTGTGCCGGCTCCGACGACGCGGGGGTGCCCGGTGCCGGTGGTGGGGTCGGCGGCGCTCCCCCGCCGAAGGCCTCGCGGCTGAGCCGCAGGCTCGCATCCTTGTCGTCCCTGCCGAGGCGGCGCAGCTGCACAGTCACGCCCGCGATCCTCGCAGAACGCGCCCGACCACTCACCCGGCTTGCGCCACGGCTGGCGAGCGGACGGCATACGGACAACGACGAAGGGACCGGACGTGTCGTCCGGCCCCTTCGAGATGTGGAGCATAGGAGATTCGAACTCCTGACCTCTTCCATGCCATGGAAGCGCGCTACCAACTGCGCCAATGCCCCGAGCCGCCCCGATGCGGGGCGTCCCTTGCGGGAACTGCAGAAGTTTACGACGGGCTCCGGCCCGCAAACAAATCGGGGTTTAGGCGAGGTCGTCGCCTCGGGCTCCGGCCGCAGCGGCCGACTGGTTCCACGTCTGGATCCGCCACCCGGAGCGCCCCTCGACGAGCTCGGCCCAGTGGCAGTTGCCGAGGCCACCGAGGGCGAGCCACGACGTGCGCTGGTCGATGCCGACGAGGTCGGCCGCGAGCGCCCTCCCGGCGACACCGTGGGTCGCGATGACGGCGCACTCCCCCGGCCCGAGCTCGGCGAGCAGGTCCTCGACCCCGGCGCGGCAGCGCGCGGCGACGTCGGCGACGGACTCGCCGTCGCCACCGCGCTTGAAGTCCTCGCCGCGCAGCAGTCGGTCCATGTCCTCGGGGTAGCCCGCGCGAACCTCGTCACCGGTGAGCCCCTGCCACGCGCCGGCGTGGATCTCGCGGAAGCGCGGGTCGGTCGAGAACGGGATGTCGTCGACGCGTGCCACCGTCTGCCCCGTGTCGGCGGCGCGGGCGAGGTCGGAGGCGACGACGCGCACGGGGCGCAGTGCCGCGACGGCGGTGGCCGCGGCGGCGGCCTGGGCGATGCCGCGCTCGGACAGCGGCGAGTCGAGCTGGCCCTGCCAGATACCCGCGGCGTTGTGCGAGGTCTCGCCGTGACGGAGCACGACGAGCCGGCGCGGGCCAGATGCGGTCACCGGCTGCTCTGCTCGGTGCCGACAACGCCGAGGTCGATCTCGGGGCAGTCCTTCCAGAGCCGCTCGAGCTCGTAGAACTCGCGCTCGTCGTCGTGCTGGACGTGCACGACGATGTCACCGAAGTCGATGAGCACCCACCGACCGTCGCGCTGGCCCTCGCGGCGCACCGGCTTGGCGTCGAGCTCGCGCAGCGAGTCCTCGATGGCGTCGACGACGGCACCGACCTGGCGCTCGGACTCGGCCGAGGCGATGACGAAGACATCGGTGAGGGCGAGCTGCTCGCTCACGTCGATGCCGACGATCGTCGTCGCGAGCTTGTCCGCGCCCGCGTGGGCGGCGGCGCGAGCCAGCTGGAGGGAACGTTCAGAGGCTGTCACGGGACTCCTTCGCCGGAGCGGCAGGTGCGCCCGGAGGCGCAGCCGGCGCGGCGGCATACAGACGATGCTTGTTGATGTACTGGACGACCCCGTCGGGCACGAGGTACCAGACCGGCTCGCCGTCGGCGACGCGCTCACGGCAGTCCGTCGAGCTGATCGCCATGGCCGGCACCTCCTGGAGGGTGACCTTGTCGTCCGGCAGGCCGGACTCGGACAGCTCGTAGCCGGGCCGGGTGACGCCGATGAAGTGCGCGAGCTCGAACAGCTCGTCGGCGTCCTTCCACGACAGGATCTGCGCGAGGGCGTCCGCTCCCGTGATGAAGAACAGCTCGTCCTCGGGATAGAGCCGCCGCAGGTCACGCAGCGTGTCGATGGTGTAGGTCGGGCCATCGCGCTCGATGTCGACCCGGCTCACCTGGAAGCGCGGGTTCGACGCCGTCGCGACCACGGTCATGAGGTAGCGGTGCTCGGGCTCGCTGACGTCCCGGTCCGCCTTCTGCCACGGCTGACCCGTCGGCACGAAGATGACCTCGTCGAGGTCGAACAGCGACTGCACCTCGGACGCGGCGACGAGGTGTCCGTGGTGGATCGGGTCGAAGGTGCCACCCATGACACCGAGTCGACGGCGCGCCACGGGCGTCGACTGCGCCTGCTCGGGCACTGCGCTCAGCGCTTGGCCTCGGTCTCGTCGTGCATCGTGCCGCCGTGGGCGTGCGCGAGCTCGGTCGAGTGGTGGTCGTTGCGCTCACTGTCCGGCGTGTACTTCTGCGCGTTGCCGCGGAACGCCCAGAGGACCGCCAGCAGGATGGCGAAGATGACGAGGGCGAGCACTCCGAATCCCCACGCGGGCAGCGGCAGCTCGTTCACGACTTCCTCGCTGGTGAGGACACGGGCGGCATACGACGTCATGGACGCCAGCCTACCCGGCCCGGCTGGGGCGAGTTGTCCACCGGCTTCGTCCACAGGCCTGTGCACGGGAGCACGACGGTCGTCGGCAGACTGTGGACGACACGCGCGGGCGGAGCCGTTCATCGAGAAAGCCTCCGATCAGGTTGCGTCCCAACCGGTTTGGGCGCTAGACAGGACCCCACGAACACCCGCCGGGAGCCACTCCGGCTCGCGTCGGGAGTCGGGTCGAAGGAGAACGGCTGTGCCGCCGGCACCGGGCGACCGGGGTCGGATCTGGGGGCAACCCCACACCGTGAGCGACATCGCGGGGCACACCGCGGCCGACGGCCCGAGCCGAAGTTCGTCCCGGGAGACCGGGGCGGCGCCAATGTCGCGTGGCACCCTCGGCGGGTACGCCCGCCGGGACCGACCGGCTCACCACACAGGGTGTGACCCAGTGCCGCAGGCCCCCGATCTCATACATCGGGGGCCTTCGGTATGCCGTGCGCTCTCGTCGTCTGCGCCCCTCCCCCTACGCTGAACCCCATGTCCGCGCCGACCCCCGACGCTCCCGTGACGCTGAGCATCGTCATCCCGATGTTCAACGAGGAGGACGTCCTCCCCCTGCTCGTCGAGCGGCTGCGGCCGATCGCGGACGGCCTGGGCACGGCATACGAGATCGTCGCCGTCGACGACGGCAGCAGTGACGCGACTCCCCTGGTCCTCGAACGGCTGCGGCGCGACTGGCCGCAGCTGCGGGTGCTGCGGCTGCGTGCCAACGCCGGCCACCAGGCCGCGATCTCCGCCGGCCTCGACCGGGCCCGGGGGGACTACGTCGTCACCCTCGACGCCGACCTCCAGGACCCACCGGAGGTCATCCCCGAGATGCTGCGCATCGCCCGCGAGGACGGTGTCGACGTCGTCTACGGCGTGCGCGAGGACCGCTCGAGCGACACCGCGTTCAAGCGGGGCTCGGCGCGCGTCTTCTATCGGCTGATCCGCAAGGTGAGCGACATCGACGCCCACGTGGACGCCGGCGACTACCGGCTCATGTCGCGCGCCACGGTGGACGCGGTGAACTCCCTGCCCGAGTCCGGCCGGGTGCTGCGGTTCGTCGTGCCGGCACTGGGGTTCCCGTCGGGGACGGTCGGCTATGCCCGCGAGGAACGCGCGGCCGGCACCTCGAAGTACCCGCTGTCGAAGATGCTGCGCCTCTCGGTCGACTCGGTGACGGGGTTCTCCCTCGCACCGCTGCGGTTCGCGACGTGGCTGGGGCTCCTCGGCGGTCTTGCCTCGCTCTGCGTGCTGGCCTATGCCCTCATCGCGCGGCTGCTCGACCACGCCCTCCCCGGCTGGACGTCGACGGTCGTCATCGTCTCGGCGGTGGGGGCCGTGCAGCTGCTCGCGCTCGGCATCCTCGGTGAGTACGTCGGGCGGATGTATGCCGCGATGCAAGCCCGGCCGTCCTACTTCATCGCCCACGACTCCCTCGAGAAGGGCCGGCGACCCGACGGAGCCACCTGAGCGTCGCTGGCTCACAGTTCCTGGCGGACGACCTCGGCCAAGTAGGCGCGAAGCGCGGGGACGTCCCCGATCACCGTGCGCCACACCCGCCGCGGCTCGAGGTCGTCGTACTGGTGCACGGCCAAGTTGCGCATCGCCACGATCTGTCGCCACGGCTGTCCCGGAAACCGGTCCAAGACCTCGTCAGGGATTCGGTTGATCGTCTCGCCGATCCTGATCAGCCCCAGCTCGACCGCCCATTGGGTTCGGACGTCGGCCACGAACTCGTCCTCGCGCATCCGCACCAGATCGGTCAGCACATCGCACAGTGCGATGGTGCGCTCCACGGCGTCTCGCGCCTTCGCGGCCGGATCGGCGCTCACACCGGGACGGCTTCGCTCAGGACGCGCGCACGAACGTCACCGCGCAAGGTGTCGAGCCCGACCACGTCCACCTCGACCTGCAGCAGGTCGGTGAGAGCCAGACGCAGGCCCACCTCGTCCAGCAGGCTCGCCGAGTCGGAGAACTCGACGAGGAGGTCGATGTCGGACCCCGCCCGGTCCTCGCCTCGGGCGGCGGACCCGAAGACCCGCGCATCCCGGGCGCGGTGGGCAGCCACGAGCGCGCGGATCTCGCCCCGGTGGACATCGATGCGCCGCGCCGCAGGGACGTGAAGTGCCTCGCGGATTCGTCGCAACACCGCAGGGGACGGGGACCGCCGGGCGTTCTCGTACGCCGACAGGTTCGGTTGGGGCACGCCGGCTGCCCGGGCGAGCTGCGACTGGCTCAGCCCGGCAGCGAGGCGAGCCGCGCGGATGTCCATACCTGCAGCATACGCGCAAGGTTATCGACCGCGATATGTCACCAGCGGCGGCGACCGTCGGCACGCCCCTAGCTCGGCTCGTGCGCAAGTGCTGACAGCCGAGCCCGCAGGAGGGTCCTGGCTCGCGCCGGGGTGAGCTTCTCGGGCAGGGTCGCGCCGAGGAAGCTCAGGCCGTCGACGAACACCTGGAGCTCGTCGACGTCATCTCGCAGCGCCTTCGGCACGGCCCCGATCTGGCGCGGGTAGGGCCCGCCCCTGACATCGGCCAGGGCGAGGGCGCAGATGTGTCGTTCGCCGTGCCACACGGCTTCGGCCAGCTCCGGTCGCCCGTCTCGTGTCCGCTCGCGCGCCATGAACGCGAGATAGACGCGCACCTCGGCGATCCGGTCGGAGTCGAGCGGGAGCAGCTGCACGAGCAACGCCATGGCACGGTCGAGGCCGGGTTCCATCGTGTCGAGGACGTCCTGTATGCGTGCGGGCACCCCCGCGACCATGTCGTTCACGGCGAAGTCGAGCAGCTCGTCCTGGCTCGTGAAGTAGTAGCGCAGCGCTCCCACGGACCAGCCCGCCTCGGCCGCCACGGCCCGCACCGTTGCACCCGCCACGCCGTGGTCGGCGACGACGCGACGGACGGCCGCGCCGAGCTCGGCGCGGCGGGCATCGTGGTCGACAACCTTGGGCATCCGGCTATTTTGACACAGCCGTGCGGTTATGGTCCACTGGAGGCATCGTTCCGATACAAACGTGTTGAAAAAGGGGTCAGGGACCATGGAACTCGCAGCACTCGGCGGACTGGCAGTGCTCGCCCTCATCGACAGCACGAGCTTCGGCACCCTCGGGGTGCCCGTCTGGATGCTCGTGCAGCCACGTGTGCGCATCGCGGCCGTGCTCACCTACCTCGGCGTCATCGCCGGCTTCTACTGGCTCCTCGGGCTCGTGCTCCTCGGTGGCGCGAGCGCGCTCGCCGGCCTCTCCGACGACCTCGCCACGCTCGCCGACAGCCCGGCGTTCCTGTGGGGCCAGCTGGCCGTCGGCGTCGGGCTCTTCCTGCTCAGCTTCCGGTTCGACAAGAAGCGCTCGGCCGCCCGTCGTGCCGCGCGCGGCGGCAAGCCCACCCGGATGGAGCAGCTCAGCCAGCGCGCCGTCGGCCCCGACGCGACGTTCGGGACGGTGGCCACGATCGCGCTCGTCGCCGGCGTCATCGAGGCGGCCTCGATGCTCCCCTACCTCGCCGCCGTCGGCATCATCACGACCGCGGGGCTGGGGTTCGCCGCCAATGCCGGGCTGCTCGCAGGGTATGTCGTGGTCATGATCGTCCCGGCACTGGTCCTGCTCGGGTTGCGGCTCTCGCTCCACGAGCGGATCGCCCCGGTGCTCGGCAAGGTCAACGACTGGCTGCAGCGGTCCAAGGACGAGATGCTCGCGTGGGTCCTCGGGATCATCGGGTTCCTCGTCGCGGTCAACGCCGTGCAGGCGCTGGGTCTCATCGAGTGACGACCCGGGGACGGCGCGGTCAGCGCGGTCAGCGCACCTGACCGTCGCCCTCGACGATCCACTTCGTCGTCGTGAGCTCGGGCAGCGCCATCGGCCCGCGCGCGTGGAGCTTCTGGGTCGAGATGCCGATCTCGGCGCCGAACCCGAACTCGCCGCCGTCGGTGAACCGCGTCGAGGCGTTGACCATGACCGCAGCAGCATCGACCTCCGTGGTGAACCGGCGCGCGGCTGCCCGGTCCTGCGTGACGATCGCCTCGGTGTGTCCGCTGCTGTGCTCGCGGATGTGCGCCAGGGCCGCGTCGAGGTCGGGGACGACGCCGACGGCCATCTCGAGGGCGAGGTACTCGGTGTCCCAGTCCTCGTCCGTCGCGTCGTCGTGCGGTATGCCGGCCGCGTCCGCCGCGCTGCCGGCCGCCGGATCCGTGTGGAGACGGACGCCGCTGTCGGCGAGGGCCGTGAGCACTCGGGGCAGGAACTCGGCGGCCACGGACTCGTGGACGAGGAGCGACTCGGCGGCGTTGCACACGCTCGGCCGGTGGGTCTTGGCGTTGACGGTGATGGCGAGCGCCGTGTCGAGGTCGGCCGCGGCGTCGATGTAGACGTGGACGTTGCCGACGCCGGTCTCGATGACCGGGACGGTCGACTCGGTGACGACGGTCTGGATGAGGCCCGCTCCCCCGCGCGGGATGATGAGGTCGACGAGCCCGCGCGCGGTGAGGAGGTCCCTGACGGCCTCGCGGCCACCCTCGAGGAGGCCGATCGCGTCGGCGGGCAGCCCCTGCTTCTCGAGCGCGCCGCGCATGACGGCGACGAGCGCCCGGTTGGTCTCCTCGGCCGCGGACCCGCCGCGCAGGATGACGGCGTTGCCCGACTTCAGGCCGAGCCCGGCGGCGTCGACCGTGACGTTGGGGCGGGCCTCGTAGATGATGCCGACGACGCCCATGGGCACGCGGACCTGGCGGATCTGGAGGCCGTTGGCGAGCGTCGAGCCGCGGACGACCTCACCGACGGGGTCGGGCAGGGCGGCGATGTCGCGCAGGGCGGTGGCGCAAGCGGCGACCCGCTCGGCGTCGAGGGTGAGCCGGTCGACGAGCCCGTCGGCCATGCCATCGGCGCGACCGCGTTCGACGTCCTTTGCATTGGCGGCGACGATCGTGTCGGTCGCGGCTTCGAGCGCGTCGGCCATGGCGTGCAGGGCCGCGTCCTTGTCGCCGCGGGAGAGCCCGACGAGGGTGAGCGAGGCGGTGCGAGCGCGGGCCGCGAGCACGCCGACGCCCGCCGCGGTCTCCGTGGCGGGGTCGAACGTCTCGGCAGTCTCGGCAGCCATGGCTCCAGCGTAGGTCGCTGCTGGACCGACGGACGTGCAATGCCCAGCCATCGAGTCCTCCGACCCGTGCGGCCCCGCATGCTTCCCACAACCGTGACCCATTGCACGTCCGTCGGTTCGACCCGGACGGCGAGCGGACGGCATACGCGACCGCCGAAGGCACAGCGCGAGGGGACGGCATACCTGATCGTCCGACCGGCGGTGGGAGGATGGCGGACGTGACGACGATCCTCTCCATCCAGTCCGCGGTCGCCTACGGCCACGTCGGCAACAGCGCGGCGGTCTTCCCGATGCAGCGCCTCGGTGTCGAGGTGTGGCCGGTCAACACGGTGCACTTCAGCAACCACACGGGGTATGGCGCGTGGCGCGGACCGCTCATGGCTCCCGGTGACGTGCGCGACGTCATCACTGGCGTCGAGGAGCGCGAGGCGCTGGCGGAGGTCGACGCGGTGCTGTCGGGCTACCAGGGCGGCGAGGAGATCGGCGACGTCATCCTCGACGCGGTGGCCCGGGTCAAGGCCGCCAACCCGGACGCGATCTATGCCTGCGACCCGGTGATGGGCAACGCGAAGTCAGGGTGCTTCGTCCACCCAGCGATCCCGGTGCTGCTGCGCGAGCGGGTCGTGCCGGCGGCCGACCTCATCACCCCGAACCAGTTCGAGCTGGGGTTCCTCACCGAGACCGAGCCCGAGACGCTCGAGGACACGCTCGCCTCGGTGGACCGAGCCCGGGACATGGGTCCGTCGACGGTGCTCGTGACGTCGGTGCTGCGGCCGGACCGACCCGCCGACACGATCGAGATGCTCGCCGTCCACGGCGACGGCGCGTGGATCGTTCGGACCCCGCACCTGCCGATGAAGGCCAACGGTTCCGGCGACGTCACGGCGGCGCTGTTCACGACGCACCTGCTCCAGACCGGTGACGCCGCAGTCGCGCTCGGCCGGACGGTGTCGAGCGTCTTCGACCTGCTGCAGCGGACGCTGGACTCGGGCCGGCGCGAGCTGCAGCTCGTCCAGTCGCAGGAAGAGATCGCGAACCCGCGGATGCAGTTCGAGGTCGAGCAGATCCGCTGACGCCGGACCCTCGTTGCGGTATGCCGGCCGGGCACCAGCGTGTGCGTGCGCGCCCCCTCAGACGCCGGTGATCGTGCAGAAGGATGCGTAGTGGTCGGCGGTGTAGTACCAGTTCGGCGGGTCGGTGAGCGGAGCTCCGCCGGTCACGATGCGCCGTGCGCCGCGGTCCGGCGAGCCGGGTGTCTCCACGGTGTACTCGTGGTAGTAGCCGGTCGTCTTCGGCGGGAGCAGACCCTCCCGGTTCTGGAAGACGCCGCCGTCGGCGCTGTAGGGGAAGGGCCCGCCGGCCTTGATGAGGTTCGCGGTGTCCGTGGCCTCGGGCGGCAGGCTCGACAGGGCGCACTCCGGCAGGGCCGCGGTGCGGGTCTCGAGCGCGGTCGCTCCCGGGGCCGTGCGGGGCTGGGTGTCGGGTTGGGCCTGGGCCTGCGCGCCAAGCAGCAGTCCGGTGGCGAGAACGGTGGCGGAGGTGAAGCGGCTGGCCCGTCGGGTGATCGTCATCATGACCACGAGGCTGCCTCAGTGACTCGCCTGCCCGGGTGAGCAGCGGATGAGGAGTTGGTCAGCACTTGGCAAAGCGTCGTCCCGAACCGTCCAATTGGGTGACATCGGGACGGCCGCCTCGTCCCGAACCGTCCGATGGGGTGACATCGGGACAGCGGCCTCGTCCCGAACCGTCCGATGGGGTGAGATCGGGACGGCGGTCAGAGCAGGACGAGGTCGTCGCGGTGGATGACCTCGCGCTCGTAGGCCGCACCGAGGTCACGCGCGAGCTCGTGCGTCGTCCGCCCCAACATCGGCGGTAGCTCGCTCGACGAGTAGTTCACGAGGCCGCGGGCCACCGCTCGCCCGTCCGGGGCGCACACGTCGACGGGGTCGCCGCCGGTGAACGTCCCCTGCACCTCGACGATCCCCGCGGGCAGGAGCGACGTGCGCCGCTTCGTCAGTGCCGCGACCGCGCCGTCGTCGACGACGAGTCGGCCACGTGGCGCGGTCGCGTGCGCGATCCACAGCTGACGGGATGCCTTGGTGCGCGACCCCGGCGCGAACACCGTGCCGACGTCCTCCCCCGCCAGCGCACGTCCAGCGTCCGCGAGCCGCGTGAGCACAGTTGGTATGCCGGCCGCGCCGGCGATGCCGGCCGACTCCACCTTGGTCGTCATGCCACCGCTGCCGACGCTCGAGCCGGTGCCGCCGATCTCGACTCCGTCGAGGTCGGCCGGTGACAGGACCGCGGGAATCCGTGACGAACCCGCTCGGGTGGGCGGGCCGTCATACAGGGCATCGACGTCGGTGAGCAGGACGAGCGCGTCGGCACCGACGAGGTGCGAGACGAGGGCGGCGAGCCGGTCGTTGTCGCCGAAGCGGATCTCCTGGGTCGCGACGGTGTCATTCTCGTTGACGACGGGCACGATGCCAAGGTCGAGCAGGCGGGTGAGGGTGCGCCGGGCGTTGGTGTAGTGCGTGCGCCGGGTGACGTCGTCGGCCGTGAGCAGGACCTGGCCCACGGTGAGGTGGTGTCGCGCGAAGGCCCGAGCGTAGGCCGCGACGAGGGCTCCCTGCCCGACGCTCGCCGCCGCCTGCTGGGTCGCGAGGTCGCGGGGCCGCCGGTTCAGGCTGAGTGGGCCGAGGCCGGCAGCGATGGCACCGGAGGAGACGAGGACGACCTCTCCCCCGCGCGCCCGCACGCGAGCGAGCTCGTCGACGAGGCCGACGAGGCGGGCCTCGTCGAGGGCGCCACCGCCCGGGCCGGTCAGCGAGGACGAACCGACCTTGACGACGACGCGGCGGGCCTCGCCCACCGCGGCGCGCAGGACCGCCTCAGTGCCCACGGTCACCGCTCACGCGTCGCCGGTGCCGGCGGACTCGTCCTCGTCGCCGTCGCGCACCGTCGCCCAGTGCCCGGCCCGGCGCTCGGCCGCGAGCTCCTCGCGCGCGGCGGTCTGGGCGTCCTTGCGGCCGTGGAACTCCTCGCGCTTCTGGCTGCGGGTCTTGCGGTCGGACTCGTCGAGGCGCAGGTCGGTGCCGCGCGGACCGGTGAGCAGCTCGGCACCCGCGGCCATGGTCGGCTCCCAGTCGAAGACGACGGAGTTCTCCTCGGGACCGATGACGACGGTCGAGCCGGCGACGGCACCGGCCTTGAACAGCTCGTCCTCGACACCGAGGCGGTTGAGCCGGTCGGCGAGGTAGCCGACGGCCTCGTCGTTGGAGAAGTCGGTCTGCCGGATCCACCGGGTCGGACGCTCGCCGAGGACGCGGAAGATCTCGCCCTCGCTGGTGTTCTCGCGACGCACGGTGAAGCCGGAGTCGTCCACGGCCTTGGGTCGGATGATCGTGCGCGGCCGCTCGACGACCTCGGCCTCGAGCTCTGCCCGAGCTTCGGCGACGTGACGGGCCAGCGCGAACGACAGCTCCTTGAGGCCGATGTGCGCGACGGCGCTGACGATGTGCACCTCGAGTCCCCGCTCCTCGAGCATCGGCTTGACCATCTCGGCGAGGTCGCGCGCCTCGGGCACGTCGGCCTTGTTGAGGACGACGATGCGGGTGCGCTCCGAGAGCGGACGGCCACCGAGGGAGTTGTCGGGGACGTAGGCCGCGAGCTCGGACTCGATGACCTCGAGGTCGGTCATCGGGTCGCGGCCGGGCTCGAGGGTCGCACAGTCCACGACGTGCGCCAGCACCGAGCAACGCTCGACGTGACGGAGGAACTCCAGGCCGAGGCCCTTGCCCTCGCTCGCACCCGGGATGAGGCCGGGCACGTCGGCGATGGTGTAGCGCTCGCTGCCCGCGGTGACGACCCCGAGGTTCGGTACGAGGGTCGTGAACGGGTAGTCCGCGATCTTGGGCTTGGCCGCGCTGAGCACCGAGACGAGCGAGGACTTGCCCGCGCTGGGGAAGCCGATGAGGGCGACGTCGGCAAGCGACTTCAGCTCGAGGACGATGTCGAGGCTGTCTCCGGGCTCGCCGAGCAGGGCGAAGCCGGGAGCCTTGCGCCGTGCGGATGCGAGCGCCTTGTTGCCGAGCCCACCGCGGCCGCCGCGAGCGACGACGAACTCGGCGTCGGCACCCACGAGGTCGGCGAGGACGTCGCCGGCGGCATTCTTGACGACCGTGCCCTCGGGGACGGGCAGGACGAGGTCTGCGCCGTCGCCGCCGTTGCGCTCGTCGCCGGCGCCGGGCTTGCCGTTGGCGGCACGCCGGTGCGGGCTGTGGTGGTAGTCGAGCAGTGTCGTGGCCTGCGGATCGACTCGCAGGATCAGCGAGCCGCCCTTGCCGCCGTTGCCGCCGTCGGGCCCGCCGAGCGGCTTGAACTTCTCGCGCTTGACGGAGGCGACACCGTGTCCGCCGTCACCGGCCGCGACGTGCAGGACAACGCGGTCCACGAAGTTGACGGCCATACCCGCCAGTCTATGCGGGGCGCCGCACCATCCCCCACACCGGCGGAGCGCCCTCGGGCCCGCCGTCGAGCCGGGACGTCACCTCGAACCCGAACCGCTCGTAGAGGCGCAGGTTCCGCTCGTTGCTGTTCTCGAGGTATGCCGTCCGCCCGCCTTCGCGGTCGAGCTGCGCGAGGCGGTAGTTCAGCAGGGCCGACCCGACACCCTTGCCGGGCTCGGTGGCGCCGAGGTGGGCGAGGTACCAGAACGGCTCCTGCGGCCGGTGCCGCGCCATCCACTCCTCGACCTGGGCGCCCTTGCGCGCGTCGCGTCCGAGGGCGCGCAGGAAGCCCGGGCCGGCGCGCAGCCGCGACATCAGCGACGGTGCGTGACCCGGCGGGTCCCAGACCCCGACGCCGACGACCCTGCGCCCGTCGACGGCGAGGTCGACGCTGGCAGCGTCACCGTGCTGGAAGCGGAGCAGGGTGTCCCAGAGGATGCGGTCGCGCTCGGGGCGGCTGCCGATGAACCGGTTGACCGGGTCGTAGCGGAACGCCGTCGCGAGAGCCGCCGCCGCGTCCTTGCGCTCACCCTGTCGCATCTCCCGCACCGTCACCGCCATGCCCCCATCCTGCCCGCTCTCCCCCGACTGATTGCGCACAGTTCGCATCCTCGCTTCGCGTCGGATGCGAACTGTGCGCAATCAGTCGGGGCAGTTCTGCCGGGAACCGGCAATCAGTTGGGGTGGGGACAGCGAAAGGCGCCCGTATGTCGCGTGGTGAGCACGCGGCATACGGGCGCCTTGTCGGTGCGCCGAGGTCACTCCGCGGAGGCGGTCTCCTCGACGGGGACGATGTTGACGACCTTGCGGCGACGCTTGGTGCCGAACTCGACGTTGCCGGCGACGAGCGCGAAGAGCGTGTCGTCACCGCCGCGGCCGACGCCGTCGCCGGGGTGGAAGTGCGTGCCACGCTGGCGGACGATGATCTCGCCCGCGTTGACGAGCTGGCCGCCGAAGCGCTTCACGCCGAGTCGCTGTGCGTTGCTGTCACGACCGTTGCGGGTCGAGGACGCACCCTTCTTGTGTGCCATGTCTGCTGCCTACCTTCGTGAGTCTGGGGGAACCGCTCAGGCGTCGATCGCGGTGATCTTGACCTGGGTCAGCGGCTGACGGTGGCCCTGACGCTTCTTGTAGCCGGTCTTGTTCTTGTACTTCATGATCGTGATCTTGGGGCCCTTGGCGGCCTTGACGACCTCGGCCTTCACGGACACCTTCGCCAGCTTCGCCGCGTCGGAGGTGACGGTCGAGCCGTCGACGACGAGGAGCGGGGTCAGGTCGATGCTGTCGCCGGCCTGGCCGGCCTTGTCGATCAGGAGGACGTCTCCGACGGAGACCTTCTCCTGCCGACCGCCTGCGCGAACAATCGCGTACACAGTTGGACTCACTTTCGGTTCAGGATGCGCTCGCTCTTCGGTGACCGGCTGATAGCTACCCCACTGCCCGCGTGCTCAGCACTCGGGACACAGGACATCGGCTCGGTGGGCGCACCGACTGTCTAGGTTACTGGCTCGCCTCGGGCTGGTCCAAATCCGCGCTGGCCTGCTCGGTCACCGGATCGCCCGCCGGCTCGTGGCGGGGCGGACCGGCCGGTGCGACGACCCGGCCGCGCTTGCGGCGCGGGCGCACAACTGGCTCCTCGAGCGGCGCCTGGACGGTGACGGCCGCGGGGTCGGCGGGCACGTCGGCCGTGGTGGCCTCGGTGGTCGCGCCCGAGGGTGACTCGGTGGACGCCGGCTCGACGATGACGCGCGGCGTCTCGTCGGCCGCCGTGGCGTCAGCCGCAGTCGTGTCGTCCGTCGCCGTGGTCCCGTCGGTCGCCGTGGTCCCGTCGGTCGCGGTCGTGTCGTCGGTCGCCATCGTCCCGGCGCTGGTGTCGGACCCCGGCTGCTCGGTGGCGGCGAGCTCGGCGACGTCGTCGTCGGCGGCCTCCCCCGACATCGACTTGATCGCCGCCGCGTGCGCGGCCGCCGCGATCTGGGCAGCGGTCGGGCCGCTGGAGGCGGGCTTGTCCTCGGTCGCGGAGGCCTTGTCGGCCGAGCCGTCCGAGCCCTTGCCGCGCCGGCCACGGCCGCGACCGGAGCCGCCGCCGCTGCCGCCCTGGCCGCCGTGGTTGTGGCTGCCGCCACCACCGTTGCCGCCCTCGCCGCCACCGGAGCGCTCGATCGGCTCGCTGTGGATGAGGAAGCCGCGGCCGTCGCAGTGGGTGCAGGTCTCGCCGAAGACCTCGATGAGGCCCGAGCCGACCCGCTTGCGGGTCATCTGCACGAGGCCGAGCGAGGTGACCTCGGCGACCTGGTGCTTCGTCCGGTCGCGGCCGAGGCACTCGAGGAGGCGTCGCACGACGAGGTCGCGGTTGGACTCGAGGACCATGTCGATGAAGTCGATGACGATGATTCCGCCGATGTCGCGCAGCCGGAGCTGGCGGACGATCTCCTCGGCGGCCTCGATGTTGTTCTTGGTGACCGTCTCCTCGAGGTTGCCGCCCGAGCCGACGAACTTGCCGGTGTTGACGTCGACGACGGTCATCGCCTCGGTCCGGTCGATGACGAGCGAGCCACCCGAGGGCAGCCAGACCTTGCGGTCCATCGCCTTGGCGATCTGCTCGTCGACGCGGTAGTGCGCGAAGAGGTCCTCCTCGGAGGTCCAGTGCGTGAGGCGTGCCGCGAGGTCGGGTGCGACGTCCTCGACGTAGCCGCTGACCTCGGACCACGCCTGGTCGCCGGAGACGATGAGCTCCTTGAAGTCCTCGGTGAAGACGTCGCGGATGACCCGGACGGTGAGGTCGGCCTCGCCGTGGAGCAGGACCGGCGCGCCGCCGCTGCTGGCCTTCTTCGCCTTGGCGGAGTCGACCTTCTTCTGGATCTTCTCCCACGCCTTGGTGAGCCGCTCGACGTCGGCGCGCAGCTCCTCCTCGCTCGCACCCTCGGCGGCGGTGCGCACGATGACGCCGGCGGACTCGGGCACGACCTCCTTGAGGATCTTCTTGAGACGGGCCCGCTCGGTGTCGGGAAGCTTGCGCGAGATACCCGTCATCGAGCCCTCGGGCACGTAGACGAGGTAGCGGCCGGGCAGCGAGATCTGGCTCGTGAGCCGGGCGCCCTTGTGGCCGATCGGGTCCTTCGTCACCTGGACGAGGACGGTGTCGCCGGAGGAGAGGGCGTTCTCGATCCGCTTGGGCTGGTTCTGCTCCAGGCCCGCGGCGTCCCAGTTGACCTCACCGGCGTACAGGACGGCGTTGCGGCCCTTGCCGATGTCGACGAAGGCGGCCTCCATCGACGGCAGGACGTTCTGGACCCGGCCGAGGTAGACGTTGCCGGCCATCGACGCGTTCGTCTCGCGGGAGACGTAGTGCTCGACGAGCACCCCGTCCTCGAGGACGCCGATCTGGGTCTTGTCGCCCTTGCCGCGCACCGTCATGACGCGGTCGACGGACTCGCGGCGGGCGAGGAACTCGGCCTCGGTGATGATCGTGCGGCGGCGTCCGGCCTCGCGGCCCTCGCGACGCCGCTGCTTCTTGGCCTCGAGACGCGTGGAGCCCTTGACCGCGGTCGGAGCGTCGCGGTCCTTGCGCGGCTCACGGACCTTGGTCACGGTGCCGGGCGGGTCGTCTCCCTCGGTCGCGCCACCGGAGCGTCGGCGCCGACGGCGGCGACGGCTCGAACCGCTCTCGCCGTCCTTGTCGTCCCTGTCGTCCTTGTCCGCGTCGGACGCCTCACCATCACGGTCGTCGGAGTCCTTGGCGGACGTCTTCCCAGACTTGGCCTTGCCCTCCGTGTCGTCCTGCGACGACTTCTCCTGCTCGTCACCCTGGTCGGCCTTGTCCCCGCCCCGTCCGCGGCGGCCACGGCCGCCCCGGCGGCGACGCCGGCCGCCGCCCTGCGGGTCGTCGGCCTCGTCGGACGTCGCGGGGTGATCGGCCCCCTCGGCCTCGGCGGGCGCCTGGTCCTCGTCCCGGTCGGCGGGCCGCTCGGCGGGGGCCTGCGCGGGAGAGGTGGCGCGACGGCGCCGCGGGGCCTTGGTGAGGTCCGGGGCCTGGAAGAGGAGCCCGAAGGTCGACGTCGCGGCAGGAGCCTCAGCGGTGTCGCCCTCGTCGGTGGTCGCCTCGCTCTGCTGCTCTGCGGCGGGGTGCGTATCCGCGAGCTGTTCGTCGGCGGCTGCGGACTCCTCGGAGGCGGGAGCGGCGTCCCCGTCCTCGGCGGCCTTCGTGCTCGCCTTCTTCGCACCCTTCTTGGTCGCCTTCGCGGCCTTCTTGGCGGTCTTGCGGGCCCGTTTCTTGGGTGCGCCCTCGTCGGCGGCCGTCTCGGTGGTGGGCTCGTCGGGTGTGACGTCAGCGGCGGCGGCGTCGCCGGTCGCGGGCTGCGCCTCGGGTGCCGGAACCGGCTCCGGCGCGGCGGCCTTCTTCGTGGCGCGGCGCCGCTTCGGCTTCGCCGTGGGCGCCTCGGCGGTCTCGACGGGCGCGTCGGTCCCCGCGTCAGCGGTGACCGTCACGTCCGTCGTGGGTTCGTTGGTGGTGTCGTCCTGGGTAGCCATCGGCTCTGGCCCTTCCGGCGCCACGATGGCCGTCAGCCACACCACCAGGACCAGTCCTGGTCTTCCGGCCCCGTGGGGCTCGTGTTGGGGTATCGCACCGGTTTTTCAGGTCCGGCACGGAAGTCGTGTGCTGTCCCTGCTCCGGTTCGCGCGGAGGCTTCCGCTGCGTCACCGGGTCAGGAACCGACGGCGTCCTTGTCGGCAGCCAACGGGTCGGCCACCCCAGCAGCTGCGTCTGTCAACGGGCCCTGGGCGAGCCGGGTGACCCGTGGCGGGACCGGTGCCTGGAACTCGGTGACGGCGTGCAGTGCGGTCAGGATGTCATCGGGGCGAACGGACGGTGTGGTGTGCCGTACGACCATCTGCAGTATCGCACACGGCCCCTCCTCCCCCGCGGCGGTCGTCGCCGGTGCGTCGTCCACCACGTCCATCGCCAGGACCGCCGAGCGGGTGTCGAACGTCTTGGGCCCGGTCTTGAAGGTGCGGGTCACCTCGGCGACCTCGACCGCGAGGAAGCGCTCCACGGCATAGGAGAGCTCGTCCTCGGTGACGCCGTGCAGCTCGAGACGCCACACGCTCGCCTCGAGCCGCTCGGCGAGCGAACCGGGGCCGGCCTCGACGACCTCGATGATCTCGAGGTCGTCCGGGAGTGCCGCGTCGAGGGCCGCGCGCACCGCATCCGGGTCGACCCGCTCGGTCACGGAGATCTCGAAGTACTCCGCCTCGCTCGCGGTCCCGGTCGGCGCGGCACCGGCATACGAGATCTTCGGGTGCGGGTGGAAGCCGGCCGAGAAGGCCATCGGCACGCCGGAGCGCCGCAGCGCGCGCTCGAGCGCGCGACCGAAGTCGCGGGTCGAGGAGAACCGCAGGCGGCCGCGGCGGGCATAGCGGATGCGGAGCTTCTGGACCGGCGGTGGGGGCGGTGGGCCCTCGGGAGTGCGCTTGCGAGCCATGGTGCGGGCCAGCCTAGGTCAGCGCGCGCGCAGAGCCGATTCGGTATGCCGCCCGCTCTCGGTGAGCGGGCGGCATACCTCCCGTTTCGTCGGCCTTCCTCGACGACGCGTCAGCGCAGGGAGACGTCCGTCCAGACGAGACGGTGGTCGCTCGTCGGGAACGGGTACTCGCCGGTGAGGCGCCACAGCGGGTCCGAGCGGACCGGCCAGAAGACGCCGGCGTCGGTCGGGCGCAGGTGCTTCGACAGGAGCGTGTAGTCGATGCGCAGGTTGCCGGGCGTGGTGTCGGCGAAGTCGGCGGTGTCGTACTTCGGGTCGCCCTCGTGGGTGAGGTTGGCGCCACCCTGCTCCTGCGAGGCCTCGACCGCGCCCTCGGAGGAGTTCAGCGGGTCGACGACACGCTTGTTGTCGAGCAGCTGGTTGATGGCGCCCTGGTAGGAGTCGCCGTCATAGGGGTCGGCGTTGTAGTCGCCGAGGATGACGAACGGCTCGCTCGGGTTGAGCCCGCCGGTGGTGCCGGCGTCGTCGTAGATGTACTTGCCCTTGCCCGGGGTGATGTAGTCGGCCCAGAACCGGATCTCGTCGTGGTTGCGGCGGCCGTTGCGGTCCTCGGGGCCGTCGAAGGTCGGCGGGGTCGGGTGGGCGGCGAGGACGTGCACGGTGCGCTTGCCGACGGTGATCGGCACGTCCCAGTGCGACTTGCTCGAGAGCCGGAAGATGTCCTGCTCCTGCGGCGAGTACCAGTCGGTCGGCATGACGTTGCCGGGCATGTCCTTCCAGAGGAAGTTCTGGAAGGTGCGGACGTTCTCGGTCTGGATGGGGTACTTCGAGAGGACGACCATGCCGTACTGGCCGGGGAACAGCCCGAAGCCGTAGGCGTCGTCGCCGCCTCCGACCGTGCCGTCGTTGTTGAGGTCGAAGCCGCTCGGGACGCCGGTGTTGACGGGCGCGGTGTAGGCGTACGGGTAGGTGACCGCGGGGGCGCCGTTCTGCGAGCGCTCGAGGTAGTTGTCGCGGAAGAGGTCGACGGCCTTGCCGCCCGCGACGTAGTCGAACTCGTTGAGCAGGACGACGTCGGGGTTGGTGCGCTGGATGACCTCGGCGACGTTGCGGGCCTGGGTGTTGTCGGGCGTCGAAAGGTCGCGGACGAGCTGGCCCTCGGTGCTGCGGTTGAGCGAGAGGTTGTAGGTCGCGACGCGCAGTGAGTCGACCTTGCCGTTGGGCTGGTCCTTCTCCGAGTTCTTCTGGCCGGCGGCCGGTGACGGCGCAGCGGACGAGCTCTGCGCGGCGGCGACTGCGGTGAGGGCGAGGAGTGACGCGGCGGCGGCCGCGGCGACACGGGAGCGGTTCATGGGAGTCCTGACGTCAGGGGATGTCTGCTCCCGCCAACCTAGCCACGCGCACGCCCTCCGGGTGGGTTCGAAGGTGAATGCCTCGTGAACCCCGCGGCGGGCGAGCTGCGGCACATATCCGTTTCCACGTCTATGACCGATAAGTACTCATACGTACCTATCCGTCATAGACGCGGAGCGGACGCCCATGGCCCACGGGCCACATCCGCCGCCGGCCGGCGGTGTGCTCAGGCGAGGTCGAGGCGCATGAGGTCGTCTGCCGGGCGGAAGCCGAGCGAAGCGTAGAACGGCACCGACATCTCGCTCGGAGCGAGCACGATGCGCACCATGCCTTCTTCCCGGGCCCACCTGACGATCTCCTGCATCAGCGCGGCCGCGACGCCCTGTCGCCGGTGTTCGGGCAGGACGAAGACGTTGGCGACGTAGGCCCACCTCGCGGACCCGCGTCCGGGGACCGGCATCCGTTCGAAGATCGCCGCATTCGCCACGCGCCTCGCGATCCACGCGCGCCGTCCAGCGCCATTGGTTCGCCACCACCGTCGCTCGTCGTCAGCCAATGCGTCCGCGGCCGCGTCGGAGGACGCAGGTTTCCACGCGAGCCGCAGGGCGACGACGTCGTCGAGGGCCGCGTCGTCCGTCACGAGCTCGACCGCGACCGCCTCGCTCCGGGACGGCTCGCTCATGGCGCGGCCATCACGCGTGGCTGTGCTCGGCCATGGCCTTCCTGCCCGCCCCGAGGACGGTGAGCGGCAGGAGGGTCTTGCCCGTCGGGCCGATCTCGATCTCGGTGTTCATCTGCGGGCAGACGCCGCAGTCGAAGCACGGCGTCCAGCGGCAGTCGTCGACCTCGGTCTCGTCGAGGGCGTCGAGCCAGTCCTGCCAGAGCCACTCCTTGTCGAGGCCGGAGTCGACGACGTCCCACGCGAGGACCTCGGACTCGTCGCGCTCGCGCGTCGTGTACCAGTCCACCGAGATCGGCCACTCCGACTCGGCGAAGACCCGGTCCGCGGCCGCGACCCAGCGGTCATACGAGAAGTGCTCGCTCCAGCCGTCGAACCGGCCGCCGTCGCGCCACACCTCCTCGATGACCGCACCGACGCGACGGTCGCCGCGCGAGAGCAGCCCCTCGACGATGCCAGGTTTGCCGTCGTGATAGCGGAATCCGATGGACGACCCGAACCGGCGGTCCGAGCGGATCGCGTCCCGCAGCTTCTCGAGCCGGGCGTCGGTGTCGTCGGCGGACAGCTGGCCGACCCACTGGAACGGGGTGTGCGGCTTCGGCACGAACCCGCCGATGGAGACGGTGCAGCGGATGTCCTTGCGACCACTTACCTGGCGGCCCGTCTCGATGACGCGCTTGGCGAGATCGGCGATCTGCAGGACGTCCTCGTCGGTCTCGGTCGGCAGTCCGCACATGAAGTAGAGCTTGACGTTGCGCCAGCCCGCACCGTAGGCCGCGGTGACGGTCTGGATGAGGTCGTCCTCGGTCACCATCTTGTTGATGACCTTGCGGATCCGCTCGCTGCCGCCCTCGGGGGCGAAGGTCAGCCCGGAGCGGCGTCCGTTGCGGGTCAGCTCGTTGGCGAGGTCGATGTTGAAGGCGTCGACGCGGGTCGACGGCAGCGACAGTCCGGTCTGCGTGCCCTCGTAGCGGTCGGCGAGGCCCTTGGTGATGTCGGCGATCTCGGAGTGGTCCGCGCTCGACAGCGACAGCAGCCCGACCTCCTCGAATCCCGTTGCGGCAAGGCCCTTCTCGACCATCTCGCCGATGCCGGTGATGGACCGCTCGCGCACGGGCCGGGTGATCATGCCGGCCTGGCAGAAGCGGCAGCCGCGGGTGCAGCCGCGGAAGATCTCGACCGACATGCGCTCGTGGACCGACTCGGCGAGTGGCACGAGCGGTTGCTTCGGGTACGGCCATGCGTCGAGGTCCATGACGGTGTGCTTCGACACGCGCCACGGCACGCCCGGCTCGGTCGGGGCGATGCGCCGGATCCGGCCGTCGGGCAGGTAGGACACGTCGTAGAACGCCGGCACGTAGACCCCACCGGTGCGCGCGAGGCGCAGCAGCAGCTCGCGGCGACCACCCGGCATACCCTCGCTCTTCCAGCGCGCGACGAGGTCGGTGACCATGAGCACCGCCTCCTCGCCGTCGCCGATGATCGCGGCGTCGACGAAGTCGGCGATCGTCTCCGGGTTGAAGGCGGCGTGCCCGCCGGCGATGACGATGGTGTCGCCGTCGACGCGGTCGCGCGCGTGCAGCGGGATGCCGGCGAGGTCGAGCGCGGTCAGCAGGTTCGTGTAGCCGAGCTCGGTCGAGAACGAGACCCCGAGCAGGTCGAAGTCACCGACGGCGCGGTGGTTGTCGACGGTGAACTGCGGCACCCCCGCGGCCCGCATGAGGTCCTCCATGTCGGGCCACACGGCATACGTCCGCTCCGCGAGCGCGTCGGGCCGCTCGCTGATGACCTCGTAGAGGATCATCGAGCCCTGGTTCGGGACGCCGACTTCGTAGGCGTCGGGGTACATGAGCGCCCAGCGCACGGTCTGCCCGTGCTCGCTGTCGGCGCCGCAGTCCCAGTCCTTGACCGTCGAGTTGAGCTCGCCACCGACGTACTGGATCGGCTTGCTCACCTGCTCGAGCAGCGGCTCGAGCTCGGTGAACAGGGAGGTGCCGGGAGTACGCGTGTGCATACGTCAAGGGTACGTTCGGCCCGGGCAGGTCCCCAAAGTCGCGCGACACACTCTCGGCCTCCGGAGGCATGTAGGGGTCATGAGCCACGACAGCATCGGGCCGCCGCGCGAGGACGACGCGCTGCGGGTCCGTTTCGAGACGGTGTACGACGCGACGTATGCCGCGGTGCTGCGTTTCGTGCAGCGGCGCGTCCACCCGTCGCACGCGGAGGACGTGGTCGCCGACGTCTTCGTCGTGGCATGGCGCCGCATCGCGGACCTGCCCGAGGACGCGGAGGAGGCGCGAGCCTGGCTCTTCGGCATCGCTCGGCGCGTCCTGCTCGCCGCCCACCACGGTGAGCAGCGGCGTCAGGCCCTCACGGTGCGCATCGCCGACGACCAGGTGAGCCGGCTACAGGGGGCCGGCTCACCTGGCTCGGCCCCCGACCCGCTGCTCGCGATCGAGCACGTCGACCTCGCTCGGGCGTGGCGTCGGCTCAGCCCCGTCCACCAGGAGAGCCTCGCGCTCGTTGCGTGGGACGACCTCACCTCCACCCAGGCCGCTGCCGTCCTCGGCATCTCGCCCGTGGCCTTCCGCCTGCGGCTGAGCCGGGCCAGACGCGTCCTGCGACATCACCTCGGGCACCCGGCGCGTACTCATGCCGCACCCGCGGCCACACCCGCTCGCGAAAGGAGCACGTCATGACCCCCACTCCCACCGTGTCTGGCCACGAGCTCGACACGCTCGTCCGCCGCCTCGACCCCACCTCTGTCGGCGTGGAGCTCACCGCGCGAGAGGCGCGGCACCGCGACGACCTCAAGGCGCGGATCCTCATGTCTGCCGCAGAGTCGACACCGACTCCACAGCTCTCGCCGGAGCCCCGGCGCCGTACCGGACGCCGACGGGCGGTCGCGGCCGGGCTGGGTGTCGCCGCGGTCACGGCCGCTGGACTGGTCGTGCCGCAGCTGTTCGGCGAGGAGCGCCGCCCGTCGGCGTGGTCGGCCACTCCGACCGCGCTCAGTGCGGATGCCGCCCGCGAGGCCGGCGAGGCCTGTCTCAGCGCGACCGAGAAGCTCGTGACGCGGCCGAACCAGCCGCCTCCGGAGGGCTCCTTCGCACCGGAGCAGCGGCGGGCGATGCGCGTCGTCGTCAGCGAGCGACGCGGGCCCTACGACCTCGTCGTCCTCGCCAACGAGGCCGGGTTCGACCTGACCTGCACGTCCTACGACGGTGGCGACCCGATGGCCTCGGGCAGCCGGTTCCCGCTGACCGACCCAGAGGCCACCTCGGTGTCCGTGACGGGGCACGCCGAGACGTTCACCTCCAACGGCGGCCCGGTGGCCGTCACCGACGGCGTCACCGTCGTTGCGGGCCGGGTCGGCGCGCAGGTCAGGGGTGTCACTCTCCTGACTCCCGCCGGTGAGGTCTCCGCCAGCCTGTCGACAGGGTGGTTCGCGGCGAGCTGGCCGGCGTGGTCGAACGCGCCCGAGGATCCTTTTGCCACCGTGGAGATCAGCATGACGCTCGCCGACGGGACGACGACCGACCCGGCACCGTTCGCCTCGTTCCCGCAGCGGGACGTCCCCGCCGAGCTCGGCGGCAGCTGAGCCAGGCGGCGGTCGCCCGGCCGGCCGCCCGGTCGGTGACGCACTTCCCGCGCCAGGACGCGGAAAATACTGCGCCGTGGCGCGGGAAGTGCGCCCGGGCTCGCCTGCCACCGGGAACAGCAGCGTTCAGCGGCGGCCGAGGGGGTCGTCGGTGGGCGGGGTGCGGTCACGCTCCCCCGGACCATCGGCGTCGCGGGCGAACGGGCTCTGCTGGCCACCGTGGAAGACCCGATCCGGCAGCCACACGACGAAGGTGCTGCCGACGCCGACCTCGCTGAAGAGCGCGATCCGGCCCTCGTGCGACTCGACGACCTGGCGGGCGATGGCCAGTCCGAGGCCGTGCCCCTCGCCGTTGCCCTCGGCCGGCCCGGTCCGCCGGAACCGGTCGAAGACGCGCTCCCGGTCCTCGGCGGCGATCCCCGGGCCCTCGTCACGCACGGCCACCCAGGCCCAGCCGGCACGCGACCCGGACGCGACGGTCACCTCGCTGCCACCGGGGGCCAGGCGCACGGCGTTGGACAGCAGGTTGTCGAGCGCCCGGGTCAGCGACTCGGGGTCGGCGATGACGCGCGGCCCGGGCGCGAGCCGCAGCACGAGCGACACCCCGCGCGAGGACGCGAGCAGCCGGAACTCCTCGGCCGCCTCCTGGGCCAGCGCCGACAGGTCGACGTCCCGCTCGACGAAGGCGCCCGATCGCAGCCGGGCCGTCGCGAGCAGGTCCTCGACGAGCCCGCCCATCCGGTTCGTCGCGCGCTGCACGACGGCCGCCGCCTGGGCCCGCTCGGCCGGCGTCACGTCGTCGCGCGAGAGCACGGCGTCGAGGTTCGCCTGGACCACGGCGACCGGGTTGCGCAGCTCATGGGACACGTCGTCGACAAGGTCGCGTTGCGCGGTGAACGCGGCCTCGAGCCGGTCGAGCATGCCGTCGAGCGTGTCTGCGAGAGTGCGCAGCTCGTCCTGTGGGCCGGTCGCGGCGATGCGCCGGGACAGGTCCGATCCGGTGATCTCGCGAGCCGTCGCCGTGATCGCACCGACTGGACGGAGCGCCCTCCCCGCGACCCACCAGCCGATGAGCAGGCTGAGGACGAAGAGCACCGCGAGCGCGATGAAGGAGTAGGTCCGCAGGGTCTGCAGCGTCGTGAAGTTGACGTAGGCCTGCACGTCCGCGACGTCGGCGGCCTGGAACTCCGCGCCCGGCTTGTAGTGGATCCGTCCGTCCGGGCCGCGCTCGAACTTCTTCACCGTCACCGGGTCGAGCGGTGCGGCGTCGATGGTCTGTGCCAGAGCGACATACAGACCACCGACGAGCAGCGCGGCGACGAGGAAGAGCAGCCCCGAGTACGTGAGCGCGAGCCGAGCGCGCACGGTGCGCGCCCACGCCGGCAACTGCGCGGTGAGCCGCACCAGCCAGCCCGGGACCCCGCCTGCCGCCGGCTGGTCCATCACGCCGTCCCCGCGACCGGCGGCCGTGACCGGAGCCGGTAGCCGCGGCCGATGACGGTCTCGATGAGCGCCGGCTCATCGTCGACGGTGAGCTTGCGCCGCAGCGTCCCGACGGTGACGCGGACGGTCTGCGTGAACGGGTCGGCGTTCTCGTCCCAGACGTGCTCGAGCAGCTCCTCCGACGAGACGACGTGGTCGGCGCGCGTCATGAGGTAGCGCAGCACCGCGAACTCCTTGAGCGTCAGCGACAGCTCACGGCTCCCCCGGTGCGCGAGCTGTCGAGCGGCGTCGAGGCTGACGTCGCCGACGCGCAGCACCGAGCTCGCGGCACGCACGTCACGACGCAGCAGGGCGCGCAGCCGGGCGGTGAGCTCGGCCAGCGCGAACGGCTTGACGAGGTAGTCGTCGGCGCCGACGTCGAGCCCGCGCACCCGGTCCGGCAGACCGGCACGGGCGGTGAGCATGAGGATCCGCACGTCCGCTCCCGAGGGGCCCTCGGCCGCGCCGCTGCGGATGTCCTCGGCGAGGTGGAACCCGTTGCCGTCAGGGAGGTTCACGTCGAGGAGGACGACGTCGTATGCCGTGAGCGCGAGCTTCTCGCGCGCCTCACCGTCCGTCGTGGCGACGTCGACGGCATACCCCTCACGGGCCAGGCCGATGCGCAACGCGTCCGCCAGACCCTCCTCGTCCTCGACGATCAGGAGCCGCACGCTCCAACGGTAGCCCGCGCGCCGCAAGGTCCCGGAACGCTCTTTCGCTGCGCTTTCGGGCTGACTTCCGCTGGTTTTCGGTGTTGGCTGGTGGGCTGGGACGCAGCCCGCCGGAAGCGGTGGGTCTCGACATCGCACCGATGCCGATCGACCGCAGTCCCAGGAGCGAACGATGACGCACCCCACGCCAGACCCCACGCCTCGCGACGAGGTCCTCCCCGGTCCGACCGAGGACAGCGCCCGCAGGCTCCGCCGAATCGCCGGTGTCGGCCTCGCCGCCCTCGCCATCGTCGCCGGCGGTGCGACTGCGGCGTACGCCGCGACCCAGACCGACACCGAGACGGGCTGGGCGACCGTCGTCGACACCGAGTCGGCCACCCCGGGCGTCTCCGACTCGTCGACGACGACGGACGACTCGACCACCGAGGGCACGAGCCCGGGCTCCCCGTCGTTCTCGTCCCAGGAGCGCAGCGGCGGCAGGGCCGACTGCCCCGACAAGGCTGGTTCCGGGTCTGGCGAGTCGACGCAGCCCGGTGACTCGGGTCAGGCTGGACCCAGCCAGGACGGATCCCCCCAGGATGAGGCGCCCTCGCCGGCGCCGGACACGGAGACGCTGTGACCGAGCCCACCACCAACGTGCCGGACGCTCGCGTGGGCGAGCGAACGGCATACGACACCCCCTCCCCGGCCGTGCACCCCCTCGCGGCCGGGGAGGGGGCCACCCCGCCGCAGTCGGAGCGGGAGCACCCGACGCAGCAGGTGCCGCAGACCCAACAGTCCTACGGCGCCCCGCTCGAGCGGGCCATGTTCGAGGTGAAGCGGGTCGTCGTCGGCCAGGACCGGATGGTCGAGCGGATGCTCGTCGGCCTCCTCGCCCGCGGTCACCTCCTCCTCGAGGGTGTGCCCGGTGTGGCCAAGACCCTCGCGGTGCGCACCCTCGCCGATGTCATCGGCGGCTCGTTCACGCGACTGCAGTTCACGCCCGACCTCATGCCCGGCGACATCGTCGGCACGCGGGTGTGGCGGCCGAGCGCGGAGTCGTTCGACACCGAGCTGGGGCCGATCTTCGCCAACCTCGTCCTCGCCGACGAGATCAACCGCGCCCCGGCGAAGGTGCAGTCGGCGCTGCTCGAGGCCATGGCCGAGAAGCAGGTCAGCGTCGGCGGCCAGACCTACGCGCTCCCCCGGCCGTTCCTCGTCCTCGCGACGCAGAACCCGATCGAGTCCGAGGGCGTCTACCAGCTGCCGGAGGCCCAGCGCGACCGGTTCCTCCTCAAGGTGCACGTGCCACACCCGACGGAGGTCGAGGAGCTCACCATCCTCCAGCGGATGAGCGTCGACCCCCCGCGGGCGCACCGCACGCTGTCGATCGAGGACGTCGAGCGGCTGCAGCGCGCGACCGACGAGGTCTTCGTCCACCACGCGGTGGCGCAGTATGCCGTCGCGCTCGTCATGGCGACGCGCGAACCGGCGCGCTACGGGCTGGGTCAGCTCGACGGCGTCATCGAGCTCGGTGCCAGTCCCCGAGGCACCCTCGGTCTCGTCGCTGCCGGGCGCGCGATGGCGCTGCTGCGCGGACGGGACTACGTCCTGCCCGGCGACATCGCCGACATCGCCTCGGACGTGCTCGCCCACCGGCTCGTGCTGTCCTTCGACGCCGTCGCCGACGGGGTCGACCCGCGCAGCGTGACCGACCTCGTCGTCTCGACGCTCCCGCAGCCGCGGGTGGCGCCGGCGCAGGACGGCGCCCGCCACGAGAACGGGATCTGAGCCGATGCAGCTCGCCGACGGCTCCGTCATCCGCGACCCGGACCGGGCGTTCCAGGCGCTCGACCTCGTCGTGCGCCGGCGTCTCGACGGGCTCCTCCAGGGTGACAACGCCGGCCTGCGGCTGGGCGCCGGATCCGACCCGGAGGAGGTCGTCCGCTACCGCCCCGGAGAGGACGACGTCCGCCGGATCGACTGGAACGTCACCGCCCGCAGCAGCGAGCCGCACGTGTGGCGGCCGCTGGCCCAGCACGAGCTCGACACGTGGGTGCTCGTCGACGAGACCGCGAGCATGGACTTCGGCACCGTCTCCGCGGAGAAGCGGGACGTCGCCGCCTGGGTGACCGCAGCCATCGGTCTCCTCACCGACGGCCCCGGCAACCGGATCGGCGTCGCCAGGCACACGGCATACGGAATCCGTTGGGAGACACCGCTGCCCGGCCGCATCGCGGCACGCCGCGCGCTGCGGCGCACGGACGCGAACCGAGCGCAGTCCGGGGAGGCCGTTGACCTCGCCCATGCCATGAGCGCGCTCGAACGACGCCAGCGCCGACCCGGCCTGCGCGTCATCGTGTCCGACTTCGTCGAGCCCGACGGTACGATCGACCGGCCGCTGCCGTGGGAGCCCGCGTTGCGACGCCTCGCCGCGCGGCACGACGTCGTCGTCGTCGACGTGTCCGACCCGCGCGACCTCGAACTGCCCGACCTCGGGCACCTCGTCCTCACCGACCCCGAGAGCGGGCGCCAGCGCGAGGTCTACACCTCGCCGGACCTGCGCCGGCGCTACGCCGCGGCGGCCGCGGCCCACCGCGGTGCCGTCGCCGAGGCGGTGCGCGCGACCGGCGCCGGCCACGTCGCCCTGCGCACCGACAGCGACTGGGTGCGCGACCTCGCCCGATTCGTCCGGACCCGGCGGCGCGCGCCGCGGGTCGCGAACAGGAGTCTTCGATGACCTTCCTCTCCCCGTGGTGGCTGCTGCTGCTCGTGCCCGTCGTGGCGCTCCTCGCCGCCTACCTCGTCATGCACCGGCGGCGGAACCGGTATGCCGTCCGCTTCGCCTCCCTACCCCTCCTCGACAAGGTGGCCCCGGAGAAGCCGGGCTGGCGGCGTCACGCCCCGGCGGCGGCCTTCCTCGTCGCGATGGGTCTGCTCGGGCTGGCGGCGGCCCGGCCCGAGGTGAACCTCCGGGTGCCGCACGAGCGGGCGACGATCGTCGTCGCCGTCGACGTGTCCCGCTCGATGGAGGCGACCGACGTCGAGCCGAACCGGATGGAGGCCGCTCGCACCGCCGCGCGAAGCTTCATCGAGGGGCTCCCGGACAGCTTCAACGTCGGCGTCGTGACCTTCGCCGGCTCGACCCAGGTCCTCTCGCCCCCGACGCAGGACCACAAAGCTGCCGCGGCGAGCCTGGACTCGCTCACGCTCGCCGACAGCACCGCGATCGGCGAGGCCGTGTTCACCTCGCTCGAGCAGATCGCGTCGATGGCGCCGGACGACGCCGAAGGCACCGACGGGGGCCAGGGGGCGGACGGCTCGGGTGACCCGAACGGCAACGGGGACAACGGTTCTCCTGGTGACGGCTCCGGCACGGAGGGCGACCAGCCGGACGCCGCCGACCGGGTCCCGGGACGGATCGTCCTGCTGTCTGACGGCACGAACACCCGCGGCCGCGACCCGGGCCAGGCCGCCGAGGCCGCGACGCAGGCCGGCGTGCCGGTGTCGACGATCGCCTACGGCACCGACGAGGGCACGGTCGAGATCAACGGCCAGCTCGTCCCCGTCCCGGTCGACGTCGAGGCCCTCGCGACCCTCGCCGACGCGACCAACGGGCAGGCCTACACGGCGACGAGCGGTGAGGAGCTCGAGTCGGTCTACGAGGACATCGGCTCCTCCATCGGCTGGCGCACCGAGGCCCGTGAGATCACCCCGTGGCTCGCGGCCGCCGCCTTCCTCCTCCTCCTCGGGGCCGGTGCGATGTCGCTGCGCTGGTTCTCGAGACTCCCCTGACCCACCCGTGCCCTCGAAAGGTCCGACATGACCACTCCCTCCCGCGGCCCATCGTGGTGGCGTGGGCTCGGCAAGCCCGCTGGTCCCGAGTTCATCGGCCATCCGTCGCCGCCACCCAGCGCGCCCGCGGCTCCGCCACCGCTGCCGCAGGTCGCGCCGCCCGACGAGGCGGCCCCACCGACTCCGGGCCCGGCCGGGGCATCCCCTGTGCCCCCCGGCCGGGTCCGGGCTGACGAGCCGGGCACGCGAAGGCGCGCGGCCGGCATACCGACCGTGCTGCTCACGGCGCTGCTCGCCGGCGGTCTCGCCGGCGCAGGAACCGCGTGGGTCCTCGACGACGACCCCGTCGCCACGGACGCGGGCCCGCAGATCCCGCAGGCCCCGCCACGCGGCGGTGCCGCCCCCGCCGGCACCCAGGAGGCCGCGGCGGAGGCGATCCTGCCGAGCGTCGTGCAGATCCGGGCGGGCCGCTCGACCGGGTCCGGGTTCGTCCTCGACGACCGCGGGCACGTCATGACGAACCATCACGTCATCGACGGCGCGAGCAGCGTCCGCCTCCAGCTCTCGACGGGGCGGGTCGTGTCGGCAACAGTCGTCGGCAGCGACCAGGGCAACGACATCGCCGTGCTGCGCGCCGACCCCGCGACCCTGACGGCCGCCGAGATCGGCACGTCCCGCGACGTGCGCATCGGTCAGCCGGTCATCGCGGTCGGCTCCCCGCTCGGCCTGTCCGGCACGGTGACGAGCGGCATCGTCAGCGCGGTCGACCGCGAGGCCCAGCTCGGCGGCCAGGGCGCGCGCACCGTCATCCAGACCGACGCGTCCATCAACCCGGGCAACTCCGGCGGCCCGCTCGTCAACCTCGACGGGCAGGTCGTCGGCGTCAACACGGCGATCGCGACGGTCGACGGTCGCTCGTCCGGCAACATCGGCATCGGGTTCGCCGTGCCGATCGACCGCGCCGTCGAGGTGGCCGAGGACCTCATCGCCAACAACTGACCCACCAACCCCACCCGCCTCTCCCCTCCCCCGACTCATTGCCGGTTCCTGACAGGTCGGCGTGCCGGGAACCGGCAATCAGTGGCGAGGTGTGCGTGTTTGGGCCGTCGGTCTCGGGGGCACGATGTCGGTGATGACAGCTTCGTCACGAGTCGCCCGGCGCGTCGCCGACGCGATGACGGTCGTGCCCCGCGAAGGCTTCCTGCCGCCCACAGATCGGGAGAACGCCGACTACGACGGGCCCATCCCCATCGGCTCCGGTCAGACGAACTCCCAGCCGCGCACCGTCGCGGCGATGCTCGAGCTGCTCGACGTGCAGCCGGGCATGCGGGTCCTCGACGTGGGTACCGGATCCGGCTGGACGACAGCGCTTCTCGCGCACCTCACCGGACCCGGCGGCAGCGTCGTCGGGGTCGAACGGCTCGCCGAGGTCGCGGGCTTCGGCGCTGCGAACCTCGACCGAACCGGTATGCCGTGGGCGCGCCTCGACGTCGCGTCTTCCGGTGTCCTCGGCGCACCGAAGCAGGCGCCCTTCGACCGCATCCTCGTCTCGGCGGGGGCGACTCGGCTGCCGCAGGCCCTCCTCGACCAGCTCGCTCCCGGGGGAGTCCTCGTCGTCCCCGTCGACGGCATCATGCACCGCGCGCTCCGTCGCACAGGCGACGGTGACGCCGCCGCGGACGGTCGCGAACGGCATACGGACGACGATGTCGAGGTGACCACCCACGGGGCGTACCGCTTCGTCCCCCTCGTCGAGGACTGAGCGACCCAGCCGTCCGGACGTCCGGCCCGGCTACGCCTCCGCGTAGTGCGCGTCGAGTGCGTCCTTGTGCCGCTCGGTGACGACCTTGCGCTTGAGCTTGAGGCTCGGCGTCAGCTCGCCGCTCTCGACCGTGAGGTCCGCGTCGAGGATGGTGAACTTCTTGATCGTCTCCCATCGGTTGAGCCCGGCGTTGAGCTGGTCGACGTAGCCCTGGACGAGCTCGCGCGCCTGCGGCGAGGTGACGATCTCGGAGTACGACCTGCCGCCGAGCCCGTTGGCGTCGGCCCAGCCCTGGATGGCGTCCGGGTCGAGGGTGACGAGCGCGGAGACGAAGTTGCGGTCGGCGCCGTGGACGAGGAACTGGCTGACGTACGGGCACAGCCCCTTGAAGGTCGACTCGATCGCCGACGGCGCGACGTACTTGCCGCCGGAGGTCTTGAAGAGGTCCTTCTTGCGGTCGGTGATCGTGAGGAACCCGCGATCGTCGAGCTGACCGATGTCGCCGGTGTGGAACCACCCGTCGGCGTCGATCGACTCGGCCGTGGCGTCGGGGTTGTTGTGGTAGCCATCCATGATGCCGTCGCCGCGCAGCAGGACCTCACCGTCGTCGGCGATGCGCGCCTCGGTGCCCGGGACGGGCCAGCCGACGGTGCCGTAGCGGTAGGCCGCCGTGCGGTTGACGAAGGCGGCGGCGCTGGACTCGGTGAGCCCGTAGCCCTCGGCGATCTGCATCCCCATCGCGTCGAACCACCGGGCCACGTCCTGGTTGAGCGCGGCCGAGCCGGAGATGAAGAACCGGATCCGCCCGCCGAACCGGTCGCGGATCTTGCTCATGACGAGCTTGTCGGCGAGGGCGTACTTGCGGGCGAGCAGGCCGCTGGGGTCCTTGCCCTCGGCGCGCAGGTCGCTCACCTCGCGCCCGACTCCCTCGGCCCAGCCGAAGAGCTTCGCCTTGATGCCGCCCTCCTCGGCCACCATCATCGTGATCCGGCCATAGGCCTTCTCGAAGATGCGCGGCGCGGCCCCCATGAACGTCGGCTTCACGACGGCGAGGTTGTCGACGATCTTGTCGATGCGGCCGTCGATGGCCGTGGCAAAGCCGATCTGGAGCGGCGAGGTGAGCAGGACCTTGCCGAAGACGTGCGCGAGCGGGAGCCAGAGGTACTGCAGGTCGTCCTCGTCGAGGATGCCGATCGCGGTGATCGTCGCGGCCTGGTAGGTCCACGTCGAGTGCAGCAGCCGCACGCCCTTGGGACGCCCGGTCGTGCCGGAGGTGTAGATGATCGTCGCGAGCCGGTCCGGCGTGATCGCGTCGATGCGCGCGTCGATGAGGCCGGGGTCGCGCTGCAGACCCGTGCGACCGAGCTCCTCGAGCGCGTCGAGCGAGATGACCCAGTCGTCCCCACCGTCGGCGGCCTCGGCGTCGAAGGTGACGACCTTGCTCACCCCGGGCAGCTGGTCGTGGATGCCGCGGAGCTTGGCAACCTGCTCGGCGTCCTCGGCGAAGACGACCTTGGTCTGGCTGTCGGTGAGGATGAACGCGACGTCGTCGGCGATGGTCGTCGGGTAGATCGTCGTCGTCGCGGCGCCCGCGACCATGACGGCGAGGTCGGCGATCGCTCACTCGTAGCGCGTGCCCGACGCGATCGCGACCCGCTCCTCGGGCCCGACGCCGAGCGCGATGAGCCCGGCGCCGATCGCGTAGACGCGGTCGCGGACCTGCGCCCAGGTCTCGCTCACCCACTCGTCCGCGCCGTCGGTGCCCGCGTCGACCTTGGCGTACATGAAGGCGGTGGAGTCGGGGGTCTTCTCGACCCGGTCCCGGAACAGGTGCCCGACGCTCGGTGAGCGGTTCTCGAGCAGGCTGTTGTCGATCGGCTCGTCGGCCGGCGAGTGGATCTGCGGGGTTGCCTTGAGCATGGCGGTGTCCTCGTCATTGGGGAGCTCGTGGCCGTGATGCTCCCACAGGCTCCACTCACCTCGGGAGCGTTTGCAGCCAAACGTGACCGATGAGTAACGAACCGTCTCGTATGCCGTCCGCGCGCCCCTCGCGGTCGCTCACCTCGTGGGTCGCTCACGTCGCGGGCCGCGTCAGAATGCGGGGCGGGTCAGGAACGCGGACGCTGCCCCGCGGCATACGCCGCATTGACGACGCCGATGGCGAGCCAGGACGCGAACATCGACGACCCGCCGTACGAGACGAACGGCAGCGGCAGCCCGGTGACGGGCATGACGCCGAGGTTCATGCCGACGTTCTGGAAGACCTGGAACCCCAGCCAGGTCCCGACGCCGACGCCGACGAACCGACCGAAGGCGTCGCGGGAGCGGCCCGCCACGACGAACACCCGGATGACGATGAAGGAGAGCAGCACGAGCAGCCCTGCGGCGCCGAGGAACCCGAGCTCCTCCCCCGCGACCGAGAAGATGAAGTCGTTGAGCTGGAACGGGATGAACCCACCCTGCGTCTGCCGGCCCTCCATGAAGCCCTGACCGGTCCAGCCGCCGGAGCCGATCGCGAGCCGCACCTGGCGGGTCTGGTAGCCGATGCCCTGCGGGTCCGCGCTCGGGTCGGCGAAGGCGAGCAGCCGGTCGCGCTGGTAGTCGCTGAGCAGCGGCGTCGTGAGCGCGGCGACGAGCAGACCCACGGCGAGCGCCGCGATCCCGACGACCCACCGCCGCGACGCGCCCGCGACGGCGATGACGACATAGGCCAGCGCCCCGAGGACGACCGCCGAGCCGAGGTCGGGCTGGGCGAGGATGAGCACGACGGGCACGGCCGCGAGCGCCCACCCCACCGCGACGTCCCGACCTCCCGGCGCGACGCCGCGCTCCCAGCGGTCGGCGAAGACGAACCCGAGCACGAGCGCGAGCCCGAGCTTGGCGAACTCCGCCGGCTGCAGCGTGAACCCGGCCGCGACGGGGATCCACGACCGGGACCCGTTGACGGTGAGACCCAGCGGGGTGAGCACCGCAACAAGCCCGAGCACCGCCGCGCCGTAGAGCCACGGCGCGACGAGCCGCAGCCCGTGCTGCCCGAGCCGGGAGACGGCGACCGCGAGCGCGATCCCGATCGCGGTGTTGAGCAGGTGACGGACGAGGTATGCCGTCCCTGCGGCTTCGTTGGTCGCGGACCACACGAGGAGGGCGCCCACGACGGAGGTGCCGGCGGCTCCGATGAGCAGGCCGAGGTCCTGACGCAGCCAGGACCTCGACGCGACACCGCCGCGACCCGCGCCCCGCCCGGGGACGTCACCGGCCAGCGGGAAGCGGCTCAGGAGTGGACGATCTGGGTGAGCACCGCGCGGCACTGCTCGACGTCCTTGGCCATGGCCTCGAGCAGCTCGTCGATGCTCTCGAACTTCAGGGTCGGGCGGATCCGCTCGACGAACTCGACGACGACCCGCTCGTCGTAGAGGTCGAGGTCGTCACGGTCGAGGACGTAGGCCTCGACCGTGCGGCGGTCGAGCGTGTCGAAGGTGGGGTTGGTGCCGATGCTGATCGCGGCCGGCATGGTGCGGTCGGGCTCGCCCGGTGCGATGTCGAGGCGGGTGAGCCACCCGGCATACACACCCTCGGCGGGAACGAGCCCGTCGGAATCGGCGGCGAGGTTCGCCGTGGGGTAGCCCAGCTCGCGACCGCGATGGTGGCCGTGCACGACCGTGCCGACGACACGGTGCGGCCGGCCGAGCACGCGCGCGGCGGCGGCGACGTCGCCCTCGGCGAGGTCGCGCCGGACCGAGGTCGAGGACCAGCGTTCGCCGTCGCCGACGTCGTCGAGCGCGACGACCTCGAAGCCGTGCTGCTCCCCCAGCTCGCGGAGGGTGCCGACGTCGCCGGAGTTCTGGTAGCCGAAGCGGGTGTCGTGGCCGACGACGACGACCTGCGCGCCCAGCCCCTCGACGAACGTCGTGCGGACGAACTCCTCGGGCGACTGCTGCGCGAACTCGCGGGTGAACTCCATGACGAGCAGCCCGTCCAGACCCGTCGTCGCGAGCAGGTCGTCGCGGATCGCACCCGGCGTGATGAGCGCGGGGGCGCGCTCGGGGTGGAGCACGGCGAGCGGGTGCGGGTCGAAGGTCACGGCGACGGCAGGCAGGTCACGCTCGCGGCCGATCTCGACCAGCCGGGAGATCACCGCCTTGTGCCCGCGGTGGACGCCGTCGAAGTTGCCCAGCGTGACGACACAGGGACGGAGCTCGTCCGGCGTCTCGGCAGGGTCGGTGAAGCGGTGCACGGTGGACACTTTACGGACGTGCCGGAGCGAAGACGACGTGGCTTCGGGCTGTGGTCTTCGTCTCGTCGAGCATGGCGACGAGGGTGCCGTCGGGGGCGAACGCGGCCACTGGTTCGTCGCGCCCCGGCTGCGCCGACGGCAGGCGCTGGCCATAGCCGACGGTGCGTGCCTCGGCCTCGGTCAGCTCACGGACGGCGAACGCCGCGCGCGCGGCGTCGGCGAGCGGGACGACGGGCATCGGCTCACCCTGGCGGGCCTCGAGCTCGGCCAGTGGGTGTGCGGTGTCGAGACCGAAGCCGCCGACGCGGGTCCGGCGCAGGGCCGTGAGGTGTCCGGCGGAGCCGAGAGCCGCACCGAGGTCGCGGGCGAGCGCACGGACATAGGTTCCGGACGAGACAGTGACCTCGACGTCGACGTCCCGCAGCTCCGTGCCGTCGTCGAGGGCGACAGGACGGATGTCGCGAATCCCGAAGTGCGACACCGTGATCGGGCGCGCCGGCAGGTCGACGGCCTCCCCCGCGCGAGCCCGGTGGTAGGAGCGCTGCCCCTGGACCTTGATCGCGCTGACCGCGCTCGGAACCTGGTCGATGTCGCCGGTGAGGGTGTCGACGGCATCGGCGATCGCCTCGTCGGTGACGTCGGCGGCACCGGGTGTGCTCGTGACCTCGCCCTCGGCGTCGTCGGTGAGCGTGCTCTGCCCGAGGCGGATCGTCGCCGTGTAGTCCTTGTCGCAGCCGACGAGGAAGGTGAGCAGCTTCGTCGCCCGGCCGATGCCGAGGACGAGCACGCCCGTCGCCATCGGGTCGAGGGTGCCGGCGTGCCCGACCTTGCGGGTCTGCGCGAGCCGGCGGGTGCGCGCGACGACGTCGTGGCTCGTCCAGTCGGCGGGCTTGTCGACGATCAGCAGGCCGTCGACGGTGTCGCTCACTCCCTGCCCTCGTCCTCGGGTGTGCTCGACCGCGTGGCCCCGTCCCGGTCGGTGTCGTCCTCGACGGAGCCGTCGCCTTCGTCGTCCTCGTGGCGGTACGGGTCGGACTCACCGGCATACGCGGCACCGGCCGCGGTGGCGGCGACCTGGGCGTCCCGCTCCCGCGCCTCCGCGAGGAGGGTCTCGAGGTGGGCCGCCGTCTCGGGGATGGCGTCGGCGATGAACTCCAGCGACGGGGTGAGCCGGATGCCGAGCCCGCGCCCGACGTGGCTGCGGAGCTTGCCCCGGTTGGCCTCGAGGATCTCGGCCGTCGTGGCCCGCTGGGCGTCGTCACCGAAGACCGTGTAGAAGACCGACGCGTGCTGGAGGTCGTTCGTCACGCGCACGTCGGTGATCGTGACGAAGCCGAGGTCCGGGTCCTTGACGACCTGCTCGAGGCCGGCGGCGATGAGGGTCTTGATGCGGTCGGCGACCTTGTGGGCGCGGGCGGCGTCCGCCATGGCGTGCTCCTGATCCGTGGTCGGTGCGGGCCCGTGGGACGGGCCGTATGAGTGCGTCCTCCAGCCTAGTTCCGGACCGATGAGAGGAGTCACGCGGCGCACCGTAGGATGACCGCCGTGATCGAGGCCCGGCACGGAGTCGTTCGCGCGCTGCGCGCGAGCGTGCTGAGCGTCCTCATCCTCGCCCTGGGGTCGGCCGCGCACGCGATGGCCGGTGGCCACGTCCCCCCGCCGATCCCCCTCGTTCTGCTCGCCGTCCTCGTCTGGCCCGCCTGTCTGGCGCTGACCTCGCGACGACTGGGCGGGCTGTCCGCGGGCGCCGCGCTGGCCCTGGGCCAGGTCGCCACCCACCTCGGGCTCACGGCGATGACCCTCCCCGGCGCCACGGGTGTGAGCGCCGGTTCCGCGCCCGCGATGTCGGCGGCCGACCACGCCGCCATGTCGGGCGGCCCGGTCCTCACCGGGGCCGCAAGCGTTGCGGGCACGACCGGCACGACCGGGATGGAGGGCATGGCCCACGGCCTCACCGGGTCGATGCTCGCGTGGCACGCCGTCGCCACGGTGCTCCTCGCGCTGCTCGTCCGCCACGGTGAGCGCGTGCTCTGGGCCGTTGTCGCCCGGGCGCTGCCGCAGATCGCGAGCGCCCGGATCCCCGCTCTGCTCCGCGTCGCCGTCCGGCCCGCGGCGCTCACGTGGGCCTCGACCGTCGTCGCGGCCGCGACCCGGCCTCGCGCGCCGCCGCACGTGGCCCGCGCCGTCGCCACCTGAGCGACTCCGTCGCCGCCCGAGCGACCCCGTCGACGTCTGCGCGACGTCCTCGCCCTCTGAGCGGCTCCTTCGGCGACCTCACAGCCCATGCATTTCTTCCCGCACGGCACACCGGCGCTCACCCCTTGAGCGCTGCCGTGCACCCATACCCCTTTGGAGACACCCATGTCCCGCACCACCCGCATGTCCACGTCCACCCTGCGGCGCGTCGCCGTCGCCTCCGCCCTCACCCTCGCGGTCGGTCCCCTCGCCGCCTGCGGCGGTGGCAACGGTGACGCGTCGAGCGACACGTCGAGCCCCTCGACGACCTCGCCGGCGTCGACGTCCGCGGCCGAGCCCCTCGTCATGGAGAAGGGTTGGGTCAAGGCCCTGCCGAAGCTCGACAAGATGGCGATGTCGGCGATGTTCGGCGTCCTGCGCAACACCACCGACGCGCCGGTGACCATCACCGCCGCGTCGTCCCCCGTCGCCGGCAAGGCCGAGCTGCACGAGACCGTCGGCGAGGTCGGCGCCATGACGATGCGTCCCGTCAAGGAGATCGTCGTCCCGGCCGGAGGCACCTTCGAGCTCAAGCCGGGCGCCAACCACATCATGCTCATGGAGCTGCCGAAGCCGATCAACATCGGCGACGAGGTCTCCGTCGAGCTGACGACCTCCGCCGGCAAGGTCGACCTCACCGCTCCCGCGCGCTCCTTCGAGGGCGCGAACGAGAGCTACCAGCCCGGCAAGTCGTGACCGGGCAGCCTTCGCGGCGCCACACCATCGCGGCCGGCCTCGCCGGGCTGGCCGCGGTGGGTGGCGTCGGCGCCTGCACGCGTGCACTCGGTGACTCCGACGCCGACAAGGCAGCCAACCCGGCACTCGAGATGTGCCTGCCCGGGCCGGAGCACACCGCACGCGAGTTCCGCGGGCCGCGCCAGGCCGGGATCATCGAGGACCCGCAGTCCCACGGCGCGTTCGTGGCCCTCGACCTCGCCACGACCGCGACCCGGGACACGCTGCGCCGCATCCTCAAGGTGTGGACCGACGACATCGAGCGGCTCATGTCCGGCAGGCCCAGCCTGACCGACCAGGAGCCGGAGCTCGCGGCATCCCCGGCGAACCTCACGGTGACAGTCGGCGTCGGCCCCCGGACCGTCGCGGTCGCCGGGGCCACCGCTCCGGCGTGGCTCGCGCCGCTGCCGGCGTTCCCCTCGATCGACCGCCTCGAGCCGCGCTGGTCCGGGGGCGACCTCCTCCTCCAGATCACCGCGGACAGCCCGACCACCGTGCACCACGCCCAGCGCCGGCTGGTCTCGGGGACCGGCGACCTCGCGGCGGTGCGGTGGGTCCAGCGGGGGTTCCGCGACCCCTTCGAGACCGCGAAGCGTCCGATGCGCAACCTCTTCGGACAGGTCGACGGGACCGTGCAGCCGCGCACGGACGGTCCGGACGACGCCCGCCTCTGGGTCGGCGCCGACGGGCCGGAGTGGCTGCGCGACGGTTCGGCGCTCGTGCTGCGGCGCATCCGGATGAACCTCGACACGTGGGACGAGGCGGACCGCGGCACCCGCGAGAACGCCGTGGGGCGCCGTCTCCCCGACGGCAGCCCGCTCACCGCGAAGGCGGGGTCGGGTCCGGACGTGCCGAGCGACCTCTCGGCAACGAACTCGCTCGGGTTCCCCACGATCCACGAGGGAGCGCACATCCGCCGAGCCGCGGCGACGGCAGCACACGAGGTGTTCCTGCGCCGGCCCTACTCCTACGACGACTCGGTCGGGTCGACGTCGGACGCGGGCCTGCTGTTCGCGGCCTACTGCGCCGACCCGGTGCGTCAGTTCGTCCCGGTGCAGCAGCGGATCGCCGACGGTGACCTGCTCAACACGTGGATCACCCCGGTCGGGTCGGCGGTCTTCGCGATCCTGCCCGGAGCCCGCGACGGGGAGATCCTCGGCCAGGCCCTCGTGACCTGACTGGGACTTCTTGCGACTTCGCAGAGTGAGGAGCGCCGCGACGAACTCTGCGAAGTCGCAATCAGTTCTGTGCGCCCGTTCCGGGCGGCCCGTTCCGGGGAGAAAATGGGCATGCGGGTGCCTGTTCACGTCGGCCGACATTGACCCTTGA
>NZ_PVTI01000024.1 GCF_003002895.1 Knoellia remsis | reverse complement strand
AGGAGATCTGGCGCCAGATCTGGTCGAACAACCCCAACGAGCGCCTCAACCGAGAGATCCGCCGCCGCACCGACGTCGTCGGGATCTTCCCCAACCGCGAGTCCGTGATCCGGCTCGTCGGGGCCGTCCTCGCGGAGCAGCACGACGAATGGGCCGAACAACGCCGCTACCTCGGCCTCGAAGCCCTCAAGAACGCCCGCGCCGTGCTCATCGCCCGCGAGGGACAGGCCGGGAACGAGGAGGTGACCACCGAGCTGATCGCCGGCGCCATCAACGCCTAAACCACAACCCTCGACGGATCACCGTCGTACACCACCGATCCGGACTTGACCAGTGTCGAAGCCAAGCAGACGAACTAGAACACCCCTGACGCAGAGCGAAGTGGACTCGATCCGAACCGCGCGAGCCAGGGGCGAGAGCGTGGTCTCCATTTCGCGGCGCTTCGGTGTCCACCGGATGACAGTGTGGACGCATACCAAGGACTTGCTTGCTTGAGCCGAGAGGCTTCACAAGCGGGGGCCCCAGCCAACGTGCGGAGTGTTTCGCTGGTGGCGGTTTTCGGTGGCAGACGCGGCGAGACGCCGGAGCTGCGCGAGGGCGGCCTGCGCTGCGCGATACTCGGCGGCCTGCTCGGGGGTGCGGATCGCCTCGGCCTCGCCCAGCGGCGACGGGCCGCTGATCTCATGGCGGTATCGGTAGAACGCAATAGCGGCCGCCTGCGATTGCCACTGTGCTCTCGCCTTCGGCTGCACCGGGGGTGTGCCGAGTCGTGAGAACCATGCGGCCTCAGCGTTCTGTGCTTCCCGCACGAGTCTGCGGGCGGTGGCTTCGATGAGAGCCTGCCGCTCATCGAGCGCCGTCTGTATATCGTCGGCGATTGGCTTGGCCGGAGTCGCGATGAGCCCGGCGACCCGTGCTCGACGGTTCCTGCCGGGCCGCAGCTGGCTGGTGGCCTCGTCGAGCATGGCCGCGAGCTGCGCGGCCGGGTCGGTCTGCTCGTCGCTGGGTGTCAGCCGGGGCGCGAGCTTGTTCAGTGCGACGGTGGCGGGATGCCCGGAGGCTTCGTGCCTGGCGAGTGCTGCTTCGAGGCGTTCGTAGTACGGGCTGGTGAACACGTCGTCGGCCACATCGTCGGGGAACCGTGCAACGTCGAGTAGCGTGGCCCAGCGGTCGACCTGCGCTTCACGGGCCAGCACGTCGTACTCGTTCATCAGCGTGGACAGCGAAGCGTGGCGGTCGACCTCGAGCACGAGGGTCTCGGTGGCGGAGAGGTCAGCATCGCTGCGCTTGAGCACTTCGGCCAGGCGGTCGATGAGCGTCAACGGCTTCGGCTGGTCGAGATGGGGCTCGACCTCGTGCGGGTCGGGCACGATGACGTAGGCGTGGTTGCGGTGCTTGCCTCGGGTCATGGCGACGTAGAACAACTCACGCGCCGCTTTCTCGGGGTCGACGAGCGCGTGCGCGGTGTCGACGCTGGCTCCTTGAGCGCGGTGCACGGTGGAGGCGTAACCGAGTTCGAGTTCTTCGCGGACATACTTCGCGGGCAGCACGAGCGCCTTGCCTCGCGGCTGGTCGCCCGTGCCGAGACGACGCACCGCGACGGCGCCATCCTCGTATCGGTGGCTGACCTGCCAACGGTCGCCGTTCTTGACCCATGTTCTGCCGGTGGTCAGGCGGCGGTCGTTGAGCCGGGTCACGACCAGATCCCCGACTCCGGCGGTGGCGCCGTCGTGCAGACCGACGCCCTCGGCCTCGACACGCCCGGCTTCGATGAGGTCGGCGCGGGCACGGCCGTTGAGCTCGGCGACCACCTCGCCGGTGCCCGCGATCATCAGCGTGCGCAGGCCCTGATCGCGGTCGGTGCGCCACGCCTCGTAGATCGCGTCGAGCATCGTCTCGGCGTCGCCCTCGACCAGCCGGCCTTGCTCGTTGTAGGCGTCGAGCGCCTTGACGTTGCCGTGCCGCAGGCCCAGGCTCGCGGTCTTCTCCCACTCATTGACAAAGCGGCGCACGTCGGTGAGCTCGGGCACCTGGTGGCGGTGGCGGGTGAGCATCCCGAACGCGCCGCCCGTCTCCACCGCGGAGAGTTGCGCCCAGTCGCCGATGAGGACGACTTTGGCCCCGACCTCGGCGGCGTGCGCGGTGATCCGATCCAGCGCGAGCGTGCCCGCGAGCGAGGACTCGTCCACGAGCACGAGCTGCCCGGCTTCGAGGTTCCAGCGGTCTTTGGCGTGTTCGTAGAGGAACTTCGCGGTGTTCTCGGCCCGGATGCCGAGCGAGTCACCGAGCACGTCGGCGGCCGCTGCCGAGGGCGCGAGCCCGATCACCGAATCCTTGTCGTGAGCCGCCGTCCATGCGCGATGCAGCGCCCGTAGTGCGGTGGTCTTTCCGGCCCCGGCAGGCCCGACGAGCAGATCGAGGGTCAGCCCGGAGCGGGCGATACGGGTGATCGCGGTGGCCTGATCCGCGTCGAGCCGGACGCCGCGGATCTTGCGCGAGGTGTGCCGGGCGACCAGCCGCGCCCCGAGCAACGGGCCGGTCTCGTCCTGACTGTGCGCGAGGAGGCGTTGTTCGGCGTCGAGGATGTCTTGGCTGGAGTAGGCGATCTGATCGACGGGCTGGAACCTGTTGCCCTCGCCCTCGATGTAGTGCGCGGGCACGGCACGGTCGTAAGCAGGGGTGAGCCGCAGCGACTCGGCCTCGACGCGGGAGACGATCTAATCGAGAACGGCTATGCGGTCGTCGGTGGTAGCGAACCGGACGCCCATGAGTTGCCTCATCGTCTCGGCGTGCACGTTCCAGCGCCCCCAGGTTGCACGCCGGTTGGCGACCTCCATCAGCACGACCGTGGCGAGGTCGTAGATCTGCTCCAACCCGAGGTCGTCCGCGCGTAGCAGGGCTTCGGTCGCACCCTGGTCGAGCAGGTGCTGCGCCCAGGTGGTTGCGTCCTCGCCCAACGTGAGCGTCGCCCGCTGACGCCACTGGTCGGTCAACTCCGCCAGCGAGTGCAATTCTTTCTCCCGCGAAGCGCGAGCTCCCGGCGGCCTTCGCGGCACAATTCTCACTGTCTCACTTGGCCTGGCTCGTCACCTACCCGATCGCGGGATGGGTAGGCACAGCGTCCGGCTTCACTCTCGCCTGGTCGATCCTTGCCGCTCCCGCCATCGGCGGTGCCGTCACAGCGCAGATGCTCTGGCCCCGCGAGAAGGAAACCGAGACTATCGAGGCCGCCGATGCCACCGGAGAAGGCGCGGTCGGTGACCTGGTGCTCCGTGAGGAGACCGAAGCCGCCGAAGGCACCCTCGCGGCGTCCCAGTGCGCCTGTGTGCGCACCGCATAAGCGCGCAGGTGGCGGGCGGAACGAATGCTTCCGCCCGCCACCGGCGCGTCGTGCTTGCCGAGGCGCCCGCGATCCGGCTTGTCGATCAGGGGCGAGTCGGTGCTCGCCGGTGCAGCCGAGGTATCCAGTCGCGGACGAGGCCAGTGGCGTCAATCCCTATGAGAGCGACGAGGGTATCTCCGAGGTAGTGCGCCGTGAGCAAGGGGTCGGCGGAGACGATTTGCGTACTGGACCCCAAAGCGGCATACCCCGCTCCGACCAGGGTGTGTCCGTGGACGCGTGCGGAGAACGGCGAAGACGGCAGGTAGATGCCGGGATCGTCGTCCAGGCCGAGGTCGTGCAACAGAGTCTTGGCCGCATGGGCTCCCTGGGCGACCGAGTCGTCCCAGTGATCGATCCGGTACGAGCTATGGCCGGGATAGTGGTGCACGGCGACGCCGCCCGCGGCGTAGATCCGTTGGCGCGGCGCGTGCATCGAGCGCAGCCGGCTATCGACCGGGATGCCCTCAGGTCCGGTCCAGGGAGCCGGGGCTGCGGGCAGGGTGCCGTGGGCGACGATCGCCAGGTCGCCGTCGACCTCCGTGCCACGGGAGCGGCGGACCTCGCACACCCGGAGCCGGGCTTCTACATCGTGGGGGCGAAGTCGTACGGGCGGGCGCCGACGTTCCTGGCTCTGACCGGGTTCGAGCAGGTCCGCAGCGTCGTCGCGGCGATCGCCGGCGACCGTGAGGCGGCCGCGCGCGTCGACCTCGTCCTGCCGGACACAGGGGTGTGTGGCAGGTCTGGCCTGTTCGACGCCCCGGACGATCAGGCGGCCTCGGACTCGTGCTGCGCGCCCGCGCCGCAGCTGGTCCAGATCGGCGCGAGGACCACGAGATGAGCCGGGGCCGCCTGCTGATCGTCGGCGGCGGGCAGTCCGGCCTCGCCGCAGCCCGCACCGGACGCGTCCGGGGCTGGGAACCGGTCGTCCTGGAGGCCGGTGACGAGCCGGTCGGGTCCTGGCCGCGCTACTACGACAGCCTGCGCCTGTTCTCCCCACGCCGGTTCAGTTCCTTCCCCGGGTACCCGTTCCCCGGCGACCCGGACGGCTACCCGGGCCGCGACGAGGTCGTCGAGTACCTGCGCGGATACGCCGACCGGCTCGGCGTCGAGGTCCGGACCAATGCCCGCGTCGTCGACGTCACCGCCGACGGGCCGGCGTTCACGGTGGAGTTGGCTGACGGGAGCAGCCTGGTCGGTGACGCGCTCATCGCCGCTTCCGGTTCGTTCGGCAATCCCCACGTGCCGGCGATCCCCGGCAGGGGGGCATTCGAGGGGCGGGTTCTGCATGTGGCCGACTACCGGTCGCCGGAGGAGTTCGCCGGGCAGCGGGTCGTGGTCGTCGGGGCGGGCAACTCCGCCGTGCAGGTGGCCCACGAGCTCGCCGAGCACGCGGAGACGTCGCTGGCGGTGCGGGACCGGGTGCGGTTCGCGCCGCAGATGATCGCCGGACGCGACCTGCACTGGTGGCTGCGCCTCACGCGCGCCGACCTGCTCCCGCCATCGGTCCTCGAACGGCTCGTCACCGGCACCCCGGTGATCGGGACCGACACGTACAAGCGGGCGCTGGAGGCGGGCCGGCCCGACCAGCGGCCCATGTTCACCGCGTTGTCCCCGGACGGGGTCGTGTGGCCTGACGTCTCCCGGGAGCAGGTCGACGCCGTGATCTTCGCGACCGGCTACCGGCCGCACCTGACCTACCTGACCTCGCTTGGCGTCCTCGACGGGGCCGGCAGGCCCCGGCACGACCGCGGTGTCTCGACCGCGCTGCCGGGGCTGGGCTTCCTCGGTGTGGAGTTCCAGCGGTCGTTCTCCTCGAACACGCTGCGCGGGGTGCACCGCGACGCCCGGCGCGTCGTCGACGCCCTGACCAGGCTGCCGCGGGGTGCCGCCGTTGCCTGAGCCCGGACCCCGCCCATCGCTGGGAGCGGTGCTGGCGGCGCTGTGCGTGACCGAGATCGTCTCCTGGGGGCTGCTCTACTACGCCTTTCCGGTGCTCGCGCCACGGATCAGCGCCGACACCGGTTGGTCCTCGATGGCCGTCACCTCGGCGTTCTCGGCGGCACTGGTGGTCTCGGCGCTGGTCGGGGTCCCGGTCGGCCGCGTCATCGACCGGCGCGGACCGCGGCTGGTCATGACGGTCGGGTCGGTCCTTGGAGTCCTGGCTCTCGTGGTGATCGGCACGGCAGGGAGCCTGCCGGTCTTCGTCGCCGGGTGGGTGCTCGCCGGGGCCGCGATGGCCGGGGTGCTCTACCCGCCGGCGTTCGCCGCGGTCACCGGCTGGTTCGACGCACGCCGTCTCGGGGCGCTGGCCACGCTCACGCTCGTCGCGGGCCTGGCCAGTACGGTCTTCGGGACGGCCCTGATGATCGCCAGCGCGTGGACGAGGGCCTGCGCGGAGCAGCCACTCCTCCCGCCGCGTGGCGTTCATAGTCGAGGTTGAGGTCATCGGAGCCGACAATAGGTCACCATTCACTGTATAGTTCAGTGCATGCTGACTATTGCTTCGCGTCTTGACGTCATGAACCGGCTGGGCCGGGCCATGGCGGACCCGACGCGCTCCCGGATCCTGATGACCCTGCTGGACGGGCCGAGCTACCCGGCCGTGCTCTCGCGCGAGCTGGAGCTGACGCGCTCGAACGTGTCGAACCATCTGACCTGTCTTCGTGACTGCGGGATCGTGGTCGCCGAGCCCGAGGGGCGGCAGACGCGCTACGAGATCGCCGACCCGCACCTCGCGGCGGCGCTCACGGCGCTGGTGGACGTGACGCTGGCCGTGGACGAGCACGCGCCGTGCGTGGACGCGGAGTGCACGGTGCCGGGCTGCTGCGGGACGGGAGCGGGCGCGTGAGCGCGGCGTGCGGTTGCGACGAGCCGGAGACCCGGGTCGGTGAGGAGGCCGAGGAGGAGCGGGAGCGTCCGTGGTGGCGTGACCGCGGGATCATGGTCCCGGTGTTCTCCGGCGTCGCCTTCGGAACCGGTCTGGTCCTGGAATGGGCAGGGGCGGAGAGCCCGGCGCTGGTGGCGTTCTGGATCGGCCTGCTGCTGGGCGCGTCGACGTTCACGCCCGGCGCGATCCGCAAGCTCTTCACGGGCAAGCTGGGCATCGGGCTGCTGATGACGATCAGCGCGGTCGGCGCGGTCATCCTCGGCTACGTCGAGGAGGCCGCAGCGTTGGCGTTCTTGTACTCGATCGCCGAGGCGCTGGAGGACAAGGCGATGGACCGCGCCCGCGGCGGGCTGCGGGCGCTGCTCAAGCTGGTCCCGGAGACCGCGACCATCCGGCAGGACGGCGCGTCCGTGGAGGTCGCTGCGAAGGATCTGGCCGTTGGGCAGCTGATGCTCGTGCGGCCGGGTGAGCGGATCGCGACCGACGGGATCGTCCGCACGGGTCGGTCGAGCTTGGACACCTCGGCGATCACCGGGGAGTCGATCCCGGTGGAGGTCGAGCCCGGCGACGCGGTGTCGGCCGGGGCGATCAACACCGCCGGTGCCCTGGAGGTCGAGACGACCGCGGCGGGTACCGACAACTCGCTGACCACGATCGTGGAGCTGGTGGAGCAGGCGCAGGCCGAGAAGGGGGACCGTGCCCGCCTGGCCGACCGCATCGCCCGGCCGCTCGTGCCTGGCGTGCTGATCCTCGCCGCTCTCGTCGCGGTCATCGGCTCGCTGCTGGGCGACCCGGAGCTGTGGATCACCCGCGCCCTCGTGGTGCTCGTCGCCGCGTCGCCGTGCGCGCTGGCGATCTCGGTCCCGCTGACCGTGGTCGCCGCGATCGGCTCGGCGAGCAGGTTCGGCGTGATCATCAAATCCGGTGCCGTGTTCGAGCGGTTCGGCGTGATCCGCCACGTCGCCGTCGACAAGACCGGCACCCTCACCCGCAACGAGCCCGCCGTTACCGCCGTCCTCACCGCCGACGGGGTGGACGAGGCGCTGGCATTGGCGTGGGCGGCGGCGCTGGAGCAGCACAGCACCCACCCGCTGGCCGCCGCGATCACCGCCGCCTCGCCCGGAGCTCCCGCCGCCTTGGACGTGACCGAGCAGGCCGGGCACGGGATCGAGGGCATCCTCGACGGGGCCCGGGTCACCGTCGGCAGCCCTCGATGGCTCGACGCCGGAACCCTCACCGACCAGGTGGAGGGCTTGGAGGAGCAGGGCATGACCGTCGTGATCGTGCACCGCGACGACGTCCCGGTCGCCGCGGTCGGGGTCCGCGACGAGCTGCGCCCCGAGGTCCCCGAGGTGGTCCGCACCCTCGCCGCGCAGGGCGTCGGGGTGACGATGCTCACCGGCGACAACGCCCGCACCGCCCGGGCGCTGGCCGTTCAGGCCGGGATCGAGGACGTGCGCGCCGAGCTGCGTCCGGAGGACAAGGCCGCCGCGATCAGCGAGCTGGGCAGGCACGGCTCGGTCGCGATGATCGGCGATGGCATCAACGACGCCCCCGCCTTGGCCGCCGCGGACATCGGCATCGCGATGGGCGCGACCGGCTCCGACGCCGCGATCGAGTCCGCCGACGTCGCCTTCACCGGCCACGACCTCCGGCTGCTGCCGCGCGCGTTCGACCATGCCCGTCGCGGCAGGCGCATCATCAACCAGAACATCATCCTGTCGCTGCTGATCATCGCCGCCCTGCTCCCGCTGGCCCTGTTCGGCGTGCTGGGGCTGGCCGCGGTGGTGCTGGTGCACGAGATCGCCGAGGTCGTCGTCATCCTCAACGGGCTCCGCGCGGCTCGGACCCGAAAAGAGCGGATCGCATGAAGGTCGAACTGTTGCACATCCTCGACTGCCCGAACACGGACATCGCCGAAGCCAACGCGCGTGCTGCGCTGGACGCTATCGGATTTGTGGACGTGGCCGTCGAACTGGTAGCCATCCGGACCGAGGCCGAAGCGACGAATTCTCCGTTCGGAGGATCACCCACGCTCCTCGTCGACGGCGTCGACCTGTTCCCGACCGCACCGGTCCGCTCGCTCGCGTGCCGCGTCTACTCGACGGAAAGCGGATTCGCCGGAGCGCCCACGCCGGAGCAGATCGAAGCAGCGCTGCGAGGCGCTTCTCGATAGAGCGACAACCACTGGGGACGCAATTAGCGGGCCACACCCGCGGCACAACGATGTTCCCCGCATGGATTGAGCTCCCTCAAGAGCATGGGAGGGGCAAGCGCCGATGTTGCTTGCCCCTCCGGCGCTCACACTCCCTCAGACGAGCAGCTCTGCCAAGAGCGCTTCGATGCGCCCCTTGATCTCGTCGCGGATCGGGCGCACCGCCTCGATGCCCTGTCCGGCGGGGTCGTCGAGCTTCCAGTCCTCGTACCGCTTGCCCGGGAAGAACGGGCAGGCGTCGCCGCAGCCCATCGTGATCACCACGTCGGAGGCCTGCACCGCCTCGGTGGTGAGCACCTTCGGCTGCTCGGCGGTGATGTCAATCCCTTCCTCGCGCATGGCTTCGACGGCCACGGGGTTGATCTGCTCGGCGGGCATGGACCCGGCCGAGCGGACCTCGATGCGGCCTGCGGCGAGGTGGCGGAGGTAGCCGGCGGCCATCTGGGAGCGGCCGGCGTTGTGGACGCAGACGAGCAGGATAGAGGGCTGCTGAACGGTCATGATCTTTGGCTTCTTTCAGTCGGTGAGGGTCGCGAGGAGGGCGCGGACGCGGGACTCGATGTCGTGTCGGATCGCGTCGACCCCTTGCGGGGAGGCGAGGGCGGGGTCGCCGACGGCCCAATCCTCGTAGCGGACACCCGGGATGATCGGGCACACGTCGCCGCAGCCCATCGTCACCACAACGTCCGCGGCGCGGACGGCGTCGTCGGTGAGCGGCTTCGGGAATGCATCCCGAGCCTCCTGCTCGCCTTCGATCTCAACGAGCAGGGAACGCACGTGCGGGTGCAGGTCCGATGCCGGGGTCGAGCCTGCGGAGCGGGCGATCACTCGGCCGTCGGCGAGCTGGTTGACGATGGCGGCGGCGAGCTGGGAACGGCCCGCGTTCTGCACGCACACGAACAGCACCTGCGGCACCCCGGAAGACCGATCCCGGGTGAGGTCGGCGAGGCGCTGGCGGGCGAAGCGCTCGGTCAGCGGGATCATGTGCTGCGTCAGTTTCGCCGACTGTACCAGGCCCGCGTAGGACTCTCGCACGATCGCGATCACGACGTCACGGTGCAGCCCGGTCAGCTCGTCGGCCAGTTCCTCGGCGAGCCGGGTCACGCGGGCGTCCATCTGCCGAAGCGCGTCAACTCGCGCCTGAGCGTCCTCCGGCTCGTCGGCGACTGCCGCTGGTGCGAACGCGTCGAGGAGGGCGGCGACGGCGCGCTGCTTGCCCGGCGCGATCCGGTACCAGACCCAGGTACCGCGCCGCTCGGACAGCAGCATCCCGGTCTCCTTCAACACCTTCAGATGGTGGGAGACGGTCGGCTGGGACACGTCGGCGAGCTCCGCGAGATCGCACACGCAGGACTCGCCGCGTGGGTCGGTCGCGATCGCGGACAGCATCCGCAGCCGCAGCGGATCCGCGAGCGCCTTGAGCGCCCCGGCCACAGTCGCAGCTGCGTCGGCGCCGATCGCGTGCATCGCGGAGGGCGCGCACGCCTCGGCGTCGGGAAGGACAGCAGCGTCGGTCATGACGTCCTCGATTCAAGATGCCCGGCTTCGATAGCGTAGGGGTCGGTGCGGAACCAGGCTTTCGCCGCCCAGAGCGAGACGTAGACGAGCCCGACCAACACGGGCACCTCGATGAGCGGGCCGACGACCCCCGCCAAGGCCTGCCCGGAGGCCGCGCCGAAGGTGCCGATGGCGACCGCGATGGCCAGTTCGAAGTTGTTCCCGGCCGCGGTGAACGCGAGCGTCGTCGATCGCGCGTAGCTCAGGCCGATGCCCTTGCCCAGCAGCAGCCCCGCGAACCACATCAGCCCGAAGTACACCAGCAAGGGAAGTGCGATCCGGGCGACGTCCATCGGCCGGGAGGTGACCTGTTCGCCTTGGAGGGCGAAGAGCAGCACGATGGTGAACAGCAGCCCGTACAGCGCCCACGGCCCGACCTTCGGAAGGAACGTCTCCTCGTACCAGTCGCGCCCCTTGCGCTTCTCGCCGATGAAGCGGGAGGTGAAGCCGGCGACCAGCGGGACGCCGAGGAAGACGAGCACATTCAGCGCGATCTGCCAGACCGAGATCTCTAGCCCTTGCGTGTCCAGCCCCAGCCAGCCCGGCAGGACGGTGAGGTAGAACCAGCCCAGCAGGGAGAACGCGACGACCTGGAACACCGAGTTGATCGCCACCAGCACCGCGGTGGCCTCCCGGTCACCGCAGGCCAGGTCGTTCCAGATCACGACCATCGCGATACAGCGGGCGAGCCCGACGATGATCAGGCCGGTGCGGTACTCGGGCAGGTCCGGCAGGAAGATCCAGGCGAGGGCGAACATCACCGCAGGTCCCACGAGCCAGTTCAGTACGAGCGAGGAGACCAGGAGCTTCTTGTCGCCGGTGACGGCGGCGACCTTGTCGTAGCGGACCTTCGCGAGCACCGGATACATCATCACCAGCAGGCCCAGCCCGATCGGGACCGAGATCCCGCCGACCTCCATCGCGGATAGCGCGTCGGAGAGCACGGGCACGAAGCGGCCGAGCAGGAGCCCCGCGATCATGGCGAGGCCGATCCACAGCGGCAGCCACTTGTCGAGGGTGGAGAGCCGTTTCGGGGCGGTGCGGGTCAGGGTGTCGGTCATGCGAGCAACTCCTCGATCTTCGTCGCGTAGACGGGCTTCGGCTGCGCGCCGATCAGCACGTCCACCCGTTCCCCGTTCCGGTAGAACCCGAGGGTCGGGATCGAGGTCACGCCGGCCGCGGTCACGGTCTCGGGGTTCTGATCGGCATCGACCTTCACGATCTTCACCCGGCCCGCGTACTCACCGGCGAGCTGGTCCAGGATCGGGGCGACCGCCTTACACGGCCCGCACCAGGCCGCCCAGATGTCGACCACGACGGGCAGCTCGGACTCGAGCACTTCAGCCCGGAACGTGGCGTCGGTGACGGGGGTGACGGTGCTCATGCGGAAACCTCCAGGACGGGCTCGGGCAAGGTGGCGGGCGCGAGGTTCGACAGGTAGTGCTGGGCGTCCTGCGCGGCCGCGCAGCCGGTACCCGCGGCGGTGATCGCCTGCCGGTACGTGTGATCGACGAGATCCCCGGCCGCGAACACCCCGGCCAGGTTCGTCCGCGTCGACGGGTGCGCGACCCGCACGTACCCGTCCGCGTCGGTGTCGACCTGGCCGGTCACGAGCTCTGAACGCGGATCGTGCCCGACCGCGACGAACACCCCCGTCGCGTCGAGTCTCCGCTCGGCCCCGGTGACGGTATCGCGCAGCGTGAGCCCGGTGACCTGCTCATCGCCGAGGATCGCGGCGACCTCGCTGTTCCAGGCGACCTCGATCTTCGGGTCGTCCAGCACGCGCTGCGCCATGATCTTCGACGCCCGGAACTCGCCCCGGCGGTGCACGACGGTCACCTTCGACGCGAACCGCGTCAGAAACAGCGCCTCCTCCATCGCGGAGTCCCCGCCGCCGACCACGACGATCTCCTGGTCGCGGAAGAAGAACCCGTCGCACGTCGCGCACCAGGACACCCCATGCCCGGACAAGCGGTCCTCCTCGGGGAGGCCGAGCTTGCGGTACGCGGAGCCCATCGCCAGGACCACCGCCCGCGCCAGATACGTAGCCCCGGCACCGGTCTCGATGATCTTCACATCACCGTCGAGATCAAGACGGATCGCGTCGTCATGGACGATCTGAGCGCCGAACCGCTCGGCCTGCGCCCGCATCGACTCCATCAACTCCGGACCCTGCACACCATCGACGAAGCCAGGGAAGTTCTCCACCTCGGTCGTCGTCATCAACGCCCCGCCCGCCGTCACCGAGCCGGCGATCACGACCGGGGCAAGCCCCGCACGAGCAGCGTAGACCGCTGCGGTGTACCCGGCGGGACCGGACCCGACGATGACCAACTCGACCTCTTGATTCGACATGTATCTATATTGACGCTTATCGAAGCACGCGGCAAGTCGGCGAGGCGCATCTGGGTGGTGTTTGCCGAAGGTTCATCTTCTGAGGCGGCTACGCACTGTCGGCCGTGATGTTCTGCGGTCCCGTGGCGGTGTGGGAGTAGCGCAGCGCGGTCTCGATGCCGATGCCGAAGAGGTCGCAGATGCGCCTGACATCGCCGCCGGTCTGCTCGACTTCGTAGAGAATCCGGTCGGTGCGCAGGGCCTGGGCGTCTGGGAACAGACGAAAGACAACACCTACCTCGACCCGATCACCGGGCAGGAGTCGCCCGTGCGCGGCGCGTTGCAGTTGGTGTTCTCCGACATCGGCACCCCGAACCCGACCCGGTGGAACGCCTACGACGAACTCCGGGCGCAACTCATTGCACGCGGGATGCCCGCCGAGTCGATCCGATACATGCACGAAGCCAAGACCGACGTGGACAAGGCCAGGTTGTTCGCCGCCGCCCGCGCCGGGCACATCGGGGTGCTGATGGGATCGACCGAGAAGATGGGCGTCGGCACCAACGTCCAAGCCAGAGCCGTCGCCCTCTTCCACCTGGACTGCCCGTGGCGACCGAGCGACATCGCCCAGCGCGAGGGCCGCATCCTGCGCCAAGGCAACCAGAATCCCGAAGTCGGCATCCTCCGGTTCGTCACCGAGCGATCGTTCGACTCCTACATGTGGCAAGGCGTCGAACGCAAAGCCACGTTCATCGCGCAACTCATGCGCGGCAGCCTCGACTCCCGCGAGATCGAAGAAATCGACTCATTCGCACTCTCTGCCGCAGAAGCCAAAGCGATCAGTTCAGGCAACCCTCTGCTGCTGGGGCACTCCACCGTGCACACCGAAGTGCAACGGCTGCCTCGCCTGGAGCGTGCCTACCACCGCAACGAGTCGATGCTCGCCCATGCCCGCGACCGCGCCAGCGATCACGCACGTCGCGCTGCCTCCGACATTGAAGCCCTCGAATCGGTGCTGCCGCGCGTGACCGATACCTCCGGCGAGAAGTTCCGCATCGAGCTACGTGGCCGCACCTACACCTCACGTGCCGATGCCGCGCACGCGCTCGCGGCCTGGGCGCATGACTCCGATCTGAAATGGGCACCCCGCTACGCCTCCCGCGACTACGGTGCCATCGGCAAGATCAGCGGCTTCGACGTCACGGTCTCAACCAGTCCGGCGCTCGGGGCCGAACCTATGGTGACCGTCAGACTCGACGGAGTGCCGCGCAGCGGGTTCGTCATGACCCGGCAGGCTTTCCTCGACGGGGGCGTCGGACTCATCCAGCGCATCGAGAACCGCGCCTCCGGCATCCCCTCGCTACTCGACCAAGCCCGCGACGACCTCACCAGCGCCGAGCAAGAACGCGACGACGCCGAGCAACGCATCGGCCAACCCTTCCGCCACGCAGAGGCCCTCGCAGACGCCGAGAAAGACCTCGCCCGAAACGAGACCCAACTGGCCGCGATGCAAGACGACATCGACCACGACTCCCGACCCGAATCGGAACCCGAGCCTGGGCGTGAACCGGCGCTCACCGTCGAGGCGGTACGGGCGCATCGGCCCGCGCTCGGCGTGCGTCCCGACCCGCAACGGAGCCCGGCAATGACGGCGGCTGTCGTACCCACCGACAGCACGGCACACGACCTGAGCCCACGGAGGCTGTGACCGAGCACCTAGCTGCCAGAACGACCGCACGAACGCGGGCGTGAACAGGCAGGAGGAAATGCGATGGGCATCAAGAGCGGCGTCATCATGGTCGGCCACATCGCCGGCGACCCGAGACTGACTACCAGCGAGGAAACCGGCACGCCAAGGTTCTACGCGCGTGTCGGCGTCGACCACTGGCGACGTGAGGACGACGGCAGGTTCACCAACACGGGCCGGACTTACCACGACCTCGCGATTCGCTACAAGGCCGCCGAAGCAGCGATGGAGATGTTCAAGAAGGGGGACGACTTCATCGCCACCGGACAGTTCAAGAAGTTCACCGATCGCGTCACCGGCGAGGAACGAGAGGAGTTCCGGGCCGACACGCTCACTCCGAACCCGGTGACCACCCGGTTGGCCATCAACCGTGAGCCGCGCGGTGGTGCCGCCCGCGAAGCGATGGGCACCGAGCGCAGCCAGGCGTTCGAGCGTCCTGAGCAGTCCGCTCAGGTACGCGAGCCTGCGACGCTGGGCCACTGAACGGAGCCAGCCATGAGCGACGATCACACTCCCGTGGCGGACGAGGAGCCCGAGGACAGGCCCGATCCCGACCTCAACCCGGCATCGATGCCCCCACGCGGCGATCTCGGGCCGATGCTGGATGAGCCGCCCGGCCCGATCAACTGGCACCTGCTGACCGCCGATGACGCGGAGGCGGCGTGGCTGGAGCTGAACCAGTGGGTCAACTGGCTTCGCGCCACCTATGGCCTGCCCGCATCGGTGATCCCTCCGATGTGGCACCGGCATCCGGAACTGCACTGGGAACTGAGCGCGTTGCACACGCACTGGCTGTGCGCGTATGACCCGCAGCAGAACGGGTCGGCACCGATCGGCTGGCATCGGGACTTCGCCGACGCCCGGCAGCGGCTGCGCGATTGGGTCGCCGCGTGCGGCACCCGCCTCGACCGCGACCGGCCCACCCGCCAGACCGTCTGGCCCGGCGAGGACGACGCCGAACCGATCGAGGACACCCCGATCACCGACCGCGACGAAGACTTCGTGGCCTTCGTCATCGCCGACGTCGAACGTCGCCGCCAGACCGAGGAGGACTTCTACGCCAGCCTCGACCCCGACACCGGCGAGATCACCTGAACGTCTACGCGCACATCGGTGGGGCCGAACCAGCACGGTTCGGCCCCACGCTCCTGTGTGGGGGTCAGTCCCCGAGCACCCGCCCGCGCCGCGCCGCGGATGCCGCAGGCTGCGCCGACTCGAACCAGGCCGCTTCCCGCCGGATGGAGCGGCCCGGCTGCGTGCGGGCCGGGCGCTCCAGGGCGGTAGCCGACAGGTCGTAGCCGCCCCACGGCGAATACCCGGCCACATGCCGGGTGCCGTACTGTGCGCGTTCGGTGATGATCGGCGCGCCGGGCACCTGCATGTGCGCCGGGTATCGCTGTTCGATCCACCGCAGCGCGACCTTCGTCAGTCCCGTTTCCGAGCGCACCCGCACCTGACGCGGAACCACCGGCAGCTCGCGCCACCCCGGTACGGCGTGGTCGTGCCACGCCTCGACCGCCTCGTTCTCGCTGCCGGCGGGCGAGTGCCACTCACACGGCTCGCACACCACCATCGTCAGCAGATCGCCCGGCCCCTCCGCGCCCGGCTCGGGACGCAGATCGGCGGTGAACGACTCGGCGCGGTGCTCCCCGAACTCCACCGTGCCGCCGCTGATGCTGCGATGCCACATGTGGCTGCGGCCGAACGAACCGAAGTCACCGTTGAGGAACCGCCAGTGCGCGAACGCCTCATCCAGCATCGCGGGTGGGTAGTAGTCCGTGGTGAAGTGCAACGGCGCGCCCGCCCACTCGTGCAGCCGGGCACGGGCCTCCTCACGCTCGAACTCCTCGAAGTCGAACGCCAACTGCCCCTCGTGCTCCATGCCGCACCTCCCACGCGGCAGGTGCACACCGCCCAACGGCCCGCCCCGGCTGCTCTTCCCGAGTCCGACCGAAGCGGGTAGGATCAAGGCGCAGGCGATTTATTACCAACTAGGCCGTCACCCCTGTGGAGGCGGCATGACGAGCCAGGGAACCGCCCAGGCAAGTCCATCCCATCAAGGCGTCGCCGCTTGGGAGGACTTGATCATGCTTCGACTGATCTGGCACCAGCATCCGTATCCGCATGTTCCTGCGTACCTGGATGCCTACCAACATCCTGCTCGACGCGCTGCGCACCCGGCGAGGTCTCAAGTGGGGCGCACCAGCGATGCTGCTGTCAGTCGTCTACTTCGCCATCGCCTACTGGTGCACCACCCTCATCGACAATGGCGCTCCCGGCTGGCTGCACCTGATCGTGCTGCTGTGCATCTACAACACCTTCAAGTTCCTCATCTACGGCCCCATCAGCCTCGCCCGCCTCATCGCCGCCCGTCGACACGAACGCATCCAGCGGCGGCGGAACGAGCGTGCACCTGGAGTACATGAAGCACTACCGGGTGACGAGCACGGGTCGGCGTATCTCAGCCGAACCTCGGCTGCGCCCGAAGCCTGACAACAAGCGACTGATCGCGCTGGTTCTGTACATCGCGGATGAACTCCACGCTCACGAGCTTGATGAGCAGCAGCGTCGCATCGGTGACCAGCACACCAGTGAGAACTCGACGCCCGCCTGCACATCGGCGGACGAGCAAGGAGACGACCATGACTCTGACGATGCCTATGACGGAGACCGGCACCGCGCCGCTGTTGACGGCGGTGACCTATCAGCGGGTCTCGACCAAAGAGCAGGCGTCCAAGGGCGGGCGTGACGAGGGATTCTCGATCCCCGCCCAACGTCAGGCGAACGCTCGCAAGGCAGAAGACCTCGGCGCCCGGATCGTGGCCGAGTTCGTGGACGCCGGGGAGTCCGCACGCTCCGCCGACCGGCCCGACCTGCAACGGATGCTGGAGTACATCGCCACCCATCAGGTGACCTACTGCATCGTGCACAAGGTCGACCGCCTCGCCCGGAACCGGCTCGATGATGTGGAGATTCATCGTCGTCTGGTCGAGGCGGGCGTGACGTTGGTATCGGCGACGGAGAACATCGACGAGACGCCCTCGGGGATGCTGCTGCACGGCATCATGTCGTCCATCGCGGAGTTCTACTCCAAGAATCTCGCCACTGAGGTCACCAAGGGGTTGACGCAGAAGTTCGAGACCGGCGGCACCCCGATGCGCGCCCCGATCGGCTACCTCAACGTCCGCAAGCGTGATGAGCAGGGCCGCGAGTACCGCACCGTCGAGATCGACGCCGAACGCGCACCGCTGGTGCGGTGGGTGTTCGAGCAGTACGCCGCCAGGGAACGCACCGTCGTTGATCTGCTCGCGGACGTGACCGCGCGCGGGCTGACCAGCGTGCCGACCCCGAAGCGACCCTCGGGCCCGGTTGGGCGCTCGACGTTCTTCGATCTGCTGCGCAACCCGTACTACATCGGGATCGTCCGCTACAAACGCGCGGAACAGACCGGCACGCACGAGCCGTTGGTCGATGTCGAGACCTGGCAACAGGTGCAACGGTTGCTCGACTCGCGCAAGAAAGCCTCCGAACGGCGACGCACCCACGACCACTACCTGAAAGGCTCGCTGTTCTGCGGGTCGTGCGGGTCGCGGATGCAGCTGGACTTCCCGGCCAACCGTCAGGGCGTCCGCTACGCCTACTACGTCTGCTCCGGGCGAACCTCGAAGCGGAAGAGCTGCACCCGCCGCGCGGTGCCGGTTGGGATCGCCGAGCAACTCGTTGCTGACTGCTACCGCGAGATCGCGATCACCGAAGAGGATTACGCCGCGCTCGCGGCACAGGTCGAGGCCGCGTTCGATGAACGCCTCGCCTCCCGCTCTGACGAACTGGCCGAACTGACCGCGAACCGTCAGCGCCTCCAGAACGAGAGCGACAAGCTGCTCGCCGCGCACTTCGCCGACGCGATCGACTTGGAGACCCTCAAGCGTCACCAAGACCGCATCCGCACCGGCCTTGCGGACATCGACCGCAGGCTCGCGACCGAGCACGACCAGCACGAGGGATCACGCAAGCAACTGAGCACCGCGCTCAGCCTGCTGGTCGACTGCGCCACCCTCTACGCCCGCACCGACGACCAAGGCAAGCGCCTGGCCAACCAAGCACTGACCAACGGCATCGAGATCAGCGAAGACGAAAGGGCGACGATCCGGCTCGCTGAGCCGTTCGCCGCCCTCGTACCCGAACCAACATCTACCGATGTCAGCGGTTCTAGTACGTCCGATTGGGTGGACGTGAAGGGACTCGAACCCCTGACCTCTCGCGTGTGAAGCGAGCGCTCTAACCAGCTGAGCTACACGTCCGGAGCCCGCGGCGTGCGGGCTGACCGAGGATACCCGGCGCCCCGACCCGCGACGAAATCCGGCCCCGCGAACCGCGACCGTCAGAGCCGGGCAGTCGTGTGCATCCAGTTCTGGACGCCCTCGGGGAACCACGTCGGCACGCCGGAGACCTTGAACGTCGCCCAGAGAACGGCAGCGACGAACGCGGCGGTGAGGACCCCGACGAGGAGCTTGACGAACACGTTCTGTCGCCGCACCCACTGCTCCCAGCGGCGCACGTGCTTCTTGACGAAGTCGAGCACGGCCTGGGCGCGCTCGAACTCGCTCGCCCAGACGGCGAGGCCGCCGATGACGATGAGCCAGCCCGGCCCGGGGAACGGCACGAGCGCGAGCCCGACGAGGACGATGACGAGCCCGACGACGAACACCGCGACCCGGTAGACCCGGGCGCCGTGGGGCGTGGACTTGATGCGTCGCCGCCAGGCCCAGTCGTCCTCCTCGGCGTCGATGACGCGGTCGGGGTCGCTGTAGTCGTGCGGCTGCTTCTTCACGCCGTCGCCTCCGCCGTCCATGACGTCCTCCGCCTGCTCGGTCCCCGCACGCTTCACGGGTCGATCCCCTTCTCCTCGAGGGCCGCAGCCCAGATCTGAGCCGCCTGCGCAGTGACAGGCCCCGGAGCCGATAGCGCGCGCCCGTCGACGAGGTCCACGGGGTGCACGTCGCGCGCCGAGCTCGTGATGAACACCTCGTCGGCGGTCTCGAGCACGGACAGCGGCTGCGCCTCCTCGCGAACCTCGAGCCCGGCCTCACGGCACCACTCGACGACGAGCTCGCGGGTGATCCCGGCAAGACAGCCGGACGACAGCGGCGGTGTCCACAGCTCGCCGTCGACGACGACGAAGATGTTGGACCCGGTGGCCTCGCACAGCTCGCCGCGGGTGTTGCCGAAGATCGCCTCCTGGCCTCCACGCGCCTTCGCGTGCGCCAGCGCGATGACGTTCTCGGCATACGACGTCGTCTTGAGGCCGGCCGTCGCGGCGCGCTCGTTGCGCGTCCACGGCACGGTGACGATCGCGGCCGTCGCGCTCGGGCGCGGCATCTCGGCGGCGGTGACGATGTAGGTCATCGGCGAGTCGTCCCGGTCCGACCCGAGTGGTCCCGCTCCCCCGGTGATCGTCCAGCGCAGCCTCCCGAAGCCGATCTCGGGCCCGTCAGCGAGCACCGCGTCCGCGCCCTCCCGGATCCGGTCACGGTCGGCGGCGGGCAGCCCCAGCCCCGCGAGCGTGCGGTCCATCCGGTCGAGGTGGCGGGTCATGGCGAACACCTGGCCGCGGTCGACCTTGCACGTCTCGAAGGCCCCGTCCCCGACCGTCACTCCGTGGTCGAGGGCCCGCACCGACGGCGCGGTCGGGTCGACCAGCTCACCGTCCACCCACACCCTGATCGCGCTCATGGGTCAACCATGGCAGATCGCCGACACGGTCCTTGACCGGATCGCCCCGGATCAGCCCTGGTTCATCCCGGAGTCGTACGAGGTTCATCCCTGAGGATGACCGGTTCGTATGCCGTCCGCGCGAGTTCCACGAGTCGTCTCGCCTTGAGGTGCACCTCCGCGACCTCCCCGTCCGGGTCGGAGCCCCAGGTGATGCCGGCGCCGGCGCCGAAGCGCAGCACCCCGGCGCCGGACTCGTCGCGCAGGACCCAGAAGGTCCGGATACCGACCGCGAGCCGTGCCTCGTCACGGTCGGCGTCGATCCATCCGATGGCCCCGCAGTACGGTCCTCGCGGCACCGGCTCGAGGTCCGAGATCGCTTGCAGCGCAGTGTGTTTCGGGGCTCCCGACACCGAGCCGGGAGGGAACGAGGCGTCGAGCAGATCACGCCATCCCACCCCGTCGCGCAGCTCTCCGCTCACGTCCGAGACGAGCTGCACGAGCCCCGGGTGCTGCTCCACGCGGAACAGGTGGTCCACCGAGACGGTGCCCGGACGGCATACGTGCGCCAGGTCGTTGCGGACGAGGTCGACGATCATGACGTTCTCCGCGAAGTCCTTCTCCAGCAACGCATCCGGCGCCACTGCGGTGCCCTTGATCGGGCGAGACGTCACCCGAGACCCATGTCGCTCCAGGTAGGACTCCGGAGACGCGCACGCGATCTCGAGCCCGGCCTCCGGCACGTCGAGGACGGCGGCATACGGAGCCGGGTTGCCCTCAGCGAGCACGGCGCCGAGGGCACGCACCGACGCGTCCGGTCCCACCGGCGCCTCGAGGACGGTGCAGAGGTTGACCTGGTAGACCGTGCCGCGCGCGATCCGCTCCCGGATCTCTCCGACCCCGCTCCGGTATGCCGTGTCGTCGAGGCTGCGGGCCCACTCGCCCGTGACGCCGGGCCAGCTCGCGGGCACCATCGGTCCCGGGTCACGGTCGACGTCGGTGAAGCGCACCGCGGTCAGCTCGCCCTCGAAGGTGAGCACGACTCCCCAGAAGCCGGCCGTGACGTCGGCGATGTCGTGGGTGATGGCCTCGACGCCGGTCGCCTCGATGGCCACCCCGTCGAGGGAGCCGAACCGTGCCCATGCCACGGCGTGATGCTACGGCGTGGGTCGCGCGCGGGTCAGGCGCTCCCGGTCATGAGCCGGTAACCCTGACCGGGCTCGGTGAGCAGGTAGCGCGGGTGCCCCGGGTCGGGCTCGAGCTTGCGGCGCAGCTGGTTGGCATAGACGCGCAGGTAGTTCGACTCACGGCCGTAGCCCGGCCCCCACACCTCGCGCAGCAGCTCGCGCTGGGACAAGAGATGCCCGGGACGGCGAGCCAGCGCCTCGAGCAGGCTCCACTCGGTCGGGGTGAGGTGCACCTCCTCCTCCCGGGCGAGGGCGCGGCGTTCGGCGAAGTCGAGGGAGAAGTCGGGGGTCGTCAGCACCGGCAGCTCGGTCGTGGCACCGGCGCCACCGGCGTGGCGCAGCGCGACCCGGATCCGGGCGAGCAGCTCCTCGACGGAGAACGGCTTGGTGACGTAGTCGTCGGCGCCGAGGTCGAGGGCCTCGACCTTGTCGATGGAGTCGGTGCGGGCGGAGAGGACGATGACGGGCAGGTCGCGGCCGTCATCGCGCACGCGGCGCAGCACCTCGACGCCGTCGAGGTCGGGCAGGCCAAGGTCGAGGATGACGAGGGCCGGGTCATCGTCGTGGACCGCCTGGATCGCGGTGCGCCCGTCCGCGGCCGTGACGACGTCGTACCCGCGCGCCCGCAGGTTGATCGCCAGCGTCCGGACCAGGTGCGGTTCGTCGTCGACGACGAGGATGCGCTGTCCGCCTGCCACGGGTGTGCCGCTCATGCCCACCGCCGTGAGCCGGCGGCGTCGCGCACGGGCTCGGTCCGCGGCAGCTCAAGTACCACGGTGAGGCCCCCGCCCGGAGTGTCCTCGGCCCAGATCGCCCCGTCCATGGCCTCCATGAGACCACGGGCCACGGCGAGCCCGAGACCGACACCGGTGACCCCGCCCTGACCCGGAGTGTCCCCCACCCGCTGGAACGGTTCGAAGATGCGCTCCTTGCCGTCGCGCGGAACCCCGGGGCCGCGGTCGACGATGCGCATCTGCACCCGGTCCGCGAGGGCGGCGGAGGTGACGACGACCTCGCCCGACCAGTGCCGGACGGCGTTCTGGAGGACGTTGGCGAGGACGCGTTCGAGGAGGCCGCGGTCCGCCGCGACGAGCGGCCCGTCCGGCGACACCGTCGAGCGCACCGGGCCTGCGCCGTCGAGCTGCGCCGTCGCGTCGACCACGGCATCGGCGACGCTGACCGCGTCGATCCGCGCCGTCACCGCGCCGCTCTGGAGGCGGGACATGTCGAGCAGGTTCGCCACGAGCCCGGCGAGCCGGTCCGCGGACTCCTCGACCGTCTCGAGCAGGTCCTCGCGGTCGGCGACGGAGAAGGTGACGTCGGACGCCCGCAGGCTCGACGACGCCGCCTTGATCGCCGCGAGCGGGGTGCGCAGGTCGTGCGAGACCGCCGCGAGCAGCGCGGTCCGAGCCCGGTTGTCCTTGGCGAGAGCGCGGGCCCGCGACGCCTCCCGGACGAGCTCGGCGCGATGCAGCACGGCCGCGGCGCGCGTGGTGAACGCCGAGACGAGCCGCCGGTCGTCCGCCGTCGGTACGCCCCCGACAAGGACGAGCTGACGGGTGTCGTCGACCGTGGCGCGCACCGCAGCGTCCCGCACGCCCGCCACGTCGAACCCTGCGGTCGCCGCGACGACCGTCCACTCGGCACGGGCACTCTCGCGGGACACGATCGCCGCAGACGAGACGCCGAAGAACTCGACGCACTGCCGCAGCAGCGCCTGGAGCTGGTCCTCCTCACCGAGCAGGGACTCCGCCGAGGCCGCGAGGGCGGCCGCCTCGCGCTGTGCCGACCGCGCGGCCGCGGCCCGCCGCTCGCTGACGTGGACGACGGACGACACCGCCACGGCGACGAGGAGGAAGACGACGAGCGCGACGAGGTTCTGCGGGTCGGCGATGGTCAGCGTGTAGAGCGGCTCGGTGAAGAACCAGTTGATGACCAGGCTCGCGAGCACCGATGCCGCGAGAGCGGGCCACACGCCACCGAGCAGGGCCGTGCACACGGTGAGGAAGAGGAAGATCAGCACCTCGAGCGGCAGGTCGTGCCATGCCGTCGTGAGCCACAGCAGCCACCCGGCGAGCGGCACCCCGAGAAGCGCCAGCCCCCACCCCAGGGCCGTCCGCGTCACCCCGAGCTCGGGCCCGAACCGCAGCGGTGCACGCACCGTCCGGGCCAGGTCATGCGAGACGAGGTGAACGTCGATGTCGCCGGACGCCTCGACGACGCGTTGTCCCACCCCGGGGCTGAGCAGCTCCTGCCAGCGCCGCCGCCGGGAGGCGCCGACGACGACCTGGCGGGCGTTGACGCCCCGCGCGAACGCGAGCAGCGCGGCGGCCGTGTCGTCGCCGCGGACGGTGTGGAAGGTGCCGCCGAGGTCGACCGTGAGCCGTTCGAGTGCCTCGAGCTCGGCGAGGTCGGCGGCGACCAGACCGTCGGACCGGGTCACGTGGACGGCGATGAGCTCGCCTCCGGCGCCACGCGAGGCGATCTGCGCACCGCGGCGCAGCAGCGCACGACCCTCGGGCCCACCGGTGAGGGCGACGACGACCCGTTCCCGCGTCGGCCAGGGGCGGTCGATTCCCTCGGCCTCGCGGTAGCGGGCCATCGCCTCGTCGACGCGGTCCGCCACCCAGAGCAGCGACAGCTCGCGCAGGGCGGTGAGGTTGCCGACGCGGAAGTAGTTCGCGAGGGCCGCGTCGACCTTCTCCGCGGCATAGACGTTCCCGTGGGCGAGCCTGCGCCGCAACGCCTCTGGGGACATGTCGACGAGCTCGACCTGGTCGGCAGACCGGACGAACTCGTCGGGCACGGTCTCGAGCTGGCGGATCCCGGTGATGGCCTCGACGACGTCGCCGAGCGACTCCAGGTGCTGGATGTTGACCGTCGAGATGACGTCGATCCCGGCGTCGAGGATCTCGTCGACGTCCTGCCACCGCTTCTCGTGCGGGGACCCCGGTGCGTTCGTGTGGGCGAGCTCGTCGACGAGGACGACCTCGGGCCGCCGGGCGAGGACCGCGGCGACGTCGAGCTCGGTCAGGGTCGCGCCGCGGTGCCCGACCTCGCGTCGCGGCAGCGTCTCGATGCCCTCCATGAGGCGAGCCGTGTGTGCGCGCCCGTGGCTCTCCGCCACGCCGATGACAACGTCCGTGCCACGGCCGAGGCGGCGCTGCGCCTCGGCGAGCATGGCCACGGTCTTGCCGACGCCCGGCGCGCTCCCGAGGTAGACGCGCAGCACTCCCCTCGTCATGGCTCGATTCTGCCCCTCACCGCATCCCGGTCAGCGCGAGGTTCAGCTCGAGCACGTTGACCCGCGGCTCGCCGAGGAACCCGAAGTCGCGGTCCTGCGTGTACTGCTCCACGAGCCGCTGCACCTCGGAGCGCTCGAGACCGTTCTCCCGCGCAACACGCGCGACCTGCGCGCGGGCGAACTCCGGGCTGATGTGCGGGTCCAGCCCGCTCGCCGAGGCGGTCAGCGCGTCCGCCGTGGGTTCGCCTTCGGCGATGGTCGCGTATGCCGCGCGTCGCTCCTCGACAGCGCTCACCTGGTCGGGGGCGGTGGCGGCGAGGTTGGAACCCCCACTCGAGTCACCGGCATACGCGTTCGTCGACGGGCGCGAGTGGAACAGCGCGGGGTCCTCGACCTGCTGTCCGAGGAGGCGGGAGCCGACGACCTCACCATCTCGGGTGACGAGGCTGCCTTCGGCGCGGCCGGGGACGGCGACGGCGCCGACGGCCCACACCGCGGCGGGATAGAGCACACCGAGCAGGACGGTCATGACGACGAGCAGCCGGGTCGCGGCGAGGAGCTGGCGGGAGAACGACATGGCGATCACTTCATTCCGGGGATGAGGGAGACGGTCAGGTCGATGAGCTTGATGCCGATGAACGGCGTGACGACACCACCGACCCCGTAGACGAGGAGGTTGCGCCGCAGCAGCGCGGCCGCGCTGCTCGGCCGGTAGCGCACCCCGCGCAGCGCGAGCGGCACGAGGGCGATGATGACGAGCGCGTTGAAGATGACGGCCGACAGGATCGCGCTCTGCGGTGAGGCGAGCCGCATGACGTTGAGCGCGTCGAGGCCGGGGAAGAGCGTCACGAACATCGCCGGGATGATGGCGAAGTACTTCGCGATGTCGTTGGCGATGGAGAAGGTCGTCAGCGCTCCACGGGTGATGAGCAGCTGCTTGCCGATCTCGACGACCTCGATGAGCTTCGTCGGGTCGGAGTCGAGGTCGACCATGTTGCCGGCCTCCTTCGCCGCCGAGGTGCCCGTGTTCATCGCGACGCCGACGTCGGCGCGCGCCAGGGCGGGGGCGTCGTTCGTGCCGTCGCCGGTCATGGCGACGAGGCGGCCACCCTCCTGCTCACGCGTGATGAGGGCGAGCTTGTCCTCCGGAGTGGCCTCCGCGAGGACGTCGTCGACTCCGGCCTCCTTCGCGATCGCCGCCGCGGTGACCGAGTTGTCGCCGGTGACCATGACGGTGCGGATGCCCATGGCGCGCATGACGTCGAAGCGCTCGCGCATGCCGGGCTTGACGACGTCCTTGAGGTGGATGACACCGAGCACGCGAGGTGCACCGCCGCCGGCCCAGGTGGCGACGACGAGCGGGGTGCCGCCCGACCGGCTGATCCCGTCGACGAGGTCGGCGACCTCACGGTCCACCTCACCACCCCCGTCGACGACCCACCGGTGCACGGCGGAGTCGGCACCCTTGCGCACCGCCGAGCCGTCGGCGAGGTCGACACCGGACATCCGGGTCGCCGCGCTGAACTCGACGAACTCCGCTCCGGTAGAGGCGTGCTCGTCCACGGACGCCGCGCGGACGGCATACGTCTCGCGGGCGAGGTCGACGACGGAACGCCCCTCGGGCGTCGTGTCGGCGAGCGAGGACAGGTGGGCCGCCTCGGCGAGCTCACGCGCGCTGACGCCCGGTACCGGGAGCAGCTCGGTGGCTCGTCGGTTGCCGAACGTGATGGTGCCGGTCTTGTCGAGGAGCAGGGTCGAGACGTCCCCGGCGGCCTCGACGGCGCGGCCGGACATGGCGAGGACGTTGCGCTGGACGAGGCGGTCCATCCCGGCGATGCCGATGGCCGAGAGCAGGGCACCGATCGTCGTGGGGATGAGGCAGACGAGCAGTGCGACGAGGACGATGACGGGTTGGAGCCCACCGGAGTAGGCCGCGAGCGGCTGGATCGCCATGACGCTCGCGAGGAAGATGATCGTCAGGGTCGTGAGCAGGATCGTCAGGGCGACCTCGTTGGGGGTCTTCTGGCGTTCGGCCCCCTCGACGAGGGCGATCATCCGGTCGATGAAGCTCTCCCCCGGCTTCGTCGTGATCCGCACGACGATCCGGTCGGAGAGCACGGTCGTGCCGCCGGTGACGGCGCAGCGGTCGCCACCGGACTCGCGGATCACCGGTGCCGACTCGCCGGTGATCGCCGACTCGTCGACGGTGGCAACGCCTTCGATGACGTCGCCGTCGCCCGGGATGACCTGACCGGCCTCGACGACGACCCGGTCCCCGATCCGCAGGGCGGTGCCGGGCACCTCCTCGACCGCTCCGGTGTCGGTGAGGCGGTGGGCGACGGACTCGCGCTTGGTCGCGCGCAGGCTCGCGGCCTGGGCGCGTCCACGGCCCTCGGCGACGGCCTCGGCCGCGTTGGCGAAGACGACGGTCGCCCAGAGCCAGAGCGCGAGGAGCCACGCGAAGACGCTGGGGTCCGCGACGGCGAGGGCGGTGGTGAGGACCGAGCCGACCCAGACGACGAAGATCACCGGTGAGCGCCACACGTGGCGCGGGTCGAGCTTGGTCAGGGCCTGGGGGATGACGGCGACGAGTGCTGCGGCGTTCATGAGAGGGCCTCCGCGAGGGGTCCGAGGGCGAGTGCCGGGAAGAAGGTGAGCCCGGCGAGGACGAGGGCGATGCCGAGGAGCAGCCCGACGAAGAGCGGGGTGTGCGTCGGCATGGTCCCGGCGGTGGCCGGGCGGGGCTGCTGCGCCGCCAGCAGGCCGGCGAGGCGGATGACGAGCAGCATCGGCACGAACCGGCCGAGCAGCATGGCGGCGGCGAGGGTGAGGTTGTGCCAGGGGTTGTCGGCGCCGAGCCCGGCGAAGGCGCTGCCGTTGTTGTTGGCGGCCGACGCGTAGGCGTACATCACCTCGGTGAGACCTCGTGGGCCGGAGGCGGTCATCGCCTCGCGGGGTCCGTCGAGGGCGAGCGAGGCGCCGGTCAGCCCGAGGACGAGGACCGGCATGACGAGCGTGTAGAGCGCGGCGCAGGTGATCTCCGGCCGTCCGATGGTCTTGCCGAGGTACTCCGGGGTGCGCCCGACCATGAGCCCGGCGACGAAGACCGACAGCAGCGCGATGACGACGATCCCGTAGAGCCCGGACCCGACACCGCCGGGCGAGATCTCGCCGAGGAGCATGTTGCCCAGCAGGACACCACCCCCCAACGGGCTGTAGCTCTCGTGCATCGAGTTGACGGCGCCGGTCGAGGTGCCGGTCGTCGAGGCGGCGAAGAGGCTCGAGCCCCACAGGCCGAAGCGAACCTCCTTGCCCTCCATGGAGCCGCCCGGGCCGGTGGCCGCGCTCAGCTCGGCCCACGTCGTCAGGGCGACCGAGCCGAGCCAGAGCACCCCGGCGAACGCACCGAGCGCCCAGCCCTGGCGGCGGTCGCCGACGACGATGCCGAAGGTGCGGGTCAGGGCGAACGGGATGACGAGGAGGAGGAAGATCTCGAGCAGGTTCGTCAGCGGCGTCGGGTTCTCGAACGGGTGCGCGGAGTTGGCGTTGAAGTAGCCGCCACCGTTGGTGCCGAGCTCCTTGATCGCCTCCTGCGAGGCGATGAGTCCGCCCCGGATGACCTGTTCGACACCATCGACCGTCGTCACGGTCAGCGGCGCGCGCAGGTTCTGGACGACGCCGCCGAGCAGCAGCAGGACGGCGCCGATCGCCGCCCCGGGCAACAGGACTCGCACGACGACCCGGGTGACGTCCACCCAGAAGTTGCCGACGGCCGAGCCACCGGCAGGATTCGCACTCCCCCGCGCCGCGATGGCCCGCATGAGCGCGCCGGCGACCGCGATGCCGACCGCCGCGGACACGAAGTTCTGCACGGCGAGGCCCGCGGTCTGGACGAGTGGACCGGCACCGGCCTCACCGGCATACGACTGCCAATTCGTGTTCGTCACGAACGAGACGGCCGTGTTGAGGGCGGTGTGCCACTGCATGCCCTCGGTGCCCTGCACGAGCGGGAGCCGGGTCTGGGCGAGGATGAGGGCGAACAGGGCGATGATCCCGACGAGCGAGAACGCGACGACGCTCGCGGCATACGACGCCCACCCCTGTTGCGAGTCGGGATCGACCCGGACGAGGCGGTGGACGAGGCGTTCGACGCGCCAGTGGCGGCTGTCGGTGACGGTCGTCGCGAGCCACGCCCCGAGGGGCAGGCCGACCGCGACGAGGAGCGCGACGAGGACTCCGACCTGGAGGAGCCCGGCGACGGTGTCGCTCATCAGTAGCGCTCCGGACGGAGCAGCGCGTGGACGAGGTAGGCGACCAGGGAGAGGCCGATGACTGCGGCGATGAGGTTGTCGATCACGCCGCGAGTCAACGACGGCGACGATGCGAAGCCGTCGGCCTTGACGCCGCGCTGACACGTCTTGATGCGATCTTGACGCGCGGCATACGGATCGCGTCAAGAGCCTTGACCCGCAGGCGCATTCGGGCGCGTCATGGGGTCATGGGGATCATCGACTTCTTCCGCCAGCAACCTCCCGTCGTCGTCGCGTATGCCGCATTCGCGCCACTGCTCGCGGCCGCCGGTCTCGCGACCGCTCGCGACTCCGTCCCGCACGCGACGGTCGCGCTCGTGCTCGTCGTCATCGTCGTCGCCGCGGCCGCGACCGGGCTCCGCTGGGCGGGCTGGACGGCCGCACTCTCGAGCGCCCTGTGGTTCGACTGGTTCCACACGGTGCCATACGAGTCGTTCACCATCGACGGGGGCGAGGACGTCCAGGTGGCGGTCCTGCTCTTCATGGTGGGAGCGGGCGTGACCGAGCTCGCCATCTCGGGCCAGCGGTGGCACGCGCGGGCCGCGCAGGAGGCTGCGCGGCTCGAGTCACTCTCGCGCGCGGCCCGGTTGGCGGCCGAGCGCCCGGAGCCGGACGCCCTCGCCCGGTTCATCGAGGCCCAGGTCGTCGCCCTGCTCGACCTCGACCGGGCGGCGTGGGTGCCGGGACCGCCCGAGGCGCACGCAGTGACGATCGGTCGCGACGGAGTCGTCGCCCGGGGAGGTGTCGAGATCGACGTGGCCCGGCACGGGCTGCCCACCGAGGTCGCCGCGTGCCTACCGGTCGGGGACGCACGCCCGCGCGGCCGGTTCGACCTCGTCGCCGCCACTCGCGTCGTGCGGCCGACGCGGGAGGCGCTGAGGGCCGCTGCGCTGCTGGCTGACCAGATGACCGGTGAGGAGACAGTCAGCGACAGGCCGGTCGGCCACCCGGCACGCACGGACTCACTCCGGGCACGAGGCGCTGTCGGTCAGCGCGCCCGCCGCCCTCAGGCCGGCGGGTAGGGCTGATCCTTGAGGAGGCGAGCGAGGTGGGCGGCGTTGGCCGCGAGGGTCTTCGTCGTCTCGGCCGTGACGTCGGGGGTCGAGCCGAGGTCCTGGTAGTCCGTCTTGTGCATCGCCTCGCCGTTCCAGTAGGTCACTCCGCCGGCGGGGATGGTGAACCCGACGTCGTCGAGGCCTTGGAAGAGCACCGCGCTGATGTGGTGGGCGCCGTCCTCGTTGCCGACGACGACAGCGCAGCCGACCTTGCCGTAGGTGCGCAGGCGTCCCTCGTCGTCGGTGTCGGACAGCTCGGCGTCGAGGCGTTCGAGGACTCGCTGGCAGACGCTGGAGTGCTGTCCGAGCCACGTCGGCGTGGCGAGGACGAGGATGTCGGCGGCGAGCATCTTCTCGCGCAGCGCAGGCCAGTCGTCGCCGTCACCCATGTCCGCGTCGACGCCGGGCTTCACGTCGTGGTCGACGACCCGGACGAGCTCACCGGAGACGTCGTGGCGCTCGAGTGCGTCGAGCACCTGCTGGGCGAGCAGGTCGGTGCTCGACGGCTCGGGCGACGGCTTGAGGCTGCACGTCAGGGCGAGGGCCGTGAGGCGGTGGTCCGAGGACGACGACGTCGGCGACGCGGACGTGGTCGAGTCTGCGGGTGCCGGGGTCACGCGGGTTCGGCCGCCTCGGCGCTCGCACTCATCGACGTGGCGCGAGCCGCTCGAGCCGCGCGGATGCGGCCGCGCTCGGCGGGGGTGGTACCGCCCCAGATGCCGTGCGCCTCGGTCTGGAGGGCATGCTCGAGGCACTCCTGGATGACCGGGCAGCGCTGGCAGATGCGCTTCGCGGACGCCTCGCGGCGGCGCTGCTCGATGCGGCGCAGGGAGTCGTCGTGGAAGAACCGTTCGGGCTCGACACGGCGGCACAGAGCGTCGTCCTGCCACTCGTACACGTCATAGACCGGACTCGGGATGACCCAACGCATGTCGAACGTCCTTTCCTCTATGGCGCCCCCACGGGCTGGCCTTGTGTGGTACTTGCCCACGGGTCGCACCGCACAAACACGCATCGGCGACCCACGCTGCGCATACGTCCGTCGTCTCGGCTCCTGAGACGCCGGGGCCGGTCACACGGCTGCCGCGGGTCACCCCTTCGTGGCGCTCGTCGCGAGACCGTCGATGATCTGCCGCTGCGCGAACGCGAACGCGATGATCATCGGCACCGTCGCGATGAGCGTCGCGGCCATCGCGATCTCCCAGTGGTACTCGCCGCTCAGGGCGTAGGCGTCGACGATCTGCTTGAGCCCGCGCGGCATCGTGAAGTACTCGGGCGTCTGCAGGTAGATGAGCGGCCGCATGAGGTCGGACCAGCTCGCCTTGAGCTCGAAGACGAACACGATGACGAGCGCAGGAGCGCACAGCGGCAACGCGATCCGGCGGAAGAGCCCGAAGTAGCTGCACCCGTCGACGCGCGCGGCTTCGAAGAGCTCGCGCGGCACACCGAGGAAGAACTGCCGCAGGAGGAAGATGTAGAAGGCCGTCCCGAAGAGATTCTGCCCCCACAGCGGCACCTGGGTGTCGACCATGCCGAGCTTGTTCCAGATGAGGTAGACCGGGATCATCGTCACGGCGCCGGGCAGCATCATCGTCGACAGCACGAGCCCGAAGAGCAGGTTGCGCCCCCGGAAGCGGAAGTACGCGAACCCGAAGGCCACGAGGGCACTCGACAGCGTCACCGCCGTCGCCGCCATGATCCCGACGGTCACCGAGTTCACGAGCCAGCGCAGCACGGGACCGGCCTGCCACACCTCGACGAAGTTGGACCACTGGATCGTCTCGGGGATGAGCCGGTTGTCGAAGACGTCCGACTTCGGCTTGAGCGAGGCGCTCAGGAGCCAGAGCAGCGGGTAGACGAACGCGGCGGTCGCCGCGAGGAGGATCGCGAGGTATGCCGTCTGGGCGAGTCTGCGGGTCATCGCCCCTCACCTTCGTAGTGGACGAGCCGGTTGCCGACCTTGAGCTGGACAACGGTGATCACGAGGATGATGACGAAGAGCAGCCAGGCCATCGCCGAGGCGAAGCCCATCTTGAAGAACTGGAAGGCGTTCTGGAACAGGTAGACCATGTAGACGAGCGACTCGTCGGACGCCGTCTCGCTCTGTTGGGGGCCGTAGAACATCGTGTACGCCTGGTCGAACATCTGCAGCGCCGCGATGGTGTTCGTGATGACGGTGAAGAACACCGCCCCCGAGATCATCGGCAGCGTGACGTGGAAGAACCGGCGGACCGGCCCGGCCCCGTCGAGCATCGCCGCCTCGTGCAGCTGGCGCGGGACGTTCTTGAGCGCCGCGAGGTAGATGACGATCGTGCCGCCCATCGACCAGAGGCTCACCATGGCGAGTGAGGGCTTGAGCCACGCCGGGTCGGTGGTCCAGTTGGGGCCGTCGATCCCGAACCAGCCGAGCACGGCGTTGACGAGGCCGCTCTGCCCGTTGAGCAGCAACAGGAACAGCGCTCCGGCGGCGACCGCCGGTGTCATCTCGGGCAGGTAGAACGCGGTCCGGAAGAACCCGCTCGCTCGACCGACGCGGGCCAGCAACATGGCCAGGCCGAGGGCGACGACCGTGCCGAGGGGGACGAACAGCGCGGCATAGATGAACGTGTTCGAGAGGGACTGCGCCACCCGTGGGTCGGACAGCAGCTCGCGGTAGTTCGCGGTGCCGACACCCTCGGTGTCGCCCACGAGCGAGTAGTCGGTGAACGAGAGCACGAGGCTGACGAGCATCGGCCCGGCCGTGAAGACGACGAAACCGAAGATCCACGGCGAGATGAAGAGCAGGGCCGCCCGGCCCTCCGACGCCCGTCCACCGGACCGTCCACCGAACCCTCCGCCGAACCGGCGTCGGCGACTCTCCCGGGCCACCGCCGGTGCACCGACGAGTGCCTCAGCCACGGCGCGCCTTCTCGAACGCGGTCGTGGCCTCCTTCTGGGCCTGGTCGAGCGACGCCTTGGCGTCCTGGCCGCCGAGCGTGCGCGCGACGGCGCTCTTCCAGGCAGCGTCGATCTCGGCGCCGGCCGGGGACGGGTTGAGCGCCGTCGCCTTGTCGAGCGTGTCGTAGAAGGCGTTGATGGCGGTGTCGAAGCCGGCGTCGGGCGCGGCGGTGAGGTACTTCTCCCTGATCTGCTCGTCGGCGGCGGTGTTCGCGGTGAAGAGCCCGGTGAAGAAGCTCTTGTCCTCCTTGACCTTGGCCATCCGCGCCTCGGCGGCCTTGAGCCAGGTCTCGGTGGAGGTCATCGTCTTCATCCACGCGCACGCGGCGGTGGGGTTCTTCGCACCCTTCGGGATGGCCCAGGTCGAGCCGCCGAGGGTGCTCACCGTCTCGCCCTCGCGGTCGGTGATGGGGGTGGCGGTGAGCTGGAGCCCGGCGGGGATGGAGTCGCGCAGCACGTTGACGTACCAGTTCTCCATCGGGAACGCCGTGATGGTGCCCTTGGTGAGCGGGTTGCTGTCACCGAAGATGTCGAAGCTGTCGCGGAACGCCTTGAAGCTCGTCCAGCCACCCTGCTTCTCGACGAGGCTCGTGGCGTAGGCCAGGGCTTCGACCGCCTTGGGGTCGTTGAGGTTCGGCGAGCCGTCCTCCTTGACGAGCTCGGCACCGTTGATGAGCGCCCACAGCGGGAACGAGTCGGGCAGCTTGGGGTCGTAGCCGACGCGACCGATCTTGGTGCCGGACTTCTCGAAGAGCTGCGTCGCCGTCCTGTCGAGGGCGTCCCAGTCCTGCGTCTGGATGGCCTTGGGGTCGACGCCAGCCGCCTTGAGCGACTTGGCGTCGATGAGGTTGGTCTGGACGATGTAGAACTCCGGGATCCCGTAGACCACGTCGTCATAGGTCACCGACCGCATCGCCGCAGGTCGATACTGGCCGGTGTCGATGTCCTGGCCCTCGACACAGTCCGTGAGGGGCTGGACGACCTCCTTCGCGGCATAGGTGCCGATGAGGTTGCGGTCCATGTAGACGAGGTCCGGCGGGTTGCCGCTCGAGACCGCGGTGAGGAACTGCTGCGCGTCGAACTCGCCCTTGTTCTGGGCGACCTTGACCTCGGGGTAGGCGGACGTGAAGGCCTTCACCCGTGACTGCCCGACCTCGTCCTCGCCACCGAAACCCATGATCTTCAGCGACCCGCTCGGGGTGCCGGAGAGGGCGCCACCACCTCCGGCGTCACCGCCCGAGTCGTCATTGCCGGCGCCGCCTCCGACTCCGGCGCAGGCGCTGACGAGCAGGGCGCCCGAGAGGGCGAGGGGGACGAGGGTGAACCTCGCGCGGGGAGCTGACATGGTCGACCTCCAGGGAGTCGAGGGAGCCGGGACGGGGGTGCCCCTGCTCACGAACTGGTACCCGGGCCGGGAGAGGAGAAACGGTTCTCCCCTCCCGAGGCGCTTCGCGCCGCACGTATGCCGTTCCTGCCGTCCGCCGGTAACCCCACGTGCCCGTGTGAGACCGTTGCGGGCGTGCGTCCCTCTCCGTCTCGACTGTTGCTCCGCGAGCTCGGCATCCTCGTCGGGTCCGGACCGACCGCACACCTGGAGCTGAGCACGTCGGGCACGACCGGCACGCCGCGCACGGTACGCCGGACGCTGGCGTCCTGGGAGCGCTCCTACGAGCACGTCACCGCGCTCACCGGCATCACCGGTGAGGACCGGGTGCTCGTGCCGTCACCGCCACGCTCCTCGCTCTTCGCGTTCGCCCTCGCCCACAGCGCCCACGTCGGAGCGCCGACCGTCCCGTTGGAGCGATGGAGCGCCCGCCTCGCGGCAGAGGCCGCGGCAACGTGCACGGCCGCCCACCTCACTCCGCCGATGTTGTCGGCGCTGCTCGACCGCGATCTCGGGGCGCTACGCACGGTCGTGTGCGCCGGCGGCTCGCTCCCGCGAAGCACCCGGCAGCGCGCCACGGAGCGTGGTGTGACCGTCGTCGACTACTACGGCGCGACCGAGCTGAGCTTCGTCGCGATGCGGCAGGACGGCCGGATGAGCCCCTTCCCGGAGGTCGAGGTGGAGCTGCGGCAGGGTGCGATCTGGGTGCGCAGCCCCTGGGTCGCCCAAGACTATGCCGTCGGTGAAGGCCCGATGACGCGGGACCGAGTCGGATGGACGACAGTGGGCGACCGCGGGCGGTGGTCCGACGACGATGGCCTCGTCGTCCTGGGTCGCGGGGACGACGCCGTGACGACCGGCGGAGCGACCGTCCTCTGCGGGGACGTCGAGGTCGAGCTGCTCGACCTCCCGGCCGTGCGCCAGGCCGTCGTCGTCGGGACCCCTCATCCCCAACTGGGTGCGGCCCTCGAGGCCGTTGTCGTCGCCGCCCCCGGGACCGATCCGCGGCAGCTGCGCTCCGAGCTCTCGACGCGGGTCGCACCCACGCACCTGCCGCGCCGCTGGCACCTGTGGGACGAGCTCCCGCTCACGAGTCGCGGCGTCAAGGTCGACCGCTCCGCAGTCCGGGAGCGGCTCGTGGCGGAGCGACACCGGGGTGCCGCGTCGTGACCGACCCTCGGACACCGGTCGTGGTCGCTGCACGCCGGTCCCCCATCGGCACAGCCGGCCTCTCCCTGCGCGACGTGACCGTGGACGAGCTCGCCGCACCCGTGCTGCGCGCGGCGGCCGACGACGCGGGTGTGGCCACCCCGGGGCACGTGGTCCTCGGCAACTGCATGGGGCCGGGCGGCAATGTGGCCCGGGTGTCGAGCCTGCGTGCCGGGTTCGAGGTGACGGTCCCCGGGATGACCGTCGACCTCCAGTGCGGCAGCGGACTCGCCGCCGTCACGACGGCAGCGGCACTCGTCGCGTCGGGGACCGCCGACGCGGTCATCGCAGGTGGAGCCGAGAGTGCGAGCACTGCGCCGTGGCGACTGTGGCCTCCGTCGGAGGGCGCTGAGCCGCAACGCTATTCGCGTGCCCCCTTCGCCCCGTCCGACCTCGGGGACCCGGACATGGGGCCTGCCGCCGACGACGTCGCGCGGCGCTTCGGCATCACTCGTGAGCGCCAGGACGCGTATGCCGTCCGGTCCCACGAGCGGGCCTGTGCCACCGCCGCCTCGGGCGCCTTCGACGCCGAGCTCGTCCCACGTCCGGAGCTCGGCCACGACGAGCGGGTGCGGTCGCGTCTTTCCCTGGACACCCTGTCCCGACTCCGTCCGGCCTTCTCCCCCGGCGGCACCGTCACCGCCGGCAACGCCTGCGGCGTCAACGACGGCGCCGCAGCCCTCGCGATGGTGAGCGAGGAGCGTCGGCGCGCGGACGGCATACCGGGTCTCACGGTGAGGGACTGGGAGACCGCCGGGGTCGACCCTCGCCTGCCGGGCGTCGGGCCGGTCCCCGCCATCTCGAACCTGTTGCGCCGCAACGGGGTCGGGCTCGGCGACCTCGGCGCGGTGGAGATCAACGAGGCGTTCGCCGCTCAGGTGCTCGCCTGCTGCGACGCGCTCGGCCTCGACGAGCACCTGGTGTGCAGTGAGGGCGGTGCGCTCGCCCTGGGCCACCCGTGGGGTGCCTCGGGCGCCGTCCTCTCCGTCCGACTCTTCAGCCGGCTGGTCCGAGCGGACGGGCCGGGTCTCGCCCTGGCCGCCATCGCGGTGGGTGGCGGCCAGGGCGTTGCCGTGCTCTTCGAACGCGTCGGCTGAGGTCCGCTCAGGCCGCCGAGGCGGTCTCGAGGTCCGAGCGCAGCCGCACGAGGATCGAGGTGAGCAGCCGGGAGACCTGCATCTGGCTGACGCCGATCTCCTGGCCGATCTCGCTCTGCGTGCACTCCTCGACGAACCGCAACCGGACGATGGTCGCCTCGCGCGGCGTCAGGGTGCGCAGCGCCCGGTGGAGGGCGTCACGTGTCGCGAGGTCCGCGATCAGGTCCCGCTCGTCGGCGACGTCGACCGGACGACCACCGATCGGCGCGTCGAGCGACATCGTGCGATATGCGGTCGCCGCGTTGCGCGCGGTGCGAATGTCGCTGACGGCGACCTCGAGCCGGGCGGCGAGCTCGTTCTCGTCGGGCTCGTGGCCGAGCTCGTGACGCAGCTGCTCCTCCTCCGCGAGCAGGCGCTGGGTCAGCTCCTGCATGCCGCGTGGTGGACGCACCGCCCAGGACCGGTCCCGGAAGTGCTTCTTGATCTCTCCGGTGATCGTCGGCACGGCGAAGGCCGCGAAACCGTGACCCAGGCCGGGGCGATAGCGCGCGACGGCCTTGACGAGGCCGAGCCGTGCGACCTGGACGAGGTCGTCGGTGTCGACGCCGCGCCCGGTGTAGCGGTGTGCGAGGGAGTCCGCGAGATCCAGCGACAAGCAGATCGCTTCGTCTCGAAGCCGCTGTGCCGCAGCGGTGTTCGAGCATGCTTGCGCCTTGTCGAGCAGCTGCTCGACGGGAGACGGCCCTTGTTCTGGAGCCGGCGCGGGCGGTGAGAGAGGAACGGCAACCATGGGGTGCCTCCGATGAACCGCGCAGGAGTGGCCAGTGGTTTGACCAGAGCCTGCCGCTAGGCCCCACCAAATCATCGAAAGCGCCGGAACGCAACGGTTGACGCGACAAAATCTCGGTCGGTGTCCCGGCGCCCGTTCAGGCGCGCCGGCGGCGCGACACCGGACCGCTGCTCACGAGGTGACGCAGCTGCTCCCCCCAGGTGCGAGGGCGCAGTGCCGGCGTGGGCTCGGCGTCCCCCGAGACGATCCCGGTCACGACCTCCGCGAGGACTTCGCGCGCCCCGTGCCGCGGGAACCAGCCCAGTTCGCTGCGGGCGCGGGTGCTGTCAAGCACCGGGACCCGCCTGGCCATGTCGAGCCAGCCGGGGTCGACCGGCTGGAGCCGTGCTGTCCACGCTGCCGCTGCGGCTCCACGCACCACGGACCACGGCACCGGCACGTGTCGGGCGTCGAGCGCCTCGGCGATGTCCGCAGGGCGGAGCACGTCGTCGGTCGAGGCGTTGAACGCTCCCACCGCACCCTGGTCGAGGATCCGCAGCACGAGCTCGGCGACGTCGCGCGAGTCGGTGAGCTGGACCCGGAAATCGCGGTTGAGGGGCAGCACGGGCAGGTGACCGACGACGTCGGCCGGGACGAGACTCGGGAGGACGTAGCGCGCGAGCGCCGACCCCGCACCACTGCGGGCCATGAGGGAGGGCCGGACGACGGCCATCGCAATGTCACCGCTGACGGACCGGGCGGCGATGGCCTGCTCGACCGCGCTCTTGTGCCGGCTGTAGGCCAGCCACGGGGTCCCGCCCGTCGGCCAGGCCTCGTCGACCGGCCGGTCCGACACCCCCGGCGAGTAGGCACCCACCGACGAGGTGTGCACGACGTGGGGCACTCCGCTCGCGACCGCTGCCTCGATCACGGCGACACTGCCGCCGACGTCGAGGGCCTGCAGGTAGGCCGCGTCCCGGGTCGGTTGGAAGCCCCAGGCCGTGTGCACGACGGCGTCCGCGCCCTCGAAGGCGGCCCGCAGCCACAGGTCACGGTCGGGCGCGGTGAGGTCGAGCGAGACCCACTCGAGCCGTTCGTCGGCGCCCACGAGCGACGGCACGCGACGGGCGAGCGCCCGGACACGGTGGCCCTGCCGAAGCAGCCCGTCCACGACGGCACTCCCGAGGTTGCCGGTCCCGCCGGTCACGACGACGAGGCGCTGCCCGGTGATGGGCGTGGCGACGTCGGAGCCCGCCAGGTCCGAGCCCGCTGGCTCGGAGCCCGACCGGACGGAGCTCGCCTCGTCGCTCATGCCGCAGCCTCCGGCCCGAGCTCGTCGCTCGCGAGCATGGCCACACCGCCGAGGGTGCACTCCCGCTCCCAGCCTCGGGCGATGGAGCGCGAGATGACGTCGACGACGGTGAGCGGCGCGTCGCCGAGTTGGCGCTGCAGGCCGCAGAACCCGAGGGTCATCGCCCGCACGGCGGACGCGAGGCCTTCGAGCTCGAGGATGTCGGTCGCCACGGTCCGCGAGAGCAGGCTGCCGTTCGGCACCCACCTGCCCGCACGTTCGAGGGCGCGGACCGTGCCGTGTCGCAACGGTGACGGGGTGATCCCGTGCGCCTCGAGGACGACGACGAGGCCGGCGCGGTCGGCGCACACACCGGCCGCGACCTCTCGAAGGACGGGACCCCAGGGGCGGGCCGCGTGCCCCGTGGCCACCCGCTCCGCGAGAGCCGCGGTGCCGTGCGCGAGTGCGTCATGGCGCTCGAGCAGGACTCGCGACGACGTGCTGAGCGGCAGGGTCATCGGGGCCACTCCCCCGGGTGCAGTACCACCTTGACCATGCCGTCCTTCTTGGCCTGGAAGTCGGCGTAGGCCTGCGGCGCGGCGTCGAGCGGCAGGTGGTGGGTGGCGAACGTGTCCACCCCGAGCGGGTCGGCGTCGGTGAGCAGCGGCATGATCTCGGGCACCCAGCGCTTGACGTTGGCCTGGCCCATGCGCAGCTGGATCTGCTTGTCGAAGATCGTCATCATCGGCAGCGGGTCAGTCTGCCCGCCGTAGACACCGGTGAGGACGAGCGTGCCACCGCGACGGACCGCGTCGATACCCGTTCGGACGGCGGCGAGCCGGTCGATCCCGGCGCGCTCCATGAGGGGTGCCGCCAGCTTCGACGGGAGCAGCGTCGTCGCGGTGACTGCGGCTCCGGCGATGGGCGACCCGTGGGCCTCCATGCCGACCGCGTCAACGACGGCGTCGGCACCACGACCCGAGGTCAGCTCGCGCACGGCGTCGGCGACGTCGTCGACCGCGCGGAGGTCGATGACCTCGACACCACGGTCCCGCGCCCGCGACAGCCGCTCCGGCACGAGGTCGACGCCGATGACCCGCCGCACCCCACGCTCCAGCGCGATCCGGCAGGTCATGTCCCCGATCGGTCCCAGCCCGAGGACGACCAGGGTCCCCTCGGGCGGCACCGCGGCATACGCGACCGACTGCCACGCGGTCGGGAGGACGTCCGAGAGGTAGACGAAGCGGTCGTCGGCCGGGCCCTCGGGGACCTTGATGTGGGTGAACTGCGCCTGCGGGACGCGCAGGTACTCCGCCTGCCCGCCCGGCACCTGGCCGTAGAGCTTGGAGTAGCCGAACAGCGCTGCGCCGGAGTCGTACTCGCGCACCTGGGTCGTCTCGCACTGGCTGCCGAGCCCGCGCTCGCACATCCAGCAGCTGCCGCAGCAGACCTGGAACGGGATGACGACCCGGTCCCCCGGCGCGAGGTTGTCGACCCCGGGCCCGACCTCCTCGACGATGCCCATCGGCTCGTGCCCGAGGATGTCGCCCGGGTCCATGAACGCGCCGAGGACCTCGTAGAGGTGCAGGTCCGATCCGCAGATGTTCGTGCTCGTGACCCTGATGATGGCGTCGGTGGGCTCCTGGATCGTCGGGTCAGGGACCTCCTCGACACGGACGTCGCGCTTGCCGTTCCACACTGCAGCCTTCATGGGTGCCTCCTCGAGCGCTTGGGGCTGTCACCCATACCCGTGGAGGTGGCAGGCATTCGCTCGCGAACGCCTCCGGGGTCAGCGCTCGAGGGCCGCGGCGACCGCTGCGTGCGGCAGGTTCATGTCGAGGTCGCCGGCGTCGATGACCTGCAGGGCGATCCGGTGCAGCTTGGTGTTCGTGCGCTGGCTCGCGACGGCGAGCAGGTCGAACGCCTGCTGCCGGGTCACGAGGTGGCGGGACATGAGGATGCCCATCGCGGTGCCGACGTCGCGGTTGGTCTCGAGCGCGCGCGTGAGCCCGCGGGCCTTCTCCTTGTCGATGACCCCGTTGACCGCGGTGGCTCCGTGCGTCGCGACGAGCATCCCGACGCCGCTCGCGGCGTCGTCGAACGCGCTCAGTCGGCGCGAGTACAGGTTGAGCGCGGCCTCGCAGTCCTCGAAGGCGAGCACGAGGCGGAAGGCGAGCATGCTGCCGACGTCCTGCTCCGCCGCCGCCCGCGGACCGAAGACCGGCCAGCGTTCGTCAAGGCCGATGTTGCCGGTACGGAAGGCGGTCTCCTGCTCGAGCGCTTCGACGCAGGGGCCCTCGTCGACGTCGTACTGGATGTGGTCGGCGTCGTGGGCCCAGTCGTGGGTCGACGCCGGAGTCGAGTAGTTGCCGCGCTGGCACATGGTCACGCTCGCGGCCTCGGCACCCGGCACCGCCCGCAGGGCGACCTCGACAAGCCCGTTGAGGGCGCCGCGCGACGAGGTCTCGGCGGCGAGTCGCTCGCGCAGGGTCTCGAACGCGGCCGCGATCTGGGCGAGGGAGTCGCCCGCGGACTGGACGGAGGTGGGAGCCTGAGACACGGACGGCCTTCGGGTCGACGTCGGGTTGGTCTGGTTCGTCATGACACCGACCACAGTACGTTGCCGCGCAGACCTCGCGAAGTTGTGCTCAGGGCTCTGCCTTCCTGCTCGTGCCTACCCGCGCGCTGCGTCCACGGTGGACACGTCAGGGTGTGGCACCTCTACCCCGGGAGGTGGGCGGCCATGCATACGAAGCCCAAGAACTTCTCGGGGAGCGTCCGGCACGGCACGGCTGGGTAGGTTCAGACCATGGCGCAGCCCCCGCTCAACAAGGACCGGCACGAGACCGACACCGAACGGCTCGACCGCAACTGGGACGAGCTGCTCCAGGAGCTGCGGGTCACCCAGACGGGCGTGCAGATCCTCGCCGGCTTCCTGCTGACCCTTCCCTTCCAGGCAAGGTTCGCCGGGCTCGAGACGGGGCAGACGGCGGCCTACCTCGTCGCGCTCACGGCAGCCATCGTCGCCACGTCGCTCCTCGTTGCTCCGGTGAGCGCACACCGCGCGATGTTCCGCCGCGGCGCGAAGGCGACCCTCGTGACCTTCGCCGACCGCGCCGCCCGGATGGGCCTCGTCGCGCTCGCGGTGAGCATCACGGCCGCGGCGTTCCTCATCTTCGACGTCGTCCTCGGTCGTCCGTATGCCGTCACAGCTGCCTGCGCTGCCGTCGCCCTGTTCGTCGTCAACTGGGTCGTCGTGCCACTTCTCGTGCGCCGCCGCGTCAGTCCGACCGAGACATGAGCTCGCCGGCCACCGCCTGAGCGGGCTGCCGTTCGTCCCGACGGACGTGCCATGGCGGGGTCGAGACCGACCTGCCGTGCTCAGCCTGGGCCGCCCGGCGGGCCCCGCCACCCCTACTGCATGTCCGTCGGCCCGGACCACCTGTGGCCCGGATGCGGCACACAAAAGAGCCGCCGGCCAGGAAAGCTGTCCTGACCAGCGGCTCTCGCGGTGGGCGATACTGGGTTTGAACCAGTGACCTCTTCCGTGTCAAGGAAGCGCGCTACCACTGCGCCAATCGCCCGTGCGGGTCCTACTCGAGGTGGAGACGGGATTTGAACCCGTGTAAACGGCTTTGCAGGCCGCTGCCTCGCCTCTCGGCCACTCCACCATTGGGGGCGGCTAAACCCTCCGAGCGGATGACCGGCCTCGAACCGGCGACCTCAACCTTGGCAAGGTTGCGCTCTACCAACTGAGCTACATCCGCGCAGCCACCCGGTTTCCCGTGTGGCGTGCGGAGAGACACTAACTGATCGGTGACCCCAACTCCAAACCAGCCCCGCTCAGTGTCGGGCGCCGACCCGGACTCGCGGGATCTCGAGGGTCTCGTCCTCGCGGATCGGGGTCAGGGGGCGGCGCGCCGCGGCTCGTATGCCGTCCAGCGCGAGGTCGTCGTCGACCTCGCCATCCGGGGTGGTCCGGTCCCGATCGTCGGCGTCGACGCCCGCGTGCTCGGGGTCGCCGTCGAGCTGCTCCGAGGCGCGCCGGGACCGCAGCCTCTCGACGAGCCGCTGGCGCAGCCCGCGCTCCTCGTCCGACGGCCAGAGGTTGCGGATGGCCGCGTTGAGCGCCGCACCGATGAGCACGGCGATGGCGAGCATGTAGAGCCAGATGAGCACGACGATCGGCGCGCTCAGCGGCCCGAAGATCGACGTGCCGCCGAGTGACGCGGCGATCGTCCCGCGCACCGCGAATGACGCGATCACCCAGATCGCGAGGGTGAGCACGGCCCCCGGGATGTCGCGCGTCCACGGGCTCCGGATGGGCGTCGACACGTGGTAGAGGCTGGTGAACCCGGCGATGACGACGAGCGAGACCACCGGCCAGTACAGGTACGTCACGAAGTCCAGGCGCTCCGGCAGGAACTCCCCCAGTAGGGTCGGGCCGATGAGCACGAGCGGGATGGTGACGATGCCGACGAGCAATGCCACGACGTACAGCGAGAAGCTCAGCGCCCGGGTCGCGACGATCCCGCGCACGTCGGCCTGGCCGTACATGATCGAGACCGTGTCGACGAGGACGTTGAGTGCCCGCGACCCGGACCAGAGCGACAGCACGAACCCGACCGAGATGAGGTCGAAGCGCCCGTCCCGGAACACGTCGTCGACGGTCGGTGCCAACGTCGAGTCGATGACGTCCTCGGTGAGGAAGCGGGCGGCATACTCCGTCACCGCCATGCGCACGGTCTCGACGGCGTCGGTGCCGAGCCACCGCCCGACGTACCCGACGCCCCCGAAGAGCCCGAGGACGAGCGGCGGCAGCGACAGCAGCGCGAAGAACCCGGCCTCGGCCGCGAGCCCGGTGACGCGGTAGCGCAGGCAGACGCGGACCGTCTCCACGGTGAGCCGCGCGAGTCCCAGCAGTGCCGGGAACCGCGCCAGCCACCGCCGGAGGCGCTGCTTCGCATCGGTCACGCTCGCCACGCTAACGGCGTGAGCGCGCACCTCCCCGGCTCGACACGGCTCCAGACGGGCACGAGCGGGTCACGGTCACGGGGTCACGGGCGTCTGTCCGCAGGACCACAGACGTCGGTATGCCGCGTGCGCGCGAGGCGCACGCGGCATACCGACGCGTGTGGCCGGGTGGGTGACGGCGCGCTCGTCAGGGCATCTCCTCGAGGCGGCGCTTCTCGGCGGCGACGTCGTAGTCGGCCTTCGGCCACTGCGGGTCCATGGCCGTGAGGTGCTCGAGGACGAGGTTCGTCACGGCCAGACGGGCGTACCACTTGCGGTCGGCCGGGACGACGAACCACGGGGCGTCGTCGGTCGAGCACTTGTCGATGGCGGCCTGGTAAGCCTCCTGATAGTCGGCCCAGTAGGCGCGCTCGTCGAGGTCCCCCGGGTTGAACTTCCAGTTCTTGTCCGGGCGGTCGAGGCGCTCGGCGAGGCGGGCCTTCTGCTCCTCCGGCGAGATGTGCAGCATGACCTTGACGACGGTCGTGCCGGACTCGACCACCTTCTTCTCGAAGGCGTTGATCTGCGCGTAGCGGCGCGACCACTGGCTGCGCGGCACGAGGTCGTGGACGCGGACGATGAGGACGTCCTCGTAGTGCGAGCGGTCGAAGACGCCGATCTGGCCGGGCTTCGGCAGGGCGTTGCGGATGCGCCACAGGAACGGGTGGCGCTTCTCTTCCGCGGTCGGCGCCTTGAACGAGGTGATGTCGACGCCCTGCGGGTCGAACGCGCCGACGACGTGGCGCAGGATGCCGCCCTTGCCGGAGGTGTCCATGCCCTGGATGACGAGGAGCAGCGAGCGGGTGCCGCCCTCCTTGGACTCGGCGTAGAGGCGCTCCTGGAGCTCGGCGAGCTGGTCCTGGAGACCGGTCATGGCCTCCTCCCCCGCGGCCTTGTCGCCGTCGAAGGCCGGCGTCGAGCGCGGGTCGAGCGCGGTGAGGTCGAAGTCGTCACCGGCACGCAGCGCGTCGGTCCACGACACGGGTGCGGCCTTCTTCGCCTTGGTGGGCTTGAGGGCCTTGGTCTTGGCCTGGCTCTTGCCCTTGCCCTTTTCCTTGGTGGAATCCTTGGTGCCGTTCTTCTTGTCGTCCTTCTTCTTCGCCATGACGGCATCCTGTCAGGCTTGGCTGGAGCAGGCCTGACAGACTCGGGACGTGCGACTGCTCCTCGACACCCGCCCCTCGCCTGTGCCGGCCGGGCCGGTGAGCCGCGACACGCTGGAGCGGCTCTACGCCTGGCCGGACGACGGCGGTGTCCGCGCGAACTTCGTGTCGACCCTCGACGGGGCGGCCCAGGGTGGCGATGGCCTGAGTGGGTCGATCAACACGGCACCCGACGGCGAGGTCTTCCACCTCCAACGCGAGCTCGCGGACTGTGTCCTCATCGGCGCCGGCACGGCGCGCGCCGAGGGATACCGGCGCGGCGCGACGCCGATCTTCGCGGTGAGCCGGAGCGGCCACCTACCGACGACGCTCGCGACGGGTGAGGGCCGCGCCGTCCTCGTCACGTGTGCCGCCTCCGGCAAGGATGAGAGCGACGAGGTGTGGGTCTGCGGTGAGGACGAGGTCGACCTGCCCGCTGTCGTCGCGCGGCTGCGCGAGGCCGGTATGCCGCGCATCCTCGCCGAGGGCGGTCCGCACCTCTTCCACGACCTCATCGAGGCCGGCGTCGTCGACGAGCTGGCGCTGACCGTCGCGCCGCGCATCGTCGGCGGCGACCACCTGCACATCGTCGCCGGGACACCACTCGACGGTGAGTCCGGGCTCGACACCGAGCTCGTCCACCTCCTCGAGGCGGACGGTTCCCTCCTCACCCTCTGGCGCCTCCCCCGTCCCTAACTCACCAATTGGGTGAGTTCGGGACGTGAAGGTGGGCGGACGGCATACGTGCGCGGTCTGTCCCTAACCGTCCAATTGGGTGAGTTCGGGACGTGAAGGTGCGCGGACGGCATACGTGCGCGGTCTGTCCCTAACCGTCCAATTGGGTGAGTTCGGGACGTGAAGATGGGCAGACGGCATACCGCCCTCCCCGGTCCCTAACTCACCAATTGGGTGAGTTCGGGACGCTCCGCTCAGGAGGCGAGGAGCTCGAGGGCGCGCAGCCGGTTGTCGAGCCCGGGTGCGGCGTTGGTCACCATGAGCTCATCGGCCGCGGCGTGCTCGGCGAACCGGCCCAGGTAGTCCCGAACCGTCGCGATGTCGCCGACGGCCGTGTACGTCATCATGTGCCGCGCCTGTGCGGCCACGGGTGACTCCATGAGCGCGTCGACGGTCGCCTCGTCGAGCCGGCCGGCATACGCGGGGATGCGACCGGCGAGCGACCGCACGCGGGAGCGCAGCACGGAGGCGGCCAGCGCCTCGGCCTTGTCGGCCTCGTCCGCAACGACGACGTTGAGCGCCGCGATGACGTACGGCTCCGCGAGCTGCGCCGACGGCGTGAACTCCGCGCGGTATGCCGTGACCGCGTCGACGAGGGCGTCCGGCGCGAAGTGGCTGGCGAACGCGTAGGGAAGGCCGAGCCGAGCCGCGAGCTTCGCGCCAAAGAGCGAGCTGCCGAGGATGTAGAGCGGCACCTTCGTCCCGCGCCCGGGGATGGCGTTGATCGACGGCACGAGGCTCTCGTCGGAGAGGTAGCCCTGCAGCTCGAGGACGTCCTCGGGGAACCGGTCCGACGCCCGTGGGTCGACGCGCAGGGCCCGCATCGTCGTCTGGTCCGTGCCGGGCGCCCGGCCGAGCCCGAGGTCGATCCGCCCCGGGTGCAGCTCGGCCAACGTGCCGAACTGCTCGGCGATGACGAGCGGAGAGTGGTTGGGCAGCATGACGCCGCCCGAACCGACGCGGATGCGCTCGGTCCGGGCGGCGACGTGCGCGAGGAGGACCGCGGTCGCCGCCGACGCGATGGACGGCATGTTGTGGTGCTCGGCGAACCAGAGGCGTTCGAACGCCCCGAGCTCGTCGGCCTTCTCGGCGAGCGTCGTGCTCACCTCAAGGGCCTCGCCCACGCTCTGGTCGCGACCGATCGTCGCGAGGTCGAGCAGCGACAGCCGCAGCCCGGTGCTCACGCCTTCGCTCACGCGGGCACCGCCACCCGGTCGCCGTCACGCTCGCCCGAGCCGACACCGGCACCAGCACCAGTCGAGGCGTTCGCCGTCTCGTCCTCGTCGAGCTCGAGTCGGGCGTCGGCGCCACCGAAGGTGTTGCCGTCGTAGACCGCCGTGTCGAGCAGACCATTGCGCTTGCCCACGACCGTCGGCACGAGGGCCTGGCCGGCGACGTTGGTGGCGGTGCGGATCATGTCGATGATCGGGTCGATGGCGAGCAGCAGCCCGACACCCTCGAGCGGCAGTCCGAGCGTCGACAGCGTCAGCGTGAGCATGACGACGGCACCGGTGAGACCGGCCGTGGCGGCCGACCCGACGATCGACACGAACGCGATGAGCAGGTAGTCGGTGACACCGAGGTCGACGCCGAAGAGCTGCGCGACGGTGATCGCCGCCAGCGCCGGGTAGATCGCGGCGCAGCCGTCCATCTTGGTCGTCGCGCCGATCGGCACGGCGAACGAGGCGTAGTCGCGCGAGACGCCGAGGTTGTGCGTCACGACCCGCTGGGTCAGCGGCAGCGTGCCGATCGAGCTGCGCGAGACGAACGCGAACTGGATCGCCGGCCACGCGCCCGCGAAGAACCGCACCGGGTTGAGACCGTTGAGCCGCAGCACGATCGGGTAGATCACGAGCAAGACGATGAGGCACCCGATATAGACGTCGGCGGTGAAGATCGCGAGCGGCGCGACGAGGTCCCAGCCGTAGTTCGCGACGGCCGACCCGATGAGGGCAGCGGTGCCGACGGGCGAGAGCTTGATGACCCACCAGACGAGCTTGCTGAAGATCTCGAGCGCGCTGCGGGTCAGCTCGATGAACGGCTCCGCCTTGGCACCGACCGCGAGGGCCGCCGCGCCGATGGCGAGGCCGAGCACGACGAGCTGGAGGATGTTGAACGACGGCGACGAGCTGAGCGCGCCGCCGTCCTCGGCCGTCGTCGACACCTCGAGCCCGAGGAAGTTGCCGGGCACGATCGAGGTGAGGAAGTCGAGCCAGCTGCCGGTGCGGCTCGGGGCCTCGGCACCCGCGGTGTCGAGGGTGGCGTTGGCGCCCGGGTTGGTGACGAGGCCGAGGGTGATGCCGACGACGACCGAGGCGGCCGCGGTGATCGCGAACCACAGCAGGGTCTGGCCGGCGAGGCGCGCGGCGTTGGTCACCTGTCGCAGGTTCGCGATGGAGACGATGATCGCGGTGAGGACGAGCGGGACGACGATGACCTTGAGCAGCTGGACGAAGATGCCGCCGACGGTCTTGAGGGTCTCGGCCAGCCAGGCCTGGTCGTAGGTCCGGGCGACCAGGCCGAGGACGACGCCGACGGCGAGGCCGATGAAGACCTGCGCCCAGAAGGGCAGCCGTCGTCGCTGGCGAGGCGTGGCGTCCGCGCTCACGGACGCCTCAGGGGTGGTGCTGGACATGGGTACTCCTGACGAAAGTGGTTGTGGCAGAGCGGGATCGGGTCACGCGCGACAGCGGTCGCTGGCGTCGAGCCGCAGGTCCACGTGCAGCCGCCGCCACAGGGCAGGAGTCATCGTCGGTGTGCACACAAGCGCGGCAACGACGGCCACCCGCGTGCCTATTCCGCCGTCGGCGGACTTTTCGTATGCCGGCCGAGCAGCCTCCGTATGCCGTCCGCTCGCCTTCGCGGGCCAGCGCGGGTCTCAGCCCAGGTAGTCGGCGACGACCCGCTCCCAGCGGGGCACGTCGGTGTTCCACTCCTTGCAGTGCCGCGCGACCCGCCACTCCTCGAACGTCACGAGGTCCGGACGGTGCTGTGCGAGCAGCCGCGACGGCCCGACCGGCACGAACTCGTCGTCGGCCGAGTGGATGAGCAGCATCGGGTGCCGCAGCTCGTCGGCCCGCCGCACCCAGTCGGTGCGGGCGACGTCGACGGACTCGTGCACGCCGACGAGTCGCTTGCCCCAGCGGCTGCCCATCATCGAGCGGGACAGCGCGCTCACGGTGCCGGGCACCCGGTGGAGCCGGGCGTGGTGGTCGATGACGTCACCCCAGTCGATGACGGGGCCGTCGAGCACGACCCGCGACACCCGGTCGGCGAGCTCGGACCGGTCGAGCACCTGCAGGACGATCGCCCCACCCATGGACCACCCGAACAGGACGACCTCGCGCGCACCGGCAGGGACGGCATACGCGATGGCCGACTCGATGTCGCGCCACTCGGACAGGCCGAGGTTGTAGCGCCCGTCGGGACCGGCCGGCACGCCGGGGTCGTTGCGGTACGTCGGCACGAGCGAGGTCCACCCCGCACGGTGCAGGGTCGGCAGCGCGCGCAGCGTCTCCTCGCGACGGGCCCCACGGCCGTGGACGAGGACCGCCCAGCGCCGCCCGTCCCCCGCGGCCGGTGGCACCAACCATGCCGGCATCGATCCGAGCTCACCGTCGATCTCGACGTTCTCGAACGGCAGGCCGAGCGCGCTGCGCGGGGTGCCGGAGTAGAAGTAGCCGTCGAACCGCGCTCCCCCCGGCTCGAGCGTGCCGACGTCGACGCCGAGCACCTTGCGCTCCACGGTGCCCTCGGCGACGTCCGCGTCGGTGAGGTCGCCGAGCCGGACGTGGCCGGCCCCGCCGTCGAGCCACAGGCCGTAGCGCCCCGGCACGACGGTCTCCGGCGTCGCGGACAGCAGCACCCGGCGGCCCCCGTCGCGGACCTCCAGCACCTCGGTGTCGTCCGGCCGCTCCCGCTCCGGGGTGAGCACCCGGCGCGCGAAGTAGGCCGCGCCCGCGAGCGAGCCGACAGCGCTCGCCGCGGTCGTCGTCGCACCGACCGCCGCGGCTGCCCGACCGGCCCGGACGAGGCTGGACCGCTCAGGCATCGAGGACGTCCGCGAGGTCGTAGGACACCGGCTCCTCGAGCTGGGCATACGTGCACGTCAACGGGTCGCGGTCGGGCCGCCAGCGCACGAACTGCGCCGTGTGCCGGAACCGCACGCCCTCCATGTGGTCGTAGCGGACCTCGACGACGCGCTCGGGTCGCAAGGGCGTGAAGGAGAGGTCCTTGCCGTTGTTCCAGCGCGAGCCCTCGCCCTTGCGCGGGGTGCGCTGCCCTTCTTCCTGACGCGCCCACGCCCACGGGTGGTCGTCCCACTCGGCGACGAGCGGCTGCAGCTCCTCGAAGAGCTCGCGCCGGCGCGCCATCGGGAAGGCACCGATGACCCCGACGCTCGCGAGCGTCCCCTCGGCGTCGTAGAGCCCGAGGAGCAGCGAGCCGATGAGGTCGTCGCCGGTCTTGTGGGTCCGGTAGCCGGCGACGACGCAGTCGGCGGTGCGCTCGTGCTTGAGCTTGTGCATCGTGCGCTTGTCCGGCTCGTAGGTGCCGTCGAGCGGCTTGATCATGATGCCGTCGAGCCCGGCGCCCTCGAACTGCTGGAACCAGTCCTGCGCGACCGCTGGGTCTCGCGTGGCCGGTGTGAGGTGAATCGGCGCCTGCGCGGCGGCGAGCGCCTTCTCGAGCTCGGCCCGGCGCACCTCGAAGGGCTCGCCCATGAGGTCGCGGTCCCCCAGCGCGAGCAGGTCGAACGCGACGAAGCTCGCCGGGGTCTCGACGCTGAGCTTTTGCACGCGCGAGGCGGCCGGGTGGATGCGCTGCTGGAGCAGGTCGAAGTCGAGGCGGTCCTCCCCCGGAGCACCGTCGGGGGCCGCTCCCGGACGGACGACGACGATCTCGCCGTCGATGACGGCCTTCTCGGGGAAGTTGGCCAGCACGGCCTCGACCACCTCGGGGAAGTAGCGCGTCATCGGCTTCTCGTTGCGGCTGCCGATCTCGACGAGGTCACCGGAGCGGAAGATGATCGAGCGGAACCCGTCCCACTTCGGCTCATAGCTCACCTCGCCTTCGACGAGCTTCTTGCTCGGCCTGGCGAGCATCGGCGGGATCGGCGGCACGACCGGCATAACCCACTGCTCGCGCAGGTCGGCGTCACGCTCGGCCTTGGGCTTGAGGTAGTCCTCGTCCGTGCGGTCGGTGCGACGCTTGCTCGGCTGCACGCGCGGCGGCTCACCGGGCATCTTGGGGTAGTCGGGCGGGAAGTTCAGCTCGCCGAGGCCACGCTCGATGTCCTTGTCCCACAACGCGATTGCCGGCCCGATGTCGCCGACGGTGTCGTTCATGCCCTCCCACGCGTCGCCGCGGTCGGCGACGATCTCGGGCACGGTCAGCACGGTGAACTCCGACGGCGCGACCGACCCGAGCTCGTCCCACGTCACCGGCATCGACACCGGCGCCCCGGGCAGCGGTCGCGGGCTGTAGGCAGAGGCAATGGTCCGGTCGCGGCACGCCTGGTTGAAGTCGACGAAGACGCGCTCCCCGCGCTCCTCCTTCCACCAGCTCGACGTCACGAGGTCCGGCAGCCGCCGCTCGAGCTCGCGCGCGATGCCGATGACGCCGTGCCGGACGTCGAGGAACTCGTGCGTCGGCCGGATCCGCGCGTAGACGTGCACCCCGCGGTTGCCGGAGGTCTTGGCCCAGCCGGTGAGGCCGAGCTCGGCGAGCAGCTCACGGAGCGCGAACGCCGCCGTCACCGCGTCGCCGAAGTCCCGTCCGGGCTGCGGGTCGAGGTCGATGCGCAGTTCGTCGGGGTTGTCGTTGTCGTCGGCGCGCACCGGCCACGGATGGAACGTCACGGTGTTCATCTGCACCGCCCACACCGCGGCCGCGACCTCGTCGACGACGAGCTGCGGGTGGCGGCGACCCGACGGGTAGCGGCAGGAGACGGTGCGGATCCAAGCGGGCATCCCCTTGGGTGGGTTCTTCTGGTAGAACTCCTCGCCCTCGATGCCCTCGGGGAACCGCTGCAGGGTCACCGGGCGGTCGCCGATGGCCCGCACGAGCGGGTCACCGACCGCGACCATGTATGCCGCGAGGTCGCCCTTCGTGATGCCGTCGCCGGGCCACATGAGCCGGTCCGGGCTGGAGATGCGGACCTCCCGTGGGCCGTCGGGGCCGTCGATCTCCATCGTCATCGCGGACGCCATGGCGCCCAGCGTAGCCATGGCGACCGTTCACCGATCCGCCGCCGACACCTCGAGCACTGGTCTAGTCCACTGAGGTGTCCGGGCCTACGATGAACGGATCGGTCTCCCTTCCAACGACGCAAGGACCACCGCGATGAACCCATCCCTGACCTCGACCGCACCGACGACGCCCGGTCCCAGCCGTCGCAGCGTGCTCGGGCTCGGCGGCGTCGGCGCCGTCACCGCCCTCGGACTGTCCGCCGGGCCGCTCGCCGTCGGGGCGTATGCCGCGGAGCCCGCCGGGTTCGACGAGCTGCGGCGCCGCTGGGTGGACTACCTCACCGGCGGCAGCGAGCTCGACACGACCAACCCCGTCATCGCCGAGCGCGTGGCACAGATCTCGGAGGCGGCCGCCACGGCCGTGGGCTCCGCGCTCCCCCTCACCGCGGGCGGCAACATCTGGGCGGACCTGCCCATGGCGGGCAAGGAGGCCAACATCGCCCTCACCTACCGCCGCATCGTCGACGTGGCGACGGCATGGGCGACTCGAGGAACGGCACAGCACGCGGACCCGGCCGTCGCCGAGGCCCTCGTGGCGTGGTACCGGCACATGACGACGTCCTGGTACAACGCCGGCTCACGCCCCTTCGGGAACTGGTGGTTCTGGGAGATCGGCATTCCGCGCTCCCTCGGCGACCTCACGGCGCTCATTGACGGCCTCCTCACCCAGGCCGACCGGGACGCCGCGATGGCCGGCGTCCGACGGTTCACGCCCAACCCGAACTTCCGTGGGACCGGGACGTCGTTGTCGGAGACCGGCGGCAACCGCGCCGACAAGGTCCTCGCCTGCCTCCTGCGCGGCATCGCGACCCGCAACGCCGCCGACATGGCACTCGCCCGCGACGCCCTCAGCGACGTCGTGCGGGCCGGCCGGAACAGCCTGTTCCGCTACGTCACGGGTGGGAACGGCTTCTACGCCGACGGCTCCTACATCGACCACGGCTACATCCCCTACGTCGGGACGTACGGCAACGTCGCGCTCGCGGGCGTCGCGAGCTCGCTGCTCCTGCTCACCGGCAGCCAGTGGCCGGTGACCGACCCCAACGTCAGCGTCTTTCTCGACGCACCCGAGCGCTCCTTCGCCCCGTTCATCTGGAACGGCCGGATGATGGAGACGGTGCGGGGCCGTGCGGTCTCTCGCGAGGGCGAGCGCGACTTCGACGACGGGTTCACCGCGATCTGCTCGATGCTGCTGTTGGCCCAGCAGATCGAGGACCCGTACCGCACCACCTACACCACCCTCGCCAAGGGCTGGCTGCAGCGGCTCACCGGTGACTACATGCGGCGGGGCTCCGTCGGTGACCTGCAGCGCGCGTTCGCCGTCCTCGAGGATGGCGGCGTCACGGCGGCGGCCGAGCCCGTCGGGACCGAGCAGTTCGGCGCCCAGGAACGGACCGTGCACCGCGGCACCGGGTGGGCCTTCACCGTCTCGACGTCCTCGCGTCGCATCGGCCGCTACGAGTGGGGCAACAACGAGAACAACCTCGGCTGGCACCACGGCGACGGTGTGGGCTATCTCTACGTCGACGCCGACCCGGGTCAGTTCTCCGACGACTACTGGCCGACCGTTGACCCGTACCGCATCCCCGGCACCACCGCAGCCCTCACCGAGCGCGCCTCCGGAGCGAGCGGAGCCGGCACCGGCATCCCCCGGGCCCAGAACCTCTGGGGCGGCGGCGTCTCCCTTGAGGGGAGGTGGGGCTCGGCCGGCATGGACCTGACGAACTCGCTCGGCACCACCCGGGCCAAGAAGTCGTGGCTCATGCTCGACGACCTCGTGCTCGCCGTCGGCTCCGACATCGCGACGAGCACGGACGCGGAGACGACCGTGGAGAACCGCGGGTTCGCCGTCGGCACCGACGTCGTCGTCACCGTCGACGGCACCCGACACGACGCAGCCACCGACCACGTCGACCCGCGCTGGGCCCACGTCGGCGGACCGCACGACGTGGCCGGGTATGTCTTCGTCGCACCGCCGAGCTCGCGGCCGACCTCGAGGTCGAGGTGGTCCGCCAGGACGCCGTGGCACACATCGTGCGGCTCACCGTCGGTGGCGAGCGGTTCCTCCTCGCCCACCTCTTCCAGGCCACCGACGAGGGCGTCGTCACCTCGACCGAGCCGGTGGCAGTCATCGCCCGCCGTCACGGCAACACCGCCTCCTTCGCCGTGTCTGCGCCGACGAAGGCGGCGGTGAGCGCCAGGCTGGGCATCGACTTCGGCCGTCCCATGCGGACGGTCGCGGCGGCGGACCCCCGGCTCCAGGTCACCGGCGGCCGGCTCGTCACGGTCACCGCATCCTTGGCCGGGGCCGCCGGCGCCTCGTTCGAGGCCCGGCTCACCGGCTGACGGGCGCCCACCGTCCGCGATGCGGGCCGCCGCCCACCCCCTCACGTCGACCCGCAGCGCGTCATGCAGTTTTCGCCTTTTCGCCACCTTGACCTGCAGACACGAGGTGAGCGGACGGCATACGGTCAGGGGGTAGTTGTCCTCCTGCTCCCCTGAAGGGTCCTCATGTCTGCATTCCCAAGGTTCGCCCGCCGCAGGTGCGCCGCGATCGCCGCGCCCCTCCTCGCGCTCCCACTCGCCGGGGCAACCGCCCTCATCGGCGCGGCACCGGCCGGCGCCGTCTCGACGACCGTGCTCATCTCCGAGGTCTACGGGGGCGGCGGCAACTCCGGCGCTCCCTTCCAGAACGACTTCATCGAGCTCGGCAACCGCGCCGGCACGGCGATCGACCTGTCCGGCTGGCGCGTCCAGTACTTCTCGGCGAGCGGCGGGTCCGGGGGGTCGACGACGCTGTCCGGCAGCATCCCCGCGGGCAAGACGTTCCTCATCAAGCAGGCGGCGGGGGCCGGAGCCGGCCAGCCACTGCCGACCCCGGACGCGACGGGCACGCTCAACATGAGTGCGACCAACGGGCGCGTCGACCTCTACGACCCCGCGGGCACGCTCGTCGACCGCATCGGTTTCGGCTCGGCCAACGCCTACGAGACCAAGGCCGCTCCCGCGCTGTCCAACACGACGTCGGCCGCGCGCAGCGCCACCTTCGCCGACACCGACGACAACTCCGTGGACTTCACCGTCGGGGCCCCGACCCCGACACCATCCGGCGGCACCGGAGGACCCGGCCCCGAGCCGGAGCCCACCGAGGTCACGATCGCCCAGATCCAGGGCACCGGCGCGACCAGCCCCTTGAACGGTCAGCAGGTGACGACGAGCGGCGTCGTCACCGCGAACTACCCGACGGGCGGCTTCAACGGGTTCTACCTGCAGACCGCGGGCACCGGCGGCACCACCGACGCGACTCCCGGCGCGTCCGACGGCGTCTTCGTCTTCGGCACGACCGACGTCGCGATCGGCGACTGCTACACCGTCACGGCGACGGTGACCGAGTACAACGGCCTGACCGAGCTGACCCGCCCGACGCTCACGCCGAAGTCGGGCTGTGCCCCGGTCACCCCGACCCCGCTGCCGACGCTGCCGGTGACCGATGCCGACAAGGAGCAGTACGAAGGCATGCTCGTCCTGCCCCAAGGGACCTACACCATCACGAACAACTACGCGCTCAACCAGTACGGCCAGCTCGGGCTCGCCGTCGGAGACCAGCCGCTCTACCAGGCCACCGAGAAGGTCGCTCCGGGCGCGGCCGCCGCGGCCTACGAGGCGGAGAATCGGAAGAAGTACATCACCCTCGACGACGGGTCGAGCTGGGACTACCTGCGCAACGCGACCGCGCAGGACTCGCCACTGCCCTACCTCTCGCAGGCGGAACCGATGCGCACTGGGTCGCAGCTGACCTTCGCCAAGCCGGTCATCCTCGACTACCGCTTCCAGTGGAACTACCAGCCGACCGGGCAGGTCGTCGGCCCCACCGACAGCGACGACCCGGTCGTCACCGAGAACGACCGCGAGGCCACGCCGCCGGCCACGGGCGGCGACACCAACATCGCCTTCATCAACGTCCTCAACTACTTCACCGACCTCGGTGAGGACGAGGACCAGGTGAAGAACTGCCCGTCCTACGACGACCGCGACGGCAACCCCGTGACGACGAACTACTGCGAGGTGCGCGGTGCCTGGACCGAGAAGGCGCTCGCGGACCAGCGCGCCAAGCTCGTCTCCGCGGTCAACGGCCTCGACGCAGCCGTCGTCGGGCTGTCGGAGATCGAGAACTCGGCGGGCCTGTCGTGGGTCAACCGAGACCGCGACTACACGCTGCGCGAGTTCGTCGCCGCGCTCAACGCCGCCGGCGGCACCTGGGCCTACGCCGAGTCGCCCGTCGTGAACGCCCCGAACGAGGACGTCATCCGCACCGCCTTCATCTACAACCCCCAGCTCGTCAAGCCGAAGGGTTCCTCGCAGCTGCTGCTCGACCCGGCCTTCGCCAACGCACGCTACCCGCTGGCGCAGGAGTGGCAGGCGCAGCGCTCCGGGACGAAGTTCGTCACCGTCGTCAACCACTTCAAGTCCAAGGGGTCCGGCGAGGACGACGGCACCGGCCAGGGCCTGTCCAACCCCTCGCGCGAGGCGCAGGCGCGGGCACTGACGTCGTGGACGGCATCGCAGTGGGCCAAGGACCCGGTCTTCCTCATCGGTGACTTCAACGCCTACTCGAAGGAGACGCCGATCCAGATCATCGAGTCGGCGGGCTACACGGAGTTGGTCAAGAAGTACGAGCCGGGCTCGGCGAGCTACCAGTTCAGCGGACGGCTCGGCTCGCTCGACCACATGTTCGGCAACGCCGCCGCCGCCGAGCTCGTCACGGGCGCCGGCATCTGGGACATCAATGCCGACGAGTCGGTGGCGATGCAGTACTCGCGCCGCAACTACAACGTCACCGACTTCTACACCACGCAGCCGTATGCCGCGTCCGACCACGACCCCGTGCTCGTCGGCATCGACGTCAAGGGCGGCTGGTGGGACCGGAAGCGCTGACGACGCTCCGTCCACCGCCACGACGATGACGTGACCCGCGTCGTATGCCGCCCACGCGGCATACGACGCGGGTCACGTGTGTTGGGATGAGGTATGGCGATGACACCGAGCGAGCGTTCCTACCCCACGACCAAGTCCGAGCAGGAGTGGCGCGAGCAGCTGACCCCGGAGGAGTACGCCGTGCTCCGTCAGGCGGGCACGGAGCGCCCCGGCACCGGCGAGTACACCGACACCAAGACCGAGGGCGTCTATGCGTGCCGGGCCTGTGGTGCCGAGCTGTTCACGAGCGAGACGAAGTTCGACAGCCACTGCGGCTGGCCCTCGTTCTACTCTCCGCTCGCGGGTGACTCCGTCGAGTACCTCGAGGACCGCTCGCTGCCCGGGCGTCCGCGCGTCGAGGTGCGCTGCGCGAACTGCGGCAGCCACCTCGGGCACGTCTTCGAGGGCGAGGGCTACGACACCCCGACCGACCAGCGGTTCTGCATCAACAGCATCGCGATGACCCTGCGGCCGAAGGACGCCTGACGACGTCAGCCGTCCGAAGGACGCCTGACCGGGCGTCAGCGCTGGCGTGCGACGAGGTCCGTGATCTCCACGCGCGGGCCGGTGAAGAACGGCACCTCCTCGCGCACGTGCAGACGCGCGCGTGAGGCCCGCAGCTCGCGCATGAGGTCGACGATGCGGTGCAGCTCGTCGGCCTCGAACGCGAGGATCCACTCGTAGTCGTTCAGGCCGAACGAGGCGATGGTGTTGGCCCGCACGTCGGGGTAGTCCCGGGCCATCTGGCCGTGCTCGCGCAGCATGTCCCGGCGCTCGCCGTCCTCGAGGAGGTACCACTCGTAGGACCGCACGAACGGGTAGACGCACACGTAGTCGCGGGCTTCCTCGTCGGCGAGGAACGCCGGGATGTGGCTCTTGTTGAACTCGGCCGGACGGTGCAGGGCCGCGACCGACCACACCGACGACAGGTGGGAACCGAGCTCGGTGCGCAGCAGCCGGTGGTAGGCGTCCTGAAGGTCCTCGATCCGGTCCGCGTGCCACCACACCATGAGGTCGGCGTCGCCGCGCAGCCCCGCGAGGTCGTAGAACCCACGGACGACGACACCACCGGCCTCGAGGTCGGCGACGAGCTGCTCCACCTCGGCCGCCAGCGCGGCCCGGTCGGCCTCACCCAACGGCTCGGTGACCTCGAAGACCGACCACATCGTGTAGCGGATCGCGTCGTTGATCTCGCGCATCCGCGCCGGGCTCGGCTTGGACGGGACGGCGCGGGCGGTCTTGGTGGGGCTCTGCTCTGGGCTGGACGAGGAGGCGGGCTCGGTCATGCCCTCATTCTCGCTCGCGGCCCGTGGCCTCGCGCAGGTGGGTCAGGCGGGCCAGGACGCCGTCGGCCGCCCGGTGCGCCGACGCGATGACCGCCGGGATCCCGACCCCCTCGTAGGTCGCACCGGCCACCTCGAGCCCGTCGACGGCGGCCACGGCACGACGGACCCGATCGACGCGGTCGACGTGTCCCACGGCGTACTGCGGCAGCGCGCCGCCCCAGCGCTGGACGTGACTGTCGACGACGGTCAACGATCCCGCACCCATGGCGTCGGGGACCTCGCGCGCCGCAAGGTCCACGAGGTCCGCGTCGTCGCGCTGCAGCGTCGCCGTCTCGCCCGCTCGCCCGACAGACGCACGCAGGTATGCCGTCCGCCCGCCTGCCGCTGCGAGCCACCCCCACTTGGCCGAGCTGAACGTCGACGCCTTGATGCCCCGGCCGTCGACCGACGGGACGAGGAAGCCCGACCCGGTCCAGCCGGCGACCTCCGCGGCGGGAACGGCGAGCGTGATGACGGCGACGGAGGCGACCTCGACCTCGCCCAGTGCTGCCGCGGCGTCGGGTGCGGTCTCGCCGAGCAGCCGGGCCGCGGCCGGTGGTGGGACGGCGATGACGACGGCGTCGGCGTGCTGCAGCTGAGGGTCGGTCGTCGGGCCCGAGAGCACTGACCAGCCGGTCGCGGTCCGCTCCAGTCCACGCACGATCGTCCGCGTGACGATCGTGCCGCCGCGGATCTCGACATCGGCGGCGAGAAGGTCGACGAGCCGTCCCACTCCCCCGCGCAGGCCGATGAAGGGCGAACGTGCTTGTCCTGCAGTCGAACTCGCGCTGTCGTACTCCGGTGGCGCCAACAGGGAGCCACGTCGTGCGGCCACATCCCAGACCCCCGGCATCGTCGCCCGCAGCGACAGCTCACGGGACCGGCCGGCATACACACCGCCGAGCATCGGCTCGACGAGGCGGTCCACGACGGCGTCCCCGAGACGTGCGGCGACGTAGTCGCCGACGGAGACGTCGGTCTCGACCATGGGAGGCGGGGTCTCGGATCGCATGCGCGCCTCTTCGTCCGCGGTGAGCAGTCCGGTGACGCGCGAGTCGGCGAACGGCACCCCGACTCTCGTGCGCGGGAGGGGGTGCAGCTCACCGCGGGACCAGATGCGGGCCGCCGTCGTGGCGGGCCGGACCACGTCCTTGGCGTCGGCGACCTGCTCGACGAGCTCGACCGCCTCTGGCCGGACCGAGAGCATCGCCTCGGCCCCGACATCGACGAGGACACCGGCGACCTCCTCGCGGCGGAGCTTGCCGCCGACCCGGTCCGCCGCCTCGAGCACGATGACGCGGGTGTCGGGTGCCGCGACCAACACGTCGCGGGCGGCCGTGAGTCCGGCGACGCCGCCACCGATGACGACGACGGTCGGGCGCGACGGGTCGGGTCCGATGATCACCCCGCCACTCTCTCACCGGCGTGAAGCCGGACCGATGTCAGCCCGTCACCACATCGTGACCGGACCGCCGGGAACCGGTGACCGCCCCGGAGGAGTCTGAGCAGGGACACGGACCGGACTCCCACGGCCCGGCTTCACCGAAGGGGATCATCATGAGCTCGTCCACCCAGCGCCGGCGCATCACCACCGACCTCGCCGGCCTCGCCCTCGCGGTCGGCCTGCTCGCCGGCTGCAGCGCCGGCACCGGCGATGACGCGCGTACCGCTGACTCCAACGCCGCCGGCGGCACCGAGCAGTTCGAGGCGCCCCGTGACGGTGACCAAGCCGCCAAGGCTGGCGCCAGCTCGGCGGGGACGGTCTCACCCGAGCAGGCGCGAACGTCCGCCGAGCAGAAGCTCGTTCGCCGCGCGAGCCTGCAGCTCAAGGTCGACTCACTCACCGAGTCGGCCGCCCGCATCCGGTCCATCGCCGCGGCGCAGGGCGGCGTCGTGACCGGCGAGGAGCTGTACTCCGGGGCGAGCGGTGACGGGACCAACGGCACGGTCACCATCAGCGTGCCGGCGGGCTCGCTCGAGGCGACCATCGCGCAGATCGAGAAGATCGGGGACCTCCAGTTCCGCACCAGCTCGGCCGAGGACGTCACCGGGACCTACGTCGACACCGAGGCCCGCGTGAAGTCGCTCACCGCGAGCGTCGAGCGCGTCCGCGGCCTCATCGCCCGGGCCTCGAACGTCAACGACCTCGTCGCCCTGGAGAACGAGCTGTCGCAGCGCCAGGCCGAGCTCGACGCACTCACCGCCCAGCTCGCCAGCCTCAAGGACTCCGTGGCGATGTCGCCCGTCACGGTGACCCTCTCGACCGACGACTTCAAGCCGGTCGCGGCGGGTGGGTTCCTGTCCGGGCTGCGCGCCGGGTGGGCGGCCTTCCTGTCGTCGCTGTCGATCCTCGTGACGGTGCTCGGCGCGGTCCTGCCCTTCGCGGTCGCGATCGCCCTCGTCGTTGGGCCGCTGTTGTGGTGGGTGCGCCGTCGCCGCCCGCTGGCCGCGACCGCGACACCGGTCACGGCGCCCGTGGGCCAGGCGCCCGGTGGTCCCTCAGCGGACTGAGTGCTCGTGCACGACCTCGACGATCCGGGTGAGGACGTCGGGGTCGGTGTGCGGGGGGACGCCGTGCCCGAGGTTGAAGATGTGGCCCGGGGCCTTGCGGCCCTCGTCGACGATCTCGCGCACCCGCGCCTCGACGACGGGCCACGGGGCACCGAGGAGCGCCGGGTCGAGGTTGCCCTGGACGGCATACGAGGCTCCGAGGCGCGCGACCGCGTCGGTGAGCGAGACCCGGAAGTCCACCCCCACGACGTCGGCGCCGGCGGCGCCCATGAGGTCGAGCAGCTCGCCCGTGCCGACGCCGAAGTGGATGCGCGGGACACCGAGGTCGGCGACCGCACCGAGCGCTGTGGCCGAGTGCTTCTGGACGTATGCCGTGTAGTCGGCTCGCGAGAGCGCTCCGGCCCACGAGTCGAAGAGCTGGACCGCACTGGCCCCGGCCTCGACCTGGACCCGGAGGAAGGCACCACTGATGCGAGCAAGCCTGTCGCACAGGGCTTCCCAGAGTTCGGGATCGCCGTGCATGAGCGCCTTGGTCTTCTCGTAGGTGCGTGACGGGCCGCCCTCGACGAGGTAGGACGCGAGGGTGAATGGTGCGCCGGCGAAGCCGATGAGCGGGGTGTCGCCGAGCTCTTGGACGAGTCGGGTGACGGACTCGGTGATGTCCGGGACCATGTCCGGCGTGAGGTCGGGCAACCGGTCGAGGTCGGCGCGAGTGGCGAAGGGCTCGGCCATGACCGGGCCGGTGCCGGCGACGATGTCGAGGTCGACCCCGACGGCGGCCAGCGGGACGACGATGTCGGAGAAGAAGATCGCCGCGTCGACCTTGTGGCGTCGGACCGGCTGGAGGGTGATCTCGGTGACGAGGTCGGGGGTGCGGCAGGCTTCGAGCATGCCGGTGCCTTCGCGGAGCTCGCGGTACTCGGGCAGCGAGCGGCCGGCTTGGCGCATGAACCACACGGGGGTGTGCGGCACCGGCTGGCGGGTGGCGGCGAGAACGAGAGGACTGTCAGCGATCACGGACGCGATCCTCTCAAACGAGATCAGAAGGGGATCGTCTCGGGTTCTCGTGGTGGTGGGGGTGGTAGGTCGACGAGCACGGTGCGGCCTTTGAGCAGTCCGTTGTGGAGGTCGGTGCGGGTGTTGTGGAAGAGGGGTCTGCCTCGGTCGTCGTGGGTGCGGCAGTTACGGGCGGCGTATCGGCGGTGGGCGTGGCGGCCGTGGGGGGTCCGGCGGTCGGTGTCGAGCAGGTCGTCGAGCAGGGTCTCGAGGGTGCTGGGCTTCTCGCTTGTCGTGGTGTCGCTGGTGTTCGCGGTTTCGGGCGTGCTGGGGTGCACGGTGGCGAGGCGCAAATGGTCGACGGGGTGGGTGGTGAACTCGCGGCCGGTGGGGTCGGTCCAGGTGACGGTGCCGTCAGGGTCGAGTCGGACGCGCCAGTCGTGGCGTTGCTTGATGCGGTGGTGATGTCGACAGAGCGCGATGAGGTTGCCCGGGTGCGTGGGTCCTTGGGGCCAGGGGATGACGTGGTCGAGGTCGGTCTGCCTCGCGGAGGCGCTGCAGCCGGGGAACCGGCAGGTGCCGTCACGCAGCCTCACGAGGCGGGCCATCGCGGCCGGAACGCGGTACGCGG
>NZ_PVTI01000023.1 GCF_003002895.1 Knoellia remsis | reverse complement strand
GCGGCCGATCCACCGGACCGGCTCGCCCTCGTCCTCGGCACCGAGGGTGACGGTCTGAGCCGTCGCACCGTCGAGGGCGCCGACGTCGTCGTCACCATCCCAATGGCCGGGGGAGTGGACTCCCTCAACGTCGCCGCCGCCGGAGCCGTCGCCGCCTGGGCCCTGCGCCGCCCCTGACCCGATCTGACCCACGCACCCGACCTACGCACCCGACCCCACGCACCCGACCCCACGCACCCGACCCCACGCACCCGACCCCACGCACCCGACCTGCCCACCCCGGACACGCTGCGCGGCGCTCTGATCTTGCGTCGTCCTTTGGGCCACCGCCGGGCGCACGGGAACGGTCTCGCGTGCATGGACAGGCACGCTCCGCGCCGGGCCGGCTGCTCCCGTGTCGGGACACACTTCTCCCGTGGATGGCAGGTCATGGTCGTCGGCGGAAGAAGACACACTTCTTCCCCGCGGCATCGGTGGTGATGGTGACGTCGTACTTCCCGTCATGGACTCGTCGGTGATGATGCCCGCACAGGGGCACGGCGAGGTGGAGGTCCGTTGGTCCTTCGCACCCGCCAGCGGCCCACGGGTCCTCGTGATGCAGCTCGGACCACGCGTACGGGCGGTCACACCCGTCGGCGGCGCAGGTGTCGTACGTCGTGGCGAGTGCGACTCGCTGCGCTTCGGTGAAGAATCGCTGCGTTCGGCCGAGGTCGAGGGGCAAGGAGCTGCCACCGAGGACTGCGGGGACGATCCCGGCGTTGCACGCCAGACGACGCACCTGACCGGCCGACAGGTCGTCGCCGGTGTCGAGGGTCGCCATGCCCAGCTCGTCGGTGAGCGCCTCGTGGTCGAGAGTGACGACGATCGTCGCCGCCACCTTGCCGTTCAGCTTGTCGGTCGGCAGGTGCTCGAGAACGTCGACGAACGCCAGCCCTGCCTTGTGCGCCCAGTCGACCTCGGTGTCAGCCGCCGGAGTCTCGGGGGCCCCGCGACCCCGGCGGGGAGACGTGAGCTGCTGGATCGCCTTGCGGAGCACCTGGCCGGCGAACGCGGGCACGGTGAAGTGACCGGTGACGGTGCCGTCGAGGTTGTCGTGCAGCGTCAGCCGCGTCCTGGCGAGCGCACGGTCCTCCTCGGCGATCTGCTCAGTCCCGGCATGGCGGCGCGCGGCGTCGGCGTCGAGCTCGGCGATCCGCAGCGCTCGCTTGGCGGCTCTCCGCAGCTTCGTCGGGTCGACGCGGCTCGCCGTGTCGACGAGCACGGACTCCACCTTCGCCCGCTGTTCGGGAGTGAGCTCGTCCGGGAGGCGCTTCGTCGTCGAGGCGATGATGGCGGCATGGTCGAGCGACACCGTGCCGGCATCGACCGCCTCGCTCGTGAGTGGCAAGGACCCGTCATCGAGGGCGGCGGCCAGACGCACCTGCCCCGCCGCGTCGGCACCGGCCGCACGGGTCACACCCGAGAGCCAGGCGGTCGTGTCAGCAGCACCGGACTCGTCGGCGACTCCGGCTCGGTCCGCCGCGGCGAGGACCTTGAGCTTGAGGGACTGCGTGCGGGTCACGGCCGCGTCCAGAGCCGCCACGGCCCGGGCGGCTCCGGCGGCACCCGACACCATGGTCGGGTCGACCGCGTCGAGCACGACGGCGATCCGCGACGCGGCCTGCTCCGGCGAAAGACGCTCCGGCACAGCGGGTTTCGGTGACTCGTCACCATCGATGGCGCCCGCGTCGTCATGCCCGACCACGGACAGCTGCTCGACTGCACTCACCCTGCTCACCCCCTCCCGGCATCGTTGCCACCTCGTGAGAACCACCGTAGGAGAGGGGTCTGACACCGCCATCTCCATCGGTGATACCGACTCTACGGACAGGGTCTGACAACCGCCGCCGCAACCCACGAGGTGCCACCCGGCATACCGGCCCACCCGGCATACCGGTCCACCCGGCATACCGGTCCACCCGGCATACGATGCAGGCAACGGCACACCCCAGACGGCTGTGGCCGAGGGCGAAAAGCCCTCGGCCACAGTCATGTTCGCTCACGCCGAGCCCGCTCAGCCCCACTTCGTGTTCGACAGCGGCACTCGCGCCTGACGGATCCACTCCTTCTTGTTGAAGTCGCGGGCCTTGATCGTCACCCAGCCCTTCTCGACCTCGACCTGCAGACCCTGGTTGAACGGGCCGGGGACCGTCGTCTCGCCGCCGCGGCCGGTGGTCTGCCAGCCGGTCTCGATGGCGCCGGTGTTGATGACGTGGAAGCCGTCGAGGTTGGCGGTGCCGGGGACGACGCGGTTGACATACCAGTCGGACAGGTTGAGGTCCCAGTGCGTGTGGCCGGTGAAGAAGAACAGGTCCTTGTACCGCCCGAAGATCTGCAGCAGCCGGTCGGCCTGCAGGTAGTTGCGCAGGTACGGCTTCTGGTGGCTGCCCGAGACCGTGTTCGGCAGCGGGTGGTGGCTGATGACCATGATCGGCTGCCGCCGCCGCGTCCAATAGGCGAGCCGGTCCTCGAGCCAGGCGAACTGGGCATCGCTCATCCACACGTCGTCGGTGAGCTTGGGGTCGTGGTACTTCATGTACTTCTCGGTGCCGATGCACAGCACCGGGACGCCACCGAAGGAGTGCTCCGAGTAGACCTTGTTCCGACCAGCGAAGTTGTAGAAGCTGCGGAAGAGCGAGTCCTCGGTCGTGCCGTTCGGCCAGGTGCTCTCCGAGAGCTTGCCCGGCGAGGCGTACTTCGGCACGTAGAACTCGTGGTTGCCGATCGCCCAGGCCTGCGTGGCGGGGACGCTGGCGGCCTTGTCGACGACCTTGCGCACCGCCGCGTACTCGAAGTCGTAGCCACGCCCGGTGATGTCCCCCGCGACGGCGAGACCGGCGCTGCCGGGGTTGATCTCGGCCATGTCGACCAGTGCCGCGGCGAAGTCCTTGAGGTCACCCTGGATGTCGCTGATGACGTTGAAGCTCACGCCGCGGGCGAGGTGTCCGCGACCTCGGCCGCGGCCCCTGCCGCGGGGGCCGGCCAGCGCGGCAGCGCGCGCACTGTCGGCGGCCGGGCCGGTGATGAGAGACGCGGCTCCGACAGCGGTGGAGGTGAGGATGGCACGGCGAGATGGCACGAATTCTCCTGTCGTGGAAGGGAGTGCGGGTTTCGCACGGCCGTCACCGTCGAAGAGTCAAGTGAACTTTTCGTTTCCTTGGGGTAGCCCGCAGACTGCTTTGGACTGGCCTGAAACGGACCTGGTCACCCGGGCTGCGCGGCTCGCCCGCGTTCGGTCACCGAGGTGACCGGGCTGACCGAACCAGGCTGTGAGGTCGTATGCCGGTCAGCGCCTCACGCTTCCGCCGCGCCGCCGCGCCGCCGCGCCTCACGCTTTCGCAGCGCCGCCGCGGGTCACGGATCGGCTCGGTCCACGAGGTGGTGTCACTCGGGTCGCCAGGTCTGTCGCGCGCGAAAACCGCTGCGCCGCAACCAGTGCTCGGTGTAGAGGATCCGCGTCGGCGTGAGGATCGTCAGCGGGTCGGCGGGTGGCGAGTCCAGTGAGCGCCCACGCTCGACGTGGTCGGACTGCCAGCGCATCGCCTCCCAGTAGGCTCGACCTCGGGGTCGTCGCGCTGCAGCGTTCGCGCCGTCCCGAACAGCTGCATCCCGCGGCTGCTCGCCTGCCCGACGAGTGGCGCGACGATGCCCGCGGACACCCGCGGGTCGCGCACGATGTTGCGCGACTTCACCGACGCGTTCCAGCTCGTCCAGAAGATCTCGAACCCGAGGCTCGAGTACCGCACCGGCGTCGCGGCCGGGCTCCCGTCGGCGCACACGGTGGCGATGACCGCGAGGTTCTGGGACGAGAGCAGGTTGAGGATCCGCTCCTCGAGCGCCTCACGCTCCAGCTCCTTCTCGGGACCGGAACCGGCGAGCCACGGGTTCGTCACCGGCATGCGGGCGACGCCCTCACCGCACGAGCCGCTCGAGCAGCAGCGCCAGCTCTGCCTCGGGGTCCTCGGCCGTGCCGCCGTGCACCGCAGACGGCTGGATCACCGTGCTGCGCGGCGCCGACAGCCACCCGAACCGCTTGCCGGGCGTCGCCAGCGTCGGCCGACCCCCACCCGACGCACCCGTGCACACCTCGTCGATGACCGCGAGCGACGCCGACACCGCCTCGACGTCGAGGTCCGGAGCGAACGCCCGCAGCCGAGCCTCGTCCACCCACGTCGCCGCCCGCAGGAACCCCGCCGACTGCGAGAACAGCACGACGCCGACGTTGAGGCACTCACCCCGGTCGACGCGCGGCACGCACTTGAGGACGACGTACTGATAGGGGTGCCCACTCATGACACGGCCTCCCACCACGCCGGGGCGTTCTCGAGTCGCCGCACGAGGTGGTCGACGTATGCCGTCCGCACGGCATCCGGGTCGTCGAGACCGGGTGCCGCCTCCAGCCACTCGTCCGGCACCAGACCGACGACCTCCGCGATGACCTCGGGGGTCAGCACCGCGACCGCCCGCTCGTGCGCCGCCGAGAGGTCGCCGGCGACATCGCGCAGGACGTGCTCGGACAGGTCGAACGGCTGCCCCGCGAACCGCCCCGCGTCCGCACCACGGCTCGGCCACGAGTGGTGGAAGAAGATCGCCGCTCCGTGGTCGATGGCCCACACCTGCCGGTGCCACACGAGCAGGTTCGGGTTCGACCATGTCCTGTCGACGTTCGCCGTGAACGCGTCGAGCCACATGATGTCCGCGGCCTCCTCGGCGCTCGGCGGACGCGACCCGTCGTACCCGAACGAGCCCGGCAGGAAGTCCACCGCGAGGTTCGTCCCGGGACTGGCGTTGAGCAGGTCCTGCACTTCCTCGTCGGCCTCGTAGCGCGCGATCGCCGTCGGCATGTCGATGACCGCCATGTCGGGGACACGGATGCCGAGCCGCCTCGCCAGCTCACCGACGATGACCTCGGCGACAAGCACCTTGAGCCCCTGCCCGGCGCCGCGGAACTTCACGACGTACGTCCCGTCGTCGGACGCCTCGACGACGCCCGGCAGCGACCCGCCCTCGCGCAGGGGCGTGACGAACCGCGTCGCGGTGATCCGGGGCAGCACGCTGACAGGCTAGCTGCAGCCGTTAGGGTCGTCGGAGCACGTATGCCGGGTGCGCACCTCACGAGGTGCCGCGCCTCACGAGTTGCCGCACCTCACGAGGTGAGGTGCCGCGCGAGAGGCGCGCGGACGGCATACGAGCGCACGAAGCTGTCGGACAACCCGCGAGGAGAACCCGTGACCGAGACCCAAGGGCGGCTGCTCGGGGGGCGCTACCGACTGCTCGCGCCGCTCGGCCGCGGCGGCATGGCCGTCGTGTGGCGGGCGACCGATGAGATGCTCGGGCGCGAGGTCGCGATCAAGACGCTCGACCTCACCGGTCCCGACAGCGACAACGCGGGGGAGCGGTTCCGCCGCGAGGCGCGCGCGACGGCCGCGCTCAACCACCCGCACATCGTCACGGTCTACGACACCGGTGTCGAGGACGACACCGCCTACCTCGTCATGGAGCTGCTGCCCGGCCCGACGCTCGCCGAGCAGGTCCGGGACAGCGGCCCGCTGCCCGTCGAGGAGGTGCGCACCATCGGCATCGAGGTCGCGGGCGCGCTCCAGGCCGCGCACGACGCGGGCATCGTCCACCGCGACATCAAGCCGGGCAACATCTCGTATGCCGCCGACGGCACCGTCAAGGTCCTCGACTTCGGCATCACCCAGATCGTCGACGAGGCGCTCGGGCACCAGGCGCAGCTCACGATGACGAACACCATCGTCGGCACGGCCGAGTACCTCGCGCCGGAGCAGGCGACCGGCCAGCGAGTCGACTCGCGTGCCGACCTCTACGCCCTGGGGTGCGTGCTCACGACGTTGCTCACGGGCGAGCCGCCGTTCACCGGTCCGACACCGGTGTCGATCCTCATGAAGCAGGCGAACGACCCGGCGCCGGACGTGCGGGAGAAGCGGCCGGACACCCCGGCCGACATGGCCGACCTCGTGACCGCGCTGCTCGCCAAGGACCCTGCCAACCGCCCCCAGTCCGGTCGGGACGTCGCCGGCCTGCTCCGCTCGCACCGCGCTCCGGCGGTCACAGAGGTGCTCGCCCCCGCGACCGCGGCGACGAGGCGTATGCCGGCCGGTGCCGGGGTCGCGGGGGGCGCCGCCGGCGCCTACCCGTCGCGGAGCGACCTGCGCGACGAGCCCTACGACGACGGGCGGGACGACCGCTACGGTGCCCTCGACGACCGGCGCGGGTCCAAGGCGTGGGTGTGGTTCCTGCTGCTCGCGGCCGCGTTGGCGGCCGCTGGGATCTGGTACGTCCTCGGCAACCAGGACGACACCGACACCCCGAACCCCGCGAGCTCTTCGCCGACCGTGGCGACGTCGGCACCGACGCCCACTGTCGAGGAGACGACTCCGTCGGAGGAACCGACCTCGTCAACTCCGGCACCCACCGAGACCGTCCGCGAGACGGTGACCTCGACGCCCACGTCCACGACGCCGGCGCCCCCCGGGGACGGGGGAGCAGGGGCCGTCACCAACGCGGTGTCCGGCATGTCCGGTGCGCTCCGCGAGGCCCAGCAGAACGAGGAGATCGACGGCGACATCGCCAAGACCATCGACGGCAAGCTCAAGGACATCGAGAAGGCGCTCCGCGACGGGGACGCCGACGCGGTGCGCAGCCTCACCGGAGACATCGAGGGCGAGCTGCGCCAGGCCCAGGAGCAGGGTGAGCTGACGCCGCAGGGCGGGGAACGCCTCAGCGGACCCGTGCAGGACCTGCGTGCGGCCGCGGATGCCTACCAGCCCTGACCACCGCGGCTCCGACCACGGTGGCTCCGACCACGATGGCTCCGACCACGGTGGCTCCGACCACGGTGGCTCCGACCACGGTGGCGCGCGGACGGCATACGACCGCACGGCGAGCAGTTCTCGGATTCCGGCCCGCGCGGTGGTGACTCGCCGGTAGCCTCCGCGGGTGGACTCCGCCCTCCTGACGATCGGACTGCCGATCCCGCTCGCCGTCATCATGTTCGGCCTCGGGCTCTCGCTCACGCCCGCCGACTTCCGGCGGGTCCGGCAGAACCCGACGATCGTCGTCGTCGCCCTCGCCTGCCAGCTCCTCGTCCTGCCGATCATCGCGTTCCTGCTCGTCAAGGGCTTCGGCCTGGCACCGCTGCTCGCCGTCGGTTTCATGATCCTCGCGGCCTCGCCGGGCGGAACGACGGCGAACCTCTACAGTCACCTCTTCCGCGGCGACGTCGCCCTCAACATCACACTCACGGCGATCAACTCGCTCATCGCGCTGTTCACCCTGCCGCTCATCACGAACTTCGCCCTCGGCCACTTCCTCGACGGTTCCGAGCGGATCGGCCTGCACTACGACAAGCTGCTCCAGGTCTTCGCGATCGTGCTCATCCCAGTGGCGCTCGGGATGGTCGTGCGCCGCCGCTCGCCGCAGTTCGCGGACCGCATGGACCGGCCGGTGCGCACCGCGTCGGCGGTCATGCTGCTCCTCGTCGTGCTGGGTGCGATGTGGACCGAGCGCGAGAACATCAGCGAGTACCTCGCGGAGGTCGGCCTCGTCGCGGCGCTCTTCTGCGTGCTCTCGCTGACGATCGGCTACATCGTCCCGCAGCGGCTCGGGATGTCGGAGGACCAGGCCGTCGCGAGCGGCTTCGAGATCGGCATCCACAACAGCACGCTCGCGATCGCCATGGCCCTCACCGTCATCGGCAGCGCCCAGATGTCCGTGCCGTCGGCGGTCTACGGGGTGCTGATGTTCCCCATCGCCGCGGTCTTCGGGATGGTGGTGCGCAACCGCGCCATCCTGCGCGCCCGCGCCGAGGTCTGAGCGGCCGCTCGTCCGGCGGCGGGCGGCGGCGGCCGGCTGGCAGCCTGGTCCGGTCTGCCGGCGCGAGCGTTGGCTGACCGGACGCACGGACGTGCAATGGGCCGCTCGATGCGGCGCGGCGCGAGGTCGGCGAGCGTGGGCACACGGCTGGCCGCAGGCCATTGCACGTCCGTCGGTCCGCGGCTGTGTCCCGGTGAGCCCAGGTTGTGAGGCGGGCCGGCCGGCTGGCGGCGGCGATTTCTCGATGCAGCCGTATGCCGTGTAGAGTTCCGGGCTGTTGCACGGCACCTCCCCAGGTGCTGATCGACCACTCGTCCGGGTGGCGGAATTGGCAGACGCGCTAGCTTGAGGTGCTAGTCCTCGTATAGAGGGTGGGGGTTCAAGTCCCCCCTCGGACACCAGTGTGAGCCGGCCCCGGTCCCCAGCGGACCGGGGCCGGTTCGCATGTGCGGACCGGGTCGGTCCGCGGGTGGTGAGCGGACGGCATACGTCGTCGTGTCGGCCGTAGTGTGGGGGGCATGACGCCGAGCACGAGCATCCGCCCCGAGGACGAGGTCGTCGACATCTGCCGCGAGCTCATCGCGATCGACACGTCGAACTACGGTGACGGCTCCGGACCGGGAGAGCGGGCCGCCGCCGACTACGTCGACCGGCTGTTCCGCGAGGTCGGTCTCGAGCCCGAGATCGTCGAGTCCGAGCCGGGCCGCGCGTCCCTCGTCGTGCGCATCCCCGGCGCCGACCGCGAGCGCGGCGCCCTCTGCGTCCACGGCCACCTCGACGTCGTCCCGGCCAACGCCGAGGACTGGGACGTCGACCCGTTCGAGGGCGTCGAGCGCGACGGCATGATCTGGGGCCGCGGCGCCGTCGACATGAAGGACATGGACGCGATGATCATCGCCTGCGTCCGACACATCGCCCGCCAGGGCATCACGCCGCCGCGCGACCTCGTCATCGCGCTCTTCGCCGACGAGGAGGCCGGCGGCAAGCTCGGCTCGCACCACCTCGTCGAACACCGGCCCGACCTCTTCGAGGGCGTCACCGAGGCGGTGAGCGAGGTCGGCGGCTACAGCGTCACCGTGCCGACGAAGGACGGCGGCGAGAAGCGGGCCTACCTCCTCCAGACCGCCGAGAAGGGCATCCTCTGGCTGCGCCTCACCGCCAACGGGCGGGCCGGCCACGGCTCGGTCCCCAACGACGAGAACGCCGTCGCGCGCCTCGCCGAGGCCCTGAGCCGGCTCGCCGCGCACAAGTGGCCGCGGGAGTTCATCCCGTCGGTGCGCACCCTGCTCGACCGGCTCAGCGAGATCACCGGCGTCACCTGGTCCGACGAGGACCTTGACGAGCTGCTCGAGAACCTCGGCGGGGCGCAGGGGTTCGTCCGCGGCACCCTCCAGGACACGAGCAACCCGACGATGCTCGACGCCGGCTACAAGCACAACGTCATCCCGCAGCAGGCCCACGCCAACGTCGACTGCCGCTTCCTCCCCGGACACGAGGAGGAGCTCATGGCGACGATCACGGACCTCGTCGGCGAGCACGTCACCATCGAGGTGATCCACCGCGACATCGCCCTCGACGCACCCTTCGAGGGTCCGCTCGTCGAGGCGATGGTCGCGGCGCTCCAGACCGAGGACCCCGAGGCCGAGGTCCTGCCGTACTGCCTCTCCGGCGGCACCGACAACAAGGCGCTGTCGCTGCTCGGTATCACCGGCTACGGCTTCGCGCCGCTGCGCCTCCCGGCCGACCTCGACTTCGCGCCGATGTTCCACGGCATCAACGAGCGCGTCCCCGTGGACTCGCTGAAGTTCGGGGCGCGCGTGCTGCAGCGGTTCATCGAAACCAGCTGAGGCGCCCTCCGGGCGTGGCGCGTATGCCGTGTGCGCGCCTTCGCGCCGTGCGCGTCAGCTGGCGCGGGGGACCCGAATGATCTTGCGACGCAACCACGTTCGCGTCGTGCCGCCGAGGTAGACGCGTGTCCGGTGCAGCTCCCAGTGGCCGTACTCGGCGTGGTCGGTGAGGGCCTGGCGGATCTCACGTCGGTGGGCGTCGCGTCCGAAGGACAGCACGCGGTACTCGTACTCGACCATCGACCCATTGTGCGACACGAGACGCTACGGTTCTGACATGAGCGCCGACCCGCGTGCCGCACTGTCCTCCCTCGTGTCCGCCTTCGAGCGCCACCTCGAGGCGTGCTCGGGCCGCCGCGGAGAGGACGACCCGAGCGTGGCCGCGGCCTACGACGACCTGCTCGACGCCTTCGAGACCTACGACAACGCGCTCTACGAGGCCTACGGCGAGATGACGCCGCTCGACGCCTACACCGGCGATGACGAGGGTGAGGACGGCGAGGACGAGTCCGACGACTTCGACGACGCGGACGACGAAGACGACCTCGACGAGGACGACGACGATGACGACGGCGTCTACTCCGGTCTCGACGACGAGGAGTTCGACGATGAGGACGACCTCGACGAGGACGAGGACGAGGACGACGCCGGCCCGGACGGCCGGGTGCGCTGACTCACCTCGGTGACCGCACGGCATACCGGCGCCGTTAGGTTGAGCCCATGCGACTCGGAGTCAACCTCAGCTACCTGGGCCAGTCGTCCGCGGAGGACATGCTCGCCCTCGCCCACGAGGCCGAGCGCCTCGGCTACGACTCGGCGTGGGTCGCGGAGGCGTACGGCAGCGACGTCGTGACGTTCCTGTCGTGGATCGGCGCGACGACCCAGCGCATCGGCCTGGGCGCGGCGGTCATGCAGATCCCGGCGCGGACCCCGGCGATGACCGCGATGACCGCGGCGACGCTCGATCACCTCTCGGGTGGCCGGTTCCGTCTCGGGCTCGGTGTCTCCGGGCCGCAGGTGAGCGAGGGCTGGCACGGTGTGCGGTTCGCCAAGCCGCTGTCGCGCACGCGCGAGTACGTCGAGATCGTCCGCAGCGCGCTGGCGCGCGAGCGGGTGTCGTATGCCGGTGAGCACTTCACGCTGCCGCTGCCGGACGGTCCCGGCAAGGCGCTCAAGCTGATGTTCCGGCCGACGCGGGAGCGGGTGCCGGTCTACCTCGCCGCGGTCGGGCCGAAGAACCTCGAGCTCACCGGGGAGATCGCCGACGGCTGGCTCGCGATCTTCTACTCACCGGAGCACTCCGGCGACCTGCTCGAGTCCATCGCAGCGGGTCGGCGGGCCGCGGGCGCGGGCACCGAGGACGACCCGCTCGACGGGTTCGACGTCGTGCCGACCGTCCCGGTCGTCGTCACCGACGACCTCGAGACCGGCTACGCCATGATCGCTGCGTACTCCGCGCTCTACATCGGCGGCATGGGCTCGCGCGAGAAGAACTTCTACAACCAGCTCGCCGTCCGGATGGGCTTCGACGAGGAGGCCGCCCGCGTCCAGGACCTCTTCCTCGACGGGCGGCACCGGGAGGCGGCCGAGGCCGTGCCACGCGAGTTCATCGACTCCACCGCACTCATCGGCACCCGCGAGCGGATCGGCGAACGGGTCGGACGCTATGCCGACGCCGGGGTGACGACGCTGTCGGTCGCGCCGTTCGCCCTGTCGGTGGAGGACAGGCTGGAGACGCTGCGCGTCATGGCCGACCTCGTGCCGGCGCCTGCCGAGTCGTGACCGCGACCGGGTCATGACCGAGCCGCGAGGCTAGAGCCACTTCACCTTCTTGAACACCGCGTAGAGCACGGCGCAGGCCGTGGCCATGACGCCGAGGACGATGAAGTAGCCGTAGCGCCAGGACAGCTCGGGCATGTTCTCGAAGTTCATGCCGTAGATCCCGGCGATCATCGTCGGCACGGCGACGATCGCGACCCACGCCGAGATGCGGCGCATGTCGGCGTTCTGCTGCACCGAGATCTTCGCGAGGTTCGCGCTGAGGACGTCGCTGAGCAGCCGGTCGTAGGAGTCGATGCGGTCCGAGACGAAGTGCAGGTGGTCGTCGACGTCGCGGTAGAGCAGCCGCAGCTCCTCGTCGCGCACGGGGGTGCGCTGGCCGGCATACAAGGTGCGCAGCGGAGCGATGAGCGGCTGGATCGCCCGACGGAACTCGAGCACCTCACGCTTGAGCCGGTAGATGTCGTCGGAGGAGACGAGGTGGTCCGAGAAGACGCCCTCCTCGATCTCGTCGACGTCCCGGGCGACCTCGACCTCGATCTCGCGGTACTGGTCGACGACACGGTCCATGACGGCGTGCAGCGCGGACAACGGTCCGAGGGCGAGCTTCTTGGGGTCGGCCTCGAGCTCCTTGCGGACGCCGGCGAGGGGGCTGAGCTCGCCGCGGCGGATCGTGAGGACGAAGTGCTCGCCGACGTGGACCATGAGCTCGCCGGTCTCGATGTCGGACGTCGCCTCGATGTAGCTCAGCGTCTTGAGGACGACGAACACGGTCCGGCCGTAGGGCTCGATCTTGGCGCGCTGGCGTCCATTGACGGCGTCCTCGACGGCGAGGGGGTGCAGTCCCAGACCGAGCTCCTCGTTGACGGACTCGAGCTCCTCCATCGACGGGTCCTTGAGGCCGATCCAGAGGAAATCGGTCTGCTGGCCCGTCTCGCGAAGCACGCCGAGCTCGTCACTGAGGTCCCCGCAGGCCTCGCGCTTGCCGCCCCGGTAGAGGGCCTTGTCGATGATCACGCGGGCCATTGTTGCCTAGAGTTGGCGCCGTGGCAGTTCTCCTCCTCGTCCGTCACGGGCACTCCACGGCGAACGCCGACGCCGTGCTCGCGGGCTGGAGCGACGGTGTCGGCCTGACCGACCGAGGCCGCGGCGAGGTCGAGCGGCTGGCCGACCGGCTCGCCGACCTCGAGGTCGTTCGGGTCGTCTCGAGCCCGCTCCAGCGCTGCCGCGAGACGGCCGAGCTGCTGCTGCCGTCGCTGGGTGCTGTGGGCGTCGACGTCGCCGACGACCTGGGGGAGTGTCACTACGGCGCGTGGACGGGGCGGCGCATCGCCGAGCTCACCAGGGAGCCGCTGTGGCGCACCGTCCAGGACGATCCGGCCTCCGCGCGCTTCCCGGACAGCGAGACGTATGCCGCGGAGTCGCTTCGCGAGATGTCCGACCGGATGGTTGCGGCCGTGACGCGCCTCGACGCAGAGGTCGAGGCCGAACACGGGGCCGACGCGGTCTGGGTGGTCGTGAGCCACGGCGACCCGATCAAGGCCGTCGTTGCGGACGCGATGGGGGCGGGTCTGCCCGGACTCCAGCGGGTGCACGTCGACCCGGCCTCGGTCTCGGTCGTGCGCCGCGCGAGGGACCGTGGGCTCGTCCTTGCGGTGAACTCCTCGGGGGACGGGCTCGCCGACCGGCTACGCGCGCTGAGCGCCGCCGCGAAGCGTGCCGATGTGCCCGACGCGGACTCCACGGTCGGGGGCGGGACGGGCTAGAGTCCTAGTTGCAAATCATTGGCAACAAGGATCTTGGCTTCCGAGGAGGCACGACCTCATGCACGTCCCCGACGGGTTCTTCGACGCACCGACGTCGGTCGGCACCGCTGTCGTCGCGGTGGCCGGAGTCGCCGTGGCGCTGCGTCGCTCGTCCCGTGAGCTCGACGAGCGCACCGCACCACTGGCCGGCCTCGTCGCCGTCTTCATCTTCGCGGCGCAGCTGCTCAACTTCCCCGTCGGCGCCGGAACGTCGGGCCACCTCCTCGGCGGCGCCCTCGCGGCCATCCTCGTGGGGCCGTGGACCGCGACCCTCTGCATGACCGTGGTCCTCACCGTCCAGTCGCTGCTCTTCGCCGACGGCGGCGTGACGGCCCTCGGCACGAACATCACGCTCATGGCGATCGTCGGTGTCTGGGTCGGCTGGGGCGTCTTCGTCCTGCTGCGCCGGCTCGCCGGGCCCAGCCGTCCCGCGCTCGTCGCACCGCTCGCCGGGGTCGCCGCCTTCGTGTCCGTCCCCGCGACCGCCCTCGCCTTCACCCTCCTGTATGCCGTGGGTGGGCGTGCCGACATCCCGCTCGACGCGCTCGCCACCGCCATGGTCGGCTGGCACAGCCTCATCGGCCTCGGTGAGGCAGCGATCACGACCCTCGCCGTCGGGACCGTCCTCGCGACCCGACCCGACCTCGTCCACGGCGCCCGCGGCCTCGCGAGCGCGCGCCCCCTCGAGATCAGGGCGGTGAACGCATGACCCGCACGACCCGCATGGCCGGCACGGCCACCGCCTCGTCCGGTCGCCGTCTCAGCGTGCGCGGCCTCGTCCTCTCGGGCCTGGCCGTGTGCCTCGTGCTCGCCGGGGTCGTCTCGATCTGGGCGTCGAGCAATCCGGACGGTTTGGAGTACGTCGCCGCGAAGCTCGGCTTCGACACCACCGCGGGCGAGCACGCCACCGCGGGCTCGCCGTTCGCCGACTACCTCGTGGCCGGCATCGGCCAGGAGCGCCTGTCCGGCGCCATCGCCGGAGTGGTCGGCGTGCTCGTCGTCGCGGGCGTCGCCTTCGGGCTCATGCACCTGCTGGCTCGGCGCGGCCCGCGCGATGCCCTGACCGCCGATGCCGTGACCACCGACGAGCGCAGCGGCTCCCGCGACGACGGCTGACGGTGGGCTCACAGCAGGGGCCGCACCTGCACGTCGAGGGCGACTCGCTCGTGCACCGGCTCCCGGCCCACACCAAGCTCGTCGGGCTGCTCGCCTTCGTCCTCGGTGTCGTCGCCCTGCCCTCGTCGGCGCACCTGGCACGCTTGGCCATGCTCGCGCTGGCTGTCCTGGTCGTCGCGGCGACACGGGTGCCGTGGCGCCACGTCGTCCGCCGCATGGTTGTCGAGGTGCCGTTCGTCGTCTTCGCGATCGTGCTGCCCTTCGTCGCGACGGGACCGCGCCGGGCACTCGGTCCGGTCACCGTCTCGGCGTCGGGCCTCGAGGCGGCCCTGACGCTCCTCGTGACCGCAACCGTCAGCGTCCTCACGGCGATCGCCTTCGCCGTCACGACCTCGACCCGCGACCTCGTGCGTGCGTTGCAACACCTCCGCGTCCCGGACCGGTTGGTCCAGATCCTCGCGTTCATGGTGCGATACCTCGGTGTCGTCACCGCCCAGTCGCAGCGCATGAAGGTCGCCCGTGAGTCGCGCGCGTTCGAGGCGCGCACGGTGCGGTCGTGGCCGGTCATCGCCTCCAGTGCCGGCGCGCTCTTCGTCCGCAGCTACGAACGTGGGGAGCGGGTCCATCTCGCGATGATGTCCCGGGGGTACAGCGGGCGCCTGCCGGTCATCGAGCCGCTGCGCGCCACAGCAGGCCAGTGGACGCTGGCGCTGACGCCGGCAGTGTGTGCCGTGGCGGCCGGGGCCGCCGTCCTCGTGTCCGGGTGGGGCTCGTGACCGAAGCGCGGTCGGTCTTCAGCGGTGCCGAAGGGGACCTCGTGCCCGCGGCCCGCCACACCGGGTGGCCCCGATGAGCACGCCGGTTCTCGACGTCCGCGGGCTCGCCTTCGCCTACCCCGACGGACACCAGGCGCTCTTCGGGGTCGACCTCCACGTGCACGCCGGGGAGCGGGTCGCCCTCCTCGGCCCGAACGGGGCCGGCAAGACGACACTCGTCCTGCACCTCAACGGCATCCTCGAGGCCGGTGCCGGGTCGGTCGCGGTCTCCGGACTTCCCGTCGAGCCCGCGAACCACCTCGAGATCCGGCGCCGCGTCGGCATCGTCTTCCAGGACCCCGACGACCAGCTCTTCATGCCGACGGTGCGCGACGACGTCGCGTTCGGCCCGGCGAACCTCGGCATCCGCGGCGACGCCCTCGACACGCGGGTCGCGGCAGCCCTCGACGCCGTGGGGATGAGTGAGTTCGCCGAGCGCCCTCCGCACCACCTGTCCTTCGGCCAGCGCCGCCGCGTCGCGATCGCCACGGTTCTTGCGATGGACCCGGAGATCCTCGTCCTCGACGAGCCCTCGAGCAACCTTGACCCGACAGCCCGACGCGAGCTCGCCGAGCTGCTCACCGCCCTCGACGTCACCCTGCTCATGGTCACTCACGACCTGCCTTTCGCCCTGGAGCTGTGCGAACGCTCCGTCGTCCTCTCCGGCGGCGTCGTCGCCGCCGACCGGCCCACGGCGGAACTCCTCTCCGACGCCGCCCTGCTGCACGAGCACCGGCTCGAGCTGCCGTGGGGCTTCTCCGTCGAGGCCGCGCTGCGCAGTGCCCGAGACCGCCCGGACCAGCCGGGATAGTCTCGGATTCATGGCGATCACTGACTTCGACCCGCCCGAGCGGTTCGTGGCCGGCACCGTGGGCCCGCCCGGTGGGCGCACCTTCTTCCTCCAGGCCAGGGGCGGCGGCCGGCTCGTCTCGGTGTCCATCGAGAAGGTCCAGGTGGGGATCCTCGCCGACCGCATCGCCGACCTACTCGACTCGGTCGGCGGGATCGAAGGCTCGGACGCCGTCGCTGAGCACGCCGCCGACAACGAGGCACTGGACACGCCCATCGAGGACGAGTTCCGCGTCGACACGGTGAGCCTCGCCTGGGACCCCGACCGGTCGAGCGTCGTCATCGAGTGCCACGACCGCGACCCCGAGGAGGACGCGGGAGGCGAGACCGTGCGGGTCGTCCTCGACCCGACGAGCGCTCGCGCCTTCGCGCGCCGCTGCCAGGCGATCATCGCCGCGGGCCGCCCGCCCTGCCCCTTCTGCGGCCAGCCCCTCGACCCCGAGGGCCACATCTGCCCGCGCGCCAACGGCTACAAGCGCTGACGGTGGGCACCGACGTCGAGCGGCTCCTGGCCGGCGGCGAGGTCGAGCTCCTCGGCCGGGTCGTCGACTCCTCCAACGGCGCCGTGCTCGTGCGCGTCACGGGAGACACCGGTTCCCGGCTCGCGATCCACAAACCGGTGGCTCTGGAACGGCCGCTGTGGGACTACCCGGACGGCACGCTCGCGGCACGCGAGCGGGCGGCATACCTCGTCTCCGCGGCAGGCGGCTTCGACGTCGTTCCCCCGACGGTCCTGCACGACGGACCGTGGGGCCCCGCCGCGACGCAGATGTGGGTCGGTGACCCGGCGCGCGAACCCGAGTACGTCGTCGACGTCGTCGACCCCGACGAGGTGCCCGCGGGCTGGCGCGAGGTCCTGCGCGGAGAGGCACCCGACGGCTCCGAGGTCGTCGTCGCCCACTCCAGTGACGCGGCGGTGCGCACGACGGCGGTCTTCGACGCGCTCATCAACAACTCCGACCGCAAGGGCGGCCACCTCCTGCTCGTCGGCGACGACCTGTGGGGCGTCGACCACGGCGTGAGCCTCGGTGTCGAGCCCAAGCTGCGGACCGTCCTGTGGGGCTGGGCCGGGCAGCCGATCGAGGATGACGACCTCGCCCGCGTGGCTCGCGTCCGGGACGCCCTCGAGACCGGCACCCTCGCCGACGAGCTGGACGAGCTGTTGACGCTCTCCGAGGTATCAGCCCTCGCGACGAGGGCCCGGACGCTGCTCGAGGACCGCCGGCACCCGGTGCCCGTGCCCGGTTGGCCGCCGATCCCGTGGCCGGCGATGTGACGTCGCGCCGTAGGCTTCGGGCGTGATCTCGTGGCCGCCTCCGTTCCTGCCCGCCATCCCCGGAGACGGGGCCGCGCTCCGGCTGCACGACACGAGCACGGGGGAGCAGCGCGAGGTCGTGCCGGCGACCGGTGACGTCGCGCGGCTCTACGTCTGTGGGATCACGCCGTATGACGCCACGCACCTCGGTCATGCCGCCACGTATGTCGCCTTCGACCTCGTGAACCGGGTCCTGCGCGACAACGGCCACGAGGTGCACTACACGCAGAACGTCACGGACGTCGACGACCCGCTGCTCGAGCGTGCCGCCCGCGACGGCGTCGACTGGCAGGACCTCGCCGTCGCCGAGGCCGACCTCTTCCGGGAGGACATGACGGCACTGCAGGTCATCCCGCCGCGTGACTACGTCGGGGTCGTCGAGGCCATGGGCACGATCGGCGAGCTGGTGCGGCGCACGGTGGCGAGCGGGGCGGCATACGAGCTCGAGAACGACGACGCGGACGGCCCGGACCTCTACCTCGACGTCGCGAAGGTGCCCGGTTTCGGCGACGTGTCCGGCTGGACGCGCGAGCAGATGCTCGAGGTGTACGCCGACCGTGGCGGCGACCCGGACCGCGTCGGCAAGCGCGACGCGCTGGATCCGCTGCTGTGGCGCGCGGCGCGGGACGGCGAGCCCTCGTGGGAGCTCGACGGGCTGCCCGCGGGCCGGCCGGGATGGCACGTGGAGTGCGCGGCGATCGCGCTCGACCGGACCGGGGTGCCGCTCGATGTCAACGGCGGCGGTTCGGACCTCGTCTTCCCGCACCACGAGATGACCGTGGCGCACGCGCGGGCGCTCGGCGTCGACGACTACGCCCGCCTCCAGGCCCACGCCGGGATGGTCGGGCTCGACGGTCACAAGATGAGCAAGTCCCGCGGCAACCTCGTCCTCGTGTCCGCGCTGCGCCGCGACGGGGTCGACCCGATGGCGATCCGGCTTGAGCTGCTGGCGCAGCACTACCGCAAGGACTGGGACCATACGCCGGAGCTGCTGGCGCAGGCGCAGGCCCGGCTCGAGCAGTGGCGTGAGGCCCTGTCGGTCAACGCCGCGCCATCGGCCGATGCGACCGTGACCGCGATCCGCGAGGCACTGGCCGACGACCTCGACGCACCCGCTGCCCTGCGGGCGGTCGACGCCTGGGCCGAGCAGACCCTCGCCGCGAACAGGGACGAGAGCGCGGTCGGTTCGGGCGACCTCGACCCCGCCGCACCGGGTGTCCTTGCACGCGCCCTCGACGCCCTCCTCGGCCTCCGCATCTGACCTCGGGCTCCCGTCCCGAACTCACCCAATTGGACGGTTGGGGACAGGGGTCGGCTATGCCGTGTGGCACGGCTCGCGTCCCGAACTCACCCAATTGGACGGTTGGGGGACAGGCGCTCGGGTATGCCGTGTGGCGCCGCTCCCGTCCCGAACTCACCCAATTGGACGGTTGGGCACAGCCGCTCGGGTATGCCGTGTGGCGCCGCTCCCGTCCCGATCTCACCCAAGTGGACGGTTGGGGACAGACGGCTGGGTACGCCGTGCGAGCGCGGTGACGCGTCGATCAGTCGGTCGTGCCGCGGCGGCGCAGGTAGCGCTCGAACTCCTTGGCGATGGCGTCGCCCGACGCCTCCGGGAGCTCGGCCGTGTCCTGCGCCTCCTCGAGCGACTCGACGTACTCCGCCACCTCCGCATCCTCGGAGGCCAGCGCGTCGAGGCCGCGCTCCCACGCGCGGGCGTCGTCGTCGAGGGAGCTGTGCTCGATCGGACCGTCGAGCAGCTCCTCGAGCCTGGTGAGGATCGCGCGGGTCGCCTTGGGTGAGGGCGTGTGGTGCGCGTAGTGGGGGACCGCCGCCCACACCGAGACCGACGACAGGCCGACCTGCACGGCCGCGTCGGCGAGGACGCCCACGATCCCGGTGGGCCCTTCATACGTGCTCGACTCGATGTCGAGGCGGTGACGGGTGTCCTCGCTGTCGGAGGTGACGCTCACCTGGATCGGGCGGGTGTGTGCGACGTCGGCGAGTAGCGCCCCGAGCGTGATGACCGTCGTGACGTCGGCCTGCTGGGCGAGCTCCATCAGCTCGATCGCGAACGAGCGCCAGCGGAACGACGGTTCCACACCCTGCACGAGCACGATGTCGCGGCCGATGGGCGTGTCCGTCGCGACGAGCACCCGAGTCGTGCGCCACGAGATGCGGCGCTGTCCGCCGTCGGAGACGACCCGTGGCCGGTTGACCTGGAAGTCGTAGTAGTCCTCCGGGTCGAGGGCGGCGACGGGCTCGGCGCCCCACGCCTCGGCGAGGTGCTCGATGACACCGCTCGCCGCCTCACCGGCGTCGTTCCAGCCCTCGAAGGCCGCGATCATCACGGCGTTGTCCAGCTCGGGCAGGTCGTCGATCTCGATCACCGCGTCCTCCTCGTCGGGTCGTCCTCGTGAGTGCCTGCTCCGAGCCTATGCGTACCCTCCTCGTATGACGTTGCCTGCCGCCGTTCTCTGGGACATGGACGGGACCCTCGTCGACACCGAGCCGTACTGGATCGAGGCCGAGCACGACATCGTCGAGGAGCACGGCGGCACGTGGAGCGACGAGTACGCCCACCAGCTCGTTGGCAACGACCTCATGGTCAGCGCCCAGTTCATCCGGGACAACTCGCCGATCACCTGGGAGCCGGAACGGATCATCGACGAGCTCCTGCTCCGTGTCACGAAGCGGGTGCGCGAGCACGTCCCGTGGCGGCCCGGCGCCCGCGAACTCCTCGCCGCGCTGCTCGAGCAGGGGGTGCCGAACGCCCTCGTCACGATGTCGTGGAGGTCGCTCGCAGTCGCCGTCGTCGCGGCCCTGCCGGAGGGGACGTTCGCCGCGGTCGTCACCGGGGACGAGGTCGAGCACGGCAAGCCGCACCCCGAGCCCTACCACGCAGCAGCCCGCCTGCTCGGCGTCGAGCCGCGCAACTGCGTCGCCATCGAGGACTCACCGACCGGCGTGCGGTCCGCCGTCGCCGCAGGCGTCCCGACGATCGCGGTGCCACACGTTGTGCCTGTGCCGGTGACGCGCGGGGCCGTGCAGCTGCCCAGCCTGCGGGGCCTGACCCCGGCGGACCTGACGTCAGTCGTCGCCGACCTCCGCGTCACCGGTGACCTCCGGGTGGAGGACGAGGCTTCCCGCACCCTCGGGTAGCGGCGGGGGAGTGCCACCGAACTCGGGGCACAGCTCCTGGAAGTCGCACCAGCCGCACAGCTTGGACCGGCTCGGCCGCCAGTCACCGGTCTCGCTGGCTCGCACGATGGCCGCCCAGACGGCCTTGACGTTGCGCTCGAGCGCGAGCAGGTCACGCTCGTCCGGCTCGTAGCGAACGATCTCGCCGTCCCCGAGGTAGACGAGCTGCAGCATCCGCGGCACGACCCCGCGCTGGCGCCACAGCACGAGCGCGTAGAACTTCATCTGGAAGAGGGCCTTGCCCTCGAACGCCTCCCGCGGCGAGCGCCCCGTCTTGTAGTCGACGACCCGCATCGCACCGTCCGGGGCGATGTCGAGCCGGTCCACGTAGCCGCGCAGCGTCAGCCCGTCGACGTCGGTCTCGACGTAGAGCTCGCGCTCGGCCGGCTCCAGCCACTGCGGGTTCTCGAGGGTGAACCACCGCTCCACGAGAGCACCCGCCGCGGTGAACCAGCCGTCCTCGGTGAGCGACTCGTCCTCCTCGAGCATCGTCGCCAGCTCCGGCCGCTCGGTGACGAGCGACTCCCAGCGCGGCTGGAGCAGGGCGAGCGCGGCGTCGGGAGTCCGCTGCTCCGCTGGCAGCTCGAAGAGGTGCTCGAGCACCTCGTGCACCAACGTGCCCCGGGCCGCCGCGGGGGAGGGCGGCCCGTCGAGCTTGTCGATCGTCCGGAAGCGGAACAGCAGCGGGCACTGCTTGAAGTCCGCTGCGCGGCTCGGGGACAGGGCGGGAACCATGGACGACACCGTATGCCGTCCCACCGACAGTCCCGTCCGCGTCACCTTTCGGCAATCAGCCGCCCCTCAGCGACAATCCGTCGGCCCTCAGCGGCAGGATGTCGGCATGAGCGCATCCCTTCCGGCCACTGCGGCGTGGCGTTTCGCGCCGCCCGCGTGAGGGAACAGAAGTGGCCTTCGTGGGCCACGCGGAGGACTCGTGGACGTTCCACGGCGGCGCGACGGCCCTCGACGGCGACTCCGGGTGGTCGGTGCGCTACGAGATCGAGGTCGGGCCTGACTGGGTCACCCGGTCCGCCGACGTCGCCATCGTGGACGCCTCTGGGCGCCGCCAGGTCCGACTCGACCACGACGGAGCCGGCCACTGGCGGGTCGACGGCGAGCAGCGCCCGGAGCTCGACGGGTGCCTCGACGTCGACCTCGAGACGTCCGCCCTGACCAATGCGTTCCCGGTCCTGCGCGGATCGCCCGGTGACGGCGCCCGATTCGCGGCACCCGCGGCATACGTCCGCGCCACCGGCACGGTGACGCGCCTGGAGCAGACCTACGAGGCCCATCCCAGGACGACCGATGACGCGCGCCAATTCGACTACGCCGCACCGGAGTTCGCCTTCACCGCCCGGATCGCCTACGACCCCTCCGGTCTGGTTCTCGACTACCCCGGGATCGCCCGCCGGCTGCGCTGAACCGGGTCAGTCCTCGGGGAGGTAGCCGAGGTTGGGGGAGAGCCAGCGCTCGGCCTCGGCGAGGGTCCAGCCCTTGCGCTGCGCGTAGTCCTCGACCTGGTCTCGCCCGAGCCGCCCCACGACGAAGTACTGCGACTGCGGATGGGCGAAGTACCACCCCGACACCGACGCGCCCGGCCACATGGCCATCGACTCGGTCAGCTCGATCCCCACCGCCCGCTCCACGTCGAGCAGCTCCCACAGCAGCACCTTCTCGGTGTGGTCCGGGCAGGCGGGATAGCCGGGTGCCGGCCGGATGCCGACATAGCGCTCGGCGATGAGGTCGTCGTTGCGCAGGTGCTCGTCCGGCGCGTAGCCCCAGAAGTCGTGGCGCACCCGCTCGTGCATCCGCTCCGCGAACGCCTCGGCCAGCCGGTCCGCCAGCGCTTCGAGCAGGATGGCGCTGTAGTCGTCGAGGTCGGCCTTGAACTCGGCGATCTTCTCCTGCGACCCCAGTCCCGCGGTCACGGCGAACGCCCCGACGTGGTCACGCAGCCCGGTCTCCTTCGGCGCGACGAAGTCGGACATCGCCCGGTTCGGCACGCCCTCGCGGTGCTGTCCCTGCTGCCGCAGCGTGTGCAGGGTCGTGAGGACCGACGAACGCGACTCGTCGGCATACACCTCGATGTCGTCCCCGACGGAGTTCGCCGGGAAGAGCCCGATGACACCGGACGCGCGCAGCCACTTCTCGTCGATGATCCGGTCAAGCATGCGGTTCGCGTCCTCGTAGAGCCGGGTGGCGGCCTCGCTCGTCGCGGGGTTGTTGAGGATGTCCGGGAAGCGCCCCTTCATCTCCCACGCGAGGAAGAACGGCCCCCAGTCGATGTAGTCGCGGAGCTCCTCGAGCGGGTAGTCCGTGAAGGTCCGCACGAACTGCGTCTGCCCGCGCCGCGCGGCACCGGACTGCCGCTGCAGCAGCTCCTTCTCCTGTGCCGCAACGAGATTCGGCACATGCGGTCGGTATGCCGTCCAGTCGATGTCCGTATGCCGTTCGCGCGCCTTCTCGATCGACACCAGGGGGCGTTCGGTCGCCTTCGCGGCGTGCCGGGCCCGGAGCGAGTCGTAGTCCGCGGTGACCTGCTCGAGCAGCGCCGGGCGCGCCTCGTCCGACAGCAGCTGGGACACCACGGGAACCGACCGGGACGCGTCCTTGACCCAGACGACCGGCCCGGAGTACTTCTGGTCGACCTTGACGGCCGTGTGTGCCCGCGACGTCGTCGCGCCGCCGATGAGCAGCGGGATGTCGAGACCCTGCCGCTCCATCTCGGTGGCGAACCCGACCATCTCGTCGAGGCTCGGCGTGATGAGCCCGGAGAGCCCGATGACATCGGCCTGCTCGTCGCGCGCGGCGTCGAGGATCTTCTGCGCCGGCACCATGACACCGAGGTCGACGACGTCGTAGTTGTTGCACTGGAGCACGACGCCGACGATGTTCTTGCCGATGTCGTGGACATCGCCCTTGACGGTCGCCATGACGACCTTGCCCTTGGACCGGGCCGCGTCGCCCGGCTGCTTCTCGGCCTCGATGAAGGGGATGAGGTAGGCGACCGCCTTCTTCATGACCCGCGCCGACTTCACCACCTGCGGGAGGAACATCTTCCCCGAGCCGAAGAGGTCGCCGACGACGTTCATGCCGTCCATGAGCGGGCCTTCGATGACCTCGATCGGGCGTCCGCCGCGCTCGGCGATCGCGGCGCGCAGCTCCTCGGTGTCGGCCTCGACGTGGTCGTCGATGCCCTTGACGAGGGCGTGGGTGATCCGCTCCTCGACGGGCAGCTCGCGCCACTCCTCGGTCGCGGCCTCGGCCACCTCACCGGTCGTGTTGAACCGGTCGGCGATCTCGAGCAGGCGCTCGGTCGAGTCCGGGCGCCGGTTGAGCACGACATCCTCGATCCGCTCGCGCAGCTCGGGGTCGACCTGGTCGTAGACGACGAGTGCGCCGGCGTTGACGATGCCCATGTCCATGCCGGCCTGGATGGCGTGGAAGAGGAAGACCGCGTGGATGGCTTCGCGCACGGGGTTGTTGCCGCGGAACGAGAACGACACGTTCGAGACGCCACCGGACACGAGCGCGCCGGGCAGGTTCTCCTTGATCCAGCGGGTCGCCTCGATGAAGTCGGTGCCGTAGGCCGCGTGCTCCTCGATGCCGGTCGCCACCGCGAAGATGTTGGGGTCGAAGATGATGTCCTCGGCGGGGAACCCGACCTCCTGCGTGAGGATGTCGTAGGCCCGCTGGCAGATCTCCTTGCGCCGCTGCAGGCTGTCGGCCTGCCCCTGCTCGTCGAAGGCCATGACGACGATCGCGGCGCCGTACTTGCGGCACAGGCGCGCGTGCTCGACGAACGGCTCGACGCCCTCCTTCATCGAGATGGAGTTGACGATCGGCTTCCCCTGGACGCACTTCAGACCGGCCTCGATGACCTCCCACTTCGAGGAGTCGACCATGACCGGCACGCGCGAGATGTCTGGCTCGGACGCGACGAGCTTGAGGAAGCGGTCCATCGCGGCGACGCCGTCGATCATGCCCTCGTCCATGTTGACGTCGACGACCTGGGCGCCCGCCTCGACCTGCTGGCGCGCCACCGACAGCGCGGCGGGGTAGTCCTCGGCCTGGATGAGCTTGCGGAACCGTGCCGACCCGGTGATGTTGGTGCGCTCACCGACGTTGACGAAGAGCGACTCCTCGGTGACCGTCAACGGCTCCAGCCCGGACAGCCGCAGCGCCGGCGGGACCGAGCTCGGCTCCCGCGGCGTGGCACCCTCGGCTGCCGACGCGATGGCCTTGATGTGCTCCGGCGTGGTGCCGCAGCAGCCGCCGAGCAGGTTGACCAGCCCCGCCGACGCGAACTCGCCGACGACCGAAGCCATGGCCTCCGGCGTCTCGTCGTACTCGCCGAAGGCGTTGGGCAGCCCCGCATTCGGGTAGCACGACACGAAGGTGTCGGCCACGCGAGCCAGCTCCGCGGCATACGGCCGCATCTCCTCGGCACCGAGAGCACAGTTGAGCCCGACAGCGAGCGGCCGCGCGTGCCGCACGGAGTTCCAGAACGCCTCGGTGACCTGACCCGAGAGGGTGCGCCCGGAGGCGTCGGTGATCGTGCCGGAGATGACGACCGGCCAGCGGCGGCCCTGCTCCTCGAACAGCGTCTCGAGGGCGAAGATCGCGGCCTTGGCGTTGAGCGTGTCGAAGATCGTCTCGACGATGAGCACGTCGGTGCCGCCGTCGACGAGGCCGCGGGCCTGCTCGAGGTAGGCCTCGACGAGCTCGTCGTAGGTGACGTTGCGCGCGCCGGGGTCGTTGACGTCGGGGGAGATCGACGCGGTGCGGTTCGTCGGGCCGAGCGCACCGAGGACCCAGCGCGGCCGGTCGGGAGTGCGCTCCGTCATCGCGTCCACGGCCTCGCGGGCGAGCCGCGCCGAGGCGACGTTGAGCTCGTAGGCGAGGTCCTCCATGCCGTAGTCGGCCAGCGAGATCCGCTGCGCGTTGAAGGTGTTCGTCTCGACGAGGTCGGCGCCCGCCTCGAGGTAGGCCGTGTGGATGGCGCGGATGGCGTCCGGCTGGGTGATCGAGAGCAGGTCGTTGTTGCCCTTGAGGTCGCTGCCCCAGTCGGCGAACCGCTCGCCGCGGTAGTCCTCCTCGCTGAACCCCTCGCGCTGGATCATCGTCCCCATCGCCCCGTCCATGACGAGGACCCGCTCGCGCAGTGCGGCGGTGAGCTCGTCGGTGGCGTCGGGGCGGTGCGCGGTCGCGGGGTCCGCGGCCGGTGTCGTCGTGGGGGAGTTCACCGCGTCAGTATGCCGTCCGCCGACCTGCACGCGTCGGTGCAGGTCAGCGGACGGACGCCATGTCTCCGTGACGTCAGAGCGCGGCGACGGCCTCGTCGATGAGGTCGCAGATCGCGGCGGGCTGCGAGGCCAGCGACGCGTGGGAGGCGTCGAGCTCGATGACCTTCTTGGGGTTCATCCGCTCCGCCATGCGGCGCTCGTTATCCGGGTCGATCATCCGGTCCTGGGTCGAGACCTGGTACCAGACCGGCTTGTTCTTCCACGCGGGAGCGGTGACGGCGTCGCCGAACGTCGAGCCGAGCGGCGCCTTCTGGGTGACCGCCATGACGTGGGCCTGCTCCTCGTCGAGGTCCTGGGCGAAGCTCTCGCGGTACTTGTCCTGGGCGATCCAGAGGTAGCCGTCGGAGTCCGGCGCGATGGCGTCGAACGCGGCCGGCTTGTGCTCCTCACTGATCTGGCCGGGCGACTCGCCGGCGTCCGGGGCGAAGGCCGCGACGTAGACGAGGCCCTGGACGTTGGGCTGGTCGCCTGCCTCGGTGATGACGGCCCCGCCGTAGGAGTGGCCGACGAGGACGACGGGTCCGTCGACCTGGGCGACCATCTTGCGGGTGCGCTCGGCGTCGTCGGCGAGACCGGTGAGCGGCAGCTCGACGGCGCGGATCTTGTCGTAGCCGCGCTGGGTCAGCTCGTTGATGACGCCGGCCCAGTGGGCGGCGCCTCCCCAGAAGCCGTGGACGAGGACGATGGTGGGCTTGTCGGCCATGACGTGTCGAACCCTTTCGGTCGATGCGGTGCCCACGGGGCCGCGGGTGCTCGCGGTCGTCACGCTAGGGGCAGTCGCCCGTGCGCGCCATGCGAGAACGTCACCGGGCACGAGTCATAGGCAAGCGGTCTGGACCCGTACCCTGACGCCTATGAGTGCGCCCGCCACCGAGACGACCCCGTCCGGTCTCGTCATCGCCCGGATCGGTGGCGTCCCGGTCGTCATCGGCGCCAGCTGGCTGCTCCTTGCGGCGGTGATCACCTTCGTCGTGGGCAGCGGGTCACCTGAGCTGGGTAGCACCGCCTACCTGCTCGGTGGCGTGTATGCCGTGGCGCTCCTCGTCTCCGTCCTCGTCCACGAGGGGGCGCACGCCGCGGCAGCCCGCGGCGTCGGACTGCCGGTCCACCGCGTCGTGGCCGACCTGTGGGGTGGGCACACGGCATACGACGGACGCCTCTCGACACCGGGCAAGGCCGCGCTCATCGCGATCGTCGGCCCGATCTCGAACTTCGCGCTCGGTGCCGTGGCCTGGGTCGCCTCGAACGCCGTCACCGCCGACATCCCGCAGCGGATGCTCTTCGGCGTCGCGTTCGTCAACGTCCTGCTCGCCGCCTTCAACCTGCTGCCCGGGCTGCCGCTCGACGGTGGACAGCTCGTCGACGCCCTCGTCTGGAAGGTCACCGGCAGCCGGGAGACCGGCCTCATCGCCGCCGGATGGACCGGACGGGTCGTCACGGTCGGCGTGCTGCTGTGGTTCGTCGTGCGCCCGCTCGTCCTCGGCCACCAGCCGTCGCTGACCTCGCTCATCTGGATGGCCCTCGTCGGGATGTTCATGTGGCAGGGCGCGACCGCGGCGATCCGGACCGGCCAGGCCCGCCGCATGCTCGGCCGCGGCACGGTCGCCCAGGTCGTGCGTCCCGTGCCGGTCGTGCGCGCCGGGGACGTGCTCGAGACAACCGCCGCGACAGGCGGGCTCGCCGTCGTCGTGGACGACCGGGGCGCCCCGCAGTCGCTCGTCTTCCCCCAGGACGCCGCGAACGTCCCGCGCGACCGCTGGGTCTCGACGCCGGTGTCGGCGCTGGCCCGGGTGCAGCCGGCCGGCTGGGTCGCGACGACGCGCCGCGACGACGACCTCACCGAGGTTGTGACGGCGATCCAGGAGTCGCAGAGCCCGGTCGTCGTCGCGGTCGACGAGGCCGGCCGCGTGCTCGGCATCGCGACGGTGGAGGCCGTCAACGCCGTCCTCGAGGGCCGCTGACCTCGTGACCGGGGCGAGGTCGGGCGACAACTAGACTCACCGGCCATGACTGCGACCGGTGCCGACCTGCGACGTGGACCCTTCGCCGAAGGGGAGCGGGTGCAGCTCACCGACGCCAAGGGGCGGATGCACACCATCACGCTCGCCCCGGGCAAGCAGTTCCACACCCACCGGGGCTACCTGCTCCACGACGACCTCATCGGCGCGCCCGACGGCACGACGGTGACCAACACGGCGGGCTTCGAGTACCTCGCGCTCCGGCCGCTCCTCGCGGACTACGTCATGTCCATGCCACGCGGTGCCGCGGTCGTCTACCCCAAGGACGCGGGCCAGATCGTCACGATGGCCGACATCTTCCCCGGCGCGGTCGTCGTCGAGGCGGGCGTGGGCTCGGGCGCCCTGTCGATGTCGCTGCTCCGGGCCGTGGGCGAGTCGGGGCGGGTGCACTCGTTCGAGCGGCGTGAGGACTTCGCCGACATCGCGAAGGCCAACGCGCGCGCCTACTTCGGTGAGGACCACCCGGCGTGGACCGTGACCGTCGGCGACCTCGTCGAGGCGCTGCCTGTGACGGTGGAGCCGGGGACCGTCGACCGCGTCGTCCTCGACATGCTCGCCCCGTGGGAGTGCCTCGACGTCGTCGCCGAGGCGCTCGCCCCCGGTGGCGTGCTCATCTGCTACGTCGCGACGGCGACCCAGCTGTCCAAGGTCGCCGAGGCGATGCGCGACGCGGGCCGGTGGACCGAGCCGAACGCGTGGGAGTCCCTCGTGCGCGGCTGGCACCTCGAGGGCCTCGCAGTACGCCCGCAGCACCGGATGCACGGCCACACCGGCTTCCTCATCACGACGCGACTGCTCGCACCGGGCGTGACGCCGCCGCGCCGGACCCGCCGCCCGGGCAAGGGGTACGAGGCCACCGAGACCGGTGAGACCGCCGAGGTGAGCAGAGCGGACGGCGCGCCGACGACGACCCCGAGCGGACGGCATACGGACGACTCGACGGCGACCCCGCCGTCACCGGAACCGGGCTTCGCCGGCGTCCCCGACGACGAGTGGACCGCGGAGGCCATCGGTGAACGTGTCCCGTCCGACAAGCGAGTCAGGAAGGTGCGGCGCGGGCTCACGGGTTAGCGTTGAGGGAGAGCCACACCTGAGGAGGCCCGTCATGAGCCAGACCCCACCGCCCGGCGAGAGTGGTGCCGTGCGCCGCCTCGAGGACACCGTGACCGACCTGCGCTCGCAGCTCGGCACCGTCTCGGCCCAGAACGAGCGCCTCGTGCGCACCCTCAAGGACGCCCGCGAGCAGATCGTCACCCTCAAGACCGAGGTCGACCGCCTCGGCCAGCCGCCGTCCGGGTACGGCGTCGTTGTCGAGACGTTCGACGACAAGACCGTCGACGTCCTCACCGGCGGTCGCAAGATGCACGTCGCGGTGAGCCCGACGATCGAGCCGCACGAGATCGAGGTCGGCCGCGAGGTCATGCTCAACGAGGCGATGAATGTCGTCGCTGTCCACGGGTGGGAGCGCGCGGGCGAGGTCGTGCTGCTCAAGGAGCTGCTGGGCGAGGACCGCGTCCTCGTGCTGTCGCGCGCCGACGAGGAGCGCGTATGCCGGGTGGCCGCTTCGCTCGCGGACGTGCACCTGCGCGTCGGGGATGCGCTGCTCATGGAGCCGCGCAGCGCCTTCGTCTACGAGCAGATCCCGAAGGCCGAGGTCGCCGACCTCGTCCTCGAGGAGGTCCCGGACATCGACTACCAGGACATCGGTGGGCTGTCGGGGCAGATCGAGCTCATCCGCGACGCCGTCGAGCTGCCCTACCTGCACCCGGACCTGTTCACCGAGCACCACCTCAAGCCGCCGAAGGGAGTGCTCCTCTACGGCCCGCCCGGCTGCGGCAAGACGATGATCGCCAAGGCCGTGGCTGCGTCGCTCTCGCGCAAGATCGCGGAGAAGGAGGGCCGTGAGCCCGGCAAGAGCTACTTCCTCAACATCAAGGGACCCGAGCTGCTCAACAAGTACGTCGGGGAGACCGAGCGGCACATCCGGCTGATCTTCCAGCGGGCGCGGGAGAAGTCCAACGAGGGCCTGCCCGTCGTCGTGTTCTTCGACGAGATGGACTCGCTGTTCCGCACCCGCGGCTCGGGGGTCTCGTCGGACGTCGAGACGACGATCGTGCCGCAGCTGCTGTCCGAGATCGACGGAGTCGAGGGCCTCGAGAACGTCATCGTCATCGGCGCCTCGAACCGCGAGGACATGATCGACCCCGCGATCCTGCGCCCCGGCCGGCTCGACGTGAAGATCAAGATCGAGCGGCCCGACGCCGAGGCCGCGACGGAGATCTTCGGCAAGTACCTCACCGCCGACCTCCCACTGCACCCCGAGGACCTCGCCGAGAACGGCGGGTCACCGGAGGCGACGGTCGAGGCGATGACCGAGGCCGTCGTGACGCGCATGTATGCCGAGGACGCGGAGAACGAGTTCCTCGAGGTCACGTACGCCGGTGGGGACAAGGAGGTCCTGTACTTCAAGGACTTCAACTCCGGCGCGATGATCCAGAACATCGTCGACCGGGCGAAGAAGATGGCGATCAAGGACCTGCTGACGACCGGTCAGCGGGGTCTGCGGGTCGACCACCTGCTGCAGAGCCTCGTCGACGAGTTCAAGGAGAACGAGGACCTGCCTAACACGACCAACCCCGACGACTGGGCGCGCATCTCCGGCAAGAAGGGGGAGCGGATCGTCTACATCCGCACCCTCATCAAGACCAAGGAGGGCAACGAGCCCGGCCGGTCCATCGCCAACATCGCCAACACCGGCCAGTATCTCTAGGCCGTAGCCCCGTCCGAGCCCGCGCCGACCAGGCCGTCAGCGGGCGGCCAGGTGAATCGACATGTCCGCTCTCCAGACGCATGGCCTATAGATACGTAGATTGCGTACCTATAGGCCATGGGTCCAAGAGGGGCGTGTGGAGGTCGAGCGAGCTGTGCCCCCCGTGGTCGTCAGGGTCGGTCGGCAGCTGGCTGTGGAAAAGTCGGCGGCGAAACTGGTCGTGTCGAGCAGTCTTGACCCATGACTCCCGCAGCGCATCAGGGCCCACGTGGCACTTCTCGCCTCGGAGCACCGCGCACGTCTCGCCCCAACGCATCGAGCACCGCGCGCGACGTGCTGCGCCGTGCGCGCCGACTTCAGCGGCTCAGCCAGGATGAGCTCGCCGAGCGCGCCGGGGTGACACAGGGGGTGGTCGCGCGCTACGAGTCGGGGCGTCAACAGCCGACGGTCGCCGCGCTGGAGCGACTCGTCGCCGTGTGCGGGTATGAACTCGAATGGAGCCTGAGGAACACCCGGGAGGCTGGTGGAGCGGCTTTGGTCGACGACCGGTTCCCGGGGCCGATCGGGCGGCGGTTGACCGAGAACCTCGAGAAGGTACTCACCCTCATCGCCGGGACCGGAGCGAGCGAGCCACGACTCTACGGCGACGTCGCGGATGGCAGCGAAGGCGTGGACTCGACCCTGTTCATTGGTGTCGTTCTGGCACCTGCGGTCGAGTCCATGGACCTGCTCGTCGCTGGCGCGCGCATCCACCTTCTCGTCGGTGCTCCGGTTCGCCTCGGGCCACACGAGGATGCGGCCGCGTGGGGCTACGACGGTCCGGGGGTACCCCTCAGCTGACGGAGAGGGCAACGACAGGCGACGAAGCTGGTCACGTCAGTTGACGAGGCGGGCGAGCAGGCGCCAGCCGAGCATCGTCACCGCGAGGAACACCGTCGCCACGACGATGAACGACGGCGCCGTGCCGGCCGCGGCCAGCCGACGCAGCAGCATCCCGACCACGACGGTCGCCGCCACGACGACGACACCGAACTGCCACGACCGCGGCGAGACGTCCAAGGTCACCGACGCGAGCAGCCAACCCGCCGCCGTCCCCACGAGGAACGGCCCGGCCGTCTGCAGCACGCCACTCAGCGTCAGCCCCTCCGCGTGCGAGCGCCGCCCCACCACAGCGAACACCACGACGGCCACGACGTCGAGCAGCACCGGAACGAACCGTCCCACCTCAACCACCCACCTTGTCGAAGAGCGAACCCTGCGGCGGCGCGTGCGTCGGGTCGACCCCGTCGAAGAGGATGCTCACCGACTCACCCCCGTGGATCCGCGTGATCGCCTCGGCGAACAACCCCGACACGGTGCGCACCTGCAGCTCGGGCCAACCGGCCGGCGACGGCACGGTGTCCGTCGTCACGACCTGCGACACCATGGGGTGCGAGCGCAACCGCTCCACCGCGCGCCCCGCGAACAGCCCGTGCGTGCACGCCACCGCCGCCTCGGTCACGCCCACCTCCGCCAGCTTGTCGAGCAACTCGATGATCGAGCCACCGGTCGCGATCTCGTCGTCGAGCACGATCGCCCTCTTCCCCGCGACGTCGCCGACGATCGAGTCGATGACCACCTTGTCGTCGCTCTTGCGCTGCTTGCTCCCGGCCGCGACCGGCAGACCGAGCAGCCGCGAGAACTGGGTCGCCTCCTTGGCGTTGCCGAGGTCCGGTGACACGACGACGGAGTCCGTGAGGTCCGTCCCGCGGAAGTGGTCCGCGAGCACCCCGAGCGCCGTGAGGTGGTCCACGGGCACCGAGAAGAACCCATGCACCTGCGGCGCATGCAGGTTCATCGTCAGCACGCGGTGCGCGCCCGACGTCGCGATGAGGTCGGCGACGAGGCGACCACCGAGCGAGATGCGCGAGGCATCCTTCTTGTCCGAGCGGGCATACGCGAAGTGCGGGATGACGGCGGTGATCTGCGCAGCCGACGCACCCCGCGCCGCGTCGATCATGAGGAGCAGCTCCATGAGGTGCTCCTGCGTCGGGGGCACGAGCGGCTGGACGATGTAGACGTCGCGCTGGCGGCAGTTCGCGAGCAGCTGCGCCTGGAGGCAGTCGTTGCTGAACCGCTTGATGTCGACGGGCGAGAGCGGCACCCCGAGACGGTCACAGATCTGCCGGGCCAGCCCCGGGTGCGCACTGCCGGAGAAGACGACGATCTCTCGCATGCCCTGACCCTAAGCGTTGACGCCGCGCGAGCGGGAGACTCACCCGAGATGACGTCGCAGTTCGGACACGAGCTCCCATCGGTGCTGCTCACCGGCCGCGCACGCGCCGGGGAACGACGCGAACCCGTGCGGCACGCGCAGGTAGTTCGTATGCCGCACGCTTACCCCCGCGATCCGCAGCGCGTCCGCATACCGCACCCCGTCGTCGCGGATCGGGTCGAGGTCGGCCGTCTGCACCAGCGCCGGCGGCAGCCCCTCCAGCACACCGAACAACGGCGACAGGAGCGGGTCACGCCAGTCCTGCCCCGCGGCATACAGCTCACGGAACGCGACCATCGACGCCTTGGTGAGGATCGGGGCATCGGCGTGTTCCTCGATCGACGGCGACCCGAAGGTCATGTCCGTCGCGGGGTAGATGAGCGCCTGGTGCCGGATCCAGTCCGCGCCCGACGCGCCGACGACCTGCGCGACGACGGTCGCGAGGTTGCCGCCGGCGGAGTCCCCGGCCACGGCCAGCCGGTGTGCGTCGGCGCGGAGCACGTCCGACTGGGCAGCGACCCACGTCGTGGCGTCGACCGCGTCGTGGGCGGCCACCGGCGCTGCGTGCTCGGGCCCCATCCGGTAGTCCACCGACACGACAACGGCACCGACCCGGGCCGCGAGGTGCGTGCACAGCGGGTCGTAGTTGACGACGTTGCCGAGCACCCAGCCGCCACCGTGGAAGTAGACGATGACGGGCACGTCGGTCTGGGAGTCGCGGATGGATCGCGGCCGGTAGATCCGCAGCGGGATTTCGTAGCCGTCCCGCGCGGGCGCCGTCCCGAACGTGATCCCGACGCCGCGGTCGACCTTCCCCGTGACCCACGACCACGGCGGCACGCGCGGGTAGACCTCGGCCCGGGCCTTCTGCCGGTCCGCGTCATCCATCGTCTCGACCGGCTGCCGCATCCGGTCGATGACGGCCACGGCAGCCGTCGTCACCGGTGCCATCCCGCGATAGTTGCGCATACGCGGCAGTATGCCGTCCGCCCGCCTACCGCGACGGAGTTCCGGTGTGCGTGCGCGCGAGCCTCTCGTGCCGTTGCTACTGTCGCGGCCATGTCGGTTCGACGGGTCATGGGCATCGAGACGGAGTACGGCATCTCGGTGCCGGGGCAGCCGAACGCGAACCCGATGGTCCTCTCCGGTGACGTCGTCACGACGTATGCCGCGAGCCGCGGCATACGTCCCGCGCAGGCATCGTGGGACTACGCGGATGAGGCGCCGCTGCGCGACGCTCGGGGGTTCGACATGGGCAGGGGAGTGGCGCACCCGAGCCAGCTCACCGACGTCGAGGACCCGACGATGGCCAACGTCGTCCTCACCAACGGGGCCCGGCTCTACGTCGACCACGCCCACCCGGAGTACTCCTCGCCGGAGGTGACGAACCCCCGCGACGGCGTGGTGTGGGACAAGGCCGGAGAGCTCGTCATGCGCGAGGCGGTGGCCCGGCTCGCGACGATGCCGCCCGGGGTCAACCTCTACAAGAACAACACCGACGGCAAGGGCCAGTCCTACGGCACGCACGAGAACTACCTCATGTCGCGCCGGACGCCGTTCTCGCGGATCATCGCCCAGCTCACGCCGTTCTTCGTCGTCCGTCAGGTCATGTGCGGGTCCGGCCGGGTCGGCATCGGGGTCGACTCCCGCACGATCGGCTACCAGCTCGCGCAGCGCAGTGACTTCTTCGAGACCGAGGTGGGGCTCGAGACGACGTTGAAGCGGCCGATCATCAACACCCGCGACGAGCCGCACGCCGTCGCCGACCTCTACCGGCGGCTCCACGTCATCCTTGGCGACGCGAACCACTGCGACGTCGCGAACCTGCTCAAGCTCGGCGCCACCTCACTCGTCCTCGGCATGATCGAGGACGACTGGCTGACGAGCGCGACGACGGATCTGACTGTGCGACAGCCGGTTCGGGCTCTCCAGACGGTCTCGCACGACCCCACGCTGCAGGCGACCATCGAGCTCGCCGACGGCCGCACCGTCCGCGGGGTCGAGCTGCTCCGGACCTACCACGAGCTCGCCGCCCGCTGGGTGGACGACCGGCTCGGTGGCGACGTCGACGACGACACCGCCGAGGTGCTCCGCTGGTGGAACACCGTCCTCACGGCTCTCGAGGGCGACCCGATGGACGCCCGCCGCTGGGTCGACTGGGTCGCCAAGCTCAGCGTCCTCGAGGGCTACCGCGAGCGCGACTCCCTCGGGTGGGGCGACCCGCGGCTCAAGGCCGTCGACATCCAGTGGTCCGACGTGCGCGCCGACCGCGGGCTGGCCAACCGGCTTGCCGCGACCGGTCGCGTCGAGGTGCTCGTCCCCGAGGCGGAGGCGGCCCGGGCGATGGACGAGGCGCCCGAGGACACCCGGGCGTGGTTCCGTGGCGCGTGCCTGCGCAAGTTCCCCGACGCCGTCATGGCCGCGTCGTGGGACTCCGTCGTCGTCGAGCTGCCGGGGGAGCGGGCGCTGCAGCGCATCCCCATCCTCGAACCGCTGCGCGGGACCAAGGACGCCGTGGGTGACCTCGTGGAGGGAGCGCCCGACATCCGGTCACTGCTGGCCTCCCTCGCCGCGGCCGACGGTCGCGGCGACTAGGCTCGTCGGATCAGGGCATCGACGCCGGTGCCCACGGTGAACGCACGGTGACCCGGTCCCGAGGCGACTCGACCCCGAGACGCCCGGTCCGAAGCCACAGTCCCGACACGAGGAGGAGCCCATGGCCGGCCAGGAGCAGGTCAAGCCCCAGCGACGCGACGACGGTCCCGACGACACGCCCGAGCCCGTCCCGGCGGCGCCCGCGGCGCAGGCGCAGGACACCGACATCGACGACATCCTCGACGAGATCGACGGGGTCCTCGAGTCCAACGCCGAGGAGTTCGTGCGCGGGTTCGTCCAGAAGGGCGGCCAGTGACCCGGCAGCGACCAGCGGCGGGCGACGGAGGTCTCCCCGCGGCATACCTGAGAACGGGTTCCTCATCGTTCACGGACTTCGTGGCCGAGCACGAGCCAAGCCTCATCCCGTCGCGCCGGGGCCTGCCACCGGGCGGCACCATCGACGCTCCGCACGGCACGACGATCGTCACGCTGACGTTCGACGGTGGCGTGCTCATGGCCGGTGACCGGCGCGCGACGATGGGCAACATCATCGCCAACCGCGACATGGAGAAGGTCTTCGCGACCGACGAGTTCTCCGTCGTCGGTATCGCCGGCACGGCCGGTCTCGCGATCGAGCTCGTGCGGCTCTTCCAGGTCGAGCTCGAGCACTACGAGAAGATCGAGGGCGCGCTGATGTCCCTCGAGGGCAAGGCCAATCGGCTCGCGTCGATGATCCGCGGCAACCTCGGCATGGCGATGCAGGGCCTCTCGGTCGTCCCGGTGTTCGCCGGCTACGACCTGCAGGAGCGGATCGGCCGGATCTTCTCCTACGACGTCACGGGCGGCTGCTACGAGGAGCACGACCACCACAGCGTCGGCTCCGGGTCGCTCTTCGCGCGCGGCTCGCTCAAGAAGCTGTACCGACCCGACATGACGCCGGAGCAGGCGGTCCGGGTCGCCGTCGAGGCGCTCTACGACGCCGCCGACGACGACTCGGCCACCGGTGGCCCCGACGTGGGCCGGCGAATCTGGCCGACCGTCGCACTCGTCACCGTCGAGGGTGCCCGGTTCGTGCCCGACGACCAGGTCGCGCCCGTCGTCGACCAGATCATCGCCGAACGGGTCGGCAACCCCGGCGGTCGGCCGGGTGGGCGACCCGGCGGCCCCACGGCTGGCCCATCCGGCGGCCCCACGGGCGGCCATAACGCCCAGCAGCACGAGGGAGGTGCCCGATGAGCGCCGGTATGCCGTTCTACGTCTCGCCCGAGCAGCTCATGAAGGACCGGGCGGACTTCGCGCGCAAGGGCATCGCCCGCGGCCGGTCCGTCGTCGTCCTCGCCTACGACAACGGGATCGCGTTCGTCGCCGAGAACCCGTCGCGGTCGCTGCACAAGATCGGCGAGATCTACGACCGCATCGCGTTCGCCGCGGTCGGCAAGTACAACGAGTTCGAGAACCTCCGCGTCGCAGGAGTGCGGTATGCCGACCTGCGCGGCTACTCCTACGACCGCAGCGACGTCACCGCGCGCGGGCTCGCGAACGCGTACGCGCAGACCCTCGGAACGGTCTTCACGCAGGAGTCCAAGCCGTACGAGGTCGAGATCGTCGTCGCCGAGGTCGGCGAGGACTCCTCGCGCGACCAGATCTACCGGCTCAGCTATGACGGGTCGGTCGCCGACGAGCACGGTCTCGTCGCGATGGGCGGCGCCTCGGACCAGATCGAGGAGCGGCTCACCCAGCACTGGCAGCCCGGCATGAGCCTCGGGCCGGCGCTCCGGCTCGCGGTCAGTGGGCTGTCCCTCGACGCTGCCGGAGGGCCCGACCGTGAGCTCGGTCCGGAGTCGCTCGAGGTCGCCGTCCTCGACCGCACGCGGGCACGGCGGCTCTTCCGACGCATCCCGGCCGAGCTGCTCGGACAGCTGCTCTCCGAGCAGGACCCCACCGACGACGCCCCGGCGGTCGAGCAGGGAAGGGCCGAGCACGACAGCCCCCGACAGGCCTCCACGAACCCGCAGACACAACGGCACGGCGACGAGGCGACCCCGGACGCCGACTGAGCGTCCGCTCCGGACAGCCGGGACAGCTGTCACGTCGCGGACGTCCACGTCGCGCGGGTGGCGCATGGCGAGGTCCCTGCGGCTGGCGATCCCTCCCGTCGCGTGCCCCTCCCGTGACGTGCCCCACCCGTCGCGGACGGGACGACCGCTCAGACCGGCAGGTTCTCCCGCAGCCAGGCCGTCGTCTCGTCCCACGCCGCCTCGGACGCGGCGGCGTGGTGGAACGTCGGTGACGGGTTGTCGAACGCGTGGTCGGCGCCGGGGTAGACGACGAACGTCACGTCCTCGTTGTTCTCGGTGACCGCGTCCTCGATCTCGCGGACGGTGTCGAGCGAGATGTAGGAGTCGCTGTCGCCGAAGTGGTGCAGGCTCGGGCTCGTCACCTGCGCAGCGATGCCGAGCAGCGTCGGCAGTGCCGAGCCGTAGTACGACACCAGCGCGTCCGGCTTCAGCTCGGCCTCGGCGGCCACGTTGAAGGCCAGGCCGCCGCCGAAGCAGAAGCCCACGAGGCCGACTCCGCCGGTGACCGCCGGGTGGGCCCGCAGCGCCTCGAGGGCACCCACGCCGTCACGCACGCCGCGCGGCCAGTCGAACTCCTCGAGCAGCGCCATCGCGCGCGGCAGCCCGCCCTCGTCCTCGGTGACGACCGGGTCGCCGAGGTGCGCGTAGAAGTGCGGCACGAGGACGGCATACCCGAGGTCCGCGAGGTCCCGGGCCCGCGAGCGGATGTAGTCGGTGACGCCGAAGATCTCCTGGAAGAGCACGATGCCGGGGCCGGTGCCCGCCTCGGGCAGGACGAGATCGGCCGGGATGTCGAGCGTGGGGCTGTCAGACGAGGGACTGTCGACCATGGACTCACCGTATGCCGCGCGCCTGGCTCACGTACGCCGCTTCCCGTATGCCGCCACTCACCGAACGACTGATTGCGACTTCGCAGAGTTCGTCGCGGCGCTCCTCACTCTGCGAAGTCGCAATCAGTCGGGGTCAGTTGGGGGCGGAGGCGTAGCGGAGGTAGGGCTTGACCTCGTCGACCTCGCCGAACTTCTCCCGGGCGTCCTCGGTGGACACCGTCGGCGCGACGATGACCCGCTCGCCCTGCTTCCAGTCGGCCGGGGTGGAGAACGGCCCCGCGTCGTTGACCTGCAGCGCGTCGAGCGCGCGCACGATCTCGTCGAAGTTGCGGCCGACACTCTTGGGGTAGGTGAGCGACAGGCGCACCTTGCCCTTGGGGTCGATGAGGAAGACCGAGCGCACGCTGGAGGTGTCGCCCTCGCCCGGGTGGATCATGTCGTAGAGCTCGGCGACCTTGCGATCCCCATCGGCGACGATGGGGTAGTCCACGGCCGACCCGCCGACCTCCTCGATGTCACCCTTCCAGGCGTTGTGGTCGTCGATGCCGTCCACGGAGACGGCGAGCACCTTGGCGTTCCGCTGGGCCCACTCGTCCTTGAGTGCCGCGACGCGACCGAGCTCGGTCGTGCACACCGGCGTGAAGTCCGCGGGGTGGCTGAAGAGGACGGCCCAGCCGTCGCCCTTCCAGTCGTGGAAGCTGATCTCGCCCTCGGTGGTCTGGGCGGTGAAGTCGGGTGCGTCGTCGCCGAGGCGGAGCGTGGCCATGAGCAGGTCCTCACTGTGGAAGGCGGTCGGTGTCCGTCGGGCCGGCGGCCTGACCTGTAACACCATGTTGGTCACAACCCAACCTGCCGTTAAGTCCCACGATCCGGCACTCGCGTCCCGCATCGTGGACCCCGAGGGGGCCACTCGAGGCGGCCACGCACGCATAGAGTGAGTTCATGGAGCGTCGGATCTTCGGGATCGAGAACGAGTACGGCATCACCGCCTCGTCCGAGGGCCAGCGCACGCTCACGCCCGACGAGGTCGCCCGCTACCTCTTCCGCAAGGTCGTCGCGTGGGGTCGCTCGAGCAATGTCTTCCTCGCCAACGGCTCCCGCCTTTACCTCGACGTGGGCAGCCACCCGGAGTACGCGACCGCCGAGTGCGACTCGCTGCGCCAGCTCGTCGCCCACGACAAGGCAGGGGAGCGCACCATCGAGGGCCTCGTCGCCGACGCCCAAGCCCGGCTGCACGAGGACGGCGTCACGGGCGAGATCTACGTCTTCAAGAACAACACCGACTCGGCCGGCAACTCCTACGGGTGCCACGAGAACTACCTCATCGGCCGCAGCGGGGACTTCCAGACGTTCTCCGACGCGCTCCTGCCGTTCCTCATCAGCCGCCAGATCACTTGTGGCGCAGGCAAGCTCGTCCGCACCTCCAAGGGCGTCGAGTTTGCGGTGAGCCAGCGTGCGGACCACATCTGGGAGGGCGTCTCGTCGGCGACGACCCGCAGCCGGCCGATCATCAACACCCGCGACGAGCCGCACGCCGACGCCGAGCACTACCGGCGCCTGCACGTCATCGTCGGCGACTCCAACATGAGCGAGACGACGACGCTGCTCAAGGTGGGGTCGTGCGACCTCGTGCTGCGGATGATCGAGGACGGCGTCGTCATGCGCGACCTCACCCTCGAGAACCCCATCCGCGCCATCCGCGAGATCAGCCACGACCCCACCGGCCGACGGACCGTGCGGCTGGCCAACGGTCGACAGGTGAGCGCCCTCGACCTGCAACGCGAATACCTCACTGCCGCAACGGCATACGTCGACCGTGAAGGCGCCACCGACCCGGACCACAAGACCGTCCTCGACCTCTGGGAGCGCACGCTCGACGCCGTCGAGACCGGGAACCACTCGCGGGTCGACACCGAGATCGACTGGATGATCAAGCACCGCCTCATCACTGACTACGCCGGCAAGCACGGGCTGGACCTCGACCACCCGCGGCTCGCCCAGATCGACCTCGCCTACCACGACATCAACCGGCAGCGCGGCCTCTTCTACCTCCTGCAGGCTCGAGGCCGGGCGGCGCGGGCAGTCAGCGACCCCGAGATCTTCGAGGCCAAGGTCCGTCCGCCGCAGACGACTCGAGCCAAGCTGCGCGGCGACTTCATCCGGGCGGCCCAGGAGCACCGGCGCGACTTCACCGTCGACTGGGTGCACCTCAAGCTCAACGACCAGGCGCAGCGCACCGTGCTGTGCAAGGACCCGTTCCGCAACGAGGACCCGCGGGTGGAGCGGCTCATCGCGGGGATGTAGACCCGGACCCGGCCCCTCGCGTGCGGCTCGGGCGTGCTCGCGGTTCAGGGAGGGGACAGGTGCTGTGGTTATGGTGGGGACCTTGCCCACCCCGTTCGACCGAAGGTGTCACCTGTGTCCCGCCCCCGCTTCACCACCCTCTCCGCTGCCCTCGTGGCCGGCGCCGTCGCCCTCGCCGGCTGTGGCAGCTCATCCGACGGCGCGGGGGAGAAGAAGGACTCCGGTCCGCTCGCCCAGGTCAAGGTCGAGGGCGCCGCGGGTGCCGAGCCCAAGGTGACCATCGCCCCGCTGCCGCTCAAGGTCACGAGCGAGACCAAGCGCGTCATCACCGAGGGCAAGGGCGAGCCGCTGACCAAGGACAGCCTCGCGTCGGTCAACGTCCAGCTCATCAACGGCGTCGACGGCAAGGTCGCGTCGAGCACCTGGACGGACAAGCAGCCGTTCGGGCTCGACCTCACCAACCAGCAGATGCTGCCGATCTTCGCCAACCAGCTGCCCGGCACCAAGCCCGGTGGCCGGGTGCTGCTCGCCGCGCCGGTCAAGGACGTCTACGGACCGCAGGGCAACCAGCAGCTCGGGCTCAAGCCCGAGGACCCGCTCGTCTTCCTCATCGACGTCGTGAGCGCCTCCCCGAGCCTCAAGGAGGCCACGGGGACCGCCGTCCCCCCGAAGGCCGGCCTGCCGACGGTGAAGATGAACCCGGGCAAGCCCGCCACGATCACCATGCCCAAGACCAAGGCCCCGACGAAGCTCGTCGCCCAGCCCCTCATCACGGGCAAGGGCCCCAAGGTCGAGAAGGGCCAGACCATCCGGATCGCGTACACCGGCGCGCTCTGGGCCAACGGCAAGGTCTTCGACTCCAACCCGGCGTGGTCGACCCCGATCGGTGTCGGCCAGGTCGTGCCCGGGTGGGACAAGTCCCTCGTCGGCCAGACCGTCGGCAGCCGGATGCTCCTCGTCGTCCCGCCGGCGGACGGCTACGGCCCGCAGGGGCAGGGCGAGATCAAGGGCACCGACACCATGGTCTTCGTCGTCGACATTCTCGGCGCCGTCTGAGCCGGGGCCATCGCGACCACGCTCGCCCCGCACCAGCACCAGCAGCACGAACAGAACCAGGCACGCACCCGTCCCGGAAGGACCAGCACCATGCCGTTCGACCCCAACACGACCCGCCCCGAGATCGACTTTCCCGGCGACGAGCCGCCCACCGAGCTCGTCATCGAGGACATCACCGTCGGCGACGGCGCCGAGGCCACCGTCGGCTCGACGATCCAGGCCCACTACGTCGGCGTCGCCCACTCCACCGGGGAGGAGTTCGACGCGTCATGGAACCGCGGCGCCCCGCTCGAGTTCCGCCTCGGCGTCGGCCAAGTCATCCGCGGCTGGGACGAGGGCATCGTCGGGATGAAGGAGGGCGGCCGTCGTCGCCTGCTCATCCCGAGCGACCTCGCCTACGGTGAGCGCGGCGCGGGTGCCGTCATCAAGCCGGGCGAGAGCCTCATCTTCGTCGTCGACCTCGTCAAGGTCAGCTGACCCGCAGAGTCACCGAGCCTCGGGCGCCCGCCGCGGAGCCGGTCAGCGCACGAGCGAGTCACCGATTGCCGAGCCGGCCACCGATGGGTGGTCGGCTCGGCAACTTCTGCCTCGCTCGGCGCGCCCACGTACCTCGGCGCGCCCACGTACCTCAGCGCGCCCGTGTCCCTCGCTCGGCGCGCCCGTGTCAGTCAGCGCGCTCCGCGGCCAGGATGCCCGCCACTGCAGCGGCGACGAACGGCGCCGGGTCCTCGTCGAGGCTGCGGCCCATCGTCGACAGCCCCACCGGCGAGCCGCGCAGCGCGTCGAGCACCCCGTCCGTCCCGACCTCGACGACCTCCAGCTCGGCTCGTGACGACTCGGCCAAGTCACGCGCCTGCTCGCGCACCAGCGCATAGAGCTCGTCACCTCTCCGCCCCACACCCGTCACCGGATCACCGGCCGGCTCGTGCGCGGGCTCCGGCTCGTGCATGGGCTCCGGCGCCTGCGCGGCCTGCAGCCCCGGCGCGGGGACCGGCACCAGGGCGGGGGAGAGCAGTGCCTTGCCGTATGCCGTCGTGCTGTGGTGAGAGATCCCGCGGTGCCGCGGTCTGGGGTCGGCTCCCGAGACGCGCAGGGACGCGATGCCCGTCCCGCCGAGGACGTGCACGGCATGCAACGCGTCGGCTGCGGCGACACCGGAGTAGCCCCAGGGTGTCCCCGTCCCGACGTTGCCCGGGCCCTGGGCGACGACGACGACGTCAGCATCCACGACGTGCCGCGCCGCGAGCAGCCCGCTGTGCAGCGACACCGCTTCGTGGTCACCGCCGAACGCCTGCCCCACCGTGACCGTTTCAGCGAGCCACCCCGCGTCCTTGAGGCCGGCCACCGCGCGCGAGAACGCGATCGGCAGCGCGCCGCCGTCGGTCATGACATAGGCGACCCGGGCGTCGGGACGCGCCAGACGCACCCCGGCCACCACCGCCGGCAGTGCCGAGTGCAGGTCGGCGACGACGACGGGCATGCCGTCGAGGGAGTCGGCCTCGCGCAGGGTTGCGTGGTGCGGGCTGTCCTGCTCGTCGACAGCGAGGAACATCTGCTGCTGGGGCGTGTAGCGCGCCTTGACGATGTGCCCCTCGCTCGGCGGCGGGTCGGCGGGCAACCGGTCCGGCACCGCGACGACGAACGCCAGCCCACCGGTGCCGAGACCCTTGAGCAGCGCCGATGCGTTGAGCACGACCCGGTCGCCAAGCTCCGGACGGCCCACCATCGCGGTGTATGCCAGCGCGCGCACCTCGCTGCCTTCCCTGGCTTGGCCGGTTTCAGCGTCTGATTGCGCAGGGTTCGCATCCTCGCTGGCGCTCGCCTGCGAATCCTGCGCAATCAGTCGGGGAGGGGAGGTGGGGTCAGCGGACGGTGAGGGAGGAGCGGAACGGAGGCGGACGGCATACTCGACCGCCCCCGGCCACTCCCGGACCGCACGGATGATCTCGCCCTCGCGCCACTGCATCACGTCACGCAGGCTATCGAGTAGCGTCGTGCGCATGAGTGCAGCGACGGGGACGGCGGCGAAGACCGAGCGCCTCCTCAACCTCGTCCTCGTGCTGCTCTACACCCGGCGGCCGCTGTCCAAGGCGCAGATCCGCGGGCTCGTGCCGCAGTACGGCGAGACCGCGTCGATCGACGCCTTCGATCGGATGTTCGAGCGCGACAAGGACGAGCTGCGTGCGCTCGGGGTGCCGCTCGTCACCGAGGAGATCGACGCCTTCCACGAGGACGAGCCGGGCTACCGGATCCACCAGCGCGACTACGCCCTGCCGGACATCGACTTCGCACCCGACGAGCTCGCCGTCCTCGGCCTCGCGAGCCGCAGCTGGGCGCAGGCGTCGATGGCCGGCCCCGCGGCGCAGGCCCTGCGCAAGCTGCGCGCGGCCGGTGTCGAGCGCGACGAGGACGCCCTCATCGGCATCGAACCCAGGCTGCGCACGACCGAGCCGGCGTTCGAGGCGACGAAGGACGCCGTGCTCACGCGCACGCCGGTGACGTTCGACTACCGCCGGCCCGAGAGCAGCGAGTCGACGACGCGGCGGGTCCAGCCCTGGTCGCTCGTGCAGTGGCACGGCCGCTGGTACCTCACCGGGCACGACCTCGACCGCGAGGCGCCGCGTGTCTTCCGCCTCTCGCGGGTGGATGGCGCGGTGAAGCGGACTGGCAAGGCGGGGTCCTTCGAGGTGCCCGCCGACCACGAGCCACGCGTCATGGTCGAGAGCTCCGCTCCAGCGGGCGAGGCGCGACCGGCACGGCTGCTCGTCCGGCCGGGAGCGGCATACAGCCTGCGCCGGCGCGCGAGCGCCACCCAGGAGACCGACAGCGGCTGGACCGAGGTGACCGTGGACTTCCGCGACGTCGACGGCTTCGCCGAGGAGGTCGCGGGGCACGGCGACGACGTGCAGGTCCTCGGCCCGGAGGAGCTCGGCGAACGCGTCCGTATGCTGCTGCGCGCGGTTCTCGAGGCGCACGCGTCTTCCGGTGGGGCCGACTCGCCGAGGGGAGACGCGGGCTGATGGCCAGCGAGACCGCGACGACGCGCGTCGCCCGGCTCCTCACGATGGTGCCGTGGCTCGTCAACCGCCAGGGCATCGCCCTCGACGAGGCGGCCGAGGGTCTCGGCGTCAGCGTCGAGCAGCTTGAGCAGGACCTCCAGCTCCTCTTCCTCTGCGGCTACGGGCAGATGCCCGACGAGCTCATCGAGGCCGACTGGGAGGAGGGCCGGGTCTTCGTCGGCAACGCCGACACGATCGCCCGCCCGCTCCGGCTCGGCGTCGACGAGGCCGTGACCCTCATCGTCGGACTGCGCACGCTCCTCGACGTGCCCGGCCTCACCGAACGCGACGCCATCGAGCGGGCGCTGGCCAAGCTCGAGGCAGCGGCGGGTGCCTCGGCCGAGCCCGCCGCCCGGGTGTCGGTCGACCTCGCCGACGGGGGAGTGGCCGGTGAGCTGCTCGAGCGGGCCCGCGACGCCGTGACGCGCCACCGCCGCGTCCACCTGACCTACCACGTGCCGGGGCGCGACGAGGCAACCGAGCGCGACGTCGACCCGATGCGGGTCGTCGGTGCCGACGGCCACTGGTACCTCGAGGGGTGGTGTCACCGCGCGCAGGGCGTGCGGATGTTCCGGCTCGACCGGGTCGAGGCGCTCGAGGCCCTCGACGAGGACGGGACCCCTCCGGCCGACGTGTCGCCGCGCGACATCGGCGAGTCGGTGTTCAGCCCGGGCGAGGACGACCTGGCCGTGACCCTGCGGCTGCTGCCGGGGGCGTTCTGGGTGGCCGACTACTACCCGGTCGAGAGCATCGAGGACGTGGTCGCCCCCGAGGGTGATGCCGCGCCCACGGCAGAGGAGGCTGCGCCCACGGCAGGTGCCGCCGCTGTCACGGCAGGGGACGCTGCGCCGGCCAGGATCGTCACCGTGCGTACCGCCGACACCGCCTGGCTCGAGCGGCTCGTGCTCCGCATGGGCGGGCACGTCGTCGTGCTCGACCCGCCCGACCTGGCCGAGCGCATCGCCACTCGCGCCAGGACCGCCTTGTCGCCCACCGACCACGACGTAGACTGACAACCGACCGCTCATCCGAGAGAAGGCACCTCATCATGCGCAACATCGGCGCTCCCGAGATCATCATCATCGCCGTCCTGCTCATCGTCATCTTCGGCTGGAAGCGGCTGCCTGACGCGGCCCGCAGCCTCGGACGGTCGGCCCGCGTGTTCAAGTCCGAGGTCGACGAGATGAAGACCGACGGCAAGAAGGACGCGGGGAGCACGACCACGACCGCGTCGACGTCCACCCTTCCCGGCGAGACGGTCCGCACGCAGACCGACCCGACGGCACCGCGTTCCACGTCGCCCATCCACGAGGACGCCCCGCGGACGGACAACCAGTCCGGCCCCATCTCCTCCTGATCCCACGCCCCGACAGCCACACAGATGACCGAAGCCGCAGGTGGGGTGCGACGACGCCTGCCCCGACGCCGTCCCCGCGACCCCGAAGGGCGGATGTCCCTCGGCGACCACCTGCGCGAGTTCCGGCGGCGCGTCTTCGTGGCCGCCGCCGCGGTCGTCGTGGGCGCGGTCGTCGCGGCCCTGAACTACGGTGCGATCTTCGACTTCCTCGCGGAGCCGTTCAACGACTACAAGCGAGCCAACCCGCAGAGCGACATCAGCCTCAACTTCGCCGAGGCGACGGCAGCGTTCTCGAACCTCATCACCCTGTCGGTCTTCATCGGGGTCCTGGCCGCGAGCCCGGTCTGGCTGTACCAGGCGTGGGCGTTCATCGTCCCGGGCCTGACGAAGAAGGAGAAGCGGGTCTCGCTGGCCTTCATCGCCGCGACGGTGCCGCTCTTCCTCGGCGGTTGCCTGCTCGGCTACGTCGTCCTGCCGCAGTCGCTCCAGCTGCTCTACGGGTTCTCGCCGGAGGGCACGTCCAACATCCAGCAGGTGTCGACGTACTTCTCCTTCGTCACCCGTTTTATCCTCGTCTTCGGCGCCGGGTTCCTCTTCCCGGTCTTCCTCGTCGCGTTCAACGCGGTGGGGATCCTGTCGGCCTCGCGGATGCTCGCGGGCTGGCGTGTCGCCGTCGTCGCGATCTTCGTCTTCGCCGCGGTCGCGACCCCCACGGCCGACCCGATGACGATGTTCCTCCTCGCCATCCCGCTCATCCTCCTCTACTTCGTCGCGTATGCCGTGGCGCGCCTCATCGACAGGCGTCGCGAGAAGGCGCGGCCGGACTGGCTCGACGTCGCGGACGACGAGGCCTCCGAGCTGTGACCGCGGCCCGGCCCCGGGTCGGGCTGGTGGTCAACCCGACTGCGGGCAAGAACACGGGAGCGCGCATCGGTCGAGAGGCCGCGGCTCTCCTCGCCGCGGACGGTCACGAGGTCGTCGACCTCTCGGCCATGGACGGCGCACACGCCCTCGAACGCGGCAGGGCGGCGATCCGCGACGACGCGGTCGACTGCATCGTTGTCGCGGGCGGCGACGGGATGGTCCACCTCGGGGTCAACCTCGTCGTCGGCACCGACGTCCCGTTGGGCGTCATCGCGGCAGGCACCGGCAATGACACCGCGCGCGAGCTGGGGCTGCCCGTCCGCGACGCGGCGAAGGCGGTCGAGCGCATCACCCACGGTGCGCGTCGCCGGATCGACGCGGCCCGCGTCGTCGACCCGCATGGCGACGAGCGGTGGTTCGCCGGCGTGCTCGCCGCCGGGTTCGACGCCGTCGTCAACGAGCGCGCCAACGGGTGGAGCTGGCCCAAGGGCCAGATGCGCTACAACCTCGCCATCGCCCGCGAGCTCGGCGTCTTCCGGCCCATCCCGTACGTCGTCGAGGTCGACGGAAGCCGCTACGAGACCAAGGCGATGCTCGTCGCGGTCGCCAACGGGCCGGCATACGGCGGTGGCATGAAGATCGTGCCGGGAGCCGCGTTCGACGACGGGTTGCTCGACGTCCTCGTGCTGCACGAGGTCTCGATTCCGACGCTGCTGCGGGTCTTCCCGCGCGTCTTCTCGGGGCGACACGTGGACCACCCGGCGGTCGAGATCCTGCGCGGACGTCGGGTGCGGCTCGAGGCGAACGGCATCGTCGCCTACGCCGACGGTGAACGGTTCCAGCCGCTGCCGCTGACCTGCGAGGTCGTGCCCGGTGCGGTCACCATCCTGGGGTGAGTCCTCACGCCGCGGGCTGGGCGCTCACGTAGCCTGAACGCATGAGCGGGCCCACGGAGTCGACCTCGCACCTCGCGGCCTTCGAGGCCACGCTCGACTTCCCCCTCGACGAGTTCCAGGTCGAGGGCTGCCGTGCGGTCGAGGCGGGCCAGGGTGTCCTCGTCGCCGCTCCCACGGGTGCGGGAAAGACGATCGTCGGCGAGTTCGCCGTCTGGCTCGCCCTGCAGACCGGGCGCAAGGCGTTCTACACGACGCCGATCAAGGCGCTGTCGAACCAGAAGTACCACGACCTCGTGCGCGTGCACGGCCCCGACAAGGTCGGCCTGCTCACCGGTGATTCCTCCATCAACGGCGAGGCGCCGGTCGTCGTCATGACGACCGAGGTGCTGCGCAACATGGTGTATGCCGGGTCGTCCACTCTCGAGGGGCTCGGCTTCGTCGTCATGGACGAGGTGCACTACCTCGCCGACCGCTTCCGCGGGGCGGTGTGGGAGGAGGTCATCATCCACCTCCCCGAGTCCGTGCAGGTCGTCTCGCTGTCCGCGACGGTGAGCAACGCCGAGGAGTTCGGCGAGTGGCTCGGGGAGGTGCGTGGCGACACCGCCATCGTCGTCTCCGAGCACCGGCCGGTTCCGTTGTGGCAGCACATGCTCGTCGGGCGCTCGATGTTCGACCTCTTCGTCGACGAGACGGCCGAGCCGCGCGAGGACGGGGCGACCCCGCGAGTCAATCCTGAGCTGCTGCAGGCGATCCAGAGCGCCGAGCACCGCCGCGGCGACGACGGCTGGGTGCGCGGCAGCACCCGCGACTTCGACCGTCGCGGACATCGTGATGACCGTCGTGGTCGTGGCGGCCGCGGAGGCCGCGACGGACGGCGCGGTGCCGGCGGACGTGACCGCGAACGCGACCACCGCGGCAGGGGGAGCGGAGCAACGCACGCGCGCGGGCCGGCATACGGTCAGGACGCGGTCGGCCGTGGACGCGAAGGTGGGTTCGCGCGTGGCGGCCGGCCCGGTGGGGGAGCGACGCGTGCGGAGGTCATCGGGCTGCTCGACCGCGAGGGGCTGCTTCCGGCGATCACGTTCATCTTCAGCCGGATGGGCTGCGAGGCCGCCGTCGGGCAGCTGCTCGCCGCCGACACGCGGCTCATCCCGGCCCGTGAGGGCGAGGCGATCCGGCGGTTCGTCGAGGAACGGATGGGCTCACTCGCCGACGAGGACCTCGGCGTGCTCGGGTACTACGACTTCGTCGAAGGGCTGTCGCGCGGGTTCGCGGCGCACCACGCGGGGATGCTGCCGCTCTTCCGTGAGCTCGTCGAGGAGCTGTTCACGGCCGGGCGGATCCGGGCGGTCTTCGCGACCGAGACCCTTGCACTCGGCATCAACATGCCGGCGCGCACCGTCGTCCTCGAGAAGCTCGTGAAGTTCAACGGCGAGACCCACGCCGACATCACACCGGCGGAGTACACCCAGCTCACCGGTCGTGCCGGTCGCCGCGGCATCGACATCGAAGGGCACGCAGTCGTCCAGTGGTCGCGCGGACTCGATCCGCTCGCTGTCGGCGGGCTGGCGTCGACCCGCACGTATCCGCTGCGGTCGAGCTTCCGGCCGACCTACAACATGGCGGTGAACCTCGTCGCGCAGGTGGGGCGGCAGGTGGCTCGCGAGATCCTCGAGACGTCGTTCGCGCAGTTCCAGGCCGACCGCGCGGTCGTCGGTCTCGCGACGAAGGTGCGGCGCAACGAGGAAGCCCTCGAGGGGTATGCCGAGGCGATGCACTGTGACCGCGGCGACTTCCGGGAGTATGCCGCGTTGCGGCGCGCGATCGCCGACGCCGAGAAGGAGGGGGCCAAGAAGCGGTCCGCGAGCCGGCGTGCCGAGGCGGCCCTGAGCCTGGAAGCGCTGCGAATCGGCGACGTCATCAAGGTTCCCGCCGGTCGTCGCGCAGGCTGGGCGGTCGTCGTGCAGACGGCCAAGACGGGTCGCCCGGGCAAGGGCGCGCCGAGCGGTCCCGGCGTCGTGACCGAGGACCGTCAGTTCCGGCGCCTCACCCTGACCGATGTCCCCGAGCCCGTGACGGCCGCGACGACGATCACCGTCCCGAAGCACTTCAACGCCAAGTCGCCCAAGGCCCGCCGCGACCTCGCGACGACACTGCGGATCAACGTGCCGCACGACCCGCCGCCGAAGCGGCCGCGTGAGGGTGCGTCCTCGGAAGCCGACGAGTCTGGCAGGGAGGTTGCGTCGGTGGAGGCCGAGAGTTCGGGCCGCGAGCACGACCGCATCCAGCACCTGCGTGAGGAGCTACGCGCCCATCCGTGTCACTCCTGTCCGGAGCGCGAGGACCACGCGCGGTGGGCCGAACGGTGGCACCGGTTGCGCCGCGAGACGTCGGCACTGCAGCGTCGGGTCGAGGGACGCACGAACTCGGTGGCGCGGACCTTCGACCGGATCTGTGTCGTCCTCGAGGGGTTGGGGTACCTCGACGGCGGTGAGGTGACCGAGCGCGGGGAGCGACTGCGGCGGCTCTACACCGAGCGGGACCTGCTCGCGGCCGAGTGCCTGCGCCGGGACGTGTGGAAGCGGCTCGACGGGCCGTCGCTGGTGGCATGCGTGTCGACGCTCGTGTACGAACCGCGCGGTGAGCAGGCGGACCCGTCGCCGCGAATGCCGACCGAGGAGGTCTCGGAGGCGATCACGGCCATGCAGCGGATCTGGAGCGAGCTGGACGACCTCGAGTCCGAGCACGGTCTCGAGACGACCGACGCTCCGGATGGTGGGATGGCGTGGATGGTGCATCGGTGGGCTTCGGGGGAGCGGCTCGACACGGTCCTGCGCGGAACCGACATGGCGGCGGGTGATTTCGTGCGCCGCTGCAAGCAGATCGTCGACCTCCTCGGCCAGATCGCCGACGCCGCACCGGACACTGAGCTGCGCCGCACCGCCCGCAAGGCGATGGACGGCGTCCTGCGCGGCGTGGTGGCGGCCGACCGCCTCGACTAGCCGACTCGACCAGGTGCCACGAAGAGCCGCGTCGTCCATTCACGGGCCGCCTCACATGGATGCACGCACGTACTCAGGTCTTGACCCGTGCTCTGGAACAGCGTGGGGTCATCCCGGCGCGCGGCACCGTGCGGAGTGCTTGGGTCTTGACCCGTGCTGTGGAACGGTGGGTCGCGGACTCGGTACGTGCGCCGCCTCGCGCTGGGCGCTCTGATCTTGCCCCGTCCTTTGGGCCAGCGAGCAGCACGCTTCGTGGGTGCGCCGCCTTGCGCTGGGCACTCTGATCTTGCGCTGTCTCTTGCCTCGTCCGTTGGACCAGTGCCTCGCGTCCCCACCGGGCGGCCCTCGAGCAGCACCCCATGGCCGCGTGGCGCACGGCAACGTGGAGGGTGGTGTCGGGTCCGGCCGCCAGTCAGGCAGCCTTGGGCCTTCGCCTGAACCGGATGGTCACTCGTCCGGCGTCATCGCGCACGACCTCGTGCGAGCATGCGGGGTCATCGACCCAGTGATGGTGTGTCCCACACAGAGGAACCCCGTCGTCGACGCGCGTCTCGCCCCCGTCGCGCCATGCCGTGAGGTGGTGGATCTCGCCCCACGCGAAGGGTCGGTCACACCCTTCCGCCACACACGAGTCATAGAGCAGTGACAGCGCCATCCGCTGCGCCTCGGAGTGGAACCGGCGCTGCCGGCCGAGGTCGAGCGGCAGTGACTCACCACCGAGCACCGCGGGGATGATCCCGGACTCGCACGCCAGCCGGCGCACCTCACCCGCCGACACCACGTCCCCGACGTCTGTTTCGGCGACCTGCTGCACCTCTCCCGTGAGGGTCTCCAGGTCGACGGACACGAGCACGGTCGCGGCGGTCTTCGGGTGCAGATGGTCTGTCGGAATCCGGCGCAGGAGATCCGCAAACGCCCCGCCGCGCCGGTGCTGCCAGTCGAGCTGGGTGTCCTTCCAGTCCTCCGGCTCAGCCCGCGACACCGACGCCGCTGACGCCATCACGTCGCCCGGCACGCACCCAGCAGCCGCGTCGCCGGGCATGGACGCGACGAAGTCCCCATCTGGACCAGCCTCGCGCGAACCTCTGCCCGGTCCAGCCTCGCGCGCGCCCACCACCGGCCCAGTCTCGACGGAGCCCCTGTCCGGCCCAGCCTCGGTGGCCCGAACCGTGCTCGAGCGGCTGGAGCGGCGTGGGGCCGTCATCGAGTCGATGATCTTCTTGAGCGTGGCACCTTCGAGCCAGGGCACGGTGAACTGCCCGGTCATCGTGCCGTCGTGGTTGTCCTTGATCCAGAACGCCGACCTGCGCCGTGCATCGGCCTCCGTGGCCGCGACGATCTCGTTCTCCGCGCCGTCGACGGCAGCCCGATCACGCTTGAGCACCTCGATGACGCGTCGCGCAGCCTTGCGCAGCTGAGCCGGCGACCGCCCACCGGCCAACCGGACGAGCTCGCACTCGCACGTGTGCCGTTCGGCGTCGGTCACGTCGGCCGGGAGGTCACCCAGCGCCCGCAGAATGACCTTGGCATGATCCGCCGAGATGTCTCCGGCGTCCAAGGCACTCGCCACGGGCCGCCGAGCTCGCTCGCACGCGGCCGCGCCATCCATGGCTCCGGCTGCCTCGCCGTCGGCGCCGTCACCAGCCGCGCCAGCGCCGCCGTCCGCACCTGCGTTCGTCCCCTTACCTGCAGGCCCATCGCCCGCCGAACCGTCGCCCGCAGACTCATCGACCGGCACCTCCTCGCCCAGCGCCAATGCCACAGCCGCATCCGCCGCAGCCGTCGGCCGGTTCGTGCCGGCTCGAGTCGACACCCACGCCGAAACATCCGTGAAGCCACCAGTGGCATGCGCGCCAGCACGCTCGGACACCGCGATGACCCGCAACCGCACCGCCTCGGCACGTCGCTTCGCACGTTCGGCAGCGTCCAGCAGCTCGCGACACTCACCTGACGACACCTCAGCCAGTGCGCCGTCCTCCAGCTGACGGAGTGCGCCCAGGGCATCACCCAGCCCCGCGTCCACCCGCGAGAGTGCAGCCCGAACCGCCTCCACCGGGGAGGGTCGAAGCGGTGTCGCTGCGGTCATGGAACCACCCTGTCAGCCACCACTGACAGTGACACGAACAACGTCACCGGACCACGCAACGGCATACCGACCGCACGACGAAAACGCCTCCCGCAGAAGGCCGCTCGCGGCATACCCATCCCCATGGACCCACTCTGTCAGTGACCACTGACAGAGCCGGGCGTCAGGGGATCTGCAGCGCCGAGAGCACGCGGTTGATCGGGTTCGTCAGCCCGTAGTCCGAGGCGAGCGCACTGAGCAACCGCGCGTCCGCCACAGCAGTCGGCAGCGCCGCGTCAACGTCCCCGACCGGGGCATCGCGCGCCACCCGAACCACACGAGGAGCCACATCCAGATAATCCGCCGCCGCCTCGAGGTTGGTCCGCCGCGCCCCCTTGATCGCCGGGTCACCATCGGCCACAGCGCGGCGCAGCCCGTCGAGTGAGCCATACGTCACGATGAGCTGTGCCGCCGTCTTGTCCCCAATGCCCTTGACCCCCGGCAACCCGTCGCTCGTGTCCCCGCGCAGCACGGACATGTCGAGGTACGCGTCACCGGAAGACACGGCATACCTCTCCTCGAGGTAGGACTGCGTCCCCAGGTCCGGCTCGCGCACCCCACCCTTGCCGGTGTAGAGCACTCGCACACCATCGGCATCCGAGATGAGCTGCAACAGGTCGCGGTCGCTCGTGACGACGTCGATCGGCATCCGCCCCCGGTACCGCTCGACCAGCGTCCCGATCACGTCGTCGGCCTCGAACCCGTCCGCCCCGAGCCGCGCAATTCCCAACGCGCGCAACGCATCCGCGATGATCGGCACCTGCGGTTCGAGGTCGTCCGGGACTTCCTCGGCGGCCGTGTCGGACGAGGCCGGGTGCGCCTGGTCCGGGGCATCACCCGGCGACGCCGGCGCCACGTCGTCCGCCGCCCCGGCGACGCGATGCGCCTTGTAGCTCGGGATGAGGTCGACGCGCCACTGCGGCCGCCAGTCGTTGTCCCAACAAGCCACGAGGTGGGTCGCGTGCTGGGCACTCACCAGCGTCGCGATCATGTCGAGGAAGCCGCGCACGGCGTTCGTCGGCGGCTCGTCGGGGGAGGACCGCCGGTCCGGCACGCCATAGAACGCGCGGAAGTAGAGCGAAGCCGAGTCGAGCAGCAGCAGCCGGTCCGTCATGGCGGTCAGCCTATGAGAGCGCGTCCCCGACTAGGGTGGCGGACGTGGAGGACCTGGACCGCAAGATCGTCGAGCAGCTCACCGTCGACGGGCGGATGAGCTACACCGACCTCGGCCGTGCCCTCGGCATGTCCACGTCCGCCGTGCACCAGCGGGTTCGCCGCCTCGAGAAGCGTGGCGTCATCACCGGCTACACGGCTCGCGTCGACCATGCCGCGATCGGTGTCGCGATGACGGCGTTCATCTCCGTCGCGCCGTTCGACCCGGCCGCGCCCGACGACGTCCCGGAGAAGCTGCGCGAGATCGCCGCCATCGAGGAGTGCCACTCCGTCGCCGGCGACATGAACTACATCCTCAAGGTCCGCGTCGCGACGCCGCTCGAGCTCGAGGAGCTGCTCGCGACGATCCGCTCCGTCGCCAACGTCTCGACGCGCACGACCGTCGTGCTCTCCACCCCGTGGGAGTGAGCCGCGCCTGACGGCGGGGGGTGGTCGGTATGCCGTCCGCGCGCCGACTGTGGTCTGCGTTCCGTATGCCGCCCCGGCGCTGTTCCGTATGCCGGCCGCGCACCTGCCGCTCTGACCCTCGCCGGTCGTCGCCGGTCCCGAACCTGAACCCGACTGATTGCTGGCTCCGTGCGCTAGGGCCGAACGGATTCGGCAATCAGTGGGGAGCGGGGTGAACGGAATCGGCAATCAGTGGTGGGGGTGTGGATAAGTCTGCGGCGAGTTCCGCGATTTCGGGCACGCTCTGCGGCATGACCTTCGAGAACCTGCCCCAGAACTTCCGCGACCTGTCCCTCGACGACCCCGTCCTGCGCGGCGACGCCGTCGACCTCTTCGTCGGACTCGCCGACCGCGAGAACGGCTGCCTGTCCGTCGTTCTCCTCGACGCCGACCACCGCGCCCTGCAACCCATCGTCATCGGCGACATGGGTCCGGCCATCCCCGAGAGCGTCCGCTACGTCCTGAGAACCCTCCTCGAAGAGACCCGCCCGCCCGCGGTCGTCATCACTCTCGGCCGCGACGGCTCACCGCTCTTCACCGACACCGACCGCGCCGTGCACCAGGTCGCGGTCGACACGTGTCGCGAGCTCGACATCACGCTCCTCGGGACCTACGTCGCCACCGAGCACTGCGTGCGCGAGCTGCCGGACCACCTGCGCCTCGCGTCCTGATCCGGCTGCAGCAACGCGTCAGCGAGCGATGGGTGCCACGACCGCACCCGTCACGGCCACGAGATCCGCAGGGGAGAGCTCGAGGTCGAGCCCGCGCCGGCCACCCGACACCAACACGGTCGAGTGCGACTCGGCCGTCGCGTCGACCACCGTCGGCAACGCCCGCTTCTGACCGATCGGTGAGATCCCGCCGACGACATAGCCCGAACTGCGTTCTGCCGCAACAGGATCCGCCATCGTCACCTTCTTCACACCGAGAGCCGACGCCACGGCCTTGAGATCGAGCGACCGATCGACGGGCACGATCCCGACGGCCAGACCCGATCCCGTGTCGACGAGCAGCGTCTTGAACACCCGCCCCGGTTCGACCCCGAGGGCCTCCGCCGCTTCGAGACCGAACGACTCAGCCGCAGGGTCGTGCTCGTAGGCGCGGACGGCATACGAGATCCCGGCGCGCGTCAGCGCGACGGTTGCCGGCGTGCCCACCGAGCCACCGCGGTCCTTGCGTCCCATGCGCCCACCGTATGCCGTGCGCGCACCTCGGCCCGCGGGTCCCACGCTCCGCGTGCGCCGGCATGCGGCAATGCTCAGCTCACCCGAGATCGCGGACGGACGCCTCGCGGCTCGCCCCGGCACCGGCGAGCGCGGCGGCGTGCACCTCGTCGACGTCGGTGTTCGAGCGCCACCACTCCTGGCCGGCCTCGGGGAGGGTGTAGATCGGGTCGTAGTAGACGTACTCGCGCGACAGCGCCTGCTCGTCCGAGCCCTCGATCGAAGTCCGATAGTTCTTGCGCCAGAACGACATTCCCCGCTCGCGGTCGTACGAGTCGACCTGGTGCACCCACCGCTTGCCGACGAACGGCACGTCGCACACGATGCGCGGCGTCGCGAACCCGGGCAGGTAGCCCATGATCGAGTGCTGCAGGTGCTGCGCCTCTGCGAGCGAGAGCCGCCAGTGCTCGGAGAACGGGATCATGTCAGACATGTAGAAGTAGTACGGCGTGATCATCGCGTCGTCCTGCAGCGCGAAGCACAGGTCGAGCAGGTCCTCGGACGAGTCGTTGACGCCGCGCATGAGGACGCCCTGATTGCGTACGTCGCGCACGCCCGCCTCGAGCATCGCGCGCGCCGCCTCGGCCACGAGCGGCGTCACCGACTGCGCGTGGTTGACGTGCGTATGGATGGCCAGCGACACCCCGCGCGAACGCGCCAGCGCCGACACCCGCGCCACACCCTCGACGACGTCCGGCTGCAGCCAGTGCTGCGGCAGGCCCATGAGCGCCTTCGTCGCGAGCCGGATGTCGCGGATCGAGTCGATGCGCAGCAGCTTGTCGAGGAAGCCCTCGAGGTTCTTCCACGGCATGTTCGCGACGTCACCGCCGGACACGACGACGTCCCGCACACCGGGAGTCCGCTGGAGGTAGTCGAGCATCGCCGCGTGCCGGTCGACGGGCTTGCCGGCGAGCTTGAGTTTGGCGATCTGCGGCGTCGAGTTGCCGACGAGGTCCATGCGCGTGCAGTGGCCGCAGTACTGCGGGCACGTCGGCAGCATCTCGGCGAGGACCTTGGTGGGGTAGCGGTGGGTCAGCCCCTCGACGGCCCACATGTCGTGCTCGTGGAGGCTGTCGCGGGCGGCGAACGGGTGCGACGGCCAGTCGGTGCGCCGGTCGCTGAAGACGGGGAGCATGTAGCGCCGCACCGGGTCGGCCATGAACGCGCGCGTGAACTCGACGCCCGCGGCCGGCATGGGGGACGACGTCGCCGGCACCATCGTGTTGACCATCTGCGGTGGCACGAGCATCGACATCGTCGCCCGCTCGGCCTGGTCGCGCTCGAGGTCGGCGTAGAACGTGTCGGTGAGCAGGTCGCCCATGACGTCGCGCAGCTGGGCGAGGTTCTTGACGCAGTGCGCACGCTGCCACTGGGCGCTGGCCCAGTCCTCCGCCGTGACGTCGCGCCAGCCCGGGAACCGCGTCCAGTCGGGCTCGACGAGCTCGCGGCGCGCGTAGGCGTAGGGCTGCTCGATGTTCGTCGTCATACGTGCGAGGATACGGACAGAACACGGCTGAGTCACATCATTGCCGCAATATTTGTTGCTGCGTGTCGCGATACAGGAGAACTTGCGTGATGTCTTCGGGTATGCCGCCCGCCTCGCCGTCCGCTGCGACGTCACCTCGCGGCGCGTCGTCGCCGTCTGCTGCGTCCTCGCCCTTCGGTGTGCACCGCGTCCTCGAGCCCGCGGGGGAGTCACTCCCGCAGGCCGCGAGGGTGCTCGACACCCGCCCCGAGCTGTGGCCGGACGAGGTGCGCATCGACGTCGAGACCCTCAATCTCGACGCCGCGTCCTATCGCCAGCTCCACGACAAGCACTCCGGCGACGGCGCCGCGATCCGCGCCGAGGTCCTCGACATCGTCGCGACCCGCGGCAAGATGCAGAACCCCGTCACCGGCAGCGGCGGCATGCTCATCGGCACCGTCGCGGAGGTTGGCCCGCAGTCCGACCTCGGCCTGTCCGTCGGTGACCGCGTCGCCACGCTCGTCTCCCTGTCACTCACCCCGCTCGCCATCACTGACGGCCTCGAGGGCTGGGACGGCCTGGGGGAGCGGGTGCCCGCCCGCGGCCACGCGATCCTCTTCGGCCGCTCCATCGCGGCAGTGCTGCCGGACGACCTGGCACCCGAGCTCGCGCTCATGGTGATGGACGTCTGCGGCGCACCCGCGCTCGTCTCGCGCACCGTCCGCTCGTATGCCGGCCGCGCGGGTTCCGAGGACGGCGCGCCGTCGGTCGTGGTCCTGGGGGGCGCGGGCAAGTCCGGGTCGCTGTCGCTGGCCGCGGCCGCCGACGCCGGCGCGACCCGTCGTGTCGCGGTCGTGCGTGACGACGCCGAGGCGGCGCTGCTCGAAGGCACCGGGCTCGCAACGCACATCGTGGTCGCCGACGCCCGCCACCCGCTCGCCCTCGTGGAATCCCTTGTCCCCGTGGGCGGTCCGGCCGATCTCACCGTCGTCTGCGTCGACGTCACCGGGGCCGAGCAGCCCGCGATCCTCGCGACCGCCGAGGGTGGCACGGTCATCTTCTTCTCGATGGCGACGAACTTCGCCGCCGCAGCACTCGGGGCCGAAGGGCTCGCCGCCGACGTCACGATGCTCGTCGGCAACGGCTACGTCCCCGGCCACGCGGCATACGCGCTCGACCTCCTGCGCGGCAATGCGGAGGTGCGCCGCCTCTTCGAGTCCCGCCTGTCATCCCACTGATTGCCCGTTCGGGCGGTGGGTCGGCCGACTGATTGCCCGTTCTGGCAGTGGGCCGCTCGACTGATTGCCCGTTGTGGCCGTAGCCCGGCCGACTGATTGCCCGTTGTGGTCGGCCAGCGCTGGCACGCAGCGACCAGAACGGGCAATCAGTCGCGCGACACGACGGGGAGCTCGACGAAGTCGGTGACGTTCGCGGTGCGTAAGATCGGCCGCGCGACGAACGGCATACGCCGCATCCCCTCCGCTGTCGAGATCGTGCGGGGCGCACCCAGGGTGAGGATCTCGTCACCCATCCGGATGCGGCAGCCTTGTGCCGCAACGACATTGCGGTACCAGTCGACCTTCGGCCCATAGGTGAGCGCCAAGGTCACGACGTCGCCGTGGCGGAACGCGTTGAGCGGGATGCGATAGGTCTTGCCGGACTTCCGACCGACGTGCTCGAGCTCGACGAACGGCCCGAGGCCGGCGAGGTGGATGAGCACCTTGTTGCCGACAGCCTTGTTGAAGCGGGTCACGACCTGGGGGATCGGCATGCCTTCGACTGTAGCCACACCGACACACTCAGGCGGGCAGGCGATAGACCGAGACGTGCGACCCCGACTCCGACGTGAACGGCGCGCCCGTCCAGTCCGCATGCCGAGACTCGAGCTCGAACCCCGCGAGCCGCCCCATGAGGTCGAGCTCGGACGGCCAGATGTAGCGGTGCGGCGTGAAGCCGATCCGCGCCGCACCCCGGTCGTCCCCACCGACGGATGGCCCGAAGTGGACGTGGTGCGACATGAGTCGCTGCGTCGCCGTGTCCATGACGTCGAGTCCGACGTAGTCGTCGCGCGCACCGAACACCTGCGCCGGCACCGACGGCGAGACACCCCTCAGGTCCGGCACCCACAGCTCGATGACGAACCGGCCGCCGGGCCGCAGGTGCGCGGCAGCGTTGCGGAAGCACTCGACCTGGGCGTCCTGGGTGAGCAGGTTGGCGATGGTGTTGAAGACGAGGACGACCAGCGAGAACTCGCCCGGCACCCGTGTCGACGCCATGTCGCCCCGCACGACGGGGGTGAGGAGGTCGCCGCCGTCGGTGCGGTGGAGCTGGTCGATCATGTGCCGGCTCGCCTCGAGCCCCGCCACTGGCACGCCGCGACGGGCGAGCGGGATCGCGACACGGCCCGTCCCCACGGCGAACTCGAGCACCGGCCCACCATCCGCGAGGTCGACGAGCCGGTCGACGGTCGGACCGAGCACCTCGGGGGAGGACATGCCCTCGCCGGGGGAGTCGTAGCGGGCCGCGGCGTCCGCGTCCCACAGCTCGTCCTGGGTGAGGTGGTCGAACCGGGTGAGGTCGAGTGCCATGTCATCCATCGCACCGGAGTGTCCGTATGCCGCACAACCGACTTTTATGTCCGCGTGACCGCGCGCTCGGCGCAAGAATCGGTGCGTGGGCGTGATCGGGGAGGACGAGCGGACATACACAGGTATGACGCCACCACCGCCGGATCACGTCCAGCCGGACGAGCCGACCGACCGGGTCGCCTCCGCCTTCCGTGCGCACGCCGCACGGGTCTACGCGTACGCACGCAGACACGTCGAGGAGAGCCAGTGTGACGACGTCGTCTCCGAGACGTTCCTCGTCGCGTGGCGGCGGCCGGAGAAGGTGCCGGACGACCCGCTGCCGTGGCTGCTCGTCGTGGCGCGCAACGTCATCGCCAACCAGCGCAGGACGAGTCGGCGCGCCGACGACGTGTGGTTCGCAGCGGTCCGGCAGGGGTGGACCGCGACGAGCCCGTCCGCTGACGAGTCGGTGCTCGAGCGCGACACCGTCCTTGCGGCTCTGGCGCAGTGCACGCGCGCCGAGCGCGAGGCACTCCTCCTCACGGCATGGGACGGACTGTCCCCTGCCCAAGCGGCCGCTGTCGCGGACTGTTCCGTGCGCGCCTTCACCGTGCGGCTGCACAGGGCGCGCAACCGGCTCAAGGCGGCGTATGCCGCCCCACCGCCAACGAGCGACACCCCTGACCTCGTGCGCGCAGGTCGTTCGGTCGCCGCACCCCGACTCGTCAAGGAGACCTCATGACCCCGAACCCGACCCAGACCCGTGACCCATTCGACGTTCTCGCCGCGTCGCGCCCCAGCGACGTCGAGCTCACCGAGACGTGGACACTCGCCCGAGAGACCTCCGTGCTGGACACCGTCCTCGATGACCTGCACCGACGACGCGAACCGTTCGACCGCGGCCGCGCAGACGTCACGAGGCGGTTCCCGCGACGCGCCACTCGCCGGCGCGTGCTCGCCTTGGGAGGTGTGGCGGCAGCCCTCGCAGCAGTTGCCGTCGTGGCGCCAGCGGTCATGGACAGCAAGTCGGCGACTGCGAGTGCCGCCGTGGCTCAGCTCGCGACGTCCGCGCGTCGTACCGAGCCGGCGGTGATCCCGGACGGGAAGTTCCTCCACAGGGTGGTGGAGCAGGACCAGCAGAGCCCGGACCCGTCGATGGATGCCGGTCGCAGCACCCTGGAGTCCTGGACTGCCCCCGATGGGCGCATCTGGCGCCGCGACGTGCGGCGCGAAGGGGTCGAGTACTTCAGCTTCCCGGCCCTGGATCGTGGTCCCATCGACTACAGCCCGGCAGGAGCCCGGAGCCTGCCCTCCGACCCCGGGGCATTGCGCCGGCTGCTCGATGCCCGCGTCCAGGGGTCGTCGAGCCACAACGAGGCCGTCTTCGTCGCTTTGGGCGATGTGCTCCGGATGGGCTACGTGCCGGCGGCGACCCGCGCGGCCGCCATCGAGGTGGCCGGCTCGCTCCCTGAGGTGACGGCGACGCAGGCCGGGGGCCGCACCACCTTGTCGTTCGCCGACGAGGAGATCCGAGCGGGCGTGGTGCAGTCGTTGGTCTTCGACACCGGCACCGCCGCACTCGTCGCGGAAGAGACGACGAGCCGGGTCAACAACATGCGGTTCACCTCGGCCACCACGGTCTCGGAGATCGTGGACGAGATCCCGGCTGAGGTGCTGACCAAGGCCGGGGACTACGCCGGCTGAAGCCACCCGTAGGGAGGATTTGCGGCCTCGGTGGCGTCTGGCCGCAAGTCCTCTCTTCCGATTGGTAGATTCGCCTCGTGTCTTCACCTCGCCCTCCCATCCTCGAGCTGGACCGCGCCGACGTCCGCCGCGCCCGCACCCTCGCGCGCAAGGTCGGCAAGCCGGTCGTCGACATCGCCAACAAGCACACGACGGTCTCGGTTGAGCGGGCCACCCTCCGCCTCGCCGGCCTGAGCGGCGCCGACCACGAGCGCGTCCCGTGGGTCAACCACCTCGTCGACGCGGTCCGCGAGAGCGTCGGCCTCGAACACGGCGTCGCCCTGCCGGTGTGGGACGCCCTCGCGCGCGGTCAGGCACCCGACCTGCTCACCCTCGCCCAGAAGTCGAGCAGCCGCAGCGTCGACTTCCGCATCCCCGACGGCAAGGCCGCGACCACGGCAGCCAAGCAGGCCCGCAAGGCCGCCGCGGCCGGCATACGGACGATCGACAAGCAGCGCGCCCAGCGCGACCGGCTCATCGCACGCCACGGCGACCCGAAGCAGCGCCCTTGGATCTACCTCATCGTCGCGACCGGCGACATCTACGAGGACATCCCGCAGGCGCAGGCCGCCGCCCGCGAGGGCGCCGACATCATCGCCGTCATCCGCAGCACCGGGCAGTCACTTCTCGACTACGTCCCGGAGGGCGCGACCCGCGAGGGGTATGCCGGCACCTACGCTACCCAGGAGAACTTCCGGCTCATGCGGGCCGCGCTCGACGAGACGAGCAAGGAACTCGGCCGCTACATCCGGCTCACGAACTACGCCTCGGGCCTGTGCATGCCGGAGATCGCGACGCTGGCCGGGCTCGAGCGGCTCGACATGATGCTCAACGACTCGATGTACGGAATCCTCTTCCGCGACATCAACCCGATCCGCACGTTCGTCGACCAGCGATTCAGCCGCCAGATCCACGCGCGCGCCGGCATCATCATCAACACCGGCGAGGACAACTACCTCACGACGAGCGACGCCGTCGAGGCCGCGCACACGGTGACGGTGAGCCAGCTCCTCAACGAGTACTTCGCCAAGGAGGCCGGGCTCGAGAACTGGCAGCTCGGCCTCGGGCACGCGTTCGAGATCAACCCCGACCTGCCCGACTCGTTCCGTATGGAGCTCGCGCACGCGCTGCTCGCGCGCACTCTCTTCCCGGACGCACCTTTGAAGTGGATGCCGCCGACGAAGCACATGACCGGCGACGTCTTCCGCGGGAACCTGCTCGACGGGTTCTTCAACCTCGTCGGCGCACTGACCGGCCAAGGGATCCTGCTCGTCGGAATGATGACCGAGGCCGTCGTGACGCCGTGGATCTCCGACCGCGACATCGCGCTGCAGAACGTCCGTTACGTCCTGAACGCGGCCGGGGGACTGACCGAGGACTTCCACCCGCCGCGTGACGGGTTCATCCAGACGCGTGCCCGACAGGTGCTCGGCGAGGCGATCGACCTGCTCGAGCGGATCGCCGACGAGCCCGGCAAGGCACCCTTGCTCGAGGCCATCGCCGATGGCACCTTCGGGGAGATGAAGCGTCCAGCGACGGCGGGCAAGGGCCTCGACGGCGTCGCCGAGCGCGCCGACGGCTACGTCAACCCGGCAATCGACCTTCTCGAGAGCGGAGCCACGCGATGAGCACGAGCAACGCGAAAGGGGATGCGGCACAGGCGGATCCGTCGCCCCGGGGCGCGGCGGTCACCGAGCTGCCGAGCGTCATACGGCCCTATGGCGACCAGACCGGCGACGGCATGGTCCAGGTCTCCTTCACCCTCCCGATGCCGCACGGCAAGCGCGCCGAGGGCGCCGCACTCCAGCTCGCCGGGAAGATGGGCATCGAGCCGGCGCTCGTCGTGCACTCCAAGCCGATCGGGGAGGGGTTCACCTTCTTCGTCGTCTACGGCCCGGTGAAGCACCTCGTCGAGCCCGGGCTCGTCGAGGTCGTCGAGCGCGAGTTCCCGCTGCTCTCCGGCAAGGAGATCAACACCGCGATCAAGCGGCACCTGCGCCGCAAGCTCGTCGTCGTCGGGGCGTGCATCGGCACCGACGCGCACACCGTCGGCATCGACGCGATCCTCAACATCAAGGGGTTCGCGGGGGAGAAGGGCCTGGAGTACCACCGCGAGATCACGGTCGTGAACCTCGGCGCGCAGGTCCTCATCCCCGATCTCGTCGAACGCGCCCGTGCCGAGAAGGCCGACGCCGTCCTCGTGAGTCAGGTTGTGACACAACGGGATGCGCACATCCACAACACGACGGCGATGTCGGCGGCCTTCCGCGAGGCGTTCCCCGCGGGCAAGGTGCCGCACCTCGTCGTCGGCGGTCCGCGCTTCGAGGAGGGCAGCGCCGGGGCGCTCGGCGTGGATCGCATCTTCGGTCGCGGGACGACTCCCGGCGAGGTCGCGAGCTACCTCGTGCACGCGCTCGTCGCGCCGCGCGCCACGACGCAGTCCAGCACGACGCAGTCCGCGCAACAGCAGAGCAAGGGAGCATGAGCCGTATGAACAGCTCGGTCGAGTCCGCGGACCAGCCCACCTCGGCGGGCACCGCCTCCGGCACGCCCAAGGTGGGTCAGCGGGTCCTCCACCGGCGCTACGTCCCCTACAGCCACGCCCACTACGCCGGGAACCTCGTCGACGGCGCCTACTCGCTCGCCGCGTTCGGTGACGTCGCGACCGAGATGTGCATCATCACCGACGGGGACGAGGGCCTGTTCGCCTCCTACAGCGACGTCCAGTTCCGGGCCCCGGTGCGCGCGGGGGACTGCATCGAGATCGAGGCCACCCTGGTCCGGGTGGGCTCGCGCAGCCGCGAGATGGAGTTCGAGGTGCGCGTCGTCGCCCGCGGCAACCCCGAGCGCGGTGAGTCAGCGGCCGACGTCCTCGACCCGCCGGTCGTCGCGACCACCGCCCGCGGCGTCGTCGTCGTCCCGCCCCGCTGACGCGTCGACCGTCTCCCAACTTTCCCGCCCCATGGCGGAAGGTTGAGTGAGTGCGGGGAACCGTTCCCCTCATTCGCTCAAGGTTGTCGCATGGGGCGGGAAAGTTGATGCGAGGCGGAAGGGGCGCGAACGGCATACGCGCGCGGACGGCATACCCAAGACCCGCGACACGCCGGTGTAGCATCAAAAACGCATCAGATTCCGGTCACGATCCGACCCGGACCTGACCACCAGACCAGTCCACCGCAGGGAGCTCTGCCGCATGTCCGTCATTGACGCCAACACCGACCTGACCGGCTTCGAGCCGCTCGACCCGGCGATCCGCGAGCAGTACGCCCGCGACGGCTTCTACGTCATCAAGGGCGCGCTGCCCGAGGCCGACCGCGCCTACTTCGAGAACGCGGTCGACACGATCTACGCCGAGGAGGAGGCCGCCGGCGAGCTGCGCCCGGACCGCTCCATCCACGTCATGGGCTGGATGCACAAGGACCCGCGCTTCGTCGAGCTGCTCAACTGGCCCACGACCTTCCCCTACATCTGGGGGACGATGGGCTGGAACATCTACACCCACCACAACCACATCGACGTCAACCCGCCGAAGGACGAGCCGCCGTTCTGGAACTGGCACCAGGACGGCTACCGGCAGAACTCCGACATCGACATGGACGTCCGCCCGATGTTCATGACGAAGATCTGCTACGCGCTCACCGACCTGTCCGAGCCCGGCTACGGCAACACCAAGGTCATTCCTGGAAGCCACCTCAACAACACCCTCGCCGGCCGCCCCGAGAAGCCGGGCGACCCGATCATCGAGCCCGAGGGCGCCATCGAGGTCACGCTCGAGCCCGGTGACGCGTTCATCTTCGACCGCCGCCTCTGGCACTCGCGGTCGATGAACAAGAGCGACCGCATCCGCAAGCTCATGTTCATCGGCTACACCTACCGCTGGATCCGCCCGCTCGACGAGGCCGTCGCGGACCAGTCGTCCGAGTGGTTCAAGGGTCTCTCGCCGCTGCACCAGCAGCTCCTCGGCTACGGCCCGGACCACGCGTCCTTCTGGGGCATCAAGCAGTCCGGCTGGATCGACGACGAGATCCCGCTGCGCGCCGAGCTCAAGGAGCGCGGCCTGCTCGACCGCTCCATCCCGTACCTGCGCTGACCCCCCCCCCCCCCCCCCCCCCCCCCCCCCCCCGGTCCGCACCGCCCTGAGGGCACGACGCCGACACCGGCATCGTGCCCTCAGGCATCTCTCAGGGTCCTCGCGGTGTTCGTGGCCTACCGTATGCGCGTGCCGCCGCGATCCTTCCCGTATGCCGTCCGCGCGCTGCTCGCGGTTGTCGCCGGCCTCGCGCTGTGGCTCGCCTTCCCGGAGTACAACCTGTGGTGGCTCGCGCCGGTCGGGGTGGCGCTCCTCGGTGGCGCCACCTGGGGTGCGGGTGGGCGCGGCGGGTTCGGGCTGGGGTTCGTGGCCGGGCTGGCGTTCTTCGTGCCGGTCATCTCCTGGTCGGGGATCTTCGTCGGCAAGCTGCCGTGGTTCGCGCTGGCGACCCTCGAGGCGCTCTACTTCGGCGCGATGGGTGCAGTGGTGGGGTACGTCTCCCAGCGCCTCGGCAGCCGACAGCCCGCCGACACCACCGGTGAAAAACTCACCCAATTGAACGCTCGCGACACGTCTCCAGCGTTCAATTGGGTGAGTTTTTCACGGGCGGCGAATGCACCGGATCGCCGCTCGCCGCGGCCGCACACGGCATACCCGCTCAGTGCGCGGACGGCATACCTGCTCATCCCGCTCGCGTGGGTGGCGCAGGAGCTGGCGCGCGGGACAACCCCGTTCGGCGGGTTCCCGTGGGCCCGGCTCGCGTTCAGCCAGGCCGACAGCCCGATGGCGTATGTCGCCCGCTACCTCGGCGCTCCCGGCGTCACCGCCGCGGTCGCGCTCGTCGGGACCGCGCTGCTCGTCACGGTCGTGCAGCTTCGTCGGGGGAGCCGGGCCGGGGTGCTGCACCTCGCGGCCGCCGTCGTCGCCGTGGCGCTCGTCGGCGTGACGCTCGTGCCGCCGACGGACGGACGCCAGGTCACCATCGGGCTCGTCCAGGGCAACACGCCCCGGGCGGGTCTCGACTTCAACGCCGAGCGCCGGGCCGTCCTCGACAACCACGTGCGCGGCACCGAGGCCATCGGCGCGAACAAGCCCGACGACCTCAGCCTCGTCATCTGGCCGGAGAACTCCAGCGACATCGACCCGCTGCGCAACCCCGACGCCGCAGCGCAGGTCCAGCGCGCGCTCGGCGCGGTCGGCGTCCCGCTGCTCATCGGCGCCGTCCTGCAGGAGCCGGGCTCGAACCTGTCCAACGCGTCGCTGCTCTACCGTCCGGGTGCCGATGGTGCCGCGCCCGAGCGGTACATCAAGAACCACCCCGTCCCGTTCGCCGAATACATCCCGTACCGCAGCTTCTTCCGCCGCTTCAGCGACAAGGTCGACTACGTGACGAGGGACTTCGTCGCGGGCACGGAGCTGGGGGCCTTCCGCGTCGACGCGCCGGGTGGGGCGTTCTGGGCCCTGCCGACGATCTGCTTCGAGGTCGCCTACGACCAGCTCATGCGCGACTCCGTCGGCCAGCCGGGTGCGGAGGCGAGCCTGCTCGTCGTGCAGACCAACAACGCGACGTTCGGCTACACGGCCGAGTCGGAACAGCAGTTCGCGATCTCGCGGATTCGGGCGATCGAGCACGGCCGCTCCGTCGCGCACGTCTCGACGGTTGGGGTCTCGGGGATCATCGCGCCGGACGGGTCGGTCTCGTCGAAGAAGACCGGCCTCTTCACCGCCGAGCAGATCGTCGACACGGCCACGATCCGCACGGAGACGACGGTGTCGGACCGGCTCGGTCCGTGGCCCGAGCGTGTCGCCGTGGCTGTGCTCGTGCTCCTCGTGGCGTATGCCGCGTGGCGCGGTCGGCGTGACCGTCGCCTCCGCCGTCGCCGCACCACGTGATGTTCTGACGACTGATCCAGAAAATGAAGGTGATGGGGGCAGGGGTGAGTGCTGTGGGTGGCGCGGTGGTGTGTGGGGTTTTGGTCAGGCGACGGGTTCGAGGGTGACGCGGTAGCCGAGGGCTTGGAGGTCGCGGACGTGTCGCTGGGTGCGGCGTGTGGTGTCGATGTGGCGGTCGTAGTAGTCGGCGCCGAGGTCGGTGTAGCTCTGGGTCGGGTCGGTCAGGAGGTGCCAGATGATGGTCAGGAGTGTTCTGCTGACGGCGACGATCGCGCGGAGTTTGCCGATGCGGCGGGCGAGGCGGCGGTAGCGGTGGGCGAGGAAGGAGTT
>NZ_PVTI01000022.1 GCF_003002895.1 Knoellia remsis | reverse complement strand
CAAGCGGGCCGCGCTGGCCTGTCACGCGAGCCAGACGAGCGATGTCGGGATGATGCTGCAGCTGCCGGCCGAGATGTTCGCGCAGTGGTTCGGGACGGAGTACTACATCGAGCCGGGGCGCGCGCCGGGCATCGTCGACGGCTGGCCCTTCACCGACCTCGACTGACCGAGCCGCTCCGTCCCGATCTCACCCCATCGGACGCTTCGGGACCGGCGTCCCGTCCCGATCTCACCCAATTGGACGCTTCGGGACCGGCGGCCCGTCCCGATCTCACCCAATTGGACGCTTCGGGACCGGCGTCCCGTCCCGATCTCACCCAATTGGACGCTTCGGGACAGGCGGTCTGCGCGTCCCCTCAGAGGCGCCGGTCGGGGATGACCGGGAACGACTCGCGCGTCGACGCGACGAGCCGGGTGTCGATGTCGACGACGAGCACCTCCTCGTCGGCACCCGCCTCGGCAAGCACCTCACCGGTCGGCGCGACGACCTGGCTGTGCCCGCCCATCTCGGTGCCGGCGTGCGTGCCCGCGGTGTTGCACTGCGCGACGAAGACCTGGTCCTCGACCGCCCGCGCTTGCCCGAGCAGCGTCCAGTGCGCGACCCGCGCCATCGGCCACGCGGCGGGCACGACGAGCAGCTCGGCACCGTCGTCGAGCAGCCGTCGGTAGAGCTCGGGGAATCGCAGGTCGTAACAGGTGGACAGGCCGACGGTGACGGATTCGCCTGTGCCAGAGGGGATCTGCGTCGTGACGACCTCGTCACCCGCCTCGAGCAGCTTCGGCTCCCCGGAGCCGAAGCCGAAGCGGTGGATCTTGCGGTATGCCGTCCGCTCGCCGTCCGCGGTCACGACGAGTGACGTGTTGGCGAGGGTGCGCCCGTCGGCCCCGGGTGAGGCCAGCCGCTCGATGAACGACCCGGCATGCAGCGTCACGCCCACCTCGGCCGCGAGCCGGGTCATCGCCGACGCCCACGGACCGTCGAGAGGCTCGGCGAGCGACTCCCACTTCCGGTAGTCGAACCCCGTCGGGCCCCACAGCTCGGGCAGGACGACGAGGTCCGGCCGCTCCCGGTCCACGACCTCGCGCACGAGATCCGAGACGCGCTCGATGCGCGCCGGCATCGTCTCGTCGTCGCCGTAGCCGAGCTGGATGAGCGCGAGTCGCATCACTCCACCTTCTTGGCCTCGTCGCCGAGCCGGGACAGCCGGGCGTTGTAGGCCTTGAGCGCGGCGTCGTCGTCACGGTCGGCCTGGCGGTCGAGGCGCTTGGTCTCCTGCCTGTCCCGGGCGAACCACTGCCGCGCCACGAGCAGCGCGAGGATGAGCGTCGGCGCCTCGCCGAAGCCCCAAGCGATCTGCCCGGCCTTCTCCTGGTCGTCGAGGAGCTGCGGACCCCACGGCAGGTTGATCTGCTCGAAGAACCCGGGCGCGAGGACGTACTCCGCGCTGGTGAGGGCGACGCCGAAGAACGCGTGGAACGAGATCGTCGCGAAGAGGATGAAGAGCAGCATCGCCGGCGACCACTTCGGCGGACCGGGGTCGATCCCGATGAGCACCCAGGTGAAGAGATAGCCGGTGAGGAAGAAGTGGGCCAGCATCACGAGGTGGCCCGAGTGCGTCGTCAGGGCGATCTCGAAGAGCGGCGACCAGTAGAACGCCGCGAGCGAGCCGAAGAAGAGCACGGCCGCGACGACCGGGTTGGCGAAGAACCGCATGGCCCGTGAGTGCACGACCTGGAGGATGACCTCACGCGGCCCCCAGGTCTTGTCCGGCCGCGACGGCAGCGCCCGCAGGGCGAGGGTGAGGGGCGCGGCCGGCACGAGCAGCAGCGGGACGACCATGGCGATGATCATGTGCATCACCATGTGCATCGAGAAGAGCAGCCGTCCCCAGATGTCGGGGGCACCGCTCGTCGCCCAGATGAAGACGAGCCACCCGAGCACCCACAGCACCGTCCGGTGCACGGGCCACGCGTCGCCGCGCTGACGCAGGCGACGCACGCCCACGGCATACAGGCTCACCGAGAGGACGGCGATGGCGATCATGAGCCAGTTCGGTCGCCACGCGAGCCACCAGTCCGAGGTCTGCATCGGACCCGGGTCGGGGAAGCCGGTGATCGCGAGCGCCGAGCTCGGGTTCTCGACCGTGTCGGGGACCGGCGGCGGCGTGCGGCCGAGGACGGCACCCAAACCGGTGGCCGCACCCATGAGGACGAGCTCGATGAGGACGAGGCGGGCAAAACCGCTGCCGTCGCGGCCGATGCGCTCGATGATGTGGCGGCGTTGCTGCCAGCCGATGAAGCCGAGCAGGATGAGGATCGCGGTCTTGACGACGAGCATGAGGCCGTAGGCGGAGTTGATGCCGCTGAACGAACCCAGCCGGATGATCGCCTGCTGCAGACCCGTGAGCGCGATCGCGGCATACGACCAGCCGGCGAGGACGGAGTAGCGGGCGACGGTGGCCTTGAGGTCGTCGCCGAGGATGGGGCGAAGCAGCGCGATGGCGACGAGCCCACCGACCCAGACCGCGACGCCGACCAGGTGGACGCCGAGGGAGTTCACCGCATCCTCGTGGCTGGCGCTGCCGGCGGCGTGGCCGGTGAGCGCGACGATGACGATCGCGAGGAGCGCGATCGCCGAGAGCCAGGCGTATGCCGTCCGCGTCCTCGCGAGGAGCGCACCGAGCGTCACGACCAGTGCGAGGGCCGTCGAGATCATCAGCGTGCGCGTGATCTCGAGCTCCCACGCGAAGGTGAGGAACTGCCGGCCGAGCTCGGGGTCCCCGAGGGTGAGGCCGGCGAGCGAGGCGAAGGTGAAGAGGACACCGATGGCCGCGGCGACGGTCCAGATGATCCCGGTGACGGCGGCGAGTCGGGAGGCGCGGACCCGACGTTCGGTCGTGCGGCGCTCCGGCACGAGGAACGCCGCGACGAGCAGGAGGCCGAACGTCGTCGCGGAGGAGAGGTCGCTGACGACGCGCGCGAGCGGCAGGCTCCAGCGCACCACGGGCCCGGGATCTTCGAGGACGAGAGGCGCGAGCACCCCGGCGAGGCTGGCGGCGACGAGGGCGACGGCGAGCCCGCTGACACTGATGACGGCCAAGGGGCCGAGAGACGTGTGGGGTGGTGCCCCCGAGGTCGTGCGTGGGGTCGCCGTGGCTGTGCTCATGCCCAACAGCCTATGGATCTTCTCTGTACGTTGGATCCATGCCCTTGCATCCCAGCCCTCCCGAGGATATGGCCGCCCTGACCGACGCCTACGCGCACACGGCGCGAGCGATCCTCGACCTCGCCGGCTCGCTGCGTCCCGGCGAGGAGGACCTGCCGACGGCCTGCCCGGGGTGGACGGTGCACGACCAGCTCGCGCACATCGTCAGCCTCGAGGCGTGGGTGCAGGGCGAGACGCCGCCGGACCTCGACGTCAGCGACCGGCCGCACGTGCGCGGCGAGCTCGGTGCCCTCGTCGAGCGGTTCCTCGAGTCGCGGCGCGGGCGGTCGCGTGACGAGCTGGTCGAGGAGCTCGACCAGCTCGTGGCCGCGCGGCTGGACCACCTTGGTGCCGAATCGACCTCGCCCGACGACGACGCGACCGGGCCGTTCGGGCCGACGACGCTGCACGGCCTCACCCAGAACCGGCTCTTCGACCTGTGGATCCACGAGCAGGACATCCGCGAGGCGATCGGTCGGCCCGGCAACCTCGACAGCGCCGGTGCTGCGCACGTCCTGTCGCAGGTGTTCCGGGCGCTGCCGAAGGCGGTGGCGCGGACGGCTGGTGCGCCGGCGGGCGATGCCGTGATTCTCGACGTCACCGGTCCGGTCATGGGCCGAGCCGGGGTGCGGGTGGAGGAGCGCGACGGTGCGGCGCACGGCATACCGCTGTTCACGGGCGAGGGACACGACGGCGCCGCGGACGGCGGCACGGTCACGACGATCACCCTGTCGACGCAGGCCCTGACGCGACGTGCGGCCGGACGGGTCACGACTGAAGACACGCACTACACGGTGACTGGTGACGAGGACGTCGCCCGCCGCGTCCTCGACGCCCTCACCATCGCCCCCTGACGTCGCCACCCGCCCACCTCTCGTCCCGAACTCACCCAATTGGACGGATAGGGACGCGGCACCCCGTATGCCGTCCGCCCACCCCCGTGCACAACTCACCTATCCCTCCCCTCCGCCACATGAACTTGCATCGCGCAACCATCTCGGCGCACACTTGCTTGTATGCCGCAAGCAACTGATTCCGGGCGAACGTCGCGTCTCGCGTTCGGGGACTCCCTCGTGCGCGCCATGAAGCTCATGGGCGCCGTGAAGCAGCGGGCGCCGCGCGTCGACCCGAAGGTCGACCCGATCGGCTACCCGCTGATGTTCAACCTGCGTGACGAGCCCCGCCGGGTCTCCGAGATCGCCGAGCGCGTCTACCTCGACGTCTCGACGGTGAGCCGGCACGTGTCGAACCTCGTCGCCCTCGGTCTCGTCACGAAGGTCCCCGACCCCGACGACAAGCGCGCCCAGGTCCTCACCCTCACAGAGGACGGCCAGCGGATGCTCGTGGACCTCCGCGAGCGGCGCAACGCCTGGCTCGACGAGGTCACCTCCACCTGGAGCGAGCGCGACCTCGCGACCTTCGACCGCCTCCTCCGTCGCTTCGCCGACGACGTCGAGGCCCACCCCCTCTTCTCCCCTGCCTCTCCCGCCAAGGACGCCTCATGACCTCAGCCGCCGCTGCACCCGCAGCCCCCGACGAACCCCTGACCCACCGCCAGATCCTCACGATCCTCTTCGGGCTGATGTCCGGCATGTTCCTCGCCGCACTCGACCAGACGATCGTCGCGACCGCCATCCGCACCATCGCCGACGACCTCAAGGGGCTCGAACACCAGGCGTGGGCGACAACGGCATACCTCATCACGTCGACGATCGTGACCCCGCTTTACGGCAAGCTCTCCGACATCTACGGCCGCAAGAAGTTCTTCGTCGCGGCGATCTCGATCTTTGTCGTCGGCTCGGTGCTGTGCACGTTCTCGACGTCGATGCTGCAGCTCGCGGCGTTCCGCGCCGTGCAGGGACTCGGGGCCGGTGGCCTCTTCTCGCTCGCGCTCGCGATCATCGGAGACATCGTGCCGCCGCGGGAGCGCGCGAAGTACCAGGGCTACTTCCTCGCCGTCTTCGGCACCTCGTCGGTGCTCGGCCCGGTCATCGGCGGGTTCTTCGCCGGCGCCGACTCGATCCTCGGCATCACCGGCTGGCGCTGGGTCTTCCTCGTCAACGTCCCGATCGGCATCGCCGCGCTGCTGCTCGTGTCGCGCACCCTGCACCTGCGGCACACCCGGCTCAACCACCGCATCGACTGGGGCGGCGCCGCGCTGCTGTCCGTCGCGCTCGTGCCGCTGCTGCTCGTCGCCGAGCAGGGCCGCGACTGGGGCTGGACCTCGACGAACGCGCTGCTCTGCTACGTCATCGGTGCCGTCGGCGCCCTCGGCTTCTTCTGGCAGGAGCACCGGATGGGCGACGAGGCGATCCTGCCGCTGCGGATCTTCACCAACCGCACCGTCGGTGTCGCGTCGGCCGCGTCGGTCCTCATCGGCATCGCGATGTTCGGTGGACTCGCGTCGCTGCCGCTCTACCTGCAGATCGTCAAGGGCGCGACCCCGACCGAGGCCGGCCTGCTGCTCCTGCCGATGACGCTCGGCATCATGTCCGGCTCGGTCATCTCGGGCCAGATCATCAGCCGCACGGGCCGCTACCGGATCTTCCCCGTCATCGGCGTCGTGCTGCTCACGGTCTCACTCTTCGTCTTCCACTACGTCCACTACGACACCCCGCTGTGGCAGACGATGATCGTCATGGTCTTCTTCGGCCTGGGCCTCGGCTTCAACTTCCAGCCGCTCACCCTCGCCGTGCAGAACGCCGTGCCGCCGCAGCAGATCGGCGTCGCGACGTCGACCGCGACGTTCACCCGTCAGATCGGCGGCACCATCGGCACGGCGGTGTTCCTGTCGATCCTGTTCTCCCTCGTGCCGGAGAAGATCGCCTCGGCGATGCGGACCGTCGCCCCGACGCCGGAGTTCCAGGAGGCGCTGCGGGACCCGGCCAACGCCGAGTTCGCCAAGCAGCTCGCGCAGTCCTCGCAGTCCGGCGGTGGCGGCTCCGCCGCCGCGAGCAGCGGTGTGCTGCAGGACAGCTCGTTCCTCACGACCCTCGACGAGCGGCTCGCCCGGCCGTTCCTCATGGGCTTCTCCGAGGCGATGGACCACGTCTTCCTCGTGGGCGCGTTCGTCATGGTGGCGGCTGTCGTCATCATGTGGTTCCTGCCCGAGGTCGAGCTGCGCTCGGGGTCGGCCTACCAGGAGCGCAACGACGCCGACGCAGCCGCGAAGGCCGCCACGCACTGACGGACAGACACACCAAAGTGCGGTATGCCGTGAGCGCACGCTCACGGCATACCGCACCTTCGCGTGTGGTCACCCCGTGAAAAAGTCACCCAATTGAACGGGTCAGGCCACGTGCACATGGACCCCGTCGAGCATGCCGATCCGGCTTGTCACAAGACGGGCGTTCCAGGGTGACACGATGGCTGGATGGCGACACGAGATCACACCCCGGACGGCCCTCGAGACGCCATTTGGGAACGCGAGGGCGAGAGCCTCGCGTTGCTGGCAGACGAGGATCCCGACGAGGCCGCAGGACTTGCGGCATGGGCGGCGCAACGCCATCCATGGCCAGGGGTTCTGGACGACATCACTACCGGCCCCGCTTTCCGCAACCACCTCCGCTGGGTGGAACAACAGCGACGACTGGGAACGATCTACCCCGCTGAGGCCGACGTCTTTGCCGCTCTCCATCTCACACCGTTTCAGCGCGTCTCGGTCGTCATTCTTGGGCAGGACCCGTACCACCGCCCCGGCTTGGCAAACGGGCTTGCCTTCTCGGTTCCTCGTAACCTTCCGTCCAACAAGTTTCCGGCGTCGCTGCGCAACATCCGTGTGGCACTGACCAACGACGGGTTCACTCCGGCGAACCATGGGGACCTGATGCCTTGGGCGCGCCAAGGGGTGCTCCTTCTCAACACCGCACTCACCGTCAGTGAGGGTGCCCCGAACTCGCACAAGAAGGAATGGCGCGCCTTTACCAACACCGTCATCAGCAGGCTGAGTGCGCGCGATGAACCGGTTGTCTTCGTGCTGTGGGGCAATGAGGCAATAAAGACGTGCGATCGCATCGACAAGCAGCGCCACCGTGTCGTCACCGCACCGCACCCCAGTGCTCGCGGCTCCTACCAGCGGGCCTTCCGGACTTCAGGGACCTTCGCCAAGATCAACCAGCGCCTCACCGAGCTGGGGAGAACGCCGATCGATTGGGAGGCTTGCTAAGCCGCAGCCTCCGATGGCGCGCGAGTCGCTCGGCCGATGGTGCGACCCCACGCAGCGGCGATCAGTGTCGCCAGCAGCGCAGCCGCCACCGGCAGGGCGAAGGTCTCGTGCGCTCCCCACGCGTCGACGAGCATCCCGGCCAGCGCCGTACCCGAGGCCAGCCCGACGAGCAACCCAGTGATCGCGACCGCCATCCCCTCGGTGATGAACGCGCGCGGCACGAGGTGCTGCACCAGCGTCATCCCGGTGATGAGGGTCGGGGCGGTGGCCGATCCCGCGATGAGCATCATCGCAGCGAGACCCCACAGCGAGTCGATGAAGAGCACGGGCAGCTCCAGCACGAACATCGCCGCCGCGCACACGACGAACCGCCGCGCGATCGACCCCGTGAAGGTCCGCGACCCGAAGACGATGGCCGAGATCGCCGACCCGAGCGCGAACGCGCCGAGGATGACCGAGCTCATACCCGTCCGTCCCGCCTCCTCGGCCACGGCGACCGCGACGACCTCGTTGCCGCCGAAGACGGCACCGACCATGAAGAGCGCAGCCGCCACGGCCGGCATACCGGCACGCCCGATCGCGAGCCCGTGTGGTCGCTCGTTGTGCGGGACGACCGGCGGCTCGGACCGCCGTTCCAGCAAGAACAACACCGCGCCGAGGGTGAAGACGACATAGGCGAGCAGCAGGCCGGCCTCGGGGAAGAGCGTCGTCGCGGCGAGCACCCCGAGCACCGGACCCAGGACGAAGGCGCCCTCCTCGACGACCTGCTCGAGCGAGAGCGCGGCATGCAGGGCCTTCGGGTCGTCACGCAGCAACCAGGTCCATCGAGCCCGCGACATCGGCCCCATCTCGGGAAGGAACGCCGACACGGCATACCCGACGAAGAGGGTCCACGCGGGCGCGCCGAACCACGACAGCGCGACCGTGACGATCCCCGCGACGAACGCCGAGACGATGAACGGCAGTGACGCTCGCAGCTGCCCACGCTTGTCGACGAGCCGGCCGATGACCGGGCCCGCGACCGCGAGGACGACGATGCCGCCCGCCGAGACCGCACCCGCGAGCCCGTAGGAGTCCCGGCGGGTCGAGATCATGACGATGATCGCGACCCCGAACATCGCCCCGCCGACGCGTGACAGCGCGCTCGCCGCGACGAACCGCCACGCTCCCGGCACGGCGAAGAGCGGGCGGTAGGTCTCGAACACCGCACAACTCTCGCACGGGTCAGCACGCTTGCACGCAAACGCGCGGCACACCGAAGAGGTCGGTGTGCCGCGGTGGCGTCAGCCGTTCAGCGTGGCCACCCCGCAGCTGTACGGGCGACCACTCGGGCCGTTCTGCAGACACGAGTAGAGACGCACCGGAGCCGCCTCACGCAGGACGTTGAAGTCACCTGACCTGCAGGTGTTCACGCCACCACCGTTGTAGACGCGGGGGAAGGCGTTCCAGGTTCCGTCCGCCTGACGGACCGAGATCCAGCCCACCGTTCCTTCGCCATCACGGGCGCGGTCACACGTCGTGACCACGTCATTCTGGTCGTTGAAGATCGAGACCGCAGCCGCCCCGACCGAGTACACCTGGCCGCTGTCGGCTGCCGCCGGCCCCGCGAACCCGACCGCGCCTCCCGCAGCGACAGCACCGGCGAGAATCACATTCCGAATCTTCATCCTTTGCCTTCCTTCCTGGGTGTCCGACGCACTCTGCGTCATTCAGGAATGCTGCAAGCGTCCTGCGCGTGGCGCAGCACCGTTGCATAAAGCTGCAGCGACACCGCCAGGCAGGTGGCAGCCGCGGCTGTCAGTCGTCCATCAGGGCTTGGCACTTGACGCCTGCGGCGAAGCGCGAGCGCACCCCGAGGGCCCGCATCAGGGTCGCGATGTCCGAGCGCACCGTGCGCACGCTCACCCCGAGGCAGTCGGCGATGGCGTCGTCACACAGGTCTTGTGCGAGCAGGGACACGATGCGTTGCTGGCGACGACTCGCCACGACGGGTGCCGTCTCGTCGTCGGCTGCCGCATGGGACAGGGCAACCACCGCCCGCCAGTAGCGCACCGCAGCGGCAAGGACCTCGGGGCGCCGGACGACCATGACGCTGGCCGCGCCGTCCAGGGTCGGCCCCTGGAGCATCACCTGCCGCTTGTCGATGATCTTCATCTCGAGGTGGCCGATCGAGAACCGGTAGCTCCCGTCGTCCTCACCGGAGATGAGGCGCCGAGCTGCCGGTTCCAGCCCGCCCTCGTCCCAGATGCTCACCATGTCGAGGCCGTCGCTCAGGCACGACCGGTTGTTGGGCATCGAGCGTTGGACGCGCTCCACCCCGCCGTCCATCTGGATCGAGCGAAGATGGCGCCACGCTCGAGAGCGTGCCATCACTGCGTCGCTGATCTCCCCACCCGTGGCGACGACGTCCACTCCCTCGACGTCACCCTTCGTGGCCAGCCGCTCGGCACAGCGACTGCGCGCGACCTGCAGTGGCACGAGTGCATCGAGCACGCACTGGCGGCGCTCGATGTCCTGCGTCCTCTGCGTGAGCGACCTTGACCTGACATCGTCCATCGACCCATCCCCCTTCGTCCCGAGTGCCACATTGGCAGCGCTCAGCGACGCGCGCAACCGCAGTGTCCGGCCCGTGGAAGGGGGAGGAAACGTGGAGCGTCAGCCCCAGACGAGGGCGCGGGTCGGGTCCTCCAGGATCGCGGCGACGTCGGCGAGGTACTTCGAGCCGAGCTCGCCGTCGACGAGCCGGTGGTCGAAGCTCAGCGCGAGAGTCGTCACCGACCGCGGCACGATCTGCTCCTCCCCGGACGCATCGGTCACGACCCACGGACGCCGGTTGACCGCCCCGAACGCCATGATCGCGGCCTCGCCCGGGTTGAGGATCGGGGTGCCGGCGTCGACGCCGAAGACACCGACGTTGGTGATGGTGATCGTCCCGCCGGACATCTCCGCCGGTTGGGTGCGACCCTCGCGGGCGGTGGCGGTGAGCTCACCGATGGCGGCCGCGAGCTCGCGCAGGGTGAGCCGGTCGGCGTCCTTGACGTTCGGCACGACGAGCCCGCGCGGGGTGGCCGCGGCGATGCCGAGGTTGACGTAGTTCTTGAGGACGATCTCCTGCGCCTGCTCGTCCCACGCCGCGTTGATCTCGGGGTTGCGGCGGGCAGCGAGGATCATCGCCTTGGCGAGGATGAGCAGCGGCGTGACCTTGACGTCGGCGAACTCGCGGTCCTTCTTCAGTCGCGCGACGAGGTCCATCGTCGCGGTGACGTCGACGGTCACCCACTCGGTGACGTGCGGCGCCGTGAACGCGCTCCCGACCATCGCCTGCGCCGTCATCTTGCGCACGCCCTTGATCGGGACGCGCACCTCCCGCTCTGCGAGCCCGAGTCCGCCTGTGCCAGAGGCGTTTCCGTATGCCGTCCCGCCGGCCTGGCTGCCCGCGGCACCGGAGCCGGTTGCCGCCCCAGCGGAGGCGACCGCAGCGCCGGGTGCGCCGGCTGCGGAACCGGCGCTCGCGGCATACGACTCCACATCGGCCCGGGTGGTGATGCCGCCATCACCAGTTGCGGGCACGGACGCGAGGTCGACACCGAGGTCCTTGGCGAGCTTGCGGACCGGGGGCTTGGCGAGCACTCTCCCGCCAGCTCCACCCGACTTCGTCCCGCCCGACCCGGGAAGGCTTGTCGGGTCGGGCTGGACGGTATCGGGTGACCCGATAATGCTGGGATCAGTGGGACTCGGGGCAACGGGGACCGACGGCGTCGGGGCAGCGCTCGCAGCGGTCTTGCGTGCTCGACGGGTGGAGCCGCCGGCCTTGGGGCCGTAGCCGACGAGCGTCTTGACCGGCTCCTCCTCGCCCTCGGCGGGGACGTCCGGCACCTCGGTCTCGACGGCGGCCTCGCCGGCCGCCTCGGTCTTCGACTCGGCCGCGCCGCCGGCACCGCCGCCATCGGTAGCACCGCCACCCTGGCCGTCGTCGATGCTGATGATCGGCGTGCCGACCTCGACCTCGTCACCGACGTTCACGAGGATCTCGGAGACGGTGCCGGCCCACGGGATGGGCAGCTCGACGAGCGACTTCGCGGTCTCGACCTCGACGACGATGTCGTTGACCTTGACGGTGTCGCCGACGGCGACCTTCCACTCGACGATCTCGGCCTCGAGCAGACCCTCACCGGGGTCGGGGAGCTTGAACTGCTTCACACCCATGGGGACGTCTCTCCTTGAAAGCCTGTGCGGTCAGCGGGTCAGTGGGCGAGGGCGCGGTCGACGCCGTCGAGCACCCGGTCGAGGTCGGGCAGGTAGTGCTCCTCGACCTTGCTGGCGGGGTAGGGCGTGTTCCACCCGGCCACCCGGATCACCGGCGACTCGAGCGAGTAGAAGCAGCGCTCCGTGACGAGCGCGGCGATCTCGGACCCGACCGACACGAACGACGGCGCCTCCTGCGCCACGACGAGGCGGCCGGTCTTCTCGACCGAGGATGTGATGGCGTCGATGTCGAGCGGGCTGACCGAGCGCAGGTCGATGACCTCGATCGAGGTGCCCTCGTCCTGCGCCACCGCAGCAGCGTCCAGACACGTCTTGACCATCGGCCCCCAGCAGGCCAGCGTGACGTCGGTGCCGGGGCGAACGACGTTGGCGGAGAAGAGGTCCCGTGGCGCCGACGTCGCCTCGAAGTCGACCTCGCCCTTCTCGTGGTAGCGCCGCTTGGGCTCGTAGAAGATCACCGGGTCGTCGCACTCGATCGCCTGCTGGATCATCCAGTAGGCGTCCTCGGGGTTGGAGCAGAAGACGACCTTGAGGCCGAGGGTGTGCGCGAAGTACGCCTCGTTGGACTCGCTGTGGTGCTCGACCGCGCCGATGCCGCCACCCATGGGGATGCGCACGACGACGGGCAGCTTGATCGCGCCGCGCGAGCGCGAGTGCAGCTTGGACAGCTGCGAGACGATCTGGTCGAACGCCGGGTAGACGAATCCGTCGAACTGGATCTCGATGACCGGCCGGTAGCCGCGCAGCGCGAGCCCGATGCCGGTGCCCATGATCCCGGACTCGGCGAGCGGGGTGTCGATGACGCGGTCCTCGCCGAAGTCCTTCTGCAGGTGTTCGGTGATGCGGAAGACGCCGCCGAGCTTGCCGATGTCCTCGCCCTGGAGGATGACCTTGGGGTCGCGCTCCATGGACTTGCGCAGGCCGGCGTTGATGGCCTTGGCGATCGTGGTCTTCGTGGTGGCCATGCTCACGCCCCCTTCGTCGTCGTCGCGGGTTCGGCAGCGTCCTCGAACGATGCCTGGTAGGCCGCGAACGCAGCCGCGTCGTCCTCGACCTGGCGGTGCGGCCCGTCGTAGACGTGGTCGAACATGTCCGACGTGGGCGGGTCGGTCATACCGACGGTCTCGCGCCGGACCTTCTCGCCGAGCTCGTCGGCCTCGCGGTCGACGGCCTCGAAGAACTCCGCGTCGGCGATGCCCTCGCTCATGAGCCAGCGCTGGTAGCGGGCGATCGGGTCGCGCAGCTTCCACACCTCGACCTCGGCCGAGATGCGGTACTTCGTCGGGTCGTCCGACGTCGTGTGCGCGGCCATGCGGTAGGTGTAGGCCTCGATGAGCGAGGGCCCCTCACCGGAACGGGCCCGGTCGAGCATCGACGACACCACGGCATACACACCGAGGACATCGTTGCCGTCGACGCGGATGCCGGGGAAGCCGAAGCCGTCCGCCCGCTTGTAGATCGGGGCGCGGGTCTGCCGCTCGTTGGGCTCGGAGATGGCCCACTGGTTGTTCTGACAGAAGAAGACGATCGGGCTGTTGTAGACGCCGGCGAAGACGAACGCCTCGTTGTTGTCGCCCTGCGCCGTCGCGCCGTCACCCATGCACGCGATGACGGCGGCGTCGCGGGACTCGTCGCCGGTGCCGACGGCGCCGTCGCGCTGGATGCCCATCGCGTAACCGGTGCCGAGGAGCGCCTGGTTGCCGATGACGATCGTGTAGGGGTGGAAGCCGAACTCGGCCGGGTCCCACGCGCCACGGTCGACGCCGCGGTACATCGCGATGAGCCGCATCGGGTCGAGCCCGCGCGTCCACGCGATGCCGTGCTCGCGGTAGCCGGGGAAGGCGTGGTCCTGCCGGCGCATCGCGCGACCGGCGCCGATCTGGGCGGCCTCCTGCCCGAGGAGCGAGGCCCACAGCCCGAGCTCGCCCTGACGCTGCAGGGCGGTCGCCTCCTGGTCGACGCGGCGGATGAGCACGAGGTCGCGGTAGAGCTCGCGCAGCTCGTCGTGGCTGAGCCGGTCGACGATCTCGTCGTACTCCGGGTGCGGGACGCGCTCGCCCTCCGGGGTGAGGAGCTGGACCATGTCGGGTCCGCCGTCGGCGGCGGAGCGGGGCTCGCTCACCGCGGCGGGGTCGACGGACACGTGGTGGTCCTTGCCGCGGGCGGGGCTGTCTGCTGCGACCTCGGTGTCGCTCACGGGCGTTCCTCTTCCCAGGAGGCGCCGTGGTGTCGACGCCCGGTCGGGCCGCCCGGTGCCTCACGCTGTGGGTGGGCGTGCGGTCGGACGGCGGTGTCTGGGAGCCCGTACCACGGTGTGGACGGACCCTTTGTGCCTGTTGAGCGACACCGTACCCTCACCCCCCGCGTACCTCCCAAACGCGCTTTTCAGCGGCCGTGCGGGCCCCTGCGGGAACCCCGCAGCGGCCCGCCGCGTCGTAGGTTCATGAGCATGCGCACGTTCCCGTCCGGTCCGGTGAGGTCGACGAGCCGGTATGCCGTCCCGCTGGCCTTCGCGGTCGGGCTCCTGTCCGCGTGCGGTAGCGGCGACCCCGCAACCCCGTCCAGCTCGTTGACGACGGAGGCGAGCACGGACAGTGTCGCGCCGACGGCGTCCGGGACACCGACCGCGGGCCCGTCGATGCCCGGCAGCGGGCGCGCCCGGCCCATGACGATGACCGGCCGGGTCGTCTCGCTCGAGGGTGGCTGCACCGTGTTCAAGGACGACCGCACCGCGACGCAGTACATCCTCGTCGGTGAGACGAAGGGCCTCAGCGCCGGGACGGCATACACCGTCGAAGGCGTCACGATCGACACCCCCGACGCGAACTGCCCGCAGGCGCTTCCGTTCCAAGTGAGGAAGGCGACGATGACCGAGTACCCCGAGGACCTCACCCCCGTGCCGTCGGGCGGCCCGGCCGCAGTGCCGGTGACCCTGCGCGGCACCGTCGCCGCCGGCGTCGAGGACGGCTGCCGTGTGCTCACCTCCGACCAGGGCGTCTTCGTCCTCGTCGGCAAGGTCAGCGTGCCGGACGGGCAGGTCGAGGTCACCGGCGTGCGCCGCGACGACGTGGCGACGACCTGCCAGCAGGGACCGGCGTTCGAGGTGACGTCGGCGCGCAAGACCCGCTGACCGCGTCCCGAGCTCACCCAAGTGGACGGTTGGGGACACCCCTTCGCGTCCCGAGCTCACCCAAGTGGACGGTTGGGGACACCCCTTCGCGTCCCGAGCTCACCCAAGTGGACGGTTCGGCGCACGCAGACGAGCGCCCCGTATGCCGCGCGGGCGGCATACGGGGCGCTCGTGACTGTCAGGAGCTGACGGTCAGGTCACGGGGTGACCGAACCGATCAGGACCTGGCCCGTGCCGAGCAGCGCGCCCTCGGTGGAGAGGACCCGCATCTCGCCGGACACCTGGCGCCCCGACTCGGGGACGCTCGCGACGGTGAGCGTGCCGTTCACCGTCGTCGACTCGCCCGTGCCGAGCTCGGTCGTCGTCGACGGCACCGTGAGGGTGCCGAGACCGGCCGAGTAGAAGACGTCGAGGTAGTCGTACTGCGTCGACCCGGTCGGGACCGAGTAGCCGTCGACCTCGACGGTGTAGGTGCCGGCCGCCGGGTTCGCGATGGACACGGCCTCCTCGCTGTCACCGTCCGCCTGCTGCGCCACGATCGCCCCGGCCGCGTTGCGGACGAAGAGGTCGAGGTCGGCGCCCTTGTCGGACGGGTTGCCGATCTTCGCGACGAACGAGCTGGCCCCAGCCGGGATCGTCACGGTGAACTTCTGCAGCTCACCGTTCGCGATCGTCTTGCGACCGGCCACAGCCGAGCCGAGCGGCCCGCCCTTCGGCGCGATCGTCACGGGGGCGAGCTGGTTGGTCACCTTCCACGACACGGGCACGGCCTGGCCGACCTTCGCCGAGGCGATGGTCTGGGTGGCCGGGTCGACGACGACACCCTGCGCACTCGCGGTGATCGAGTACGGGTTGTTGAGGGTCGGCGTCGTGCGGCGCGCCTCGACCTGGAGCTCCCAGACGCCCGGGATCGGGTTGCTGTAGGAGCGCGAGGTCGGCTTGCAGCCGCCACCGTTGTTGTAGTTGGTGAAGCACACAATCGACGAGGTCGACTCGACCGGGTTGCCGTACGGGTTGTAGGCGATCCAGCGGACCTGCGAACCGGACGCGATGCCGGAGAGGTTGACCTGGAGGGCCTTCGTGCCCGCCGGAACGGTGACGAAGAGACGCTTGAACAGGTTGCGCTCCACGCTGCCCGACTGCGTGACCGTGAAGGTCGGCGCCTTGAGGTCCTGGCTCACGACGACCACGAGCATGACCCGCTTGTCGACGATGTTCGTCGACGGGTCGTCGATCTCGAGGATCGCCGAGTGGACACCCGGCGTCGTGGCCTTGACCTTGAGCGGGATGTTGGTCGTGCCACCCAGCGGCGACGGGCGCTGGCTCGTCGGCAGCCGGAACGTGCCGTCGTTGCCGACGAGACGAACGTTGTGCCTGACATTGCCCTTCGCGCCCGACGTGCGCGTCACCTTGATGTCGTAGGCCTTCTGCTGCCCGACGACGACACCACCGTTCGCGGCATCACAGCGGTTGTAGAGGCCCGGACCCTGGTTCGGCGTCGCGAGCAGGCTCGACAGCGGCGTGCAGACCGGAGCCGTCACCGTGTAGTCCTGCGAGCGCGGCGACGTCTTGAGGATCGACCACGCACCGGGGACGTCGACGATGCCGGCGCCCTGACCGATCGCCTCGATGTTGGCCTTGTAGTCGGCCGAGCTGTAGATCGAGTCACGCAGCTGACGCGGCGTCACGGCGATGCCCTTCGCCTTGGCGGCGGAGAGGAGCAGGGCTCCCGCACCGGCGGTCTGCGGCGAGGCCATCGACGTGCCGTTGAACATCGCGTAGCCCGGCGGAAGCGGGTAGCCGGCCTCGGGGACCGGGCCGCCCGGCTGCCACGTCGGGATGGACGAGATGGCCGAGCCCGGCGCGGCAACGTTGGGCTTGAAGCCGCCGTCCTCACGCGGACCGCGCGAGGAGTAGTTGTGCAGGGCCACTGCCGAGGAGACGTCGGCGCCGTAGTTCGACTTCCACGTCTCCTTGGTGATCGACGACGCGACCGAGATGACGTCGGTCGCGACCGACGGGTCACCGATCGTGTTGATGCCGGGGCCGCTGTTGCCCGCCGAAATGACGAGCTGCACGCCGTACTCGGAGACGAGCCGGTCGTAGAGGCGGGCACGGGCGTTGTTGCCGTCGTTGAGGGCCGGGAGGCCACCGATCGACATGTTGACGATCTGGACGCCGCGGTTGGCGACGAGGTCGACCATGCCGTCGGTCAGCGCGACCGCGGTGCAGCCGCCGCCCCACGAGCAGGCGCGGCTCGAGACGATCTTGGCGCCGGGCGCCTGACCGTCCATCTGCCCACCGAAGAGACCGTTGGCCGCCGCGATGCCGGCGACGTGCGTGCCGTGCGCGGACTCGACGACGCCGATGTTGACGAAGTCGGCCTTCTGGCCGGGCATGCCCGCCGGGGTGAGGTCGACGTCCTCACGGAACTCGACCGTGAACGGCATCGACTCGTTGATCGCCGTGGCCGGGTTGTCGACCCCGAAGCGACCGATGTCGAACTTCTCCTTGTAGGGGCGCATCTTCTCGGAGTCGGAGAAGACGCGGTCCTGGTTCATGTCGACCCAGATGTCGTTGGTCTTCTCGTCGTAGAGGATGCCCCACGTGTCGGTGGTGTCACCGTCACGGTTGAAGTCGCCCTTGGCGTCGGAGTTGAGCGAGATGCTCTCCGCGACCCGGTTGATCCGGTAGGTGCCGGCAGGTGCGGTCCAGGACTGACCGGCATACGTGAAGGTCGGGCCGGTGACCTGCGTCAGCATGGCGCGCCACGAGCCGTCGCCCTCGAGGAGCGGGTCGGTGCCGGTGACCCAGTCGACGATCTTGCGCTCGCCGGTCGTGGTCTTCTGCAGGGCGGGGTGGTCGAGGTCGACACCGGAGTCGATGATGCCGATGGTGATACCGCGACCGTCCCACGTCGGGTTGGCCTTCTTGAACGCGACCGAACCGATGTCACGCGTCGGCATGTAGGGGTTGTCGTCCGGCGTGGACGGACCGGGCGCCGGGACGGCGGCCGCCTGCGCACCCGCCGGGGCCTCGGCCTCGGGCTTGGGCAGCGGGATGCTCTCGTTGAGGTCGACCGCGACGATCGACTTCTGCTTGGCGAGCGCGTCGACCTTGCCGGTCGGAACGCTGGCGCTGATGTAGCCGAGCCGGTCGTTGACGGTGGCGGCGACACCACCGGCGGCCTCGATGGCCTTGACCGTCTCTGCGGTGCGGCCCTTCTCGGTGGCAAGCATGACGACGACGCGCTTGGCGCCCTCGTCCTGGGCCTTCTCGAGCAGGTCGCGGTCATGGCGGCCGAGCTTGTCTCCGCTCTTGGCCTTCTTGACCTTGTCGGTCTGCGACTGCGCCTTGGGCGCCTTCGCGACGGTGATCTCACGGTCTCCGGGTGCGGCCCCTGATGGGGGTGCTGCTGCCGTCACGGCGAGTGCTGCCGCGGCGATCCCGGCCACCGTCGTGAAGCCGCGGCGCACGGTGCGTCGTCGAGTCACGTCGTTGTCCTCTCCTCCTGCGGTGCGCACCTCGTCGTGCGCACACGGCTGCCGCCTGATGGTCACGGGCGGTGCTGACAGTGTGACCCGGTCGGGCCAGGAAAACCACAGGTCAAGCGAACTACTGGCCCGATTTCCCAATTTTTTCTGCATCCGACCCCCACCCCGACTTCTTGGTGGTTCCCGGTACCCCACCCCGACTTCTTGCCGGTTCCCGGTACTGCGTCAGGTGCGCGCGACCCGTCGCAGCTCGGCGACGGCACGGCGGACGACGGCCCGCTCGGCCCGGTCCGGACGCGACATGGCCACGACCCATCGGCGGGCGTTGACACCCTTGAGCGGGCGGAGGACGACCCCGTCACGCGGCCGGGTCGTGGACCGCGGCAGGAACCCGACGCCGGCGCCCACCGCCACGAGCGCCTCGACGACCTGGTTGTCGCGGACGCGGTGGGCGATGCGAGCCGGCCGACCGGTGACCCGCTCGACCCCGTCGAGGATCGCGGCGAAGGGAAAGCCCTGCGGAACCGCGATCCATGTCTCGTCGACGACGTCCCTGGGCGTGAGCACATCCCGGTCGGCCAGGGGGTGGGCCGCCGGGAGTGCCACGTCGATGGGCTCACGGACGAGCGTCGTGCGGACGAGGCCCTCGGAGCCGGCGGGGTGGGCGCTGAGCAGGCTGTGCCCGACGACGATGTCGTGGTCGGCGGCGAGCCGGGCGTAGTCCTCCTCGGACACGTCGGTGTCGACGAGCTCGATCTCGATGCCGTCGGCCGCGAGTGGCGCGAGGGCGGGCGGCACGAGGAACTCGACGGCGCTCGTGAGGCCGACGATCCGCACCGTCCCGGTCGGGTTGCCGCGGAACTCGTCGAGGGCGCGCTCGACCCGGGCCAGCGAGGTCTCGACGTCGACGGCCGCCTCGGCGAGCAGCCGACCGGCGTCGGTGAGTCGTATGCCGCGGCCGTCCGGCTCGACCAACCGGACTCCGAGGTCGCGCTCGGCGGTCCGGAGCTGCTGCGAGACAGCCGAGCCCGTGCGATGAGTGGCATCGGCGACGGCCGTGACGGAGCCGCGTTCCGCGAGCTCGCGCAACAGCGTGAGGTGGCGGACATCCATGTAGCCAGCCTACGCAGTTCATACAGAATCTTTCAGTAGACCGAAGCGGTATGCCGCGCGCAGGCTTGTCGTGTGCCCGCCCGTCATCGTCTCCTCGCCGTCCTCGTCGCCGTGCTCTGGGGCGTGAACTTCATCGCCATCCACGCCTCGCTCGAGCAGTTCCCGCCGTTCTTCACCGTGGCCCTGAGGTGGACCCTGCTCGCCGTGCCGGCCCTCCTCTTCGTGCCGAGGCCGGACGTGCCATGGCGCTGGATCGTCCTCTACGGCGTGGGGTTCGGGACGCTGCAGTTCCTCTTCCTCTACTGGGGCATGGCCGCAGGTATGCCGGCCGGTCTCGCCTCGCTCGTCCTGCAGAGCTCCGCGCCGTTCACGGTCGTCCTCGGGGCGCTTCTCGGAGAGCGCATCTCGGGCCGGGCCGCCCTGGGCGTCGCGATCGCCGTCGCCGGGCTCGGCGTCGTCGGGGCGGCGCGCGGTGACGTCGCCGCGGTGTGGCCGTTCGTGCTCACCGTGCTCGGCGGGCTGGGCTGGGCCATCGGCAACCTCGCCGCGCGACGCGCGCGGGCACCCAAGCCGGTGCACTTCACGATGTGGATGAGTGTCGTCCCGCCCCTGCCGATGCTGGCGCTCAGCCTGGCCGTCGAGGGACCGGGACGGATCGCCGACTCGTTCACCGGCCTGGGCGACTCGACGGGGGTGGCGGCCGTCGCCGGCCTGCTCTACACGAGCTTCATCGCGACGGTCATCGGCGGCGGGATCTGGGCCTGGCTCATGGCCCGTCACGCCGCGGGGACGGTCGCGCCCTTCTCGATGCTCGTCCCCGTCACCGGCCTCACCGCGGCGTGGGTCGTCCTCGGCGAGCGGCCGACCGCCCTCGAGTGGGTCGGGTGCGCCGTCGTCGTCGCGGGAGTCCTGCTCACGTCCACCGGACGCCCGTCACGGACGGCGCGCGAACGGCATACGGACGATCAGTCCCGCGGGAAGGCCGCGGCCACCTCGAGCAGCCGGTCGTTGGCCTCGCGCTCGGCGATCGTCGCGCGGACGCCGTCGGTGCCGTAGGGGCGGACCGTGAGCCCGGCGGCTTGGCACGCCGCGGCGAACTCCGGCGCCCGCTCCCCCACGCCGAACCAGACGAAGTTCGCGTCCGTGTCGGGGATGTCCCAGCCCTGCTTCGTCAGCTCGGCGACGACGCGGGCGCGCTCGGCGACGAGCTCGTCGACACGCTGCTGGAGCTCGTCGAACGCCTCGAGCGAGGCGATCGCGGCGGCCTGGGCGAGGGAGTTCACGCCGAACGGGATGGCTGCCTTGCGCAGCGCCTCGGCGACCGGTTCGTGCGCGACGGCGTACCCGACGCGCAGTCCGGCGAGGCCGTAGGCCTTCGAAAAGGTCCGCAGCACAGCGACATTCGGCCGCGCGCGATGGATCGCGAGGGCGTCGGGCGCGTCCTCGCTCGTGACGAACTCGAGGTAGGCCTCGTCGAGGACGACGAGCACGTCGGTCGGCACCCGGTCGAGGAACGCCTCGAGCTCGTCGGTGCGCACGCTCGGGCCGGTCGGGTTGTTGGGAGTGCAGACGAGGACGACCTTGGTGCGCTCGGTGACGGCGTCGGCCATGGCGTCGAGGTCGTGGCGCGCCTCGCTCGTGAGCGGCACCTGCACCGGCGCGGCCCCGGCGAGCGAGACGAGGATCGGGTAGGCCTCGAAGCTGCGCCATGCGAAGACGACCTCGTCGCCGGGGTCGCAGAGCGCGGTGATGATCTGGCCGAGGACGCCGACGCTGCCGGGGCCGGTCGCGATGCGCGCCGCCGGGACGGCGAGCCGCTGGGCGAGGGCCTCGGTGAGCGCCGAGACGCCCATGTCGGGGTAACGGTTCATCTGCGCGGCGCCCTCGCGGACGACGTCGAGGACGCTGGGCAGCGGCGGGTAGGGGTTCTCGTTCGAGGAGATCTTGTATGCCGTGACGCCGGGTGTCGCTGCGGCCGGCTTGCCGGCGACGTATGCCGGGACGGCGTCGAGCGCGCCACGCAGCCGCACCGGCCGGGGCTCGCGCGCGGGGGCGCTGCCGGAGCCGGAGGTGGTGCTGTCGGTGGTGCCGGTGCTCGCAGTGTCGGCGGTGCTGGCGGCGGGGCGCTCGGTCATGCGCGTCACTGTATGGCCCGCTCGGTCACCGACGAGACCCGGTCACCTCCCCGACCGATTGCCGAATCCGTGCACCCACACCGCCACTGATTGCGCAGGATTCGCATCCGCAGCGGAGCCAGGATGCGCATCCTGCGCAATCAGTGCGACGGAAGAAGAGGTCAGTCGTCGTCGCCGTCGGGGAGGACGACGCTGAGGGCCCACGAAACGATCGTGATGACGACGGCAGCCAGGACGGCGTCCCAGAAGAACTCGTCGATGACGAAGGACAGGCCGAGCGGCCGGGAGATCCACTCGGTGATCTGCAGCATGAACGCGTTGACGACGAACGTGAACAGCCCCAGCGTCAGCACGATCGCCGGGAAGGACAGCACCTTCGCGATCGGCCGGATCACCGCGTTGACGAGACCGAAGAGGAGTGCGACGAGGACGACGGTGACGATCTGCTTCGTCCACTCCTCGCCCGGGTCGCCGAAGCGGACGCCGTCGATGAGCCACGCGGCGACCCACAGCGCGATGGCGTTGCTGACCAGTCGAATGAGGAAGTTCTGCACGACAACATGCTCGCACGGCATACCCCCCGAAACCCGGAAGATGACCGGCCACGCCGCCCAGTTGTCTACGACGGGAAGTAGTAGATACTATCGACGGTAGTAGATCTCGTCCGATTGCATCGCCGATCCCAAGGAGCAGGGCACGTGGACCCCGTCGACCTCGCCCGGTGGCAGTTCGCCATCACGACCGTCTACCACTTCCTCTTCGTGCCGGTGACGATCGGGCTGTCGTTCGTCGTCGCCGTCTTCCACGCCGCGTGGATCCGGACGAGGAACCCCGAGTGGTACCGCCTGACCAAGTTCTTCGGCAAGCTCTTCACGATCAACTTCGCCCTCGGGCTGGTCACCGGGCTCGTCCAGGAGTTCCAGTTCGGGATGAACTGGTCGGACTTCTCCCGCTTCATCGGCGACATCTTCGGGGCGCCGCTCGCGCTCGAGGCGCTGCTCGCGTTCTTCGTCGAGTCGACGTTCCTCGGGCTGTGGATCTTCGGCTGGGGCCGGCTGCCCGAGAAGCTGCACGCCGCGACGATGTGGGTCGTCCACGTCGGCACGCTGCTCTCGGCCTACTTCATCCTCGCGGCGAACTCGTTCATGCAGAACCCCGTCGGCTTCCGCTACAACCCCGACACCGGCCGCGCCGAGATGACCGACTTCATGGCGATCCTCATGAACAAGGTGCAGGTCGTCGCGTTCCCGCACGTCATCACGTCGGCCTACCTCGTCGGTGGCGGTGTCGTCATGGGCGTCGCGGTCTGGCTGTGGCGCCGCTCCGCACTGCCCGGGTCGCAGACCCCCGGTGACGTCCCGATGTACCGCAAGGCCGCCCGGTTCGGCGCCGTCATGACGCTCGTGTCAGGCCTCGGGGTCGCCATCACCGGCGACCTCCAGGGCAAGGTCATGACCGAGGTGCAGCCGATGAAGATGGCCGCCGCCGAGGCGCTCTACGACACCCAGGAGGGTGCCGGCTTCTCGATCTTCACCATCGGCTCGCTCGACGGTGAGGAGCAGGTCTTCGCCATCAAGGTCCCCAAGCTGCTGTCCTTCCTCGCGACCGGCAGCTTCAACGGAACGGTCGAGGGCATCAACCAGGTCAAGGCCCGCAACCCCGAGATGATCGCCCAGATCGAGCAGACCTACGGACCCGAGGTCGCGGCCATCGCGGCCGACGACAACGGGGACTACACGCCGATCATCCCGCTCGCCTACTGGACCTTCCGACTGATGATCGGCGTCGGCATGGCCGCCACCGGTGTCGCCGCCCTCCTGCTCTGGATGACCCGCAAGGGTCGCGCCCCGACCGCACGGTGGTGGGTGTGGGTCGCCGCGGCCGTCCCGCTCCTGCCGATCTTCGGCAACAGCTTCGGCTGGATCTTCACCGAGACCGGTCGGCAGCCATGGCTCGTCTACGGCCTCATGACGACGAACTTCGGTGTCTCACCGTCGGTCTCGACCACCGAGGTCATCACCTCGATGACGATCTTCACCCTCCTGTATGCCGCCCTCGCGGTCGTCGAGGTCAAGCTCTTCCTCCGCTACGTGCGCTACGGCGCCGAGGAGTACCACGAGCCCGACGAGGAGCAGACCGAGGACTCCCCGCTCCAGTTCGCCTACTGACGCACTGGACCCGACCCACACCGGCCGGCACACGCAAGCCACCCGGCATACGAAAAGCCAAGGAAGAGAAGCGAGCTCACCATGGACCTCCCCCTCATCTGGTTCGTCCTCATCGCCGTCCTCTGGACCGGCTACCTCGTGCTCGAGGGCTTCGACTTCGGCGTCGGGGCACTCCTGCCGGTCCTCGGTCGGCGCGGCACGGCGGAGGCCGAGGCGGCCGTCGGCGGTGCTGACGACGAGCAGGACCCGGCCAAGCGGCGGCGCGTCATGCTCACCACCATCGGCCCGCACTGGGACGGCAACGAGGTGTGGCTCATCACCGCCGCCGGTGCGATGTTCGCGGCGTTCCCCGCCTGGTACGCCACGACGTTCTCGACGTTCTACCTCGTGATGCTGCTCATCCTCGTCGCGCTGATCATGCGCAACATGGGGCTCGAGTACCGACTCAAGCGCGACAACGAGACCTGGCGCCGACGCTGGGATCTCGCCATCACCGGTGGATCGGTCGCGACGCCGTTCCTCGTCGGGCTCTTCCTCACGACGATGGTGCGCGGCGTGCCCCTGAACTCCGAGGCGGAGTTCGTCGGGTCGCTCGCGTCGATCATCAGCCTGCCGGGTCTGCTGGGCGGCCTCGCCTTCGTCGCGCTGTCCGTGACGCACGGTGGGCACTTCCTCGGGCTGCGTACCGCCGGTGACATCCGTGAGGACGCGCGGGTCGTGGCCCAGCGCGCGGGCATCGCGGCGACCGTCCTCGGCGGGGCGCTGCTGCTGTGGCTCATCTCCTCGAACGGCTCGCCCATGGTGGTCGTCCTGGCGGTCATCGCCGTCGTGGGCCTCGTCGGCGGGCTCGTCGCGAACCGCGCCGACCGCGAGGGCATCGCCTTCGTCGGCACGACCCTGGCGTGGGTGGGCACGGCAGCGGCCTACTTCGTCGCCCTGTGGCCGAACGTCCTGCCGACGACCCTGGACGGCGGGGCACCCCTGACCGCCGCGGCCGCCGCGAGCAGCCCCATGACCCTCGAGATCATGACGTGGGCCGCGGCCATCTTCATGCCGCTCGTCCTCGCCTACACGGCCTTCTCCTACTGGGTCTTCCGCAAGCGCCTGGCGACCCACCACCTCCCGGCCTACGCCGCGGTGAAGTGAGCGGACGGCATACGGCATGAAGCCCTTCGACACGCGACTGCTCACGGCGGTCCCTGCCGCGCGGCGACCGGTGACGGCCCTCGCCGTCGTCGCCGCGGCGCAGGGCGCTGCCGCGATCGCGGTCGCCGTGTCGCTCGCGCTGTTCGTGGCCGCCGTTGCGACACAAGGGGATTGGCGGACCCGAGGCGTATGGCTGCTCGCGGCCTTCCTCGTGCGGGCGCTGCTCGCGGTGGCGGCCGAGCGGGTGGCGGTGAGCGCGGGAGCGACGGTGAGCAGCGCGCTGCGGCGGGGGCTACTCGCGCGCTGGCTGTCGGTGCCGGTTGATGAGCGGCCCGATCCGGCACGCGCGTCCGTCCTCGCGACCGAGGGGGCGAGCGCCGTCGAGCCGTATGCCGCGCGCTACCTCCCAGCGCTCGTCGCCGCCGTGGTCGTGCCGGTCCTCGCGGTCGTGGCGCTGCTGTTCGTCGACCCCTGGAGTGCGCTCATCGTCGTCCTGACGCTGCCGCTGCTGCCGCTCTTCGCGGCCCTCATCGGGGCGTCGACCCGCGACGACACGACGAGGCGCTGGCAGGCGCTGGAGCAGCTGGCGGGGCACTTCGGTGACGTCATGCGGGGGCTGCCGACGCTCGTCGCCTACGGGCGAGCGCGGCGGCAGGTCGACGTGGTGCGGACCGTGTCGGAGCGACACCGTGGGGCGACGATGCGGACGCTGCGGCTGGCCTTCATGTCGTCGGCGGCGCTGGAGCTGCTGGCCACGATCTCGGTGGCGATCGTCGCGGTCGTGGTGGGGCTGCGCCTGTCGCACGGCTCGATGTCGCTCGAGGCCGGGCTGCTCGCGATCCTCCTCGCGCCGGAGGCGTACTGGCCGATCCGCAGGGTGGGGCAGGAGTTCCACGCGGCGGCCGACGGCGCCCAGGCCCTCGACGACTTCGTGCGAGCTGGGGACGGTCTGGGCTCCGTCACCGCTCCAGAACCGTCCCCAACCCACCGGACGTCGGGGTGGGGCGTGGGCCTGACGGCGGTGACCGGGCCGTCCGGGGTCGGCAAGACGACGCTGCTCGACCGCCTCGCCGGGGTGCGCCGGACCGACCGTCTGCCCGAGGTCACCGCCGCGGCGGATCGGCTCGGCATCAGTGCGGACCTCGGGTCCGGCGCCGTCCACTACGTCACGCAGCAGCCGTTCCTGCCCGACGGGTCGGTCACCGAGGTGCTCACGCTCGGCGCGGGCGACGTGGGGCCCGAGCGCCAGTGGGAGGCGCTGCGTCGCGTCGGGCTCGACGGCGTCGTGATGGCCTTGCCCGACGGGTTCGAGAGCCGGCTCGGCGACGACGGCTTCGGGCTGTCCGCGGGCCAGCGCACCCGGCTCGGACTGGCGCGGGCGCTCCTCTCCGACGCTCCGGTACTCCTTCTCGACGAGCCGACCGCACACCTCGACGGTGACGCGGCGGCGCTCGTCCACGACCTCGTCGTCGATCTCGCCCGAACCCGCCGCGTCATCGCCGCGACCCACTCGCCGCAGCTGGCCGCCCTCGCCGACGACCACGTGCGACTCGGCGCCCGCGTGGAGGTGCCCGCATGACGACGCTCGCTCGGGGACGCACCGACCTGCTCGCCGGACTCTGGGGTGGGCTCGCGCTGTCGTCCGGGGTCGCCCTCACCGCGACCTCGGGCTGGCTCATCGTCCGCGCCGCTGAACGCCCGGTCATCCTCACGCTGCTCATGGCGATCGTGTCGGTGCGGGCGTTCGGGATGGCGCGACCGTTCTTCCGCTACCTCGAGCGGCTGCGTTCGCACGACCGCGCGCTCGACGACCTCGCTCGCGACCGCACGGACGTGTATGCCGCCCTCATCCCGCTGACGCCGGCTCGCCTCGGTCGCCGGTCCCGCAGCGCCGTCCTCACCGGGGTGGTCAACGACCTCACCGACGTCGTCGAGTCGCAGGTGCGGGTGCGGGTGCCGGTGCTCGCGGCGGCGCTCACCCTGGTCTTCGCGACGGTGCTCGCGGGGGCGTTGCTCCCGGTCGCCGGTGGCGTCATCGCGGTGTGGGCGCTCGTCACCGTGGCGTTGCACCGGTGGGGGCTCGGCCTCGAACGAGGCGCCCAGCCCGTCGTGGGCGCAGCCCGCGCGGAGGTGGGCCGGGCCGCGGACCTCGTGGCACGGCATACGGCACAGCTGCAGGCGATCGGCGCCGAAGGTGAGGTGCTCGCGCGCCTCGACCGGGCGCAGGACGACCTCGCTCGCGCACTGCGTCGGCAGAGTCGTGGCCGGGCGCTCGTCACCGGCGGAGTGCTCGGGCTGACTGGCATCGCCTGCGTCGTGATGGCCGCGCTCGCGGTCCGGTCCGACCTCGGAGCACCGGTCATGGCGCTGCTCGTCGTCGTGCCGGCGGCGCTCGCCGACACCTTGCTGCCACTGGCCGATGCGGCCCGGGCGCAGGCGCGGGCCGAGGAGGCACAGTCTCGCGTCGACGCGTTGCTCGACCAGGAGCCGGCCGTCGCCGCTGCCCGCGAGCCGTCCCGAACCGTCCACTTGGGTGAGATCGGGACAACTGACGCGCACCCCGGGACGTCCCCAACTGTCCAATTGGGTGAGATCGGGACAACTGACGCGCACCCCGGGACGTCCCCAACCGTCCAATTGGGTGAGTTTTTCACGGGGGAGACCGATCCCAAGGCATCCCGAGCCGTTCAATTGGGTGAGATCGGGACGGGGGTGCCGCACCTGCGGCTGGCGGGCGTGACCGCTGGGTGGGTGGACGGACGCCGCGACGTGGGACCGGTCGACCTCGACCTGCCGCCCGGGCGGCGGGTCGCGGTCGTCGGGGCGAACGGCTCCGGCAAGTCGACCCTGCTCGCCGTCCTCGCGCGCGCCCTCGACCCGTCGGCCGGTCGCTACCTCGTCGACGGCACCGACGCCACCGGGCTCGGGCTCGAGGAGGTGCGCGGCCTCGTCGCCGTCGTCGACGACGAGCCGCACCTCTTCGCCGCCGATGTCCGGGCCAATCTCGTTCTCGCAGCCCCCGATGCGGACGACACCGCCATCCTCGCCGCGCTGCACGTCGCAGGTCTCGACGGCTGGTTCGCGACCCTGCCGGATGGTCTTGACACCGGTCTCGGCGCGGGTGGTCGCGGCGTCTCCGGCGGCGAGCGCACCCGCATCGCGCTCGCCCGAGCCGTGCTCTCCGGGCGGCCGGTCATCCTCCTCGACGAGCCCGTCGCGCAGCTCGACCACGCGACCGCGACGGCGGTCATGCGGGACGTCTGGTCAGCGACGGAGGGGCGTAGCGTTGTCCTCGTGAGCCATCGCGCCGAAGGGCTCGACGGCGTCGATGAGGTCATCGACCTCACCGCCGACTCCCCCACCTCTGCCTCCTCTGCGCAGCTCACCGCAGCCAGCACCCCGAAGGACCGACCGTGACCACCCCCACCTCCAGCCCTGCCTCGACTCCGCGACTCGGAGAGCTCGAGCGCGCCGTCATGGAGCAGCTCTGGGACAGGGCCGCGGAGCACCCAGAGGGCGAGAGCGTGCGCGAGGTCCTCGAGGGGCTGCCGGCGGGTCGCGACCTCGCCTACACGACCGTCATGACCGTCCTCGACCGGCTCACGAAGAAGCAGCTCGTCACCCGAGCGCGCGACGGCCGGGCCTGGCGCTACCGCCCTGCCGGCACCCGGGAGTCACTCACCGCCGAGACGATGCGCGCGAGCCTCGAGGACGCGAGCGACCGGCACGCGGCCCTGCTGCACTTCCTCGACGGCGCCTCGCCCGACGAGCTCGCCGAGCTGCGGGCGGCGCTCGCCGAGGTCGAGCGACGCCGGGGCTGACCCGAGTCGCCATGGCAACCCCGAAGACCTGACGTGTACGCACTCGCCCTCGCCCTCATCGCCGTCGTCCTCGCGGCGGTGGCGCCGCGGATCATGGCCCGGCTCAAGGTGTTCCGCCGTTCACCGCGAGCCGCCCTCGTGGCGTGGCAGGCGGTGTCGCTCGCGGCGGTCCTGTCGGCGTTGGCAGTGGCACCAGCCGCCATCCCGTTCCTCACGCGCACGCATACGATCGCCTGCGCGTCCGAGGAGTGCCCCTCCGCGGTGGCCGCATGGCGGACTCAATGGTGGGCCGTACTGGTGGTCGCGGCCGTCGTCACCTTCGCCGTCCTGCTCCCGCTCCTCGTGTCCGGCCACCGGATCGGGACGCGGCTGCGCGCAGCGCGCACCCGGCATACCGAGCTCGTCGACGTCCTCGGCGACCCCCGCGAGGAGGACGGCACGCAGCTGCGCGTGCTCGCCCACGCGACCCCGACGGCGTACTGCCTGCCCGGACGGCGGTCGCGCGTCGTCCTCACCGAAGGCGCGTTGACCGCGCTGCCCACCGGCGAGCTGTCGGCCGTCCTCGCGCACGAACGGGCGCACCTGCGCGGGCGGCACGACCTGCTCCTCGAGTACTTCACGGTGCTGCACCACTCCGTTCCCGGACCCGTCCGCTCCCCCGAGGCCCTGCGCGAGGTGCGCCTCCTCATCGAGGCCCTCGCCGACCGCGCCGCCTCGCGCGCATCCGGTCCGGTCGAGACCGCGCGGGCGCTGCTCACCCTCGCCCACGGGCAGACTCCCGTCGCCGGGCTCGGTGCCGGCGGTCAGGGCGCGACCGCGGCCCGCATGCGCCTCCTCGCCGACCGCCCGCTGCCCGCGCCCGTCGTCGCGCTGATGTACCTGTATGCCGCCGCAGTCGTCGCGCTCCCGCTCACCCTCCTCTGGCTCGCCTGGCGCTGACGCGCGGCCGGGCCCGTCCCGAACCATCCAATTGGGTGAGATCGGGACGAGGGTGCGAGGCTGGGACGGTGACGCACGGGATCAACGACACGAAGGACGAGACCACCACGGACACGCGCGACACGACCACCGGCGGCGAGCGGCCGGCATACCGGGTCGCGGTGGTGTGCACCGGCAACATCTGCCGCTCCCCCATGGGCGAGTGGCTGCTGCGGGAAGCCCTCGAGGAGGCTGACGTCGCCGATGTCGAGGTCGTCTCCGCCGGTACCTCCGCCGAGGAGAGCGGCAACCCGATGGACCCACGCACCATCGCGGTGCTGCAGCGCCGCGGCCACGTCGATGCCGGCTGGGACACCCATCGGGCGCGACGGTTCGACGCGGACGACTTCGCCGACCTCGACCTCGTCCTCGCCGCCGACCGCGGGCACGAGCGCGCGCTGCGTCGCCTCGCGACGACCGACGAGGACCGCGACAAGATCCGGCTCATCCGGTCCTTCGACCCCGACTCGGCCGACTCCGGCGACCTCGACATGGACGACCCGTGGTGGGGTGACGACGACGCGTTCGACCAGACCTACGACGAGGTCCGCGCCGCCCTGCCCGGCATCATCGAGCACATCCGCGAGACGCGTTCCTGACCGCGGGACCCACGACGTCGCTAGGGTCGGCGCCATGGGTACGTGGGGTGCTGGACCGTTCGACAACGACGACGCGGGCGACTGGGCCTTCGACTTCGAGGGCGCCGACGCCGCGACCGGCCTGACGAGGCTGCGTGACGCACTCGACCTCGGCGCGCCGGGAGAGGCCGTCGAGGCGCCGGAGGGTGCCGAGGCCGTCGCCGCGGCTGCCGTCGTGGGCTGGCTCGCGGACCCGGGCAGCATCCCCGAGTCGGGCTACGGCGAGGACGCGGCGGGCTGGGTGCGGTCGGCCGGGGTGTCCGCCGACGCCGACCTCAAGGCTGCAGCCCGGGCCGCGCTCGAACGGGTCCGCTCGGAGGACTCCGAGCTCGCCGAGCTGTGGGACGAGACCGACGACTCCTCGTGGGGTCAGTCCCTCGACGAGATCGCGGCGCGCCTGCGCTGAGCTGCCCGCGCGCCCCGGTCGGACCGACCGGTCAGACGACGTCCTCCGGCGGGGCGTCGACCTCGACGGCCCGGCTCAGCACCGACTGGAGCACGACGAGATCGTCGAGTGTCCCGTCGGTCCGGTGGTCGGGGATGACGTCGCCGACGTCGACGAGGTAGCACAGCGCCGCGACCGCCATCCGCCGACGAGCCGCGAGCGTCGTCGACATCCGGTCCGGCACGGTCGAGTCCGGTCCCGAGGCGAGCAGCCACTCGGTCGCCCGGTGCACCAGGTCGGCCACCGCACCGAGGTGCGGGTCCGTGTCGAGCTTGCGCAGCCGCACGAGCGCGATGAGGTCGCCGAGCGCGGCCGGGTCGCTCTCCATCCGGGCCGCCGTGCGACGCGAGCGCGCGAACGCGTCCGACTGCAGCAGTCGCGTGACGGACGCCGGCCGGGGCTGGCCGCTGCGGGGGTTCGGGGTGGGTGCGGACACGCCCGTGAGTGTAGGCACCTCACCTGCGGTTGGGTATGCCGCGGCAGGACTTCGGCGTATGCCGTGGTGCGCCTTCCCGGGGACGCGCGCCACGGCATACGGCTGGTTCTCCGGGCGACCTCACCGGCGTACGGAGGCACCCCGCGCGGATGGGAGAATGGCGGTCATGGGTTCCCTCGCTGACGTCACTCCTCCCATCGCGCTCGGCGCCCTCGACGGCCGGTATCGCGGCGCCGTCGCCCCGCTCGTCGACCACCTGTCCGAGCCGGCGCTCAACCGCCAGCGGATCCACGTCGAGATCGAGTGGCTCATCCACCTCACGTCGAACGAGGTCGTCCCCGGCGTGCGCCGCCTCACCGGCGACGAGCAGGCCCGGCTGCGCCAGGTCGTCGACGACTTCGGCCCCGACGAAATCGCCGAGCTCGCCGAGACCGAGAAGGTCACCCAGCACGACGTCAAGGCCGTCGAGTACTTCCTCAAGAAGCGGCTCGCCGAGATCGCCCCCGCCCACGACGACACCGGCCTCGCCGAGCTCATCCACTTCTGCTGCACGAGCGAGGACATCAACAACCTCTCCTACGCGCTCATGGTCCAGGGTGCCGTCGAGGACGTATGGCTGCCGCGCGCGACCGCGCTCGTCGAGGCGCTGTCGACGATGGCCTCCGACCTGCGTGACGTGCCGCTGCTGTCGCACACCCACGGCCAGCCCGCGACCCCGTCGACCCTCGGCAAGGAGCTCGCGGTCCTCGCGTGGCGGCTGCAGCGCCAGCTCCGCCGCGTCGAGGACGCCGAGTTCCTCGGCAAGCTCAACGGCGCGACCGGGACGTACGGCGCGCACGTCGCCGCGGTGCCGGAGGCCGACTGGGAGGAGATCAGCGAGACGTTCGTCGAGGGCCTCGGGCTGACGTGGAACCCGCTGACGACGCAGATCGAGAGCCACGACTGGCAGGCCGAGCTCTACGCCGACATCGCCCGCTTCAACCGGGTGCTGCACAACATGTGCACCGACGTGTGGACCTACATCTCGATGGGCTACTTCGCGCAGGTTCGCGGGCAGGGCACCGTCGGGTCCTCGACGATGCCGCACAAGGTCAACCCGATCCGCTTCGAGAACGCCGAGGCCAACCTCGAGGTCTCCAACGCACTCCTCGACGTCCTCGCCTCCACGCTCGTGCAGTCGCGGCTGCAGCGCGACCTCACCGACTCCTCGATGCAGCGCAACATCGGTGTCGCACTGGGGCATTCGCTCCTCGCCATCGACAACGCGACGCGCGGCCTCGCCGGGCTCGACGCCGTCCCCGAGGCGATGGCGCGCGACCTCGACGCCAACTGGGAGGTGCTCGGCGAGCCGATCCAGTCGGCGATGCGGGCCCTCGGCGCGCAGGGCGTGCCCGGCATGGAGGAGCCCTACGAGCGGCTCAAGGAGCTCACCCGCGGCCGGCGCATCGGTCAGCCCGAGCTCGTCGAGTTCGTGCGGGGCCTGGGCCTGCCGGCCGAGGTCGAGGAGCGGCTCGCGGCGATGACGCCCGCGACGTACGTCGGCCTCGCACCAAGGCTCGTCGACCACCTGGGGTGAGCGGACGGCATACGGACGAAGGCCGTCCATAGTAGAGAAAAGCAGGCTTCCAGTGGCTGGATGCCTGCTTTTCTCTCGTCTCGACCGCTGAGGCCGCAGACCGGGTCAGAGGGTGACAGGGCCCTCGGGGGTCTCGAACGTCACCGACATCAGGCCCGGGGTGCCGCGCGGCGACACGAAGTCGAACGCGATGCCGTCAGTGCCGAAGTCCTCGTCGATGCCGAGCCACTCGCGGACGCGGTCGGGGTCGCCGGCGATCTCGAGCGACGTCAGCGCCACCGTGGTGTCACCGACCGACGAGGGGTGCGGCGCGTCGTCGGCCCACTGGATGAAGAACGGCAGCTGCGGGTCGGCCTGCAGGCCCTTGATGCCGAGCTGCTTCCAGCGCAGCTCGACGCCGTCGGGACGGTGCCGGTTGCCGTCGACCGCGGCGCGACCGAGCCGCTCCTCCTGCTCGGTGATGTCCTCGGTGCTGACGACCCAGCCGAGCCAGCCGCCGCCGGCCTCGGAGCGGGCGCGGACGACCTGGCCGAACGGCGCCTTGTCGGAGGCAGGGTGGTCGAGCACCTCGACGACCTCGAGGAAGCGGTCCTCACGCAGCGGGAGGATGACGTTGCGCGTCCCGAACCGCGGGTGCACACCCCCGTCGACGGCCTCGACCCCGAGCCGCTCCGCCAGGCGGGCAGCGGTCTCACGGGCGCCATCGTTCTCTGCGGCATAGACGACATGGTCAACTCGCATGCCGACAATCGTGACACACAGGAAGGGGTGCTCCTGACACGGGTGTGACGCAGGGGGAAGCAGTGACTCCGCAGGTCAGCGATTCGCGGACCCGCGCTGGCGCACCGCCTCGTAGACGACGATCGCCGCGGCGGCCGACGCGTTGAGTGAGTTCACGGCGCCGTGCATCGGTATGCGGACCCGCGCGTCCGCGGCCGCGAGCGCCTCGTCGGTGAGGCCGAACTTCTCGGTCCCGACGGCGATCGCGACGCCGCCGGTGAGGTCGGTGTCGGTGTGCAGCGCGTCGGTGTCCGGTGTCGTCGCGACGAGGCGTATGCCGCCCTCCCGCAGCCAGTCGACCGTCTCACCGAGCGTGGCGCTCGCCACCGGGACGGCGAAAACCGTTCCCTTGGAACCGCGCACGACGTTGGGGTTGCCCCAGTCGGTGACCGGATCGACCGCGATCACCGCATCGACACCGGCGGCGTCGGCCGTGCGCAGCATCGCGCCGAGGTTGCCCGGCTTCTCCAGTCCCTCGCAGATGAGGAGCAGCGGCGCGTCCGGGAGGTCGAGGTCGGCGAGGCTGCGGCGCACCGCGGGGACGAGGGCGAGGAACCCGTCGGGTCCTTCGCGGTAGGCCATCTTCCCGAAGGCGCTGCGCGAGACTCGGATCGTCTCGACGCCGTCGCGGCGCGCGTCGTCGACGAGGGCGAGCTGCGCATCGGCGTCGAGCATCAGCTCCGGCGCATAGAAGACGGTGCGCGGCCGCACTCCCGCCCCGATCGCCAGGGTCAGCTCCTCGAAACCCTCGACGACCGTGAGCCCGGCGTCGTCACGGGCACGCCGGCGCCGGAGCCCGACGACCTGCTTGAGGCGCGGGTTCGCCGGTGAGGTGATCTCGAGGTCGGGACGGGACGGCATACGGGCATTGTCCCCCGCGATCGGACCGGCCTCCCACGCCGCGCGGCGTCGGAAGCCGGAGGGCCGGTCAGAGCTTGACGTGCTTGGCGTGGGCGAAGCAGTACACGCCGAACGCGGCGAGCCCGAGGGCGATGAGGGTGAGCAGGACCGACCCGAAGGGCTGCTCGCCGAGGGTCTTGAGCGCCCCGTCGAGACCGCGCGCCTCCTCCGGCTGCTGCTGCAGCGCCGCGACGCCGAAGAGCCCGCCGACGATGACGAAAGCGACGCCCTTGGCGACGTAGCCGATGCGCCCGGACGTCTCGGCCCAGCGCCCGGGGTGCGACTCGAGGTCCTCGAGGAAGCCGGAGGTCCAGCCCTTGTACACGTGGTAGATCCCGCCGGCGATGACGGCCAGGCCGAGTAGGCCGACGAGGAAGCGGCCACCCGTCGCACCCATGAGCTTCGCGGTGAAGTCCGCGGACTGCTCGCCGCTCGAGGAGCCCCCGCCGCGGGCGAACTTCGACGCGGAGAAGGCGAGGGCGGCATACATGACGAACTTGCCGGCGGCGGAGGCGCGGTCCTTGGCCTCGGCTCCGTGGCGTCCGACGACGGCTTCGGCGAGCTGCCAGATCGCGAGCAGCGCGAACCCGAGCACGGCAACCCAGAGGATGACCGTGCCGCCGGGCGAGGACGACAACGTCCCGAGCGCGCCCGACTGGTCCGCGGACCCGCCGCCTCCGCCCCAGGCGAGGCGGAGCGCGATCCACGCGATCATGAGGTGCAGCACGCCGCTGATGGCGAAGCCCGTGCGGGCCCCGGCCTCGACGACGGAGGAGTTCTGCGCCTTGTGGGCGGCGTCGCGGTGACTGGTGGGGGTGTCCATGGCGGACACCCTAGGCAGCCGGGCCACCCCGATGGGGCCGAAACCGCAGGTCAGGCAGTCGCGACCGGTTCGTTCGCAGCGGGCAGCAGGGACCGCAGCACCGGCACGAGCCCGTCCTCGTCGACGTCGAGCGTCACCTCGTCGGCGACCTCCTTGACCTCGTCGGGCGCGTTGCCCATGGCGACGCCGCGCGCGGCCCACTGCAGCATCTCGACGTCGTTGCGCTGGTCGCCGACCGCGACGGTGTGCGCCGGCTCGACCCCGAGCTGTCGCCGGATGAGCTCGAGGGCGGACCCCTTGCTCACCCCCTCGGGGTTGATGTCGAGCCAGGCCGTGAACCCGACCGCGTAGTTCACGCCGTGCAGGCCGATGCGCTCGGCCAGGTCCATGAAATCCTCGGCCGTGCCGGTCGGGTCGCGGAACGTCACGCGCGTGACGGGGTGCGCGACGAGCTCCTCCCACGGCACGATCCGCTGGTCGCCGCCGAGCTCGCCGTCGGGGAAGTAGCCGCTCACCTTGAACCCGACGCCGAGCTCCTCGACCGCGACGACGGCGTCGGGCCACTCCGCGCGCAGCAGGTTGAGCGCGGGCGCCGGGTCGAACGTCACCGCCTCGGTCACCTCGTAGCCGCCGTCGAGTCGCGGGTCGAGGCGGATCGTCACGGCACCGTTGGAGCAGACGGCGAAGCCGGTGTCGATGCCGAGCTTGGCGAGGATCGGCAGCGCCGCGACGATCGAGCGTCCCGTCGCGATCGTCACGTGGTGGCCGGCGTCGACGACCGCGCGCACCGCCTCGTGCACCGCTGGGGACATCTCGCCGGCGTGGTTGATCGTCGTTCCGTCGACGTCGAGGGCGACGAGGTGAGCGGTCATGGGCCCACGCTATCCAGCGGTCCTGACGACGCGTCAGCCGCGCTCCTGGCCGAGCTTCCAGTAGCCGGAGAAGAGCACGCTGTGGCGGTCGAGACCGACCGCCTTGACGAGGTGTCGCCGGGTCTCGGTGACGAGGCCGGACTCCCCACAGGCCCAGGCGTACTCGACGTCGCGCAGCCCTCTCGTCGCCGCGTCCGCGCGCAGCGCGGGGAGGAGCGCCGATCCCGGGATGCCGTCCGTGCGTCGGTGCACCGTCACGTCCGTGCCGGCGATGACCGGGTATGCCGTGAGCATGCCTTCGTCGGGAAGCTCCACGTGGATCGTGGCCCGGTCCGCGTCGGCCGGGTGGGTCTCGAGGATCGCGGCGAGTGCGGGCAGGGCCGTCTCGTCCGCGACGAGGAGGAGCCGGCCGTCGCACTCGTGACCGCGGTAGAGCGCGCCGCCGGAACGGAAGCCGACGCGGTCACCGACCCGCGCGGTGCACGCCCAGGCGGATCCGGGGCCGGAGTCGCCGTGGGTGACGATGTCGACGTCGATCGTCGAGGCGGCCGGGTCCTGGGAGCGGACGGTGTACCAGCGGAGGCCGGGGCGGACGTCGTCGGGCATCTCGGCGATGGCTGCCCGCACGTTCTCGCCGGGGTCGGGCAGGGTGAGTTCCGCGCCGCCCCGGGGGAAGACCAAGCCGAAGTACTCGTCGGCGCCGCAGACCCTGAAGTCCCCGAACTCGTTGGCAGAGAAGGTGATTCGGCGCAGGCCATGCCCGAGGTCGCGCACCGCGGTGACGGTCATGACGAACTGGGCGTCGCTGTCGCGGTAGACCGGCGAGGCCATCGTGAGCCGGGACCGCGCGGTGGCGGCAGCGGCCGCCCTGGCGCCCCCGGCGGCCCGGGAGGCACCGGCGGCACTGGCGGCGACGCGGTCGACGACGGTCATGTCAGCTCTCGCTTCCTGCGGTGGGGGATGACGACGGGGTCGCCCGTCGTGGGGTCGGTGACGACGGACGCGGCGATGCCGAAGACGGACTCGATGACCTCGGGCGTGACGATCTCGGCCGGTGCATCCTGAGCGACGATCTCGCCCTCACACATCGCGACGAGGTGGTCGGCGTAGCGGGCCGCCATGGCGAGGTCGTGCAGCACCATGACGACGGTCGTGCCCTCGCGGGCGTTGAGGTCGCGCACGAGCTCGAGCACGTCGATCTGGTGCGCGATGTCGAGGAACGAGGTCGGCTCGTCGAGCAGCAGGACCGGGGTGCGCTGCGCGAGGGCCATGGCGATCCACGCCCGCTGCCGCTGCCCGCCCGAGAGGCTGTCGACGGCGACCCCGGCGAGGTCGACGAGCTCGGTCGCCTCGAGGGCGTCGGCCACGACGTCCTCGTCCTCGCGCGACCACTGGCGGAACAGGCCGTGGTGGGGGTGACGCCCGCGTTCGACGAGCTCGGCGACGGTGATGCCCTCGGGCACGATGGGCTGCTGCGGCAGGAGCCCGAGCCGACGCGCGACCTCCTTGGTCGGGAGGTCCCCGATGACCTGGCCGTCGAGGAGGACCCGTCCGGACGCCGGCGGCAGCAGCCGTGAGAGGCCGCGCAGCAGGGTCGACTTGCCGCACCCGTTCGGTCCGACGATCGCCGTGACGCGGCCGCTCGGGACGGTGAGGTCGAGGCCCTCGACGACAACGCGCTTGTCGTAGGCGAGGCTGAGCGACTCCGCGCTCAGGGTGGTGGCGTCTGCCGGGCGGGCGCTGTCCGCTGCGCCTGTGGCGGTGGGACCTGGTGTGGCCGGTCCTGACGTGGTGGGAACAGTGGCGGTCATGCGGTCTCCTGCGTGGAACGGCGCTGCGCGACGAGCAGCCAGATGAGGACGGGGGCGCCGGCGAGGCCGGTGACGACGCCGACGGGGTAGGCGGTGCCGGGCACGGCGTACGCGCTGACGTAGTCGGCGGCGAGCACCATGGCGGCGCCGACGAGGGCGGCTGCCGGGATCGAGGTCCGGCCCCCGGCGAGGCGGCGCGCAATCGGGCCGCTGAGGAAGCCGACGAACGCGATCGGCCCACAGACGGCGGTCGCCGACGCGGTGAGCAGGACGACGAGGGTCGTGACGAGGGCGCGCAGCCGGTGCGCACGTTCCCCCAGACCGGACGCGAGGTCATCGCCGAGGGCGAGCACACCGAGACGGCCGGTGACGAGGGTGAGCAGCGGAACCCCCACTGCCACAACGGCCCCCAGCCGCGCGATCTCGCTCCACGTCACCGAGCCGAGGCTGCCGGTGAGCCAGACGAGCGCGTCCTGGGCGCGGTAGACGTCGGCGCGCAGCAGCACCCAGTGCACGACCGACGACAGCACGGCCGCGAGCCCCACACCGACGAGGATCATCCGCCCGGTGGCCGCTCCACCGCGTCCGGCGAAGCCGTGGATGGTGACCGCCACGGCGACCGCACCCAGGAACGCCACGGCCGTGACCGGCATACCGGACCACCCGAGGAGGACGACCGCGAACACCGCAGCAGCGCTCGCACCGAGGTTGATGCCGAGGACGTCGGGACTCGCAAGCGGGTTGCGCAGCATCGACTGGTAGGCCGCACCCGCCGACGCGAACGCCGCCCCCGCGAGGACCGACATGACGGCGCGCGGGAGCGTGGACTCCATGAAGATGAACGACGCACCGGGGATCGTGGTCCCGGAGATCATCCGTATGCCGTCCACGAAGGAGATGCGGTAGTCACCGAGGAGCGCCCGGACGAGGAAGAGAGCGACGACGAGCACCGCGAGGGCGGTGACGAGGAGGACCCGGCGGCGACGCACCCGACGGCGTACGTCGCGCAACGTCGCGATCGTGTCGGCCCGCCTCGCGGCCCGGGGTTCGGGAGCGCTGTCGGCGAGGTGGGGCGCAGCGGCCATGAGGGCGCTCATGAGACGTGCATCCGGCGGACGAGGGCAACGAGGAACGGCGCTCCGACGACGGCGCAGACGATGCCGGCCTGCACCTCGCTCGGCGCGGCGACGAGGCGGCCGACCGTGTCCGCGGCGATGACGAGCACTGGCCCGGCGAAGAGCGAGCCGAGCAGGATCCGCCGGTGGTCGGGACCGACGACGGCGCGCACGACGTGCGGGACGACGAGGCCGACGAAGGCGATCGGGCCGGCGAGGGCCGTCGCCGAACCCGCGAGGAGGATGGCGCCCGTCGCCGCGAGCAGCCGATGGAGGACGACACGCTGGCCGAGCCCTCGGGCGAGGTCGTCGCCGAGGGCGATCGCGTTGAGGGTGCGGCCGGAGGCGAAGCAGAGGATGAAGCCGAGGATCAGGAACGGCGCGACCTCGGTGACGATCGACCAGTTGCGGCCGGCGACCGACCCGACCTGCCAGAAGCGGAAGACGTCGAGGGCACCTTGGTCGGAGACGACGATCGCTCCGACGACGCTCGTCGAGGTCGCCATGATGGCGGCGCCGGCGAGGGCCATCGTCACCGGCTGGGCACGGACCGGCGCGAGGAGGGCGAGGAGCTGCACGACGACCGCGGCGACGACCGCCCCCGCGAGGGCGAACCAGACGTAGCCGCCGACGGTCGAGATGGCGAAGAACTTGATGCCGAGAACCACGGCGAGGGCGGCTCCGGCGTTGATGCCGAGGATTCCCGGCTCGGCGAGGGGGTTGCGGGTGAGGCCCTGCAGGACGACGCCGCAGACGCCGATGGCGGCGCCGACGACGAGCCCGATGACGGTGCGGTCGATCCGTGAGTCGACGATCCCGCGGACCTCGGTGGATGCCTCACCACCCGAGAGGGCGCGGAGGATCGCTCCCGGCGCGACGGACTGCGTGCCGAGGAGTAGCGACACCACTGCGATGAGGGCGACACCGAGGAGGCCGACGCCCACGATCACCGGCGCCGGGACACGACCGCCCCGGCTCACCTCCCCTGTCAGGTGAGCCGAGGCAGCCGGCTGGGGGCCGGTCCCGCGGTCGGCGCGGGCCGGCATGGCGGGCGCGGTCGTGGCCCGGACGGTCACTGCTGCGGGGTCCCGTCCACGGCCGCGGCGATCTTGGGCAGGAACTTCTCGAGCGTCACGGGCATCGAGATCGGCGACGGCGACGACATCGTCAGGGCGGTGGCGTTGTCCGCGTTCGCGATGTAGGTGCCGTTCTTGAGCGCGGGGATCTGGCTCAGCAGCGGGTTCTTCTTGAGGGTGTCGACGAGATCGGGCTTCTCGACGTAGAAGATGAGGACGTCGGCGTCGAGCGTCGAGGACTTCTCGGCGGACAGGTTCGCGCTGAACTGGTTCGTGCCCTTCGAGAGGGCGGTGACGACCGGCGAGTCGACGAGGCCGAACCGGCGGAGCAGCTGCGGCCGGAGGTCGTTCGTCGTGTAGAGGCTTATGACGGAGAGGTCGCTCGGGGCGAACGTCGCCCACGCGGCCTTCTTGCCCTTGATCTGGGGGTACTTGGCGACGGCCTCGTCGATCTGCTTGTTGGTCGAGGCGGCGAGTTCCGTGGCGAGAGTGGACCGTCCGAGCGCCTGGCCGACGATCTTGAGGCTGTCCTCCCACGAGGTGCCCCAGGCCTGCCCCGGGTAGGCGACGGTCGGGGCGATCTTCGAGAGCTTGTCGTACTCCTCCTTGGTGAGGCCGGAGTTCACGCCGAGGATGAGGTCGGGCTTGGTGGCCGCGATCTCCTCGACGGGGATGCCCGCGCTGTCGTCGTAGCGGGTGACGGTCGCCTCCGGGTTGAGCTTGGCGACGCCGGCGTCGAACCACTCGGTCGAGCCCTTGGCGTTGCCGCCCCAGGTGATCTTCGTGGCGCCGACCGGGATGACGCCGAGGGAGACGACGACGTCCTGGTCGTTCCAGCCGACCGTGGCGACGCGCTTGGGCTCGGCCGTGATCGTGGTCTCGCCGAAGGCGTGCTTGATCGTCGTGGGGAAGGCGCCCTCGTCGACGGACGTGCTCGACGACGCGACCGGGTCGGCGCCCGCGTCGGAGGTCGGGCCGGTCGAGCAGGCGGTGAGGGCGAGGGCGGCAGCGGTGCTGGCGGCCGCCGCAAGAAGTCGGCGTCGGGAGAACATAAGGCGACCCTAAGTTAGGTCAGCCTCACCTTGTCAAATCCCGTCTCATCCTTCCCAGCAGTATCGGGTGACCCGATACGGTCCACCTCCACCCGAGGAGGCTTCTCGGGTGGAGGTGGATGTCCTTTCGGGTGAGCCAGCGTGGCCCGTATGCCGGTGCGCTGCGTATGCCGCGCGCGTCACGTGTCCGAGATGACCGCCTCCACGGCGCTTGAGGGCCCGCCGCTCCGCCCCCGGGTCACTCGGGGGTGGACCAGGCCTGACGGAGCGAGAGCTTGCCCTGGGTCTGGAGCAGCGAACGCTGGTAGAGCCGCGACGCCACCGCGACGACACCGGCTGCCGCCGCGACGAGCAGGCCGAGCGCGAGCAGCGCCTGCCACCACGGAGCCGACCCCTCGAGCACCCGGATCGGCATGAGCACGGCCGAGAAGGGCGGCACGAACGAGAGCACGACCTTGAGCGAACCCTCCGCGAGCAGCGCCGCGAAGAAGACCGCCATGGTGAGCATGGTCAACGGGGTCGAGGTGGACTGCACGTCCTCGGTCCGGCTGGCGAGGGCGCCGGCCACCGCCCACAGGCAGGCGAGCAGGCCGAACCCGACGACGAAGAACGCGACGAACCAGCCGACCGCGCCGGACACCGCCGGCAGGAACCGGTCGTACTCGGTGAAGCTCAGCCCCACCAGGCCGACGGCCACGAAGATCGCCATCTGCGCGAACGCGAGCGCGAGGTTGCCCGCGACCTTGCCGGTGAGGAGCTGCCGGACCGGGATCTTCGTCGTGATGATCTCGACGATGCGGCTGGCCTTCTCCTCGACGACGCTGTTGGCGAGGGCGAGCCCGAACGTGAACGACGCGAGGTAGAACAGCATCGCCAGAGCGAACCCGACGGCCTGGGCGATGAACGCCTTGTCGGCGTCACCGTCGAGCACGGCCGTCGTCACCTCGGAGCCGCGCGCGAGCGCCTCGACGGACGTGCCTGCGGCAGAAGCGTTCTCGGAGAGGGTGGCATCCCGGATGGCGCTCGTCGCGACGCGTTCGAGGTCGCCGGGCACCTCCTCCTTGCCGGTGAGAACCCACCCGTCGGTGCCTTCACGGATCCACACGTCGGCGTCGCCGTCGCGGACCCGCTGGGTCGCGGCCGCGTCGTCGGGTGCGGTGGCGAGGGTGACGGTGGTCTTGTCGTCGGCGCCCTCGGCCGCGACCTTGACGGCGTCCGCCATCCGTTCTGCCGCAGCGGAACTGGTGACCACGGCATACTCACTCGCTCGGCTGCCGACATACGCCTGGACGCCGAGCGCGGCGGCGAGGATGCCGATGAGGGCGAGGGTTCCGACGATGAACGCGCGGTCGGTCAGCTTGGTGATGATCTCGCGGCGCGCGACCGTGAGCCAGGCGTGGCGGGTCATGCCGTCACCTCTCGGTAGATCTCGGACAGGGCTGGGACCTGCTTGGCGAAGTCGAGGACGTCGCCGCGGGAGACGGCAGCCTCGAGAAGTGCGCGGCGCGCACCTGCGTCGTCCGGCTCGACGAGCGCCGTGGTCCCGTCGACGTCGTGGACGTGTATGCCGGCCAGGTCCCGGACCCAGCCGGCGTCGCCATCGAGGGTGAGCCGGTAGAGCTCGGGCCCTCCGGAGCGAAGCTCGTCGACGCTGCCGGTGGCGACGACCCGCCCGTGGGCCAGGACGACGAGCCGATCGCAGAGCCGCTCGACGAGGTCGAGCTGGTGGCTGGAGAAGAGGACCGGGATCCCGCGAGCGGTGTGCTCGCGCAGCAGGTCGGCCATCGAGTCGACGGCTTGTGGGTCGAGGCCGGAGAACGGCTCGTCGAGGATAAGGGCGTCGGGCTCGGTCATGAGCGCGGCGATGATCTGGACGCGCTGCTGGTTGCCGAGCGAGAGCTTCTCGACCCGCTCGCCGGCCCGGTCCTCGAGACCGAAGCGCTCGAGGTGGGTCGTGACGGACGCACGGGCGGCGGACGCGGTCATGCCGGAGAGCTCACCGAGGTAGACGAGCTGGTCGAGCACCTTCTGCTTCGGGTAGAGGCCACGCTCCTCCGGCATGTAGCCGACCCGGCGCCGCTCGGCGGCCGTGATGGGCGCGCCGTTCCACAGGACCTCGCCGCCATGCATGGCGAGCAGGCCCATGACCATCCGCATCGTCGTCGTCTTGCCGGCGCCGTTGCCCCCGACGAACCCGGTCATGAGGCCGTCGGTGACGTCGAAGGTGACGTCGTCGACCGCGACGAGGTCACCGAAGGTGCGGGTCAGCCCCTTGACGGCGATCACGCGCGCCCCTGCTTCTTGGCCCGCGCGACGAGCCCGGCGATGATGCCGCCGCCGACGGCGCAGATGACGATGGCGGCGACGCCCCAGGCTGCGCGGCTGGTGTCGGTGACCTTCGGGCCGAACACGACCGCGAGGACGAGGCCGACGGGGATGAGCATGAGAGCGGGCATGAGCGCAAGGATCCGTGCGTCGGCCTGGCGCGTGGTGGTCTGGGCGGTGGAGCCGGTCGGGTTCGTCTGCGAGGTGTCCATGACGACGACGCTACGGACCGGCATACGAGAGCGGATCAGCCGCAAGGACGAACTCCGCCGGCCACGCACCTCCCCCTCCCGGCTGATCTCCCTCCCCCGACTGATTGCCGAATCCGTTCACCCCCACCGAACGGAACCAGCAACAAGTCGCACTGATTGCCGAATCCGTTCACCCCCACCCGAACGGAACCAGCAAGAAGTCGCACTGATTGCCGGTTCCCGGCGGTCAGCGGGTGGCGACGAGGTGCTGCTGGTGCGCGAAGACGACGGCCTGCACGCGGTCACGCAGGTGCAGCTTGGCCAGGCAGCTCGACACGTGCGTCTTGACGGTCGCCTCGCCGAGGAAGAGCTCGGCGGCGATCTCGGCGTTGCTGCGGCCCTGGCCCATGAGCACGAGCACCTCGCGCTCGCGCTCGGTGAGCCGCCCCAGCTCCTCCGGGGAGCCGACGATCTCGGCGGGCGCCGGAGCAGCGACCCCGCCCTCTCCCCCGGCGACGGCACCGACCGGCTGCGCGCCACCGTCGACCATGGCCGCGATGACCCGGGTCGTCACCTCCGGTGCCAGCAACGCGTTGCCGCCGGCGACCGACCGGATCGCCTCGACGAGCTGCTCCGGCTCGGAGTTCTTGAGCAGGAACCCGCTCGCCCCCGCCCGCAACGCGTCGAAGAGGTAGTCGTCGCGGTCGAACGTCGTGAGGATGATGACCCGGCCGAGGTCCTCCGCGACGACGGCGCGCGTCGCCTCGATGCCGTCCATGACCGGCATCTGCACGTCCATGAGGATGACGTCGGGTCGCAGCTCACGGGCCGCAGCGACCCCCAGCTCGCCGTTCGCGACCTCGCCGACGACGGCAATGTCGTCGTCGGCGGACAGCATCATTGAGAACCCCGACCGCACGAGCGCCTGGTCGTCGACGATGAGTACGCGGATCGGTGCGTCCGCACCAGTGGCGTCAGACATCCTTCTCCCCCAACGGTATTCGCACGCGCACACGATAGCCCCCGACAGGTCGTGGGCCGATGTCGACCATCCCCTTGTGAGACGCGGCCCGTTCCCGCATGCCCAGCTGGCCGAGTCCGGACCCCGACGTGCCGGCCCGCGGGCGCCCGTTGTCGACGACCTCCACCTCGGCATATGCGCGGCCCTCGCACTCGACCCGCGCGACCACGTCGACCCTCGTCGCCGTCGAGTGCCGTGAGACGTTCGCGAGCGCCTCCTGCGCGATGCGGTAGAGGGTCAGCCCCACCGGAGCGGGCACGTCCCGGTGGGCGCCGTCACGACTCTCGACGAGCCGGTATGCCGTCCGCAGGCTTCCCGAGTCGTGGTCACCGACCAGCGTGGCGAGGTCCGCGAGCGTCGGCTCGGGTGTGCGGGAGTCGCCGTCCCGGGAACCTTGCGACACATCGGGATTCGTGCCGTCGGCGGTGTCCTCGATGTCGCGCAAAGTCCCGAGCAGGCCGCGCATCTGGGTCACGGCGTCGCGCGAGCTCGACTCGATGCGTCCGAGCGCAGCGGCTGCCTCTGCCGGCCGACGGTCGAGCACCCGACGGGCAGCACCGGCCTGGATGCCGATGACGGCGACGTGGTGCCCGACGACGTCGTGCAGCTCGCGGGCGATGCGCAGCCGCTCGTCGACGACGGCGCGGCGGCGCAGCGAGTCGGCCTGCTCGTGGATCGTCGCCGCCTGGGCCTCGAGCGCGGCGCGCTGACGTGCTCCCCGCCAGGCGACCTGCCCACCGACGAGCGCCCCGAGGAAGTAGAGGATGTTCACGGCGAAGGACAGGATGATTGCGGCAGGCAGCGGCGCGAAGATTCCCGTCGAGGCATCCTCGGGGCGTGCGTCGAGGTACTCGCTCGCTCCTGATCCGAGGGCGAACTGCCACACGACCCAGAGCAGCATGAACGCGATGATGCCGCCACCGACGACGACCGCCGTGCGGCGCGAGCGTGACCACGCCACGAGGCTGAACAGAGCGATGAAGTAGCTGATCTGCATCGCCAGCTGCCCCATGACCGGGCCCATCGTCACGCCGACGACGAACATGTGCAGCGCGAGGAAGACCCCCACCGCGACGGGATAGCGCCGACGCGCCACGAGGGGCAGGGCACCCGCTGCCACGGTGAGCATCTGCACCCATCGCGGCTCGGTCACGCCGGTCAGCCCGCCGGCGCTGCGGGACAGCTCGAGCGCGCGCAACCCCAGCCCCAGCATGACGAGGCCGAAGGTCAGATCACTTTGCCCGATGCCCGGACTCGGCCGGACCCACTCGTCGTCGAGGGCGAAGAACGCACGCAGCCGACCGCCGAGGCGCGCGGGCAGCGAGGGGCGAGCGGACGGCATACGACTCAGCCTAGGGACGGAACCACCCGCGACGGATCCGCCTCGAGGCGGAGGCGACCACGGGCCCGCTCGACCCTCAGACCGGAGAGAGGACGTCGAGCCCGAGGTAGGGGCGCAGCGCCTCGGGGACGACGACCGAGCCGTCGGCCTGTTGGTGGTTCTCGAGGATCGCGACGAGCCAACGGGTCGTGGCAAGGGTGCCGTTGAGGGTGGCGACGACCTCGGTCCCGCCGCCATCAACGCGATACCGGGTCTTGAGCCGCCGCGCCTGGAACGTCGTGCAGTTCGACGTCGACGTCAGCTCGCGGTGGCGGCCCTGCGTCGGCACCCACGCCTCGCAGTCGAACTTGCGCGCCGCCGGCCCGCCGAGGTCTCCGGCCGCGGTGTCGATGATGCGGTACGGCACCTCCATGAGGTCGAGCATCTCGCGCTCCCACTGGAGCAGCCGCTGGTGCTCTGCGTCGGCGTCCTCGGGCTTGCAGTAGACGAACATCTCGATCTTGTTGAACTGGTGCACGCGGATGATGCCGCGGGTGTCCTTGCCGTAGGACCCGGCCTCGCGCCGGTAGCACGTCGACTGGCCGGCATAGCGGATCGGCCCGTTCGAGAGGTCGATGATCTCGTCGGCGTGGTAGCCGGCGAGCGCGACCTCGCTCGTGCCGGTGAGGTAGAGGTCGTCGGCCTCGAGGCGGTAGACCTCCTCGGCGTGGTGGTCGATGAAGCCGGCGCCGGCCATCACCTCGGTCTTGACGAGGGTCGGCGTGATCATCGGGACGAACCCGGCGTCGATGGCGCGCTGCATCGCGAGCTGGAGCATCGCCATCTCGAGGCGCGCGCCGACGCCCTTGAGGAAGTAGAACCGCGAGCCGCTGACCTTGGCGCCGCGCTCCATGTCGAGGGCGTCGAGGCCCTCCATGAGGGTGAGGTGGTCGCGTGGCTCGAAGCCTTCGGCGGCGAAATCCCTTGGGGTGCCGACGGTTTCGAGCACGACGTAGTCGTCCTCACCGCCGACGGGGACACCGGGCTCGATGATGTTGCCGATGCCGCGGCTCAGCCGCTGCAGGTCCTCGGCCGCGGTGTCGGCGTCGGCCTGGTAGGCCTTGACCTGCGCGGCGAGCTCCTTGGTGCGGGCGAGCAGGGCCTGCTTCTCGTCGCCCTGGGCCTGCGCGACCTGCTTGCCCATCGCCTTCTGCTCGGCGCGGGCCTGCTCGTATGCCGTGAGGCTCGCCCGCCGCTTCTCCTCGGCCGCGAGGACGGCGTCGACGACGGACTCGTCCTCGCCCCGCGCGCGCTGCGAGGCGCGGACTCGGTCGGGGTCGTCACGGAGCAGCTTGAGATCGATCACGCGCGCCAGCCTAATGGTGGGCTGTGGAAAACTCCGCGGCGGTTTTCGCGATCCCGGCAACACTCGCTGCCATGACGACCACACCACGCACCCAGACGACGACGCTCGCCACACCCACCCCTCCCCTTCCCCCGCACTGGGCGCCCGACCCCGGCCTGCGGGGTCAGCTGCGGTGGTGGGACGGCACCCGCTGGACCGAACACACCCACGATGCGCTGACCGCGTCCCGTCCGGCCCTCCCACCGTCCTTCCGCTCCATGACCCACGCCCTGTATGCCGTGACCGGACTGGTCGGGTTCGCGCTGTTTGCGATGGCGGCACTCGTGTGGCTCAGCGGCCTCCCGGTCGAGCTCCTCGATGGCCTCGGCGGGCTGGTCATGACGGGCGTGACCGCACAAACCCTCCTCGTCGGCGGGTGGGCCTACCTCCTCTCTGGGTCGCGGCGCGTGGATCCGAGCCGTCTTCACCGTGACCGGATTTGGCTCCTCGTGGCGTGGTTCGTGCCAGTGATCCACGTCGTCTTCACCCATCAGCTCTTCCGTGAGACGTGGTGGGGGATCACAGCCCCCAGAGGAGGAGCGGCGCCGTCGCGTTCACCGCGCGTTCTCGATGTCTGGGCGTGGACGTGGGCCGCGGCGAGCGTCTGGATGCTGGCCGGGTTCTTCGGCGCGGTGGGTCACACGTGGCGGGTTGGCCTCTTCCTGCTCACCGGAGCGGCCACGCTCCTGCTCGGTGGAGTCGTGTGGGTGCTGGCTCGTCGCGAGGCCGTGACCCGAGTGGTATCAGAGTGATACCGTCGAGGGTATGGCGATGACCCTGCGTACCGATGCCGAGCTCGACGCCGCCCTGACCGAGCTGGCCGAAGCCGAGGGGACCTCGAAGCAGGAGGTCATCCGGGCCGCCGTCCTGGAGCGCCGTGCCCGGATGGACCACTCCACCAAGGTCACGGACAGCGCCGCCCGGCAGCTCGACCGCTGGAAGGACGTCATCGACCGATTGGGCACGGTGTGACCACCTTCCTTGATCTGGACGACCTCATCACCCTGACGCGGTTGCTGGACGCGGGCCCTGTGCGGGACGTCGGCCTGCTCGACTCCGCTGTCGCACGACCTCGCTCGACGGTGTTCGGGGCGCCCGCCTATCCGAGCACGGTGGAGAAGGCGGCCGCCCTGCTGCACTCCATCACCAGCAACCATGCACTCGTCGATGGCAACAAGCGGCTCGCCTGGCTGGCGTGCACTGTGTTCCTCGACCTCAACGGGCAGCGCGTCACGCTGAGTGACGACGAAGCCTTCACTCTGGTCATGGACATCGCCGGTGGGGAGCTGCGCGATATCGACGAGATCGCACAGCGACTGCGGACGGAGCCGCGCTGACGGGTCGCGACGGGGGTCACCGACTCGGGGGGGTTACTGACGGAGGGTCACTGACGCCTCAGTCGCCGGCGGCCCGAACCTTCGCGCGACGCTGGGCCTGCTCGCCCTGCTCCTGCCACTGCATCGCCCACGGCGCGGTCAACCCGTGCAGGTAGACCGACAGGACGATGGTCAGCCCGACGACCGACCAGATCCAGCGGGCCTCGGCGAACTCGGCCTCGGTGAGCGCATAGGACAGGTAGAACAGCGACCCCACGCCGCGCACGCCGTAGAACGACGTCACGACGCGCTCGCGCCACCCCAGCCCGTAGACCCCGCGCTGGCTGCGGTGCCCGAGGAAGGCCACCATCCCGGCGAGGGGCCGGATGACGAGCAGCAGGGCGAGCGAGACGACGACGCCGGCGAGGTCGAGGTTCGCGAGGAGCCCGTTGGTCATCGACGCCCCGAGGAGCAGCAGCACGACGAGGGTGAGCAACCGCTCGAGCCGCTCGATGACGGCGTGCATGTCGTGGTGGTAGCTGTGCGAGCGCTCGAAGCTGCGGATCGCCACCGCGGCCGTGAACACGGCGAGGAAGCCGTAGCCGCCGATGACCTCCGCGAGACCGTATGACGTGAGCAGCGCACCGATGGCGACGAGCGGCTGCCCGGTCGCGGCATACCGGATCTGGGAGTTGCGCGCGGTGAAGGCGAGCCGCGCCACGGCCCAGCCGACGAGCAGCCCGGCACCGACCCCGAGGACGACCTTGCCGACGAGCTCCCAGGCGACCCAGCGCCAGCCCCACTCCGAGAAGGCACCCATCGTCGCGAGCATCAGGGCCAGGTAGACGAACGGGAACGCCAGACCGTCGTTGAGCCCGGCTTCGCTCGTGAGGGCGAAGCGGACCTCGTCCTCCTCGTCGATGCAGGCGTCGCCGTGCTGCTTCGCCGGCTTCTGCGATCCGTCGTCGCCCTCGCATTCCTGCGCGGCGCCGTCGGCCTCGTGCTTGTCCGCGCCGGTGTTCTCGTCCGCGTCAGCGTTCTTGTCCGCGTCGACCTCGTCGACGCTCGGCGCCTCCACCTGCACGTCGGACGCGAGGACCGGGTCGGTCGGCGCCAACGCCGCCCCGAGCAGGACGGCCGCGGGCAGCGCGACACCGAAGGGACCCCACGCCAGCAACGCGACCCCGGCGATGCACAGCGGCATGGCGATGCCGAGCAGCCGCCACGTCGGCGACCACGACTTCCACGTCCGCAGGTTGCGCAGGCTCAGTGGCCGGTCGAGCGCGAGCCCGACACCCATGAGCGAGACGAGCACGGTGAACTCGGTGACGTGCATGACGAGGGTCTCGTGCTCCATGGGGTCGAGGTCGAACCCGCCCTTGACCTCCGGGTCGCCGACGCCGGGGATGAGCCCGATGAGCAGCCCGAGCGTCACGAGGACGATCGGGGCGTTGATCTTCCACCGCTCGAGCAGCGGCGGGACGATGACAGCGAAGAAGAGGGCCACCCCGAGGACGAGGTAGGCCGCGTCGGCAGCGCTCACGCCCGGACGTCCCAGAGGTGGTGGGCGAGGTCGTGCAGCCCGTACTGCCCCAACGTCAGGACGGTGAACTCCGACCCGTTCGACCGCACCCCGCGGCGCCCGAGCTGCTCGGGCGACAGGCCGGCATACGCGCTCGACAGCCGCGCTGCGGCGAGCGGGAGCTGCGCGGCGACCTCGGACGGCGACTGGTCGGCATACGCCTTCTCGACGGCGGTCGCGTCCTGGTCCCAGTTCTCGAAGGGTGCGCCGTCGGTCTCGAGCATGAGGGCGACGCGCTCGGCGAAGAGGTCGCACACGTCGCGGACGTGGCAGCCGTACTCGAGAGCGCTCCACGTGCCCGGGTCCGGCCGCGTGGCCACGTCCGGGCGCGCGAGGACCTCGGTCCACGGCGTCGTGTATGCCGTGACGCGGCTCGCGATGTCGGCTGCCGGGACGGTGCCGGCGTCGAAGGCGCAGTCGGGGCAGGGACGCTCGAGCGTCCAGGTCCAGTCCTTGGTGTCGGGGACGATCCCGCCGGGGGCAGGGGCGCCCGGGGCGGTGCGGCTCGCGTCGCTCATGGCGCCAGACTAGGCAGCGGGGGACGGCCTCGCCACAGCCGTGAGCGTGAGGTTATCCCTGATCGGTTGTGGGGTACGGTCCCTGTCGTGTCCGACTCCCTGCCCGTCATCATCGCGATCCTCGTCGTGCTGCTCGTGCTCGGTGGCGGTGTCCTCCTCGCGACCGGGATGGGGCGGTCCAAGGGTCGCCACGCCGCCGCCAAGCGGCCCGCCCGCGACTCCTTCCGCAAGGGCGGTGAGGACGATGCGCCGCCGCCGCTCAAGCGGGTCGGCGTCGTTCTCAACCCGACGAAGGTCGAGGACGTCGAGGCGACGCGCGAGCTGGTGCGCACGACCGTCGCGAAGCACGCCGGGTGGGACGAGCCGATCATCACCGAGACGACCGCGGAGGACCCCGGCTTCGGGCAGACCCGGGCGGTGCTCGAGCAGGGCGTCGACCTCGTCTGCGCCATCGGCGGCGACGGCACGGTGCGCGCCGTGGCACACGTCCTCACCGGCACGTCGACGCCGATGGGCCTCATCGCCGCCGGCACCGGCAACCTCCTCGGCCGCAACCTCGAGGTCCCACTCGACATCGCCGAGGGCCTCGACGTCGCCCTCACCGGCCGCAACCGGCGCATCGACGTCGGCTGGGTGACGCTCGACCCGGACCCGGTGCAGGAGTCGACCGAGGAGCTCGACCCCGCGCACGACGGTCCGACCGAGCCCGATGTCGGCGCCTCCGACGAGACCGGGTCGGCGGCCGCGGAGAACCAGTTCGCGTTCCTCGTCATGGCCGGGCTCGGCCTCGACGCGAGCATCATGCACCAGACGTCGGAGGAGGCGAAGGCACGCATCGGCTGGGGTGCCTACGTCGCGGCGGGAGCACGCAACATCCTCGGCGCCCGGTTCCAGACCCGGCTCCGCATCGACGGCGGCGAGCCGATCCGGCACACCGCTCGCTCGGTCGTCGTCGGCAACGTCGGCCGGCTCACCGGCGGGATCACGCTCATGCCCGACGCCGAGGTCGACGACGGCATCCTCGACGTCGTCGCCATCACCCCCAAGGGCATCGTCGGCTGGGCCGGCGTCGCCGTGCACGTCCTCGCCAAGCGCGAGCGCCGCCACCCGCGCATCGAGCGCTACCGCTGCCAGTCGGTGCTCGTCGAGCTCGACCACCCGCAGCTCGTCGAGGTCGACGGTGACGTCATCGGCGAGGCCCGCGAGGTGCGGTTCGAGGTTCGTCCCAAGGCTCTCATCATCCGGACGCCCACGGCGACCCAGGCGGCAGCGGTCGCGACCACGCCCGGCGACTGACCGGCATACCGGCACAGAACGGTTCGCGAACCATCGACGCACTCGCAGTCCGGATCGATCCGGTTTCCGAGCCACGCCGTGGTTCGCGAACCATGTTGGGCAGGCGCGTGGCGAGCAGCGCCAGCGCCCCGAGTCAGCGGCGGGCGCCGCCCTCGACCGGTGACATCGGCCCCGGATCCGGCGACTTCTCCCGCCACGGCCGCTCGAACGGCAGTCGCCAGGTGTGCGGTGCGACGAGCTGGTGGATCTGGTTCGGGCCCCACGTGCCGGGGGCATACGGACGCACGACCGGCGGGTTGTCGAGGAGCGGCTGGCTCACCTGCCAGAGGCGTTCGATGCCCTCGGCCGAGGTGAAGAGGGTGTGGTCGCCGCGGACGGCGTCGTAGATGAGGCGCTCGTAGGCCTCGAGAACCGACCCCGCCCACGACGTCTCCTGCATGGCGAACTGCATCGACAGCTTGTCGAGCTTGAACCCCGGCCCGGGCCGTTTGCCATAGAACGACAACGACATTCGCGACTTGTCGGCGAGGTCGAAGGTGAGGTGGTCGGGGCCGTGGTCGCCGACGCCGGAGCCGGGCGGGAACATCGACTGCGGCGGCTCGTGGAACGCGATCGAGATGATGCGCGCACCCTCGGCCATGCGCTTGCCGGTGCGCAGGTAGAACGGCACGCCCGCCCAGCGCCAGTTGTCGATGTGCACCTTGAGCGCCACGAAGGTCTCGGTGTCGGAGTCGGGAGCGACGCCGGGCTCGTCGAGATAGCCGAGGTACTGCCCGCGCACGACGTCGCTGGGGTTGATCGGCTGCATCGACTCGAAGACCTTGTTCTTCTCGCGGCTGATCGCGAGCGGCTCGAGTGAGGTCGGCGGCTCCATTGCCGTGAACGCGAGGATCTGGAACAGGTGCGTGACGACCATGTCGCGGTAGGCGCCGGTGCCCTCGTAGAAGTCGCCGCGCGTCGCCAACCCCAGTGTCTCCGGCACGTCGATCTGGATGTGGGCGATGTTGTTGCGGTGCCAGATCGGCTCGAAGAGGCCGTTGCCGAACCGGAACGCGAGGATGTTCTGCGCCGGCTCCTTGCCGAGGAAGTGGTCGATGCGGAAGACCTGGTCCTCGAGGAAGACCTCGTGCACCTGCCGGTTGAGCTCGACGGCGGAGGCGTAGTCGGTGCCGAACGGCTTCTCCATGACGACGCGGCTGCGCTCGACGAGACCCGCGTCGGCGATGGTGCGGATCGCGGAGAGCGCCGCCTTGGGCGGCACTGACAGGTAGTGCAGGCGCAGCTCGGTGTCGCCGGGCAGCTCGGCCTCGGAGCGCTCGACCGCCTCACGCAGCGCCTGCGGACCGGCCGAGATCGGCACGTAGTCGAGCCGCTTGGCGAATGCCTCCCACTGCTTCTCGTCGAGCTCGCGGGTGCCGAACTCCTTGATCGCGTCGTGCGCGAGCGTGCGGAACTCGTCGGGGCTCATCTCGTCGAGCGAGGTGCCGACGATGCGCAGGTCGTCGAGCAGGCGCGTCCCGAACAGGTTCAGCATCCCCGGAAGCAGCTTGCGCTTGGCGAGGTCGCCCGTCGCGCCGAAGAGGATGACGGTCGTGGGGTCCGTGGTCGGCTCGCTCATGAGGCTCAGCCTTGCGCGTTCATGTCGCCTGCGCCAGCGCCTGCGGCGGGCGTGCCGGTATGCCGTCCGCTCGCCTCTCGTTGCGCTCACCCAGGCGCCCACCGGCAATGTTTGCCGGTTCCATTCACCCAGCACCCCGACCGATCGCGCAAACCTCGCGCCGGCCATGCGATCGCTGATGCACAACGCGACGGCGTACGACGCTGCGTACCTCGCCCTCGCCGGGCAGCTCGACGTCCCGCTGATCACCCTCGACGGCAAGTTGGCCGCCGTCCCCGGCAGTACGGCCCGGGTCCACGCCGTGACCGGGTGAGCCGTAAACGGCTCCCCTGCTGCGCCACACAGCCCGCCGGACGGCGGGCTCAGCCTCTCGGGCTCAATCTTCGACGTCCTGGCTGACCCGACGCACTCGACCAATGTCCTTGATGAGTGCGACCACGACGAGCAGCGGGATGATCGCAAAGATGGTCCAGGGCAGGCGAGCCGACAGCACGCCAAGCATCGTGAAGATGAGCCCCGTCATCCCCAGCCCGACCCAGGCCGTCGTGAGGGCCTGACGGCCCCGGGTCGACTTCCCGTAGCGCAAGCCGGTTCCGATCACCGCCGCCAGGGCAAGGACGATCAGACCGGCAGCTGCAGTGAGGAAGACACCCACCGAGTTCTGCGGCTCGTCATCGACGGTCGTCATGAGGAACCCGCTCAACGACAGGAGCAGCAGGCCCCCCAGCCCGGCCCCGCCGGCAACGACAATGGCTTTCCAGCGCCCCATGGGCTTGGCTGCCTCGCTCATGTCTCCCTTCCGCTTGCACCAGACCAGGACGGCTCAGAATCCGGTCGTCAGCCTAGGGCGGTAGTGGCGTCCACGGGACGCTCACTGTGGCCAGGGGACCACCCGTGCGACTACCGCTCGAGGAGGGCGCGCAGGTCGTCGGCGGTGATGGCGCTCGACAGCGCCGCGCCCTCGTCGACGACCTTGGCGAAGAGGTCCCGCTTGCGCTCCTGCAGCGCGACGACCTTCTCCTCGATCGTGTCCGTCGACACCATCCGGTAGACGTTGACCGACTTCGTCTGGCCGATGCGGTGGGCCCGGTCGATGGCCTGGTTCTCGGCGGCGGGGTTCCACCACGGGTCGAGGACGAAGACGTAGTCCGCCTCGGTCAGGGTGAGCCCGAACCCGCCCGCCTTGAGGGAGATGAGGAAGACCGGCGCATCCCCTTCCCGGAACGAGCGCACCACCTCAGTGCGTCCGCGGGTGCGCCCGTCGAGGTAGGCATAGTCGATCCCCTCGGCCTCGAGCCGCTCGCGCACCACCGACAGGAACCCGGTGAACTGGCTGAACACGAGCGCCCGGTGCCCCTCGGCCGCGAGCTCGCTCACCTGCTCGACCAAGGCCTCGACCTTCGCGCTCGACGCGATCCCGCCATACGCCTCGGCGTCGACGAGAGCGGGGTCGAGCGCCATCTGCCGTAGCACCGTCAGGGCCCGCAGGATGAGGATGCGGTTGCCGTCGACGTCGTCGATGAGCCCGAGCAGCCGCTGCCGCTCGCGTGACAGGTGCCGGTCATAGATGGCCCGGTGCTTGGGGTCGAGCGCGACATGCAGCACCTGCTCCTGCTTCGGCGGCAGGTCCGCTGCGACGGCCTCCTTCGTCCGGCGCAGCATGAGCGGCCGGATCCTCCGACGCAGCGTGGCGAGCCGCTCCGCGTCCCCACTTTTCTCGATCGGCCGCGCCCACTGCTCCTTGAACAGCTGCGGCCTCGGGTGCAACCCCGGCGCGACGATCGACAACAGCGACCACAGGTCCATGAGCGAGTTCTCGAGCGGCGTGCCGGTGAGCGCGAAGGTGACCCGCGCGGGGAGGCGCCGCATCGCGGCATACGTCTTGGCCTGGTGGTTCTTGACGAACTGCGCCTCGTCGAGCACGGCAGCCGACCACGGAACCGACCGGAACTCCTCGGCGTCGATGCGCGCGACGGCATACGTCGTGACGACGAGGTCGGCACCGGCGATCGCCTCCTCGATCGGCACCCGCGCCTTGCCGCGCGTCCGGTCCAGCACTGCCACAGTCAGATCCGGCGCGAACCGCTCGACCTCGCCGACCCAGGTCGCGAGGACCGACGTCGGCGCGACGATGAGCATGGGGTCGGTGAGCTCGCCTCGATCCTTGGCGCGCAACGCGGTCGCGATGACCTGGAGGGTCTTGCCGAGACCCATGTCATCAGCGAGCACGCCGCCGAGGCCGAGGTCCCACAGCAGCGACAGCCACCGGAACCCGTCCTCCTGGTATGGCCGCAGGGTCGCCTTGAGCGCGCTCGGCACCTCCGCGGGCGGCAGCCCCGATCCGGCGTCGGTACCGATGCCGAGCAGGGCGTCGACCGACCTCTGCCACGCTGCGGACTGCTCCTCGACGACGCCGATCTCGACGAGCTCGTCCCACAGTCCGGCGTGCAGCACCGACAGCCGCAGCGGGTCGGAAGCCTTGTCCTGCAACGATCTCGCTTCTTCGACGAGGGCACGCAGCTTGTGCAGCTCGGGATGATCGAGGGTGAACCACGCACCGTCGGGCAGCAGCAGCCGGCTCTCGTCGCGAGCGAGCGCGGTGACGAGGTCGGCGAGCGGGACCTCGTGGTCGCCGACGGTCACCGTGATCGACAGGTCGAACCAGTCGTTGCGCTCCTCGGACTGCGTCGTCCCGATCGCGATCCGCGGCGCCTCGGTGACCTCCTGGTATGCCGGCCGCTCACCTCGCGTCACAACCTCCACCTGGTCGTGGGCCTCCAGCTCGGGCAGGGCCGCAGCGAAGGCGACGGTCTCGAAACCCTTGAGCGACACCGCTTCTCGCAGCACCCAGCCGATGCCGGTGAGCTCCCACAGCGCGGGCACGCGACGCCAGTCGGGGACGAGCTCGAGCAGCTCGGCCTCGGCGTCGGGGTCGCGGTAGGCGTGCGGGTCGCGCGCCGGATAGGGGTCGCGGCGCACCGGCACGACGACCGGCGACCCGGTCGGTCCGTAGTGGAAGGACCACTCCAGGTGCGCGGTGTGCTTCGCCGCGAACCGGATGTTCAGGTGCAGTCGCGGCGGGGTGACCTCGGGGACGTCGAGCCCGTCGTGGACCCGCACGGTCGCCCGGCGCTGCAGAGCCGGCAGCCGCTCCATGGCGAACACCGGCCAGTCGCTCTCGGGGATGGTGAAACCACCGCGTTCGACGAACCGGGCCGCGGCGAGGTCGACGTCCGGGCCGAAGCCGCCAAGCCGCAGGTCGTCACCTTCGCGTCGGAACCAGCCCGTCGGCGGCTCGCCGACGACGACGACCTGGCCGTCACCCGGCGGCAGGTCGAGGCTCGGCTCGACCCGAACTCCCCCCTCGGGCGCGGGCGTGAGGTCCACGACGAAATGCCCCGGCTCCTCGTCGAGATGCACCTCACCCCCGTCCTTCGCGGAGGTGAGCAGCGCGACCCCGGCGCCGCGCGCCCGGGCGAGCAGCGTGACCCAGCCACGTCCGACCTGGGCGAGCGCGAGCGAGGCGGGCATGCGGCCATACCCGGACATCCGGCTGCCCCGCCGGTAGGCGTCGGCGATCGCGGTCAACGCGTCGAGAGCGTCGTCGTCGATGGGTCGGTGGTAGGGCGAGTAGTAGGCACCCGCCACCTCCTCCCACGAGATGCCGGTCTTGATCCAGCGACCGGGCTGGGCGCCGGGGACGACGGGGCGGAGCATGATGCGGTCGCGGTCGGCGCCGTGCTGCCACGGCTTCGGGCGGCGGGTCGCCGGCTCGACGTCGAGGACGATGCCGACGGTTCCCGTGCGCGACGCCGAACCGGCCGCCGGTGTGGCGAGCAGCTCGTCGAAGGCGTTCTGCCACGCCGGCGCGCTCGCGGTCGGCGGCTCCTCGCCCTCGACGCGCCACGGCTGCTGTGTCCGGACGGCGTGGACGACTGCGACGGCGTGCTTGCACGCGACACCGATGGGGCAGGTGCAGTCGGAGTCGAGGTAGGGCGCGAGGTCGTCACCGATCTCGAGCGCCACCTCGGTCCGGTAGATGCTGCTGCCGGACCCGATGACCTTCGCGGCGGCGCGGCGGCCGGCGTCGGCGAGGACGAGGCTCGTCACCCGCCCGGCCCGCGCGTAGTCGGCGCCGCGCACACGGGTCGCCTTGTCGAACGCACGCGTGACCATGCGGTCGGTGACCTCCGCCAGCGTCTGCGGGTCGTGGGTGACGATGGCGGCTCACCTCCCGTTCGCGCCTGCCGTGCGTACCAACGAACGACAACGGTATGCCGTCCCGCCGACTTCCCGGCACCGTCATCCACAAGCGCCCGGCACCTCACCCCCCGACCCCGACTTATTGCGCACAGTTCGCACGCTCCCTGGCACTCGTATGCGAACTATGCGCAATAAGTCGGGGGACGCGGCCCGGGGTCAGACGTCAGGGATGGCTGGGGAGGCTGCCGCCGGGGTAGGTGGTGCGCAGCTCGGTCTCGGTGGGCGTATGCCGGGTGCGCGCCTCCTCGGGGAGCAGGCCCGCGATCGCGGCCATGATCCGCTTCGTGTCGGCGGTGGCGGAGCGATACTTCAGCTCCACCGGCTCGCCGACGCGCACCCGCACCGTCGGCGGGTCCCAGAGCCGGAGCAGGTTCGGCATCGAAGACGAGCGCGGCCACACCTTCTCCGTGCCCCACAGCCCGACAGGGATGACCGGCGCGCCACTCAGCGCCGCGAGCCGCGCCGCCCCGGTCTTGCCACGCAGCACCGGGTCGAAGAAGGCCTCACCGCGCGGGATCGTCCCCTGCGGCGTCACCCCGACGACCTCACCACCCTCGAGCGCGAGCGCCGCCATGTCATACGACTCGAGCCCGCCCCCGCCGCGGTCCACCCGGATCCCGCCGATCGCGGTGAACAGCGACCCGAGCACCGGAACGTCGAACAGCTCCTTCTTGCCGAGGAACCGCACCGACCGACCGGACTGCCGCACGACCTGCGCCATGGCGACGAGGTCGAAGTAGCTGCGGTGGTTCACGGCGAGGATGGCCGGCCCGTGACGCGGGATGTTCTCGACCCCGGCGATGTCGAAGCGCGCCGCCGGGAAGAACGTCGAGCGCAGCGCCTCGAGCGCGAGCCGCTGGAGCTCCACCCCGACGACCGGCACCTTGAGCACACCCGGCGACACGTCGAAGTGCACGATCGGCCAGCGCCGCGCGACGGCATACAGGGTCAACCGCGGGTCGGGGTTGACCGCCGCGGGACGGCCCACCGCCTCGAGGAGCGGCACGTCATAGATGCTGTCGGAGTAGGCGAAGCTCTCGGCGAGGTCGATGTCGTGCCGCTCCGCATAGTGGCGGACGGCGGCGAGCTTGCCCGTCGACCAGACGAACGGCCCGCGGATCGACCCGTCGAAGCGGCCGTCCTCGCGGGTGCCGTAGCGGGTCGCGATGACGTCATCGAAGCCGAGCCGGTCCGCGAGCGGCGCGATGAGGTGCTTCGGGGTCGTCGTGGCCATGACGACGCGGCGACCCTCGGCGTGGTGCTGCTCGATGAGGGCGAGGGCGAAGGGGTGGATGAGCTCGGCGATGACCTCTGCGGCGTTGAGGGCGGCCTGGTCGAAGCTCGTCGCGTCCTTGCCGCGCGCGACGACAGTGGCCTGCCGGGCGAGCGCGATCGACGGCAGCGTCTCGCCGAGGACGTCGAAGATCGTGAAGAGCGCCTTCTGGCCGGGCAGCTCGCGGGGCACGAGGCCGAGGTCGAGCATCGCCTGCGACAGGTGCGGCCCGGTGCCGCCGCGCAGGATCGTCCGGTCGAGGTCGAAGAACGCGGCGCCGGGCATGGCGTTCACTGTATGAGGCCCGCTCGCCGCCCGCGCCCCTCTCGCCTTTCCCACGCCGCGGCTTCCCGGTCGAGGCGAGCGGTCGGCGGGTTCTAGGGTGGTCGGCATGACGACGGCGTTCGTTCTCGGCGGCGGCGGGGTGCTCGGCACGACCCAGATCGGCATGCTGCGCGCCCTTGCCGAGCAGGGGATCCGCCCCGACGTCGTCCTCGGCACGAGCATCGGCGCCCTCAACGGGGCCTTCGTCGCGGCCAACCCGTCGGTCGAGGGCATCACCGCTCTCGCCGACCTGTGGCGGGCGATGGGGTCGAGCGGGATCTTCCTCGAGAACCCGATGCGCTCGGCCGCGCGGATCGCCCGGTTCCGCACGCACATCCTGTCGAGCAAGCCACTGCGCAAGGTCATCGACGAGCACCTGCCGGTCGACACGTTCGAGGAGCTCGACGTCGACTTCCAGTGCGTCGCCGCGTGCATCGAAACCGCTGACGCGCAATGGTTCTCGAGCGGCGAGCTCGTCGACCCGGTCATCGCCTCGTGCACCGTGCCGGGGCTGTTCCCGCCGGTCGTCATCGACGGTCGGCACTACCTCGATGGCGGTCTCGTGCACTCGATCCCGGTCGGCCGGGCTGTCCAGCTCGGGGCGGACCGGATCTTCGTGCTCCAGGTCGGGCGCGTGGAGCAGCCGCTGACGCCGCCGCGTCGCCCGTGGGAGGTGGGGATCGTCGCGTTCGAGATCGGGCGTCGACACCGGTTCGTCCACGAGATGGCCGAGATCCCGGACGACGTCGAGGTGCACGTGCTGCCCAGTGGCGCGCCGGAGACGCCGTCTGTCGCCATCGGCTACGGCCGCACCTCGCGCCTCACGGCGCGTGCCGAGCAGGCGTATGCCGCGTCGTCGGCCTACCTCGCCGACCTCTAGACCGGCATACGCTCGCTCCATGGGTCTCGCCGCCATCCCGAAGCCGCCGAAGCTGGCGCGGCGGGCGCTCGCCGTTGCCTGGCCGGTCGGGGCGGCGGCGCTCACCGGCCTCGCGGCACCGGTCATCGTCGCGGGCGCGTTCCACTCGTTCGTCGACAAGCGCGCACGGCTGTTCCGGGTGAGCTGCCTCGGGGTCGGGCTCGTCTGGGTCGACGTCCGCATGCTCATGGAGTGCTGGAAGCTCTCGCTCCGGGCGCGCGGTGAGGCGAGCCCGACGTGGGAGGAGGACCACGAGCAGGTCTTCCTCGCCGGGCTCAACCGGGCGATGATCCTCGCCAAGCGCTGGGTCGGGTTCGAGGTCGTCCTCGACGGGCGGATGCACTTCGGCACCGAGGGGGCGCCGCTCATCGCGTTCGCCCGGCACGCCGGACCGGGCGACTCGCTCGCGCTGGCCTGGTTGCTCGGTCACACGGCTGGCCGGATGCCGAAGATCGTTCTCGCAGAAGCACTTCGGTGGGACCCGACCGTCGATGCGCTGCTGACGCGGATGCGCTCCTACTTCGTCCCGTCACGCAGTGGGGCCGGCGACGACCGGACCGCGGGAGTGCGCGCGCTGGCCGAAGGTCTCGACGGCGACGACGTGCTCCTGCTCTTCCCGGAAGGCCAGAACTTCTCCTTGCGCCGGCGCCGCGACCTCATCGACCGGCTGCGTGAAGCCGGGCACGAGCTGCGGGTGCGCCGCGCGCTCCAGCTCTGGAACACGTTGCCCCCGAAGACCCGGGGCGTCATCGCCAGCCTCGAGGCCCGCCCCGATGCCGACGTCATGATCGTCGGGCACGCCGGGTTCGGCCGGCTCACGACGCCGGCGGAGATCTGGGACGCGATCCCGTTCACCGGGCGGCCGTTCCTCGTGCGCACGCAGACGTACGCCGGGTCGCAGGTGCCGAACGACGCCGCGGGGATCGAGGCGTGGATCGACGAACGGTGGGACGACATCGACGCCTGGGTCACGGCATACGAAGGCGGTCCAGAGCCCGCAACGGGCTTGTCGAGCACTCAGCACTCGGCCCCTCGCACCTGAGGCGACGCTCGGTGCATCGGTCGGGTTCACACTCAGGTCTTGACCCGTACTGTGGAACGGCCCAGTGGTGTTCCAGAGTACGGGTCAAGACCCAAGCACTGGAAGGACACGCACGACGAAGCGCCGAACCGTGGGCGCTTCGTCTTCAGCGGGCGGCCTCCGCTAGGCCGAGTCAGCGCCCCGGTCGGCGCCCGACACCGCCATCGTGAGGTTGGCGCCCAGAACCATCGAGGCGGCCACGAGACCAGCGACCGGCCACCAGTCCAACCCGTCCTCCTCAAGACGTCCCACCATCAGCACCATGAACGCGAGCGGAGGGAGGCACCTCAGCCACGCCATCGCGCGAGGGTGCCGTTCGGACCACGTCGGAGGGTCCTCCCGCGGCGGGTGGACCGCATTCTCCATCGGTGGCATCGCGTCCATGCCCGCAGCCTACGGCGCCGGCCCGTGCGACCAGCGGCCCAGCTGGACTATCCCCGGCGCAGCGCACCTCCGCGCACACCCGCTTCAGCCGCGACCCTCACGCTGCCTGGCCCGGAAGCGCGCCTTCTTCTCCCGGTTGCCGCACGTGTTCATGTCGCACCAGCGGCGGCTGCGGCTCTGGCTCGTGTCCAGGAAGGCCGCCCGGCACGTCGGTGACGCGCAGAGCGCGAGCCTGCCGTCGCGGTCGCCGGTGAGCAGGCTGATGGCGTCGGCCGCGATGACCGCCAGCGCGTCGTCCACGGAGGACGACGGCAGAACCCAGTGCCGAGTGCCGTCCGGGGCCAGTCGCGCGTGAGCCCGGCCACCAGCGCCGCGGTCATTGATGATCCGGCGGTCAGCCGCCCTCACGGCCGCGCCCTGCGCCACCTGCGTCGCGGCACGGTGGATGGCTTCGCGCAGGCCGCGGGCGAGCCGCAGCTCGGCCGCGGAGCACGACGACACGGCAAGGCCCTGCTCGGCGAACCAGTCCATCAACCGCTGCGGAGTCGGGATCCGCTCCACGGGCTCCCCCCGGCGCTCGGACAGGGTGCCGGTGAACGTGGTCGCGAGCACGTTGCCCGAACGAAACGGGGGTGGCTCATCGCTCATGGAACCATCTTAGGCGGTTGCGCCCTCCCGCCTCCCGATGTAGAACCGTCTTAGACGGTTCCCCATGTCGCGGAACGATGCTGGAGAGGAGGAGGCGATGGTTGACCTCACCGTGCTGCCGGGATTCGTGGCGGTCATCCTGGTGTTCCTCGCACCGCCCGGACCCGACATGGCGTTCATGATCGCCGTGGGGCTCGAGAGCGGTCGTCGGCCTGCGGTGGCCGCGATTCTCGGCATCGGGACGGGGATGAGCGTGTATGCCCTGGCCGTCGTGATGGGGGTTGCCCAGCTCGCCGAGTCCCACCCGACGGCCCTCGACGCGGTGAAGCTCGTCGGCGCGGCCTACCTCGCGTGGCTCGCGTGGGTGACCCTGCGCAAGGCCCATGAGCGCACGACGGTCGCCGAGGTGGCGGCCCCCCGCCCCGGCAGCCCCTATCGACGCGGGGTCATCGTCAGCCTCACCAACCCGAAGGTGATCCTGTTCTTCCTCGCGGTGCTGCCGCAGTTCGTGGGCACGGCCCAGAGCACCCGCGTCCAGCTCGCCATGCTCGGCGCCGTCAACGTCGCGAGCGAGGTCGTGCTCTACGGCTCCATCGGCGTCCTCGCCGGCGCCTTCCATGCGCGGTTCCTGCGCTCGGCGCGATCCGCCTCCGTCCTGCACTACGCAGCGGGCATCGTCTACCTCGTCCTCGCCAGCGTCATCGCGGCCGGCGCCCTGTGACCCGGACCTGTCCCCACCCGGTTCCCCACCGAGCGCCGACTCCCCCGTCCCTCGCAGCGAACCCGCCGACGAGCCGCCTGGCCGCTGGGCCGCTGGGCCCGTCGTCGAACACTCTGATCTTGCGTCGTCCTTTGGGCCACTCGGAGTCAGGGTGGCCCAAAGGACGACGCAAGATCAGAGCACCGGGCGCGGAAACGTTGCGCACGCCGTCTCCCGGACACGGATCGCGCCCGAGCACACCGAACGACGGACTACCCCCGGCGCAGCGACGTCAGCCAGGCGCGCGCGCCGGCGAAGTCCTCGTCGGTCGTCAGCGGCGCTACCTCGACCTGCGCCCCGTCCTCGCGCGGGTAGGACCCGAGGAAGCGCACCTCCGCACACACCCGCTTCAGCCCCATGAGCGCCTCGCCGACCCGCTCGTCCCACACATGCCCCTCGAAGTCGATCGAGAAGCAGTAGGACCCGAGCGACTCCTTCGTCGGCCGCGACTCCAGGCGCGTCATGTTGATGCCGCGCACCGCGAACTGCTCCAGCAGCTCGAGCAGCCCACCGGCCCGGTCGTCGCGCTGGAAGAGCATGACCGTCGTCTTGTCCGCCCCGGTCCGCTCCGGCAGCGCCCCCGGTCGCGCCACGAGGACGAACCGGGTCACCGCCCCGACCCGGTCCCCGATGTCGGTCGCGAGGACCGTCAGCCCGTGGTTCGTCGCCGCCACCGGGGCACAGACGGCGGCGTCGTATGCCGCGCGCCCACCGTCGCTCCCGCCCGCGTCTCCCAGCCCGGCCGCGGCAGCGGCCGTGGACAACGTCGGGACGTACGTCGCCGCTGGAAGGTGAGCGTCCATCCAGCCGCGGACCTGCGCCCACGCGTGCGAGTGGGTGCCGACCGAGCGCACGTCCGCGAGCGGCATACCGGCGCGGGCAGCCAGCACGAACGTGATCGGCACGTTGACCTCGCCGGTGACGACGAGCGGGTCACCGGACGCGAGCGCATCGAGCGTCGCGGACACGCCACCCTCGACGGAGTTCTCGATCGGCACCATCGCGGCGTCGATCTCACTGCGGCGCAACGCATCCAGCGCCTGGTCGACCGACCCGAACGGCACCTGCTCACCGGTTCCGGCCGCATCCGGACCGTCCTCGTGCGCCGTCACCCATGACTGCAGCGCCATCTGGGTGAAGGTCCCCTCCGGCCCGAGGTAGCCATACCGCGTCGTCATCGCTGCCGCCCCGTCCGTGCCGCGCTCAGCGCCTGCTGCTCCTCCGGGGTGAGGGTCGCGTCCGAGCCGCCGTCGGTGATCCCCTTGGCATAGGTGCGGGACTCCCCGCGCGCGTGGATAGACGACAGCACGACCCCGTCACCCTGGTCGTCGACGATCGCCGCGCTGAAGCTCAGCCGGCCGCCCATGTCCCCGAACGCGTCATAGCGGACCACCGCGACGTGCCGCAGCGCCTGGCCGATGTCCGCGCGCAGCGCCGCGAGCTCCCCCGCCCCGACAGGCCGCTGCCGCTCGAGCTGGGCCACCCGCGCCCGCAACCGCAACACGGCGACGAGCAGCACGGCGAGCACCACCAGCGGCAGCAGGACGGTGAGGGCGAGCAGCAACCACTCGGCCCACGACGGCGCGAACATGCCCGCCAGCGTATGCCGTCCGCTCACCCCCGACGCTCAGGAGGGGAGCCCGCGCTCGTCGTAGCCCAAGATCTCGTCCTCGGAACGGTCATCAAGGACGGGACGACGGCGCCCTCGTTCGATGATCTCGTTGACGACGTACCGACGATCCGTTGGCATGTTCGCCATGGGCTGGCGGCGGCTCACCCACCAGAGCAGGCCGAGCGCGACGACCCCACCGGCGACGTCGGCATTCTGCAGCAGCCGCCCCGGCAGCTCCGGCCAGTCCGGATGGTTGAGCCACGAGATGCCCCACCACGGCATCCGCATGAGGAACCACGCCATGACGACGCCGGCCGCCACGAGACGCCCACGCACGAGCGGCCACCCACCGACGAGCGCCAGCACCACGACGACGATCCAGTGGAAGTGGTGGATCCACGCGACCGGAGAGCAGAGGCACGCGAGCATCCCGACGGTCGCGACCTCGCCCACCGAGTCGCCGCGCAGATAGAACCGCCGCGCCACGGCATACCCGAACACTGCGACGCCGAGGGCCAGCACCAGCCACAGCACCGTGCCCGCGGTCCCGTCCGGCCCGACCCGCAGCAGCAGCCCGCGCAGCGACTGGTTCGACGTCCCGAAGTTCGGCCCGAGCCGCGTCGGGTCCTGCAGCGCCCCGCCCCAGAACGCGAACGACGCCTCCGGCAGCAGCACCCACGACCCGAGGGTCACCCCGACCGCGGTCCCGACCGCCGTCGCCGCCTCGCGCCATCGGCGGTTGACGAGGTAGTGGATGACGAACACCCCGGGCGTCAGCTTGACCGACATCGCCAGCCCGACGAGCACGCCGGCCGGCACCCGCGCGAGCAGCCGCGGCCGCGGGCGACGCAGGTCCATGAGGCACGCGAGCACCATGAACGCGTTGACCTGACCGAACCGGATCCCGTCCGACACCGGGTGCAGCCACAACATCGGCGCGACGACCACGGCGAGCGCGAGGGGCGCCCACCCGCCGGCGCGCGTCCACAGCCGCCACCCGGCATACCAGACGATCGCCGTCGTGGCCGCGACCTGCGCCGCGGTCCACAGCCACGCGGCCACCTCGAACGGCACCCACGCGAGCGGCAGCGCGAGCAGCGCCGCGAACGGCGGGTACGTGAACGGCAGCAGCTGCGGCGCCTCGGTCATCGCCGAGTAGATCGGCCGACCGGTGAGGATCGACACCCCCGCCTCGCGGTAGACCTCGACGTCGACCTGCCACTGGTCCATCGGCCAGAAGACGAGATAGCGCAACACGACCGGCGTCGCCGCGAGCGCAATGACGACGACGGCGAGCGGCCACAGCCAGCGGGCACGCGGCGGGTTCGTCGGGGTCACGGTGCCCATTGTCCCCGTATGCCGTCCGCGCGCCTCCCCCGGCGGCGCGCGTGTCCCAGCCGGGCCGGCCCGCGTGTCCCAGCCGGGCCGGCCCGCGTGTCCCAGCCGGGCCGGCCCGCGTGTCCAGCCGGGCTGGTTGGCGCCGGCCTTCACACCTTCTCCAGCCGGCACCCACGGCCTCGGCAGGCCACCCACACGTGGCCCGCCTAGGATCCAGCCCATGACTCGTCGAGCCCTGGCTGCGCTGTTCGTCGCCGTCGTGGCGGTTCTCGGCATCGGGGGATGGGCCATCGGCGCCTCGGGCAGCACGGCCAGCGTGCCCGGCTCCGCGGCCGCCCATCGAGCCGGCACCCCGGACCCCTTCGGGGCCACCGTGCTCATCGGCACGGGCGGCATCACCTGGACCGACGTGTCCAAGGAAAAGACGCCGAACCTCTGGACGCTCCTGCGCGACGGCTCGAGTGCGGCGATGTCGGTGCGCTCCGTCGAGACCAACACGTGTCCCGTCGACGGCTGGCTGGGGCTCTCGGCGGGGACGCGCGCCTCCGCTCCGCGCACCGGGAAGGGGTCTCCCCAGCAGCGCCCGTGCCCACCCGTGGCGGAGCCGAAGGGTGGCGAGGTCGCGAACTGGGAGACGTACGTGCAGTCCGCGCAGTCGCGCAAGTTCGACGCCCGGCTCGGCCTGCTCGGTGAGGCTGCGGCGAAGTCCGACGTGTGCATCAAGCCCGTCGGTCCGGGCGCCGCCATCGCGGCCGCCATGCCCGAGGGCACCGTCGACCGCTGGTCGCCCTACTCGGACGAGAACCTCCTCGTCGACATGAACACCTGCCCCGTGACGATCGTCGACGTCGGCAGTGTGCGCGACCCCGACGACGTCGCCGAGGGCGAGCAGGTGCCGACCCAGTCGCGCGAGCAGCAGATCGCCACCGTCGACAAGCGCATCGGTGACGTCATCGCGGCCGCACCGGGTGGCGCCGACTTCATCGTCGCGAGCCTGTCCGACGCCGGCGTGACCGAGCGCCTCCGGCTCGTCGTCGCTCGCGGACCCAACTTCGGCTCGGGCGTGCTGCTGTCGCACTCGACCCGCCAGCCCGGCCTCGTCCAGTCCCAGGACCTGCCGGTCACCCTCATGGACATCACCGGGATCACGAAGCCGAGCGGCCTCGGCGGTGCCGCGATGACGAGCGAGTCGGCGCCGGACAACTCCGAGAAGCGGGCCGCGGACCGGCTCCAGTCCCTCGTCGACTATGACCTCGCGAGCCACGAGGTGCACAGCCTCGTCCCGCCGTTCTTCAACGGGTTCGCCTACGGCCAGCTCGTCATCTATCTCCTCGTCCTGCTCGTCTGGAAGGGCAAGATCGGCACCGACGACACCCGCCGCCGAGTCCTCGGCGTCGTGCGCGTCGTCGCGGTCGCCGCCGCGGCCGTGCCCGCCTCGACGTTCCTCGCGAACCTGCTGCCCTGGTGGCGCTTCCCGATCCCGATGATCTCGATCGTCGCCGCAGTGGGCGTCTTCGTCGCCCTCATCGCGTATGCCGCGCTGCGCGGCCCGTGGGGCGGTGCGGCTCTGGGCCCGCTCGCCTTCGTCGCGGCGGTGACGATGGCCGTCCTCGCCGGAGACGTCATCACCGGATCCCGGCTCCAGCAGTCCTCCCTCATGGGCCTGCAGCCCGTCGTGGCCGGACGGTTCTACGGCATGGGCAACGTGACGTTCGCGCTCTTCGCGACGTCGGCACTGCTCCTCGCGACTGCCGTCTCGAGCGTGCTCGTCCGGGCGGGTCGGCCACGGGTCGCGGCGCTGGCCGTGCTCGTCCTCGGCATCGGCACCGTCATCGTCGACGGGGCGCCCTTCTGGGGCGCCGACGGCGGCGGTCCACCAGCCCTCATCCCCGGCATCGCCTACCTCGTGCTCGCCATCCTCGGCATCGCGATGACCTGGCAGCGGGTCCTGCTCATCGGGCTCGGGTCAGCCGGGCTCTTCCTCGGAGTCGCGTTCCTCGACTGGCTGCGCGCGCCGAGCGAGCGCACCCACCTCGGCAACTTCATCCAGGCGATCATCGACGGCAACGCGCTCGACATCGTGCAGCGCAAGGCCCAGCAGAACTGGGACATCCTCACCGGCAACGCTCCCCTCACCCTGCTCGTCCCGGCGGCCCTGATCTTCGTGATCTACGTGCTGGCGCGGCCGACGTCGTGGGGGTCGAAGGGCCTGGCCAAGTCGTTCGAGAAGGCGCCGACGCTGCGCTCGGGACTCATCGCGGTCGTCATCACCCTGACGGTCGGGTTCCTCATCAACGACTCGGGGACGGCGATCCCGGCCGTCGGCGCGACGGTGGCGGTGCCGCTCATCGTCAGCGTCGTCGTGCGCAACCTCGAGGAGGACCTGCGCGCGGTGGCGCCCACCCGCCGCGCCCGCCGCGCCTGACCCCCGGCGCCGTCCCGATCTCACCCAATTGGACAGTTAGGGACAGCCGCGCCGGTATGCCGTCCGCTCACCCCCCGTCCCGATCTCACCCAATTGGACAGTTGGGGACACCCCGTCCCGATCTCACCCAATTGGACGGTTGGGGACAGCCGCGCCGGTATGCCGCGCGCTCACCTCCCGTCCCGATCTCACCCAATTGGACGGTTCGGGACGCCGGGAGCCCGCGGTCGCGCGCGTAAGGCGGCCACGACGACCCCGGCCCACACGGCCAGCAGCAGCACCGGCGCGACCTCCTTGCGCACCGTCATCGTCACCGCCTCGACACCGGGTGTCATGCCGAGGACGCGCCCCGGGGTGTAGGCGAACGACATCACCGTGAGCCGCGCGAGCAGCGCGAGCTCGACGAGCCCCACTCGGGCCACCCCGACCCCCGACACCACGGCAGGCAGTGCCGACCACACGAGCACGTCGTACCAGGGCAGCGAGTACGCCGCCGCCAGCGCGTAGCCACCGCCGAGCACGACGACCCAGCGCAGCGCCCGCGCACCCTCCCCGTCACCACGGGGCGTCGTGAGCCGGGCGAGGCACACCGCGAACCCGACGGCCGCCAGCGCCGCGAGCACCGAGATGACCGACCGCACCGTGGGTCCGCCTCCGCCCACCTCGAGCAGCATCCGCCACGGCGAGGACAGCGCGACCGCCTTGGCCGACCGCCCGACCTGGTCGAACACGTGCGGTCCGGCCCACAGGTGCAGCACCCCCGCCACCAGCGCCGCAACGCCGATCATGACGGCACCGCGGGCGACCCGCCGTGACCGCAGGGCGAGCAGAATCGCAAGCAGCACAACGGCATACGTGAACTTCGACGACAACGCGAGCCCCCCGAAGGTGCCGGCGAGCACGGCGCCGCCGACGCCGGCATACCGCTGCACCGCCCACACGGCGCCGACGACGAACGCCGCCGCGAGCATGTCGACGTGCGCGCCGAGGACGCCGGTGGCGAAGACGAGCGGGTTGGCCGTCCAGAGGGCGTCGACCCGCCCTTCGTGGCCCGGCAGCAGCCGGCGCAGGCACCAGCGCACCGCCAGCCACGACGCGATGACGACGAGCTGCCACAGCCACACGGTCTCGCGCAGGTTGTCCCCGCCGACCAGCGAGCCGAGCCCATGGAGCAGGGTCGCGAACGGCCCGTAGACGCTCGGTTCCTCGCGCCACGGCGACTCGACGGCGCTGACGACGGGGTCGGCGTCACCGCGCCACGACACGGGTGAGACGAGCCACGGGTCGTCGCCGAGCGCGAGGATCCGCCCGTATGCCGCGTAGTTGACGTGGTCCGCCGACCCAAACGGTGTCGTCAGCGCCGCCGCGAGCGCGAGCCCGCCGACGACCGGCGTCGAGAGGGCGCGCATCCCCTGGCGCAGCGCGAGGACGACGCCTGCGGCGCCGAGCGCGTATGCCGTCCAGAGGGTCGCGGTGACCGCTGCCGGTGTGAGGGTGATCGGGAGGATGGTGCCCGGTGCCCAGCCGCGTGGGCCTAGATCGGGGGCGGCGGCGTGCGGGAGGGCGAGACCGACGACGAGCAGCAGCACGAACGCGACGGTGAGCAGCCCGCGACGGGTGAGCGTGGCTGCCTCACCCGTTGCCCGGTCCGCGCCGGGGGTGGCGTCAGAGGCGACGCGCGACACCGGGGGCCAGCTCGGTGAGGGCCTTGCGGGTGCGGCGCCAGGTGAGCGCGCGCCAGACGTCGCGGTACTGCTCGGCGCGGTGCAGCTGTCCGCGCCAGTCCGAGCCGGAGACGCGATGCTGGAGGTCGCACGGGACCTCCACGACCCGCATTCCGGCGGCGAGGACGTCGGTCGTGAGGCCGACCTCGACACCCCAGCCCGGGGCGAGGGGGCTCGCCGCCTCGAACGCCTCGGCGGTGAGGCAGCGCATGCCCGACAGGGGCTGGGTGGCGGTCCAGCCGGTGAGGTCCTCGATCCCGTCACGGGCGAGCCGGACGACGAAGCCGCGGCCACCGCCGGGGGTGCGCTGCGGCGGGAGGATCGCAATGGTCATGTCGGCCCGCCCCTCGAGGACCGGTGGGATGAGGACGCCGAGGTTGCTCGCCGAACCCTCCAGGTCACCGTCGACGAAGAGCAGGTGGCGCGGGCCTGCAGCGGCGCCACCCGCCCCGGTGCCACCCGCGCCGACGGCGCCACCCGCCTCGCCCGCGGCGCCCACGCCTCCCTCGCCCGACTCGAGCTCGCGCAGGTGACGGACGCCGGTCGTGAGCGCCGCGGCTTTGCCGAAGTTCTGGGCGTGCACGATGACGTCCGCGCCGGCGGCGTGCGCGGCCGCCGCAGTGTCGTCGGTGCTGCCGTCGTCGACGACGACGACCCGGTCGACGTGCTCGAGCCCGAGCACCGCCTCGACGGTGGCGACGATGCGCTCACCCTCGTCCTTGCACGGGATGATCGCCGCGACCGAGCGGGCGTCGGCGGCTGTCCCCGACGGCGCGGTCACCGCAGTGTGACCTGGCGGCTGAGCAGGCCGTTGCGGGCCCGACGCTCCTCCGCGGTGAGCTGGTCCGTGGAAGCCAGCGCGGCGGTATACCGCGTGCCGAACTGCGCGAGCGCGTCCTCGTGAGCGGCCGCCTCGGTGTCAGCGGGCACCTCGAGGACGGGGACGAGCAGGCCGCACGCCCGGAAGGCGCCGAGGAGGCGTGTGCCTTCACCGAGCGAGGACTCCCCGGCGGCGTGCATGCGCGCGAGCGCGTCGGTCGCGGTGTCCTCGTCCTCGGGGAGGACGACGCGGATGTAGGTGCGCTCGCCGATGCGGACCCAGTAGGCCGACGGCAGCGCCTCCATCCGCACGGTCGGGACGACGGACTCGTTGGCGCTGTCGAGGGAGGCCCGGCCCTCGTCGTCGAGCTCCTGGCCCTCGACCCAGAAGTCGAAGCCCTCGTGCACCGTCACCTCGAAGGGCGCGGTGGTGTCGATGAGGTCCTGCAGCCTCGGGGTGTCGGCGGTCGCGGCGGGCACGTGCTGGACGGCGCTGCCCGGCTCGGCGGCCGCGCCGGCGAGCAGCTGCGCGGCGAGGTCGCGGCTCGGGTCGCCGGTCGAGCTGCCGGCCTGGGTGCCGATGAGCACGGTGCCGTCGGCACGGTGCAGCGCCGGCCATGCCATCGGCAGGACCGTGGCGATGGTCGCGTCGGTGACGCCCTCGGGGGCGTGCTCGCCGGTGAAGGTCACGGGCGCGGTCGCCGCGGGCAAGATCTCGCGGATCGCGACCCAGTCCGTCTCGTTGGGCAGCCCCTCGAAGGGACGGCTCACGTAGGGGACGGCGGCGCTGCGCCTCTTGGCCGGTGCACCGGTGTCGTCGGTGGTCCTGCGTCGTCGCGAAGCCTTGCCCATGACCGCAACCCTACTGGCGCGTGTCCGCGCCGATCGACGGTATGCCGGGTGCGCGCTGCGCGCCGTGGCGTCGCCTCAGGTGGCGCGGCGCCGGCTCGGGCCGCCCATGGCGGCCCACACGGTCTGGGCGCCCTTGTCCTCGCCGACACCCCACTCGTGCGCGAGCGAACGGATGATGCGCAGTCCGCGGCCGCTCGTCACCCACAGCGAGGCGGGGGCGGGCTTGGGGACGGTGTCGCCACCGCCGTCGGTGACCTCGACCTCGACGACCTCGCCGCGGACCTTCCAGCGCACCCGCAGGCACCCGTCGGCGAGCGGGCGGGCGTGCCGGATGGCGTTGGTCATGAGCTCGGAGACGACGATCTCGGACTCGTCGATCGTGCCTTCGGCGATGTCGCGGGCGCGTAGGTCGGCGACGACGGCCTTGCGGACCCTGGCAACGGTCGACGGGCCCCACGGCACCCGGATGGTGCGCACCTGACCCTGCCCGACGGTGCCGCCGAACTCGTCGAGGTCACCGAGGCCCGGGAGGTCGGGATCGGCGGCCTTGCGGGACGCTGCGGGGCGAGTCACCCCGGGGATGCTAGGCGAGACGGTGATGGACCGCTAGCCGAGCAACCGGCGCTGGTCGCCACCGAGCTGGGCGAGCACGTCACGCGGCCGGTCGCTGATGAGCGCGTCGACGCCCGCCTCGACGCAGCGCTCGACGTCCTCCGGCGTGTTGACCGTCCACACGTACACGGTGTGTCCGCGCCGACGGTGCGCTTCGACGGCGGCCGGGTTGCGGCGGACGATGCGCATGTCGAGGCCGACGATGTCGATCCCCTTGGGCAGCGACCCGTCGAACGACAACCGCGGGGCAGCGTGGTCGATGAGATAGACGAGCGGCACCTGCGGCGCGAGGCCCTGCATCCGCTTGAGCGCCATGAGCGAGAACGACATGACGCGCACGTGCGGCAGCCCCGGGAGGTCCCCGGTCGTCAGGCCGAACTCGCGCAGCACCTGGACGAGCTGGCGCTCGACGAGACCGCCCCAGCGGGTGGGGTGCTTGGTCTCGATGAGGGTGAGCAGCTCCTGGCGCTGGTCGGTGAGGGCGTCGAGCAGGCGGCGCAGGGTGAGCAGCCGGCCGCGCTCGGGGTCACGGTCGGCCTGCTCGGTGCTGCTGCCGTCATCGAGCGTCTTCCAGCTCGCCCAGTCGAGTTCTTTGAGCCGGGCCAGCTCGAGGGTGGAGATGACCCCCGTGCCGTCACTGGTGCGGTTGGCGCGGCGGTCGTGGACGCAGACGAGGTGGTGGTCGGCGGTGAGCCGGACGTCGCACTCGACACCGTCGACGCCCGCCTCGAACGCGGTGGTGTAGGCCGCGAGGGTGTGTTCCGGCTGCTCGGCGCTCGCCCCGCGGTGGGCGATGACGAGGGGCCGCCCGGACGAGTTTCCCTGCACGCCCCCACTCTCGCACCCGCACCCCCACTGATTGCCGATTCCGTTCACCCCGACCGCACGGAACCAGCAACAAGTCGGCACTGATTGCCAGTTCCCGGCACCCCACACCCCACTGATTGCCAGTTCCCGGCACCCCATACCCCACTGATTGCGCACAGTTCGCACGCGAGCGCCAGCGAGCATGCGAACCGTGCGCAATCAGTGGCGCCTACGCCGGGTCGCGAGCGGACGGCATACGTCACGACCGAGCGAGCCACCACCTGGTCAACCGACCACGCATGGGTGCTCGGCTCACCGATCGGTGCCTCGCCGGGCGGCTCAGGCGGTCTCGGGGACCTTGGGGGTCGCGCGCTCGACGATGCGGCCGACGTCGACACCCGGCCCCAGCGTCCCGAAGACGTCACCGCGCTCCCCCGCGAGCCGGCTCGCGCAGAACGCATCCGCGACGGCCGGGTCCCCGTGGCGCACGAGCAGCGACCCCTGGAGCAGCGTCGCCATGTCACCGACGATGCGCCGCGCCCGGAACTGCATCGCGTCCTGGTCACCCGGGTCGAGCCCCAGCATCGTCCGCTCGAGCTCGGCCACCGCCGCGTCGTACCGCGGATCGGCACCCGTCGCCGACCGCAGCTCGTCGAGCAGCACCGCGACCGACTCCGGCTGGCGCGCCATCGCCCGCAGCGCGTCGAGGGCGGCGACGTTGCCGGACCCCTCCCAGATCGACATCAGCGGCGCCTCGCGGTAGAGCCGCGGCATCCGCGACTCCTCGACATACCCGTTGCCGCCCAGGCACTCGAGGGCCTCGGCCGCGTGGACGGGGCCGCGCTTGCACACGTGGTACTTCGTCACGGCCAGCCCGATCCGCCGCAGCAGCCCCGCCCGCTCATCCCCGCGCGCGCTCGCGTCCGTCAGCTCGGCGAGCCACAAGCCGACCGTCGTCGCGGCCTCGGCTTCGACGGCGAGGTCGGCGAGCACATTGCGCATGAGCGGCTGGTCGCTGAGCGGGCGACCGAAGGCGGTGCGGTATGCCGCGTGGTGGGCTGCCTGCGCGACGCCCGTGCGCATGAGGGTCGCCGTCCCGAGGACGCAGTCGAGCCGGGTCATGTTGACCATCTCGACGATCGTGCGCACTCCACGCCCCTCGTCGCCGACGCGCCACGCGAGCGTGCCGTCGTACTCGACCTCGCTGCTCGCGTTGGAGTGGTTGCCGAGCTTGTCCTTGAGCCGCTGCAGGGTGAAGGTGTTGCGCGTCCCGTCGGGCAGCACCCGCGGCACGAGGAAGCAGGTCAGCCCCTCCGGCGCCTGCGCGAGCGTGAGGAACAGGTCGGACATCGGTGCCGACGTGAACCACTTGTGCCCGGTGATCCGGTAGGTCCCGTCACCCTGCGGCAGGGCCGACGTCGTGTTGGCGCGCACGTCCGAGCCACCCTGCTTCTCGGTCATCGACATGCCGGCGATGAGCCCGCGCTTGGTCAGCGGAGCGCGCAGTCCGGGGTCGTATGCCGGTGCCGTGAGTAGTGGTTCGTATGCCGCCGCGAGCGCGGCGTCCGCACGCAACGCCGGCACCGCGGCATACGTCATCGAGATCGGGCACCCGTGGCCGGCGTCGACGTGCCCCCACACCGAGAACTTCACGGCGCGGATGAGGTGCGCGTGCGGACGCGGGTCCGCCCACGGCGCGGCGTGCAGGCCGTGCTCGACGGCGGTCTGCATGAGGCGGTGGTAGGCCGGGTCGTAGGCGACCTCATCGACGCGGTTGCCGTAGCGGTCGTGCGTCCTCAGCACGGGCGGGTGGGCCTCGGCGAGGTCACCCAGCTCGAGGGATTCGGCGGTGCCGGCGAGGGCACCGAGGGTGGTGATCTCCTCGACACCGCTGGCGTCCATGCCGGAGCGGGCGACCGTCTCGGCGATGACCGGGGCCTCGGCGGGGTTGGCGCCGACGAGCGGCGGGACCTGGTTCGTCACCTCGTGCGTGGACATGACCCGGACATTACATCCCGAGCAACACTCGACGCAAGAACGTAATAGGTCTGGCGTCGGTAGGGTGCCAGCGATGTCCTCGCCCCTGGTCCCGCCCGTCACGGCCCGTTCCGCCGTGCTCAGCCTGCTCCTGGGCGCCCACCCACCCTCACTGAGCGGACGCGACATCGTCACTGCCATGGGACTGTTCGGGATCTCCGAGGCGACCACCCGCGTCGCCCTGACCCGCATGGTCGCCAGCGGTGACCTCACCCGCGACGACGCGGTCTACACCCTCTCCGCCCGGCTCATCCAGCGTCAGCGCGATGCCCAGCCTCCGCAGCAGCGGCCGTGGGACGGGACCTGGGAGATGGAGGTCGTCACGACGACGGGACGCAGCCCAGCAGACCGGAGCGCCTTGCGCACGGACATGCGCCGTCGCCGCCTCGCCGAACTGCGTGAGGGCGTGTGGACCCGCCCCGCCAACCTCGAGCAGGACCCGGACGGCCCCCTCGACGAGGTGGTGACCCGATTCCGGGCGCAACCGCAGGAGGACCCCTCCGCCCTGGCGGCCCGCCTGTGGGATCTCGAGGCATGGGCGGCGCGCTGCCGGGCCTACCTCGACGCCCTGCGCGCGGCGCAGGACGACGGGACGCGCTTCTTCACGATGGTGGCCGCCGTGGGCCATCTCGGCACCGACCCCGCGCTCCCGCCCGAGCTCCTGCCTGCGGACTGGCCGGTCGACGAGCTCACGACGGTGTACGCCGACTACCGTGCCGAGCTCGACCAGCTGCGCTCCGGCGGCTGAGCGGTCGATTCCGCACGCCCACTCACAGGACCAGACGGCATACCGTTCCCTCATCGTGAGCCTGCCGCCGTTCCAGAGCCTCGTCGACGCCCACTGGCGCGACGTCGGCCGGCTCGCGCACGCCCTCGCCGGGCCCGACCTCGGCGACGACGTCGCGCAACAGGCGTGGACCCAGGCGCTTGCCGCCTATCCGCGGCTCACGTCGGCCCGCAACCTGCGGGGCTGGCTGCTCACGATCACCCACCGCTGCGCCATGGACGCCCACCGGGCGCGTCGGCGCACCGTCGCCCACGACGACCCGGCCTCGCTCACCGAGGCCCCCGTCGTGGCCGGGCCCACCGAACCCGACGCCGACCTCTGGGCGCGGGTCGCCGCCCTGCCCGAGCGACAGCGCGAGGCCGTCGTCCTCAAGTACGTCGGCGACCTCGACCACCACGCCGTCGCCGCCTCCCTGGGGACGACGCCGGCGATGAGCCGGCGCCTCGTCTCGGACGCGCTGGCGACCCTCCGACTCGACGCCGAGGAGCTGCGATGACCACGACGACCTGGAGCGACTTCGATCCGCCCGTGCGACCTCCGGTCCTGCCGGAGACCGATGTCTCGTATGCCGTGGAGGAGACCGCCGTGGGCCGGTTGCTGTTGGCGGTGCGCGCCGACGGACGGCTCGTCACGTCGGCGTACGTCCCGGACGACGACGCGGAAACCCACTGGTTGCAACGGGTTTCGGACGTCGTGTCACCGCGGGTGCTGCGACAGGCGCGACCACTCGACACCGCGCGACGCGAGCTGGCGGCCTACCTCGACGGTCGCGCGCGGCACCTCGAGACCCCCGTCGATCTCGCCCTCGCGAGCGCGTTCCAGCGAGAGGTGCTGGAGCAGCTCGCGGGGCGGGTCGGCTACGGCGAGACGACGACCTACGGCGCGCTCGCGGGTGAGATCGACCGGCCGCGTGCGTCCCGGGCGGTCGGGACGGCGCTCGGCGCGAACCCGCTGTGCCTGTTCGTGCCGTGCCACCGGGTGCTGCCCGCGGGCGGCGGGGTCACCGGCCGCGTCGGTGTCGGTGGGTATGCCGGTGGGCCGGCCGCGAAGGAGTTCCTCCTCCGTCTCGAGCAGCCTGACTGATCCAGAAAATGAAGGTGATGGGGGCAGGGGTGAGTGCTG
>NZ_PVTI01000021.1 GCF_003002895.1 Knoellia remsis | reverse complement strand
CATCGATGGTGCCGGCGCGAGTGTCCAGGTCCCGGTGCCGGTACCCGTTGCGGCTATTGGTGCGGTCCGGGCTACGGGTGCCGTACTCGGCACCGCACACGCTATCGGCCTGCGCCGACAGCAGCGCGTTGATGAACGTGGTCAGCAGATCGCGCATCAGGTCCGGGCTGGCCTGGGCGAGCTGGTCGTGCAGGAAGACGGCAGGGTCGATACTGGTGTTCGCGGTCATCGCGATGCTCCATTCGAGAGTGCTGTGAGAGGTTCACTCGAAGGATCACGCGGTGACCGCACCTACGTGCGTAGGGACACGCTCACCGGTGTCGTCGTACACCAACCCTATGGACTCAACTCGGCCAGATGGCCTCGGTGGACAGCGAGACGGTATGCCGTCCGCTCGCCTTCGTGAAAAAGTCACCCAATTGAACGCCGGCCGCGATCAGGCAATGCGACCCCGGGGCTGGAACCAGCGCTGGTAGTCCAACCGGACGCTCACGACGGCACCGCGGCTAGCCAGGGCCGTGGCAACCTGTTCGACGACCTCGTCCGGGCAGTCATACAGATCCTCGGCGCGAATGACGATGACGATCCAACCCGCCGCGCGCAGCTCAGCCCGGCGCGCCTCGTCCTTGACCCGTTGCTCGGGGTCGTCGTGCCAGCGACCGTCATACTCGAGAGCGACTTTGTGCTCCACCCACGCCAGGTCCAGACGGAAGCGCTCGACGCCCCCGACGACGTAGGAGTGGTTGCAGACCGGCTCGGGCAGGCCCGCCAACACCATGAGCAGTCGTGAGTGCGTCTCGGGTACTGATTCGGAGCGTTCTCGCACGAGCCGTGCTGCGGCGATCGCGGCGCGACGTCCGTGGCCAGACCACGCCTCACACTCGGCGAGCAGTTCCTCGGGCGAGGTCACCCCGCGAGCCACCAAGCGATCACCGAAGCTCACCAGCTCGACGAGGTTCAGTCGAACCGCCAGATGGATGAACGTCTGGGCAGGCCCGGTGACCGGAAGCCCGTGGCGATTCCACTTCTCCATGGCATACGTGAACCGGTGGACACGGATGCCATCACCCTGCGGTCTGACATCCCGGCTGAAAGCCAGGTGGATGTCGCTGCTTCTCGGCCAAGACGGCACCCAGAGCTGCGCGGCGGTCTCGTGGCTGAGCCGACCGTCCGGGGCCTTGAGATGCGCGGCCCGACATCGCACGACCAGTGAGTCAGGGACGTCGGCGCGGATGTGTACGCCCTGGAAGATCTGACGATAGGCCAGCCCATAGAGATCCCGTTTGGGTACGCCAGACCCGAGAGCCCAATCCGTGAGGAAGGGTCGGAAGGGGTCGAAGTCGTCCATCCCGACACTGTGGACCGATCCGCAAAATCCAGCGGCAGGTTATCCACAGCGCCACTTAGGCTGCCGACATGGCTCACGTGCACTCGGTCAACGTCGGGCGGCCGAAGTCGGGGCTGTCGAAGCGCCTCGACAGCGGCATCGACAAGCGCCCGGTCGACGAGATCCACGTGGCGGACCCCGGCCCGAAGGGCGTCGGAGGCAGCGGTGTCGAGGGCGATGCCGTCGTCGACACCCGCCATCACGGTGGGACCGCCCAAGCGGTGTATGCGGTGGCGCGCGAGGAGCTGGACTGGTGGTCCGTCGACCTCGGTCGCGATCTCGCGCCGGGCAACTTCGGGGAGAACCTCACGACCGCGGGCTTCGACGTCGACGCGGCGATCGTGGGCGAGCAGTGGCGCATCGGCGGGTCGGTCGTGCTCAGCGTGACCGGGCCGCGGGTGCCGTGCGCGACGTTCGCGAAGCACATGGGGGTGCGTGGCTGGGTCAAGGCGTTCGCGGCTCGCGGTCGGACCGGAGCCTATCTGTCGGTGACGCAGGCGGGCACGATCCGGACGGGCGACGAGATCCAGGTGGCCTGGCGGCCGGGGCACGGCGTGACGGTGCCGGAGCTGTTCCGCGCGTGGATGGGCGACCGTCAGCTGGCGCGGGACATCGTGGACGCGCACATCCTCGCTCCGGAGGGGCAGGCCGAGCTCGAGCGGCAGCTGGCGCGCTGGGAGCGGTAGGCGAGCGGACGGCATACATTCGAACGCGCGCAGGCGTTCAATTGGGTGAGTTTTTCACGGAGCCGACTCGTCCCTGTAGCCGTTCAATTGGGTGAGTTTTTCACGGGCGGAGGGAGCGTTGCCAGGTGCCGGCGGAGCGGGGGGCGGGCGTGATGGGGCGGCGCACCTTCGCGGCCGGGGCCGACCACGGTGACGTATGCCGTTCCGTCGCCTCCTCGACCGCCCCGCCCGCCGCGGCGGACAGGACGGCGACGAGCGCGGCGACCTGTTCGGGCGTCGCGTCGCCGATGACCTCGATCGCTTGTGCCGCAACGGAGTTCGACTCGGACATGCTGGACTCGGCCATCACAGGGGGATGTTGCCGTGCTTCTTGGGCGGGAGGGACTCGCGCTTCGTGCGGAGCGCCCGCAGCGCCTTGGTGACGTTCATGCGGGTGTTCGACGGCGTGATGACGGTGTCGATGTAGCCCCGCTCCGCGGCGATGTACGGGTTCGCGAGGGTGTCCTCGTACTCGGTGATGAACGCCGCGCGCGCAGCCTCCACGTCCTCGCCACGCTCGGCGGCCGCCGCGAGCTGCTTGCGGTAGAGGATGTTGACCGCGCCCTGGGCACCCATGACCGCGATCTGCGCCGTCGGCCACGCGAGGTTGATGTCGGCGCCGAGGTGCTTGGAACCCATGACGTCGTAGGCGCCGCCGTAGGCCTTGCGGGTGATGACGGTGACGAGCGGGACGGTCGCCTCGGCGTACGCGTAGATGAGCTTCGCGCCGCGCCGGATGATGCCGTCCCACTCCTGGTCGGTGCCGGGGAGGAACCCGGGTACGTCGACGAACGTCAGCACGGGCACGTTGAACGCGTCGCAGGTCCGCACGAACCGCGCCGCCTTCTCGGAGGCGTCGATGTCCAACGTCCCCGCGAACTGCATCGGGTTGTTCGCGACGACACCGACCGACCGGCCCTCGACGCGCCCGAAACCCACGACGAGGTTCGGTGCGAACAGCGGCGACACCTCGAGGAACTCCCCCTCGTCGAGCACCGCATCGATGACCTGGTGCATGTCGTAGGGCTGGTTCGGGCTGTCCGGGATGATCGAGTCCAGCGACCGGTCGACATCGGTCACCTCGAGCGAGAGCTCCTCGTCACCGAAGACCGGCGGCTCCTCGAGGTTGTTCGCCGGCAGGTAGGACAGCAGTGCCTTGACGTACTCGACCGCGTCCTCCTCGTCGGTGCCCATGTAGTGCGCGACACCGGACTTGGAGTTGTGGGTGCGGGCGCCGCCGAGCTCCTCGAAGCCGACGTCCTCACCGGTGACGGTCTTGATGACGTCCGGCCCGGTGATGAACATGTGCGAGGTCTGGTCGACCATGACCGTGAAGTCGGTGACGGCGGGGGAGTACACCGCCCCACCGGCGCACGGCCCCATGATGAGCGAGATCTGCGGGATGACGCCGGACGCGTGGACGTTGCGGCGGAAGATCTCGCCGTACAACCCGAGCGACACGACCCCTTCCTGGATGCGCGCGCCACCCGAGTCGTTCAGCCCCACGACCGGGCAGCCGACCTTCATCGCGAAGTCCATGACCTTGGTGATCTTCTCGCCGAAGACCTCGCCGAGCGACCCGCCGAACACCGTGAAGTCCTGCGCGAACACCGCGACGGTCCGGCCGTCGACCGTGCCGTAGCCCGTGACGACACCGTCGCCGTAGGGCCGGTTCGCGTCCTGCCCGAACGCGACCGAGCGGTGCCGGGCGTACTTGTCCATCTCGACGAACGAGCCCTCGTCGAGCAGCATCTCGAGGCGCTCGCGGGCGGTCTTCTTGCCGCGCGCGTGCTGCTTCTCGACCGCGCGCTCGGACCCGGCGTGCGCGACCTCTCCGACCCGGCGCTTGAGGTCGGCGAGCTTGCCAGCAGTCGTGTGGATGTCGATGCCGGTGTCCGCGGGGGGCAGGTCGGTGCCACCGGTGGGCTGGGAACTCGGCTGGGTGTCGGTCTCGGCCATGGTGGCGACTCTAGCCTTGACCCCGTGACCCCACGTCCCGCCTCCCCTGCGATGAACGCCACGCTCGTCACCCCCGGCTCGCCATGGCGGCCGGTCGAGGTCCACGAGAGCGTCGACTCGACGAACGCCGAGATCCTGCGCGGCGACCCGACACCGTGGCGCGTCGTCACCGCCGAGGAGCAGCGCGCCGGTCGTGGCCGCCTCGATCGGGGATGGACGACGACGCCCGGCACGAGCATCGCTGCCAGCGTCCTCCTCCCGCGCCCGACGAACGCCCCGCTCGGCTGGGTCCCGCTCGTCGTCGGGCTCGCCCTGCGCAGCGCGCTCACCGAGACGAGCGGACTGCCCGTCGACCTCAAGTGGCCCAACGACCTCCAGGCCCCGACCGACGGCCAGCGCAAGCTCGCCGGCATCCTCGCCGAGCTCACCCCGCACGGCGTCGTCGTCGGCACCGGCGTCAACATCGACACCGAGCGCGCCGACCTCCCCGCCGACACCGCGACGTCGCTGCGCGCCGCCGGCGCGCCCGGAGTGAGCCGGGAAGCCGTGCTCACGGCATACCTGCGTTCCCTCGCCACGCTGTGGGGCACCCTGCAGACCGATCCGTATGCCGTCCGCGCGGCCTACGCGGCCGCCTGCACCACCCTGGGACGCGAGGTCGTCGTGCACCTGCCGAGCGAGTCGGTGCGGGCCACCGCGACCGATGTCGACGCAGACGGCAGACTGTGCCTCACGACGAAGGACGGAGTGCGGGCGGTCGCCGCCGGCGACGTCGTCCACGTCCGCTGACAGTCCACCAACCGGCTCGAGGAGGTGCCGCGTGACCGAGGAGCCGCGACCGGATGCCCCGCGCGACCTCGAGACCGAGGTCGAGCAGCGCCTCCTCGGCAGGCCCGCGACGATGGGCCGCCGCGAGGTCAGCCGTGAGGCCGCGGTGTCGATCCTCGCAGCCCGGCGTCTCTGGCACGCCCTGGGGTTCCAGATCGTCGACGACGAGGAGGCGATGTTCACCGAGGCCGATCTCGTCGCGCTCCGCCGCGTCGCCGACCTCGTCCGGGACAACGACATCGACGAGGACCTCGCGCTCGCGATGACGCGTGCGTTCGCGCGAACGGCCGACCGGCTCTCGGTGTGGCAGACCCAGCTCGTCGCCGAGGCCCTCACGCCCGAGGACCAGGAGGCCCAGCTCGGCGAGAAGGACGCCCGCGCAGTCCCGGACCGAGGCGTGGCCGAGGCGGCGGCCTCGATGATCGTCGAGCTCGTCGACCAGCTCGAGCCGCTCATGGTCTACGTGTGGCGTCGGCACCTCACCTCTGCCATCACGCGCATGCTGGCCGACGCCAAGGACACCGACCACGACCCGAGTGCGCCGCTGCGCGTCGTCGGGTTCGCCGACCTCGTCTCGTTCACGTCGCTCGTGCGGCGGATGACCGAGCGCCAGCTCGCGGCGCTCGTCCAGCGGTTCGAGGAGCTCGCGAGCGACGTCGTGACGAGTCACGGCGGCCGCATCATCAAGACCGTGGGCGACGAGGTGCTCTTCGTCCACGCCGAGGCGGACGCCGCCGCCGCCATCGGGCTCGACCTCGTCGACGCCATGGCCGAGGACCCGTTGCTGCCGGACGTGCGGGTGGGCATGGCCTACGGCAGGACGATCAGCCGCCTCGGCGACGTCTTCGGGATGACCGTGAACCGGGCGAGCCGCCTCACCGCCGTCACACCCCCCGGCCGGGTCCTCGTCGACGACGAGGTGGCGCGCGAGCTGGGCAGCCTGTCCGGGTTCACCATGACGCAGCAGCGGCCGAGGCACCTGCGCGGCATCGGCACCGTGACCCCGTTCGAGCTGGGCCGGTCGACGGGCGCGCGCCGCGACCGGTCGTGGGACCGCCACGCCTGAACATCGGGTGTCTCGGCGGTATCGGCGGGCCGGATCGGCCTCGCCCCGATACGATCGCCGCCATGACTCGCGTGCTGCTGGCCGAGGACGACCCGGCGATCTCCGAGCCGCTCGCCCGTGCGTTGCGCCGCGAGGGCTACGAGGTCGACGTGCGTGCGGACGGCCGGGAGGCTCTCGAGGCGGCCCGGGACAACCCTGACCTCGTCGTGCTCGACCTCGGCCTCCCGACCATGGACGGTCTCGAGGTGTGCCGCCGCCTGCGCGGCGAGGGGATCACTGTGCCGGTGCTCGTCCTCACCGCGCGCGCCGACGAGGTCGACACCGTCGTGGGGCTCGATGCCGGGGCCGACGACTACGTGACCAAGCCGTTCCGGCTCGCCGAGCTGCTCGCCCGTGCCCGGGCCCTCCTGCGGCGCGGCATCCCGGAGACCCCGACGAGCGGGCCCGTCGACATCCGCGTCGACCCGGACTCGCGCCGCGTCTTCCTCCACGACGAGGAGATCCAGCTCACCGCCAAGGAGTACGAGCTGCTGCGCGTCCTCGCCCGCAACCAGGGCAAGGTCATCTCGCGCGAGCAGCTCATGCGCGAGGTCTGGGAGACCGCCTGGTACGGCTCGACGAAGACGCTCGACATGCACATCTCCGTGCTGCGCCGCAAGCTCGGCGACGATGCGATGCAGCCGCGCTACATCACGACGATCCGCGGCGTGGGGTTCCGGTTCGACCCGGCAGGGGAATGACGTAGCGATGCGTCGCCTCCTGCTGCGGTCCACGCTCGCGGCCGTCGCAGCCAGCCTCGCCGTCGTCCTCGTCCCCCTGCTGCTCCTCGGGTGGGTGGTGGCCGCCGTCCCGGACGAGCGGCGGCAGGAGACGGTCGGTGCGCTCGGTGGCTGGTCCGCAGCCCTGCTGCTCACCGCGGGCGTGGCCACCCTCTGCCTCGTCGGGCTCGCGGCCGGGTGGGTCGTCGCCAAACGGCGTTCGCACCAGCTCGGTGACCCGCTCACCGAGCTCGCCGTGCGCGCCGAGCGCCTCGGAGCCGGCGAGTCGCGATTCCAGCCGCTCGACTCGGGCATCGGCGAGATCGACCGGATCAGCGGGGTGCTCTCGCGCAGTGCGGTCCAGCTGACCCGCAACCTCGCGGCCGAACGGGACTTCGCCGCCGACGCGTCGCACCAGCTGCGCACACCCCTCACCGCCCTCCTCATGCGACTCGACGAGATCGCCTCGACCGACGACATCGGCGTCGTGCAGGAGGAGGCCCAGGTGGCGATCGACCAGGTCGAGCGGTTGAGCAAGGTCGTCGACGACCTCATGGGCCGCACCCGCGTGAGCGACCCGACCCGGCCCAGCGTCTCGCTCGATGCGGTCCTCGCCTCGCAGCAGCGCGAGTGGCAGCCGGCGTTCGCGGCGTCGAAGCGCAGCATGCGCGTGCACGGCGAGCGCGGCCTGCGCGTGCGGGCCACACCGGTCGCGCTCTCGCAGATCCTCGCGACCCTCATCGAGAACTCCCTCGCCCACGGGCGGGGCACCGTCGACATCGCCGCGCGCCGAGCAGGCCCGTCGGTCGTCATCGAGATGAGCGACGAGGGAGTGGGGGTCGACCCGTCCATCGCGCCGCACATCTTCGAGCGGTCGGTGTCCTCGACCGGCTCGGGCCTCGGCCTCAGCCTCGCCCGGGACCTGGCGGAGGACAACGGCGGTCGGCTCGAGCTCGTCAGTGCCCAGCCGGCGGTCTTCGCGGTCTTCCTCAGCGAGGCGGACTAGCGCTCAGTCGCGCTCCGGGGTGCGCGCCGGCTGGTCCCGCAGGTCCGCGAGTGGTGACTGGTCCTCGTCGATCGGCTCGCCGGCGAAGACGAACCGGCGGTACGCCCAGAACCTGAACAACGTCCCGAGCCCGATCGCGAACACCTTGGCGATGTTGTCGGCCGTGAGGGACTGGAGGTCGAGGACGTAGTTCGTGAAGGCGATGGCGACGGCCTGGATGACGAGTGCCACGCCGTTCGTCCCGGCGAAGAGCGCCGCCTCGTGGTGCGCGGGCCGGTTGCGCCGGTGCCGGAAGGTCCACGACCGGTTGCCGACCCACGCGAACGCCGTCGCGAGGCTGGCCGAGATGATGACCGCAGCGGTCGGCTTCGTCTGCAGGACGGTGTGCCGCAGGATGTTGAAGCTGCCCATGTCGACGATGAACGCGAGCAGCCCGACGATGCCGAACTTGATCGCCTCGCGGTAGAGGACGTCGATCGCCCCGCGCAGGCGGGTGAGGAGTCCGCCTGTCGGCGCGGGCTTGGTCACCGGGCGAGCCTAACCGCCGGGAGGGCTCCCGATATCCTCCCGGGGTGACTGCTCCGCTGCGCGCCCCCGGAGGCTTTCCCGTCGTCGGCATCATCGGAGGCGGGCAGCTCGCCCGCATGTGTGCCGGGCCGGCGGTCGAGCTCGGGGTGACCCTCAGCGTCCTCGCCGAGGCGCCCGACGCCAGTGCGGCGCTCGCCATCCCGTCCGCGCCGGTCGGGGCGCACACGGACGTCGATGCCGTGGTGGCGTTCGCCCGCGAGTGTGACGTCGTCACCTTCGACCACGAGCACGTCCCGTCCGACGTCCTCGCCGCACTGGCCGAGAACGGAGTGCCGATGCACCCGAGCCCTGCCGCGCTCGTCTTCGCCCAGGACAAGCTCGCCATGCGCGAGCGGCTGACCGCCCTCGGCATCCCCTGCCCGCGATGGGCGTCGGTCCGTTCGGCGGAGGAGGTCACCGCCTTCGGCGACGAGGTGGGCTGGCCCATCGTGGCCAAGACACCCCGCGGCGGGTACGACGGCAAGGGTGTGCGTGTCATCGGTAGCACGCAAGAGCTGTCCGACTGGCTCGAGCGCGCGGCGTCCGACGACAGCCCACTCCTGCTCGAGGAGCGTGTGCCGTTCACCAGGGAGCTCGCGGTGCTGCTCGCGCGCAGCCCGTCCGGTCAGGCGGCGGCGTGGCCGGTCGTCGAGACCGTCCAGACAGATGGCATCTGCACCGAGGTCATCGCGCCCGCGCCCGAGCTCGACGAGCAGCTGGCCGCCCGCGCCACCGAGGCCGGGCTACGGGTTGCCGGCGAGCTCGGAGTCACCGGCGTCCTCGCTGTCGAGCTCTTCGAGCTGCCGGACGGGGAGTTCGTCGTCAACGAGCTCGCGATGCGCCCGCACAACAGTGGTCACTGGTCGATGGACGGGGCCGTCACGGGACAGTTCGAGCAGCACCTGCGGGCCGTCCTCGACCTGCCGCTCGGGTCCCCGCGTCCGCGCGCGCCGTGGACGGTCATGGGCAACGTCCTCGGCGGCGACCACCCCGAGCTCTACCCGGCATACCGGCACGTCATGGCGCGCGACCCCGAGCTCAAGGCGCACCTCTACGGCAAGGCGGTTCGGCCGGGGCGCAAGATCGGGCACGTCAACGTCAGCGGCACCGACCTCGCGGACCTGCGCGAGCGCGCGCGGCACGCGGCGGACTACATCGAGGGAGCGGTCACCGAATGAACAGCATGAACAGCCCCGGATCGGTTTCTGCCACAGGGCAGCCCGTCGTCGGCGTCGTCATGGGCAGCGACAGCGACTGGCCCGTCATGGAGGCCGCGTCGCTGGCGCTGGAGCAGTTCGGCATCGCCCACGAGGTGGACGTCGTCTCGGCGCACCGCATGCCCGACGAGATGGTCGCCTACGGCCAACAGGCCGAGGAGCGCGGCCTGCGCGTCATCATCGCCGGCGCCGGGGGAGCTGCCCACCTGCCGGGCATGCTCGCGTCGGTGACGTCGCTACCGGTCATCGGCGTGCCGGTGCCGCTGAAGCAGCTCGACGGCATGGACTCGCTCCTCTCGATCGTCCAGATGCCCGGCGGCGTGCCCGTCGCGACGGTGTCGATCGGCGGCGCCCGCAATGCCGGGCTCCTCGCCGCCCGCATCCTCGGCGCCGGCGAGGGCGAGGAGGCCGCGCGGATCCGCACCGCGATGGGTGAGTTCCGCTCCGCCCTGCGCGACGAGGCGCACGCGAAGGGAAAGGCCTTGCGGGAGAAGCGAACTCGCGAGTCCTAGCGAGCGGAGCCCTCGCTCTTGACCCGGGGCCACTCGACCCGGGGGCAGGTGTCCATGACGACGTCGAGCCCGGCCTTGCGGGCGCGCTCGGCCGCGGCCTCGTCGATGACGCCGATCTGCATCCAGATCGCGTCGATCTGCAGTCGGTCCTTGTGCTCGATCGCCTGGTCGACGACGGCGCCGACGTTGCCCGAGTTGACGAAGCAGTCGACGACCTTGATGTCCTGGTCGGGGATGTCCGCGAGGCTCGCGTAGCCCTGGGCTCCGTGCACCGTCTCGGCATCGGGGTGGACCGGGATGATCCCCTTGTGCAGCTCGTGCTTGAGGAACTGCGCCAGGCCGTATGCCGGCCGTTCGGTGTTGTTGCTCAGTCCGACGACGATCCACACCCCCGGGTCGTTGAGCAGCTCGCGGATGAGGTCTCGGTCGTTGCGATGACGGAAGCTCACGACCCCATCATGCGCCCGATCGTCGCGCTTGTGGGGTTGCCTCGCAGGTCCGGTGCGGGTTGGGTGGTCCCATGCGATTCGGCATCTTCATCCCGCAGGGCTGGCGTCACGACCTCGTCGGCATCGAGCCCGACCAGCACTGGGGCGTCATGGCCGGCCTCGCGCGGCGCACGGACGGCATCCGCGACTGGGAGTCGCTGTGGGTCTACGACCACTTCCACCCCGTGCCGCGGCCGACGGACGCGGCCGTGCACGAGGCGTGGACGCTCATGGCCGCGTTCGCCGGGGTGACCGGGCGGGTCCGGCTGGGCCAGATGTGCACGTGCATGAGCTACCGCAACCCGGCCTACCTCGCGAAGGTCGCGGCGACCGTCGACGTCGTCTCGGAGGGTCGGGTCGAGATGGGCATCGGCGCCGGCTGGTACGAGCACGAGTGGCGCGCCTACGGCTACGGGTTCCCCTCGGCGGGGGAGCGGCTCGAGCGGCTGCGCGAGGGCGTCGAGATCTTCCGGCAGGCGTGGATGACCGGAAGTGCCACCCTCGACGGCACGCACTACCAGGTCGACGGCGCGATGTGTCACCCGCGGCCGCTGCAGGGAACCGCCTTCGACGGGTCCCCGCGCAACGGCATACCCCTGTGGATCGCCGGTGGCGGTGAGAAGAAGACGCTGCGGATCGCCGCGGAGTACGCCGACTACACGAACTTCTCCGGCATGCCGGACGAGTTCGCGCGCAAGAGCGAGGTGCTGCGCGGGCACTGCGACGACGTCGGTCGGAGCTTCGACGAGATCACCCGCTCCGCGAACTTCAACATCGTCATCGGTCGCGACGAGCGCGAGGTGGAGGAGCGGTTCGCCTGGATCGAGGACCACTACCGCCGCGCCGGTCTCCCCGAGGACGTCGTCGCCGACACGGTGCAGAGCTTCCGGGACGGGCCGGCTGTCGGCACCCCCGACCAGGTCGCGAGTGCCCTCGCCGACCTGCAGGACGCGGGCATGACGTATGCCATCACGTACTTCGTGGAAGCCGCCTACGACCTCTCGGGCGTCGAGCTCTTCGAGCGCGAGGTCATCCCGGCGCTGCGCTGACCGACCCGCCGGGGCCCTCCCCGCGTCGCACCGGACCGACGGCGACAATGGCGCCATGACGAGGCGTTCCACGATGCTCAGCCGGCCCACGCGAGCCGGCACACCCACCGGTCCGGGCCGCGCCCTCATCTGGCTGGCGCTCACCCTCGTCGTCGGCACGGTGGTGGGCTGCACCGGCTCGCCCGCCGCCGACCCCCGCGAGTCCTCGGCGACTGCCGCGACGAACAGCACAGCCACACCCGATCCGGACGACCCGTGTCTCGGGCCGAGGTCCCTCGTCCCCGCCAACTCCTGCGACCCCGTGCAGGGTGACGGGCCCCTGCTCGCCTCGCCGCAGTCCGTCTCGGCCCAGCTGAAGGACCCGTTGCTCCAGCGCTGCCAGGCCTCCATCGCCGGCACCGAGCTACGGGACTGCGTGCTCGGCACCACTGCGTCGCCCCGCGAGACCGTGGCCCTCGTGGGGGACTCGCACGCCATCTCGCTGCTGCGCACGTTCGACGAGCTGGGCAAGCGCCGCGGGTGGAAGGTCATCGTCCACGGCAAGGGGTCGTGTCCCTCGAGCGACGCGGTTCGCACGCTGCCGACGGAGGCGACCCCGGAACGCCGCAACGCCTGCCACGCCTACAACCGGGCCGTCGACGCGGCGCTGCTCGCCGACCGGTCCGTGACGCGGATCTTCGCCACGTCCTACACCGCGCGGTACGGCTGGCTGCCCCTCGGCGGTGCCACGGGAGCAGCCGCCGGCGAGAAGGGTTTCACGACCCGTTTCGAGCGCTGGCGACGCGCCGGCAAACAGGTCGTCGTGATCGCGGACGTCCCGACGCCGAAGAAGGGTGTGTCGATGCCCGACTGCGTCGCTGCCAACCCCGGGCCGTCGGACGCCTGCACCACCCCGCGCGCGGAGGCCGTCGTCCCGGACCTCGCCGTCACCGCGGCGAGGGCGCTCGGCATCACGGTCGTGGACCTCACCGACCTCTTCTGCGATGACACGACCTGCTACGGGCTCGTGGGGGACACGATCGTCTACCGCGACACCGACCACCTCGCCTTCGAGTACGCCGCGCTCCTCGCGCCGTATCTCGACGAGCGACTCGGCTGACCGCTCCCTCGGCGCCGTCGCGACGTGAGGCGAGCCACGTCACGAGCGGCGGGCGGACGGCATACGCGTCGTTAGGATCGCCGGGTGAGTGCGAACACCAAGGCAGCAGACTTCCCCCTCTTCCAGCTGAGCGAGGACCACGAGGCGATCCGCGAGGCGGTGCGCGACGTGGCCGAGGCCAAGATCGCACCCTTCGCCGCTGCGGTGGACGAGGAGTCGCGCTACCCGCAGGAGGCGCACGACGCGCTCGTCGCCTCCGACTTCTTCGCCCCGCACATCGCCGAGGAGTACGGCGGCGTCGGCGCGGACGCGCTCGCGACGTGCATCGTCATCGAGGAGGTCGCGCGGGTCGACGCCTCCGCCTCGCTCATCCCCGCGGTCAACAAGCTCGGCACGATGCCGCTCATCCTCGGGGCGAGCGACGACGTCAAGTCGCGCTACCTGCCGCCGGTCGCCGAGGGCAAGGCGACGTTCTCGTACGGCCTGTCCGAGCGCGAGGCCGGGTCGGACACAGCGTCGATGAAGTGCCGCGCCGTCCGTGACGGTGACGACTGGGTCCTCAGCGGACAGAAGTCGTGGATCACGAACGCCGGTGTCTCGCAGTACTACACGGTCCTCGCGGTCACCGACCCCGACGGTGCGCGGGGCAACAACATCACCGCGTTCGTCGTCGAGAAGGGCGACGAGGGCTTCGACTTCGGTGAGAAGGAGCGCAAGCTCGGCATCAAGGGCAGCCCCACCCGCGAGCTGCACTTCGACAAGGTGCGCATCCCCGGCGACCGCATGGTCGGCGCGGAGGGCGAGGGCCTCAAGATCGCGCTGCGCACCCTCGACCACACCCGCGTCACCATCGGCGCCCAGGCCGTCGGTATCGCGCAGGGCGCGCTCGAGCAGGCGACGGCATACGTCAAGGAACGCAAGCAGTTCGGCAAGAACATCGCCGAGTTCCAGGGGATCCAGTTCATGCTCGCCGACATGGCGATGGAGCTCGAGGCCGCTCGCCAGCTCGTCTATGTCGCGGCGGCGAAGTCCGAGCGCGGCGACGCCGACCTGCCGTTCTTCGGCGCGGCCGCCAAGTGCTACGCCAGCGACGTCGCGATGAAGGTGACGACCGACGCGGTCCAGCTCCTCGGCGGCGCCGGCTACACGCGCGACTTCCCGCTCGAGCGGATGATGCGCGACGCGAAGATCACCCAGATCTACGAGGGCACCAACCAGGTGCAGCGCCTCGTCATGGCCCGTCAGCTGCTCAAGGGCTGAGGGCCCGGGTCAGTTCTCGCTGCTCGGCCTGCCGTCGGTGCCGGCCGGCGGGGCCTCGAGCGGCTCGTCCTCGCGCAGCATGCGGAACAGCTCGCGGGCGCGGTCGGTGTCCCACTTGACCGCCGAGCCTGCCGCGGTCGGGTAGTTGGTGCTCTGGATGGGCACGGTGAGGCTGAGCGTGGAGCCATTCCCCGCCCCGCGCATCGCGAGCAGGATGCGCGACGCGTCCCGCATCGACGTCTCCTCGCCGACGCCGACGGCCCCAGCGGCGGTGTGCGTGAAGGACCAGTAGCGGAACGGGTTGAGGACGGTCGACGGCGTCGCGGCACCCTTCATGATGGCGGCGAGGAACTGCCGCTGGCGCTCGGCTCGGCCGATGTCTCCGCGGGGGTCGGAGTAGCGGGCGCGCACGAAGCCGAGGGCGTTCTTGCCGTCGAGGGTCTGGCAGCCCTTCTTGAGGTTGATGTGCGCCTTGGCGTCGTCCATGTCGAAGGGGACGCAGATGTCGACCCCGCCGAGGCTGTCGACGACGGAGGCGAAACCACCGAAGCCGATCTCGAGGTACCCGTCGATGCGCAGGTCGGTCACCTGCTCGAGCGTCTCGACGAGGAGCTCCGGGCCGCCGATCGCGTAGGCCGCATTGACCTTGTTGCTGTTGTTGCCCGGGATCGGCATGTAGCTGTCGCGGGGGATCGAGACGATGACGGACTTGCCGCCACCGGACGGAACGTGGACGAGCATGATCGAGTCCGTCCGGCGGCCCTCGGCCTGACCGGTGCCGAGCTCGTTGCGCTCCTCGCGGGACAGTCCCTCGCGCGAGTCGGAACCGACCAGCAGGTAGGTGTTGCCGTCGGTCTCGGCCGGTCGCTCACCGGAGGGCTGGTCGTCGACGCGCGACACCGAGCTCCAGGCGTGCACCGGGGCGAAGACGAGGTAGGCGAGCCACGCGACGAGCAGCACCGGCACGAGGCGCCACCAACGGAGCCGGCGGCGCCGGGGCGGGGGAGTCGCGACAGGGCGCCGTGGGTCACGAGGTCCGCGCGGGGCGCGGGGGTCGCGCCGGCCGCGCGTGCTGCGCGTGCTGCGCGGATCGCGGGCCCGGTCGTCCCACGTGTCGTCGCCGCGGACCGCCGGGGGTTCCGGGCGCGGGCGCGGCTGCTCCCGGACGGCTCGCTCCCGGACGGCCCGCTCCCGAGCAGGCCGCTGCTCACGCGCGGGCGGCGGGACCGGGCGACGAGAGGAACGACGCCGACCCCGGGTGTCGACGGTGAAGGCTCCGTCGTCGTCCTCGGACCCGTCGCGGGCGGGACGCGCAGGCCCACGCCGGGGCAGGGGGCGCGCGTCGTCTGCACGTCTCGGGCGGTCGGGCACGCGCCCCATACTCCGCTCACCGCGGTCGCCGAAGCAAAACCACGCGCCGACCCTTGCCGACCCCCACAGGTACCCGTGCGGAATGATCGTCGCCATGCCAGCCTCCGCCGAGCACCCGGCCGTGAGCGTCGTCATCCCGGTCCTCAACGAGGGTGCGCACCTTCGTGCGGCGGTCGACCAGGTCCTGTCGCAGTCGTTTGCCGGTGAGCTCGAGGTCGTCCTCGCTCTCGGCCCGTCGAGCGATGACACCGACGACATCGCCGCCGAGCTCGTCGCGGCCGACCCGCGAGTGCGGACGGTCCCCAACCCGAGCGGCCGTACCCCCGCAGCCCTGAACGCCGGGATCGCCGCAGCCCGTCACGACGTCATCGTCCGGGTGGACGGGCACGCCGAGATCCCCGCGGACTACGTCGCGACCGCGGTACGTACCCTCGAGGAGACGGGTGCCGACAACGTCGGGGGCCTGATGAAGGCCGTGGGGCGCACCCCCTTCGAGCGGGCCGTCGCCTGCGCGATGCGCAGCCGCCTCGGCGTCGGCGGTGGCACCTTCCATGTCGGCGGCAGGGCAGGACCTGTCGACACCGTCTACCTCGGTGCCTTCCGGCGTGCCGCGCTCGACCGTGTGGGTGGCTACGACGAGCGCTATACGCGTACCCAGGACTGGCACCTCAACCTCCGCATCCGGCAGACGGGCGGGATCGTGTGGTTCACGCCGGACATGGAGGTGACGTACCGTCCCCGGTCGACCGTGCGACGGCTCGCGCGACAGTACCTCGAGTACGGGCGCTGGCGCCGGGTCGTCGCCCGCGAGCACCCCGAGACCATGAACGCCCGCTACCTCGCCCCACCCGCGATGGTGGCCGGGACGACCGCGGCGACCCTGCTGGGGCTGGCGTGGGCGCCCGCGCTCGCGGTCCCCGCGGCATACCTGCTCGCCGTCACCGCGGGCGGCGCCGCGATCAGTCGCGGTGAGCCGCTCGCGACGCGCGCCCTGACACCGGTGGCCCTCGCGACGATGCACTGGTCGTGGGGCGTCGGGTTCCTCACGAGCCCGAAGAGCCTGGGGCGGGTGAGCTGATGCGCATCCTCATGCTCGTGTGGACCGGGGTCGCGACGGACGCACGTGTCCTGCGCGAGGCGAGAGCCCTCGTCGAGGCCGGGCACACCGTGCACATCATCGGACGGGCCGTGCCCGACGACTTCGACCCCGGACCGGGGATCACCGTCGGGTCGGCGGGACTGGCGCCGGCCGCCCAGGGACGCGGTCGGCGCCTGAGCGCCCCCGAGCGGGCCGCCCGCTGGGCGCTGCTGCCGCAGCACCGGGCCCGACGCCTGCGGGCGTGGCAGGAGCAGGCGTTGCGGCTCGCGCGCACGTGGGCCGGTGACGCCGGGGTCCCGGACGTCGTCCACGTACACGACTTCACGGCACTCGAGCCGGGCGTCGAGCTGGCCAGGGAGTGGTCGGTGCCGTACGTCTACGACACCCACGAGTACTGGGTCGGCCGGCCGGTCGAGGGGCGTCCCGCCCCGGTGGCCCTGCGTCGTGAGGCACGAGTCGAGGACGAGCTCGTCGCCGGCGCCGCGGCCGTCGTCACGGTCGGCGACGGGGTCGCGCGGGCCCTGCGGCGCGACCACCCGACGTGGCCGGAGATCACCGTCGTGCGCAACACCTTCCCCCTCTCGGACGCCGCGGGGGTCGCCTCACCACCCGCGGGGCTCGTGTATGCCGGCCGGCTGGCTCGCGACCGCGAGCTCGAGGTCGTCGCGGCGGCGAGCCGTCGGCTCGACCTGCCCGTCACGCTGATGGGCCCGGCCGACGCCGAGTGGCTCGAGGGGTTCGACCCCGGCGCGGCGACGGTCGAGCCGAGCGCCGGCCACGACGTCGTCGACCAGCGGCTGCGGGAGGCGGGTGCCGCCCTCGTCACGCACAGCGACCGATGGGAGAACCACCGTCTCGCCATGCCCAACAAGCTCTTCCACGCGGTGGCGGTCGGCGTCCCCGTCGTGGCGACCGATGTGGGAGAGCTCGGGGCGCTCGTCCGGGAACACGGGGTGGGCACGCTCTACCCTCCCGGGTCGGTCGACGGGCTGGTCGCAGCGGTCGAGAGGCTGCGGGCCGACCACCCGGCCTTTCTCGACGCGGTCCGTGGGGCCCGAGCCGAGCTGTCCTGGGATCGCGACGCCGCCGCGCTCGTCCGGGTCCATCGGTCGTTGGGGGAGCTCCGGCGTCCTCTACACTGACGAGTCGCCGCGCCGCACCCTGCCCGAGAGGTCGACGACGGTCGCTGCGAACACGACGAAAGATGGGTGACGGGATGTCAGAGGCCGACCAGGCCACCGGCCACCGCGACGCCGGGGACGGGCGGACCGAGGAGCAGGCCGCCGCCGACGCCGCGGCCGCCGACCATGCCGCGAACCGCGAGGCCAACGAGCGCGCGGCTCGGTCCGGCTACCTCACCGAGGTCCAGGTCTACGAGCCCCACCGGGTCGGGCTGCCGCCCCTCGTCCCGTACTTCCGCGAGCTCTGGAACCGACGCGAGTTCGCCGCGGAGCTCTCGCGCGCGGAGATGCGCTCCGCCAACACCCGAACGTTCTTCGGCCAGATCTGGCTCGTCATCAACCCGCTCCTGCTCGCCGGCGTCTACTTCATCCTGTTGTTCATCCTCGCCCGCCGACAGGACGGCGCCGCGTTCTTCGCGCACCTCACGGCCGGCATCTTCGCCTTCTACTTCATCTCCGGTGCGATCACGACCGGTGCCCGGTCCGTCGTCGGCGGCGGCGCGCTCATCGCGAACATGTCCTTCCCGCGGCTGCTCATGCCGCTGTCGTCGGTGCGGACCGCGTTCTTCCGGTTCCTCCCACCGCTCGCGGTCTACTTCGCCATCCACGCCGCGACCGGGCAGCCCTGGTCGTGGAAGATGCTGCTCGCCGCGTACTTCCTCGGCTGCATGACGGTGTTCGCCGCCGGCCTGGCCGCACTCTTCGCCACCCTGCAGGTGTACTTCCGCGACACGCTGAGCTTCCTGCCGTACTTCCTGCGCATCTGGCTCTACCTCAGCCCGGTGCTCTGGTTCATCGAGGAGGTGCCGGCCAAGCTCGCCCCGTTCATGAAGTTCAACCCGTTGTTCTCCGTCCTGGGTGGCTTCACCGACCTGCTCGTCCGCTCCGACGTGCCGCCGCTGCACATCTGGGTCATGGCGGCCGTGTGGTCGGTCCTCATGGCGGTCGTCGGGTTCCTGTTCTTCATCTCGAGGGAGCGTGAGTTCGCTGTCCGCCTCTGAGCCCGTGTCGACGCCCACCGCCACCGGGACCGCACCGAACCCCGAACGCATCGCGGTCAAGGTCGAGGACGTCTCGGTGACCTACCGGACGACGTTCGAGCGCACCCCGACCTTCAAGCAGGCCATCGTCCGCTTCGGTCGCGGCGAGCGCGCGGTGCGGGAGGTCCACGCCCTCAAGAAGGTGTCCTTCACCGTCAACGAGGGCACCTCCCTCGGCATCATCGGGGCCAATGGCGCCGGCAAGTCCACCCTCATCCGCACCATCGGCGGCATCCTCCCGCCGACGAGCGGCCGCATCGAGGTCCATGGCCGGATCAGCGCCCTGCTCGCCCTCGGCGTCGGCTTCAACCCCAACCTCTCGGGCCGCGAGAACGTCGTCCTCGGCGGGCTCGCCAACGGCCTGACGCGTGCCCAGGTTGCTGCCCGAGCGGAGGAGATCGCCGAGTTCTCCGAGCTCGGCGACTTCATGGACCTGCCGATCCGCACCTACTCCTCGGGCATGCGGTCCAAGCTCGCCTTTGCGGTGTCCGTGCACATGGACCCCGACATCCTCATGATCGACGAGGCGCTCTCCGCGGGCGACGCCGCCTTCAAGAAGAAGGCCGCGGACAAGATGCAGGAGCTCATGGGGTCGGCCCGCGCGATGTTCCTCGTGTCGCACGGCCTCGGCTCCATCAAGGAGATGTGCAACCGGGCGATCTGGCTGCACAAGGGCACGCTCATGTACGAGGGCAGCCCGGACGAGGTCATCGCGGCCTACACGAAGTTCCTCAAGGTCGGTGAGGACGCCTTCAGCCTCGAGGACCTGTGAGCCGCGAGGGGCACCCCGACGTCACGATCGTCACGTCCGGGCACGACGTCGCCGACGCCCGGCTGCACCGGCTCACCCGCGCGCTCCAGCGCCGCGGCGCCGCCGTCGAGGTGCTCGGTCTCGGCGCCGAGGTGGACGCCCCCGACGGGGCGCAGGTGCGGACCTGGCCGCGCGGCTCGATGGTCGGGCGTGGGCTGCGCGGCCTGACGATGGCGCGAGCGGCGCGGGGGTCGGTGCTGCTCGCCCTGGACCCGGACTCGCTCATCTGGGCACGGGCGTGGGGCCGGCTGACCGGTCGCCCCGTGGTCGCCGACGTGCACGAGGACTACCGGCGCATGCTCGAGGATCGCGCCTGGGCCCAGGGGCTGCTCGGCCGGGGGGCCCGCGTCGTCGCCCGGGCCGCGGAGGTCGTGGCCGCCCGGGCGGACCTGACCCTCGTCGCCGACGAGCACGTGCCACCGGGGAGGGCACGCCGACGGCTCGTCGTCCGCAACGAGGCCGACCACGAGCTCATCGGGCCGTCCCGGCCCTGGGACGAGCAGCCGCGCGCGGCCTACGTCGGTGACGTCCGGGCGAGCCGCGGGCTGTTCGCCATGCTCGACGCCCTCCGTGCCGCGCCCGGTTGGCGGCTGGACGTCGTGGGGCCCGTCGCCGGGGCCGACCAGGTGCGGGTCGACGCCCTCCTCGCCGCCGAGCCCGACCTCGCCCGGCGCATCTCGTGGCACGGCCGTCAGCCCCCGGCACAGGCCTGGGCGATCGCGCACGGGGCGTGGGTGGGCTTCGCCCTGCTCGAGGACACCCCGGCCTTTCGCGACGCGCTCCCCTCGAAACTGCACGAGTACATCGCCGCCGGCCTCGTCCCCGTCGTCACCCCGCTGCCCCGCCAGCGCCGTCTCTGCGAGGAGGTCGGCGGCTTCGTCGTGCGTGACGGTCAGGAGGCAGGGGCCGTCCTGCGCCGGCTCGCCGCCGAGCCCGAGCTCCGCTCGCGGGTGCGCTCACCCCGAGCGGCGGGGACGCGCACGTCCTACGACGTCGCAGCCGAAGCCGTCCTCGGGTTGGTCCCGTGACCGACGGACCCGCACCCGTCCACCGCCCGCGCGTGGCGATGGTCGTCAACAACGGCATGGCCAACGACTCGCGGGTCATCAAGTCCGCGGTCTCGCTCGCCCGGGCCGGCGCGGACGTCACGGCGTTCGGCGTCGCCTCCGCCGGGGCCGCCGGCGCCGAGACGACGTCCGGCGGAGCGCACTTCGTCCGGTTGCCGACCTTCCCCAGGCGCGGGGTCACCGCGTCCTACGCTGCGTATGCCGTCCGGCGCCGTCGTGGGCGGCTCGGCCCCGCGGAGCGGTGGCGTACGTCCCTCGCCGCGACGACGGCATACGCCCGCGCCTTCGTCCCGGCCCTGCGCGAGCACGCGCCGGACGTCGTCCACGTCCACGACGTCCACGTCCTCGGCGCCGTGCTCGAGGCGTGGCCGGACCCCGCCACCCGCCCGGCAGTGGTCTACGACGCGCACGAGTACGTCGCGGACCTCGCGGTCTCCGGGGCGCGGACCCGCCGCGTCGTCGACGGCTGGGCCGCCCTCGAGGCCGAAGTGATCCCGCACGTCGACCGGGTCATCACCGTGGCGGACGGCATCGCCCGCCGGCTCGAGGCCGAGCACCCGCTGCGGGCCCCGGTCGCCGTGGTGCACAACGCCCCGCTCGCGTGGGACCACCTCAGGGCGTCACGAGACCTGCGCGCCGAGGCGGGGGTCGGCGCCGACACCGCGCTCGCGGTGTACTCCGGCGCGGTGAGCGCCGCCCGCGGCCTCGACACCGTCATCGACGCGCTGCCGTCGGCGCCGGGGGTGCACCTCGCCGTCGTCGCCGTGCCTCACCCGCACCCCATGGCGCCCGAGCTGGAGCGACGGGCTCGCGAGGCGGGTGTCGCCGACCGGCTCCACCTCGTCCCACCCGTCGCGTCGGCCGAGGTCCCGAGCTACCTCAGCGCCGCCGACGTGGCGGTGAGCCCGATCCACGGGGACTCGGCGAGCTACGACATGGCCCTGCCCAACAAGCTGTTCGAGTTCATCCATGCCGGCCTGCCGATCGCGACGAGCGACATCGCCGCGATGGCGGGTTTCGTCCGCGAGCACGGCCTCGGCGCGGTCTTCCGGCAGCGCGACGCGATCGACTGTGCCTGCGCGCTCGTCGAGGTGCTCGAGAGGGTCCGGGTCGGCGAGGGGCCGGACCCGGGGGTGCTCGCGCGGCTGCGCCACGAGTTCTCCTGGCAGACCCAGGAGCGTCACCTCGTCGAGGTCTACCGCGACCTGCCGAGCGGCGCGACCGCCGGTCTCGAGGTCCCGGACCGGCCGTGGCACCTCGAGGAGCTCCAGCTCGACTTCGGGGGTGCCTGAGACCTCCGCGTCGTAGGCTCCTGTCGTTCTCGGCGGTCTGGAGGTGGCTGCGGTGGGGGAGACCGACGTGCGGGTTGCGACCGCGAGGCACGCGGCGCTGCTGTCCCGGCTCGGTGCCGTCGCAGGACTGGAGGGCGAGGTCCCCGTCAACGACGGCGGGTCGCTCGCCTGGGGCACGGCCTGGGTCCTGCGCTCCCACGCGCTGATGTTCGAGAAGACCGGGGATCCAGCCCACCTCCACCGCTTGGCGCACACCGTGGAGCTCGTGCTCGACCAGCGCGACAGCGTGCGCGGGGTGCGTGACTTCCGCGGCGTGTCCGCTCCGGTGTGGAGCAGCACGGGAGGTTTCACCGTCGCCACGGCGCGCATCCCGCGGAAGGGCGAGGACCCCGACGCCGAGGCGGCGCTGTGCGTGCACGTGTGCCCGCCGGGCAGCGTCGGCGCGCGGGTCGAGGTCAGGTCCGGGAGCCAGTCCGGCACGGTCACCCTGGCCGTGACGAACGGTGACCGTGAGACGGATGTCCTGGCCGACCTCTCGCTCGACCCGGCGCACCCACGGTGGGCGCCGCGTGCGGCATACGGGGCCTATCCCGGTGCCACGCGCACGACTGTCACCGTTCCCGGCGACCCGAGTCGCATGCGGGGGGACTCCGACGCCGCCATGGTGCGCGAGGGGAGGTACGCGTGCCGTCCTGCGCGCGTGTCCCTCGCGGCGCAGACAGGCATGCTCGCCTTCCCCGTCGTCGAACTGGCCCGGCTCGTCCTGGCCCACCCGACGGCCGCGGGCCAGCGGCTCACTCGGCGCGTGGACGCGTGGCTCGAGGCGGCCACGGTGGCGCTCGCGACCCACGACGGCGAGTACCGCAGCGCGGACGGGTTGGGCTGGTACGCGTGGCCGCGCGAGCAGCCGGTCTCCTTCGCCGGGGTCGAGCTGCCGACGAACGAGTTCCTCGCGGTCGGTCGCGCACACCTCGAGCTGGGTCGGGTGAGCGCCGACGGCCCGCACCGGGAACGGGCCGCGGCCATCGCCGCCACCCTCCGTGGGCAGCTGCGGCCGGTCGGACGCCTCGTGGAGTGGAGCTACTGGCCGGACTTCGGCGCGGTCCACCGGGGGTGGTCCAAGGGCAGTGACCCGACGGCCGGCGTGTCACCCCACCGGCCGCAGTTCACGGCCCAGCCCAAGCTCGAGGACGTCACGCACGCCCTGCTCGACCTCGAGTTCGCGGTCGCGTGCGCACGTGGCGAGCGATTCGGGTCCGCCATCACCGGTCGTGAGCTGGCCGCCCTCGGCGAGACCTACCTGCGCCGGGTGGCCCGACCCAGTGGGCGCGTCCCATGGCGTCGTGGCCCGTGGCGTCGTGTCCCGGCCGCCACGATCGCGCGCGACGTGTCCCGTCGAGGGCGCCGGGCAGCACCGGACCAGCAGCGGCATGCCGCGGCGTGGCTCGCGCTCGCCCCGTGGGTGCCGGCGGTGCGGGAGCACGCCCTCGCCGTGCTGGCAGCGCACGAGGCCACGGTCGTCGGTGACCGCGGGGTCGACGCCTACTGCGCGGCCCTGGCCGCCCGGTGGGGATGAGCGCCGGTGAGGTGGGTCAACCGCGGCCGAGGCCGAGCTCGTCGAGGGTCGGGCCGATGCCGTTGATCGCCGGCGCGTGCGCGTTGAGGCGCGCGGCGTTCCAGATCGGGTAGACCGCGCCCTGGTCGAGCGCCGTGAGCACCGTGGCGTCGCGCAGGTGTCGCATGGCCTCGGTGCTGCGCCGGGTGGAGATCCACCAGCCGTGCGGCAGACCGTGCTTGGCCACCTGCCTCCGCACGAAGGCCCGCTGGACGGTGTTCTGCGCCACGACCCGGGCCCACCGCGGCGACCCCTTGCGCAGCGGCCCCTCGACGGGGACGGCGTTCGTCGGGCGGGAGAGCAGGGTCACCGAGTCGGCGAGGTCGCGCAGGCCGTCGTCGGCCGCGCTCTCCGGTCCGATGAGGTGCAGCCGGCCGCCGTTGTCGCGGATGCGGCGCATCTGGCTGCGCACGACATCGGGGACGGGCACGGTGAACATCAGCACGACCTGCTCGCCTCGCGCGTGCGGTGACGCCACCGACTCGGTGTGGAAGTCCTCGCCCCGCGGGGAGGACTCGAGCGGGGCGAGTGCAGCCGCGTCGAGCTCGGTGTCGACCAGGCCCGGCGCGAACTTCTCGGTGAGGCGGTCGACGGCCGGCTGGAGCTGTGCGTAGCGCTCGAACTGGTCGGCGTGGCGCTTGGCGGCGTCGCGGTCCGCGTCGGTGGCCGACAGCACGCGGTCGACCGTCTCGACATAGGCCTCGGCGAGGTCCTCGGCGTCGACGCCGTCGTTGCGGACCCACAGGGGGTAGCCGTCGAGGATCTCGGTGGCGGCGTGGTCCCACTCGTGAGCGGACATGATGGGCAGGCCGGTCGACACGTAGTCGAAGACCTTGCCCGAGGTGACGTACTTGCCGCCGACGAGGCAGAGCACGAGGGCGTCCCAGCTCTCGTAGACGGCGGCCGTGTCGGCCTTGGCCACCGGTCCACCGAAGCTCACGCCGTGCTCGGCGTACTCGTCGATGACGGCGGCCTGGGCGTTCGTGCCGAGCGCCGAGCCCGAGCCCAGGTGTCCACGGAAGACCAGCCGCGAGCGGCGGAGCACCTCGTTCTCCTCCCGGGCCAGCCGCCAGCCCTCGCACAGGGCCCGCATCCGGTGGGCGTCGAACGTCACCGTCCCGAGGAAGCCGAAGGTGAGACCGTCCTCGGGGTTCGGCGTCCTGTGGTGGATCCGGTTGGTGCCGATGGCGATGTCACTGCCGTTGCGGGCGATGTGCATCCGGTCAGCGGCCTCGGGGTAGAGCCCGGCGTACGCGTCCCGGATGGGCCGGTTGACGAACCAGGCCTCCGTGGCGTGCTCGACGAGCTCCTGCTCGAAGAGCCCGGCCCGGGAGTCGGGCGCGAAGGCCGGCCGGTCGCGAAGGATGTCGATCGCCCACGCGTCGCGGTAGTCGATGACGTACGGAAGTCCGTTGCGCTGGTAGAGGTCGAGCGCGGGGGCGAAGAACGTGTACGGCGACGCCGACGTCAGCAGCAGGTCGGGCGGCGTCTCCATCGCGTCGTGGATCTCGCGCACCGCCTCGATGAGCTGGTCGTGCCAGCGGCCGAAGACGACCTCGGGGAACTGCTCGACGTCGCCCTTGCGGTGCTGCTTGAGCCAGCGGCCCGGTTGGTGGGCCCTCAGCTCGGAGTACGTGCGGATGTCGGTCTCGAAGTCCTCGCGGTACAGCGGTAGGCGGTGGATCTCGATGCGCGGGTCGACGAGTGAGGAGAGGGACGCGTCGAGCCCCTGCTCGCGCCGCCACGCACTCTCGGTCAGGGTGACGACCGTGACCTTCCACCCGGAGCGGACGAAGGCGTTCGCCGTCGCCAGCTTGCGGTAGACGCACGACTTCGCGGCGGGCGGGAACCCCCAGGCGAGGTAGAGCAGGTGGGGCTGGTCGCTCATGCGGTGGGGGTGCCTTCCGGACGGAGGAGGAGCTGTTCGAGCCGGGGCTCGATGACGGGCCAGTCGTAGTGCTCACGGGTCCACGCCGCACTCTCGCGAGCGGAGTCGGCGAGGCTGACGTCGTCGGTGTGGGCGATGATCCGGTCGGCCGCCTGCTGCGGCGTCTCGACGACCCAGATGTCGGGGAACATCGTGCGCGGCCCCCCGTAGGCGGCGACGAACGGCCAGTTGCGCACGACGGGCAGCGCGCCGCTGGCAGCGCCCTGGATGACGGCCTCGTGGGTACCTTCGCGCACGCTCGAGGAGAGAATGACCCCCACCCGGCGCAGCGCGTGGCCGACGTCCTTGCTGTAGCCCATCTTCCGGACGGCCGGGCCGAGCTCGGCGATGCGGGCCGTGACCCGGTCGCGGTAGTCGCGGGCGACCGTCGTGAGCTGCTCGTCGGGCGCGAACTCGGCGCCGAACAGCCGAAGCTCCCACCGGTCGTCGTGTCGGCGCAGGATGTCGAGGACGTCGAGCGCCCACAGCGGGTCCTTGACCATCTGGGCCCACCCGACGAGCGCCATCGTTCGCTCCCAGGAGCCGCGCTTGGGCCGGGTGTAGTCGTCGAGGACATTGCGGTTCGGGACGACGTGCAGCCGCGGACCGCGGTCCACCGCGGGCACACCGACCTGGGTGAGGTTGCGGATGTGCTCGGCGACGAACACGAGGTCGTCGATGCCGCTCCAGTCGGTCATGTGCGGGAACTGCGTGAACGCCTCATAACTGTGGATCCGGCTCACCGTGCGTGCCTGCAGGTCCGGCAGCATCGACGTCCACACCATGGCGCGGTGGCCCCACTCGGTGAAGACCGTGTCCGCCCAGTCGAAGTCCTCGCGCACCTCCGCGGGCACCTCGAACGGTATGCCGTCCGCCTGCCGGAGGCGGTTGGCGACGAGTCGCTCCGGGGTCGCCTCCCAGGGCCCCTTGGGGACCGTGCGCAGGTCGAGCGTGCGCACCTCGACGTCGTCGCGTTGCGACCACTCGTCGATGATGCCCTTCGCGAAGTTGAAGTTGCTCACGGTCGTCACGAGCAGCCGGTGCGGCCGCGACGGGTCGGGCGCAGCCGGGGTGCGGACGCGGTCCGACGGGGTCGTCAGGGCTCGGAAGGCGCTCGACTCGCGCAGCGGCGCGAGGTAGCCGACCGGGTCCTTCGCATACGGGGACGCGAGTCCTTCGAAGTGGAAGTACCGGTGGAAGAGGAGGTCGAACGCGGCCTGGAGGTGGGCTGCCGCCGCGTCGTGGCGGCGCGCCTCGTAGGCCCTGTCGGCGGCCTCGACACTGAGGCGCACGAGCTCGTCGGTGTCGTCGGGGCGCACGCCCGCGTTGAGGTCCGCGACCGCCTTGCGCACCCGCAGGGGCAGGCCCGGGGTGCCGGCCACGCGAGGTCCGACACCGGCATACAGCCGGTATGCCGCGGTGGGCGCCTTGCGCCGCGTGAGCCGGTCACCCATCCAGGCGGCGGTGCCGGCGGCGACGGCGCCGGCACCCGGGACACGGCTCAGGGCCACCGTGCCGGAGATGACGGCGTCGCGGCGCGACGGGACGTCGAGGATGCGCTTGTCGACGGCGCGGACCGCGCGATCGCGCACCTCCCCCGGGGAGCGGGGCAGCGAGGTGACCCGGCGCTTCACCGACGTGGCGAGCTTGACCGCGGCGGGGTCGCGGTGCGGGATCCGGAGGTCTCCGCTCGAGGCTGTCGGGGAAGTGGGCGTCGAGGGCTGGTCCACGCAGTGTGCTCCTGGCCGGTCTGGATCGCGGTCGGTTGTCGGGGCTGACCCTGGTCGCACCCGCGGGCGATCACGATACTCGGTGGCCGCCCGCGCCGGTCGTCGGTGCTGCGGTGTGGGCGCGTGGGACGGGGACCCCGAGGTGGCAGACTACGACGCGGTCAGGCGTGGCTGCCGGACCGCGACCCGACCGCTCGACCAGCGAGGAGCCCACTCGTGGGAGTCACCATCCAGCCCAGCGCCGACGTGTCCGACGAGGCGACGATCGGAGAAGGGTCGAGCGTCTGGCACCTCGCCCAGGTCCGCGAGAAGGCCGTCCTGGGGGAGAACTGCATCGTCGGGCGCGGCGCGTACGTCGGCACCGGCGTGACGATGGGGGACAACTGCAAGCTGCAGAACTACGCGCTCGTCTACGAGCCGGCCGTCCTCGAGGACGGCGTCTTCGTGGGACCGGCGGTCGTCTTCACCAACGACCACTTCCCGCGCTCGATCGACCCCGACGGCCGGCTCAAGCGCGGCGACGACTGGGAGGCCGTCGGTGTCACCTGCCGGCAGGGCTCGTCGATCGGCGCGCGCAGCGTCTGCGTCGCGCCGGTGACGATCGGCCGGTGGGCCCTCGTCGCCGCCGGCTCCGTCGTCACCAAGGACGTCCCCGACTTCGCCCTCGTCGCTGGTGTTCCCGCCCGGCGGATAAGGTGGGTCGGCCGCGCCGGCGTCCCCCTCGAGCCCGGTGACGCCCCGAACACCTGGGTCTGCCCCAAGACCGGCGAGACCTACATCGAAGACAACGAGAGCCTGACGGAGGCTGCGAAGTGAACGAGTTCATCCCCCCGGCGAAGCCGCTCATCGGCGACGAGGAGCGCGCGGCCGTCGACCGCGTCCTCCGCAGCGGCATGCTCGCCCAGGGCCCGGAGGTCAAGGCGTTCGAGGAGGAGTTCGCCGAGCACTTCGGCCTCGGACGTGCCTGCGTCGCCGTGAACTCCGGCACGAGCGGCCAGCACCTCGGGCTGCTCTCGAGTGGGGTCACGGCGGGAGACGAGGTCATCGTCCCGTCGTTCACGTTCGCGGCGACGTGCAACTCGGTCGCGCTCACCGGCGCCACGCCGGTCTTCGCCGACATCGACGCCGACGACTTCTGCATCAGCCCGGCCTCGATCGAGTCGCGGATCACCGAGAAGACCAAGGGCATCATGCCGGTCCACCTCTACGGCCACCCCGCGAAGATGGACCAGATCATGGCCATCGCGCAGAAGAACGGGCTGCAGGTCTACGAGGACGCCGCCCAGGCCCACGGCGCCTCCCTGAACGGCACTCCCGTCGGCGCGTTCGGCACCTTCGCGATGTTCTCCCTCTACCCCACGAAGAACATGACGTCCGGTGAGGGCGGCATGGTCTCGGTCGAGGACGCCGAGGTCGAGCGCCTCATGCGGCTCTACCGCAACCAGGGAATGGAGAAGCAGTACCACAACGAGGTCGTGGGCTTCAACACCCGCATGACCGACATCCACGCCGCCATCGGCCGCGTGCAGCTGACCAAGGTCGACGGCTGGACCACGGCCCGCCAGGACAACGCCGCCTTCCTCAGCGAGAACCTCGAGGGGGTCACGACGCCGCCGGTCGCCGACGGGGCCGTGCACGTCTACCACCAGTACACGATCCGGGTCCCGGAGGACCGCGACGGCCTCGCCGCCGCACTCAAGGAGCAGTTCAACGTCGGGTCGGGCATGTTCTACCCGGTGCCGAACCACCAGCTGAAGCCGTTCGCCGGCACCACGGCCGACTCTGACCTGCCCGAGACGATGAAGGCCGCCGCCGAGTGCCTCTCGCTCCCGGTGCACCCGAGCCTCACCCAGGCCGACCTCGAGCGCATCGTCGAGGGCGTCAACACGCTCGCCAAGGCAGGTGCCTGATGGCGAACCTGCGCGCCGGACTCATCGGGCTCGGCATGATGGGCCGCCACCACGGCAGGGTGCTCGGCTCGCTGCCGGGTGTCGACCTCGTCGCCGTCGCCGACCCCGGCGGTGACGTCCACGGCGTCGCCGGTGGCCGCCCCGTCCTCGAGAACATCGAGCAGCTCATCGAGCAGGGGCTGGACTACTGCATGGTCGCCGTGCCGACGATCTACCACGAGGAGGTCGGCCTGGCCCTTGCCGAGGCCGGCGTCCACGCCATCATCGAGAAGCCGCTCGCCCAGGACACGCCCGCCGCGACGAAGGTCGCCGAGGCGTTCGAGGCCAAGGGCCTCGTCGGAGCCGTCGGGCACATCGAGCGCTACAACCCGTCGCTGCAGGAGGCGCGCCGTCGCCTCGAGGCCGGCGACCTCGGTGACGTCTACCAGGTGACCACTCGCCGACAGGGCCCGTTCCCCGCGCGCATCGCCGACGTGGGTGTCGTCAAGGACCTCGGCACCCACGACATCGACCTCACGGCCTGGGTGACGCAGCAGACGTTCACCGCGGTTGCCGCGCGGACGGCATACAAGAGCGGCCGCGAGCACGAGGACCTCGTCGCCGTGACCGGCCAGCTGTCCAACGGCGTCGTGACGAACCACCTCGTCAACTGGTTGTCGCCGCTCAAGGAGCGGGTCACGATCATCACCGGCGAAAAGGGTGCGTTCGTCGCGGACACCCTCACGGCGGACCTCACCTTCTACGCCAACGGCGAGGTGCAGACGACGTGGGACGACATCGCGAACTTCCGCGGCGTCTCCGAGGGTGATGTCGTGCGCTACGCGATCAGCAAGCCGGAGCCGCTGCGTGTCGAGCACGAGCAGTTCCGCGACGCCGTCCTCGGCAAGGACACCGACATCGTCACGATGAAGCAGGGTCTCGAGACGGTGCGCGTCGCGGAGGCCTGCATCGAGTCCGCGAAGACGGGTCAGACCGTCACGCTCTGACGTCGTCGACGACGAGATCCATCGTGGGGCCGATGCCGTTGACGGCGTCGGCCCCCACGTTGTCCCGGGCCGCCCGCCACACGGTGTAGACGGCGTTGGCGTCGGCCGCCGTCATGACGTCCGCCGATCCGAGCGCCTCGCGTGCCGCGTTCGAGCGCCGTATGCCGTGCCACCAGAGGGTGCCCGGGCCCACCGTGCGGTTGCCGATCGCGGAGGTGCCCTTGTCCACGACGCCCTTGGCGACGTGGACGACCCAGCGGGGCCGCCCCTTGACGAGGCCGGCCGGCGCGGGTCCCCGGCCGAACGGTCGGCTCACCTCGATGTGCCGGTCCGCGGCCTGGATGACCTCGGCGCCGACGACCCGCGGCGCGACGAGAGTCACCTCGTGACCGTGGTCTCGCAGCCGGGTGATCGAGTGCGCGACGAGGGCCGCGGCCGGACGGGTGACGACGATGACGACGTGGCTCATGCCGAGGCTCCGGTGAACTCGGCCGTGAGCCGCGAGACGGCCGGCTCGATCTGCGCGGTGCGCTCGAAGCGGCGCGCGTAGGCCGCGGCGTCGGCGCGCTCGTCCGGCGTCGCCTCGAGAACGCGGGCGGCGCCGGCGCGGAATGCCTCGGCGAGGGCTTCCGGGGTGAGGTCGGCGTTCGGGACCCACAGCGGGTAGTCACGCAGGATCTCGACCGCGGCGTGGTCGGGCGCGTGCGCGGAGACGACCGGCAGGCCGGTCGCGACGTAGTCGTAGACCTTGCCGGAGGTGACGTACTTGCCGCCGACGAGGCAGAGCACGAGGGCGTCCCACGCGGCATACACCTCGGGTGTCCGTGCCTTGGGGACCGGGCCGCTGAGGCTCACGCCGTCCTCCTCGAACTCGTCGATGATGCGGGCGTGGGCGTTGCTCCCGCGCGCCGCACCGGCGCCGACGTGCCCCCGGAACTCGAGCCGAGAGCGAGCCAGGACGGGGTCGTGACGGCGGGCCAGGCGCCAGCCCTCGCACACCGCCCGGGTCAGGTCGGCACCGAAGGTGATGGTGCCGAGGTAGCCGAAGGTGAGACCGGCGTCGGGGTCCGGCGTGCGCGGCTCGGGGCGGCTGAAGCCGTCGAGGTCGCTGCCGTTGCGGACGACGTGGAGGTCGTCGGCGCGTGCCGGGTAGAGCTCGGCGTAGGCGTCGCGGATGGGCGTGTTGACGAACCAGGCCTCGTGCATGGAGTCCATGAGCTCGGCCTCGATCCGGCCGCGCCGGCTGTCGGGGGTGAACGCCGGGACGTCACGCAGGATGTCGATCGCCCAGGCGTCGCGGTAGTCGAGGACGAACGGCACACCCGTGCGGCGGTGCAGGTCGAGCGCCGGCGCGAAGAAGGTGTAGGGCGCGGCCGTGGCCAGGACGAGGTCGGCGGGCCGGGCCTCGTGGAGCTCGCGGACGCGGGCGACGAGCTCGTCGTGCCAGCGGCCGAACACCGGCTCGGGGAAGGACTCCTCGTCCTCCTTGCGGTGGCGTCGCAGCCAGGACAGTGGGTGCTGCGCGCGCTCCTTGGGATAAGTGCGGATGTCGGTCTCGAGGTCCTCGCGCAGGAGGGGGAGCCGGACGACCTCGATCTCGGGGTCGACCAGGGCACTCAGGGAGAGGTCGAGCCCGTGCTCGCGTCGCCAGGCCTCCTCGGTCAGGGTCACGACCGTGACGTCCCACCCCTGCCGACGGAAGAGGTTCGCGGTGGCGAGGAGGCGATACGTGCAGGACTTGGCCGCGGGCGGGAAGCCCCAGGCGAGGTAGAGCAGGTGCGGCGCGCTCATCGGCGGGGTCAGCGTCGCGGGAGGTGCTCTTCGAGCGCGGTCACCGTCGCTGCTGCGGCATTGCCGTCGCCGTAGGGGGTCGCGTCCGTCGGCTCCGGGGCCGGGCGGTCGACGAGCTCGGTGAGACGGTCGAGGTCGAGGGCGAGCACGTTCCAGCCCAGGTCGACCGTCTCGGTCCACTCCGTCTCCGTCCGCACCGTCGTCGCGGGAGTGCGCAGGAGGAAGGCCTCCTTCTGGAGCCCGCCGGAGTCGGTGACGACCGCGCGGGCGTGCTGCACGGCGCCCACCATGGCCGGGTAGTCGAGCGGCTCGATGGTGTGCAGCGACCCCTGGGTCAGGTCGAGGCCCTGGTCCTTGGCCTTGGCGACGAGGCGCGGGTGGGCCGTGAGGACGACGGGGTAGGGGAGCGCCGCGAGTCCCGTGATGATCGCGGACAGTCGGTCCGGGTCGTCGGTGTTCTCGGCCCGGTGGATGGTCGACAGGACGTACTCGCCGGCGACGACGCCCTCGGGCAGGTCGGGCTGGCGGTCCCGGACCCGCTCGGCCGTCGCGAGGCAGACGTCGGTCATGACGTCACCCGTGACGACGGCTCGCTCGCCCAGCCCCTCGTCGGTGAGGTGGGCGAGCGCGACCTCCGTCGGGGCGAGGCAGAGGTCGGCCGCGTGGTCGGTGAGGACGCGGTTGTGCTCCTCGGGCATGCGGCGGTTGAACGACCGCAGCCCGGCCTCGAGGTGGGCGAGCGGGTAGTGCAGCTTCACGGCGGAGAGCGCACCGGCGATCGTGCTGTTCGTGTCGCCGTAGACGAGGACCCAGTCGGGGTCGTGCTCCTCGAGGACGGCGTCGAGCTGGGTGAGCATCGAGCCGGTCTGCACGCCGTGGGACCCCGAGCCGACACCGAGGTGCACGTCGGGCGCGGGGATGCCGAGGTCGGCGAAGAAGACGTCGGACATCTTCTCGTCGTAGTGCTGGCCGGTGTGCACGATGACGTGCTCGTGGCCTGCGGCGTCGAGAGCGTGCGCGATGGGTGCGAGCTTCACGAACTGGGGGCGGGCGCCGACGATGCTGAGTACCTTCACGGCGACCAATGTAGGGCGTCAGCCCGCGGCGGCACGCGTGGCCCGTGCGCGAGTCCTGCGGCCCGGCGGGCTCGGTAGGATGGCCCGGCCTGTGGTCGCACGGGCACCGCCCGCACGCCACAGCTAGGAGTCTTCGTGAAGATCGCCGTCGTTGCCCTCGGCAAGATCGGCCTGCCGCTCGCCGTCCAGTTCGCCAGCAAGGGACACGACGTCGTCGGCGTCGACGTCAACGAGGACCTCGTCGCGGTCGTCAACGAGGGGCGCGAGCCCTTCCCGGGTGAGGCCGAGCTCGACGCGCGCCTCTCCACCCTCGTCCCGGAGGGCAGGCTGACCGCGACGACCGACTACTCGCAGGCCATTCCGGGCGCCGACGCCGTCGTCGTCGTCGTGCCCCTCTTCGTCAACGACGAGACCTGGCAGCCGGACTTCGGCTGGATGGACTCCGCCACCCGGTCGATCGCCGAGCACCTCACGCCGGGCACCCTCGTGTCCTACGAGACCACCCTCCCCGTCGGGACGACCCGCAACCGCTGGAAGCCGATGCTCGAGGAGGGTTCGGGCCTCACCGAGGGCACGGACTTCCACCTCGTCTTCTCGCCCGAGCGCGTGCTCACCGGTCGCGTCTTCGCCGACCTGCGCAAGTACCCCAAGCTCGTCGGTGGCCTCAGCCCCGAGGGCGCCGCTCGCGCGACCGAGTTCTACGAGGCCGTCCTCGACTTCGACGACCGTCCCAACCTCGAGCGCGCCAACGGGGTGTGGGACCTCGGCTCGGCCGAGGCCTCCGAGCTGGCGAAGCTCGCCGAGACGACCTACCGGGACGTCAACATCGGCCTCGCGAACCAGTTCGCGAAGTTCGCGGAGGGCAACGGCATCGACATCCACCAGGTCATCGACGCGAGCAACAGCCAGCCCTACAGCCACATCCACCGGCCCGGCATCGCCGTCGGCGGGCACTGCATCCCCGTCTACCCGCGCCTCTACCTCTTCAACGACCCCGATGCCACGGTCGTGCGTGCCGCGCGCGAGGCGAACATGGGCATGCCCGACCACGCCACCCTGCTCCTCGAGGGCGCGTACGGCGACCTCGCCGGTGCCCGGGTGGCCGTCCTCGGCGCCTCCTACCGCGGTGGCGTCAAGGAGACGGCGTTCTCCGGCGTCTTCCCGCTCGTCGAGGCGCTTCGCGCGAAGGGCGCCGAGGTGTCGGTGCACGACCCGATGTACTCCGACGAGGAGATCCAGGGCTTCGGCTGGACGCCGTACCACGTCGGTGACGAGACCGACGCGGTCGTCGTTCAGGCCGACCACGCCGAGTACAAGGACCTCTCCGCGGCGGACCTGCCGGGGGTCAAGGCCATCGTCGACGGCCGCAAGGTCACCGACCCGGCCCGGTTCGAGGGTGTCCCGCACCGCGTGATCGGGCTGGCCACCGCCGGGTGACAACCCCCCCACGCTGCACGACGGCGCCGCCTCCGCCCGGAGGCGGCGCCGTCGTCGTCTCCTGTGTTTGGCCGAGTTCACGATGATGTGACCCATGCGCAACCTGTGACTCATGGGGCAAACGGGCTAGAAAGCGAGTAGCCTGTTCGGGCCATTACCCCCAAGGCAAGGCAGGCCCATGCGACACCGTCGCTCCTCTTCGTCGTTCCTGCGTTCCGCCGTCGCGGTCGCGACCCTCGCCGCGACCGCCCTCGTGGCACCCATCGTCCCCAGTGACGCGGCCCCCTCGCCCGTCGCGAGCGCGACGCGCACCGTCCCGCTGACCGGTATCGACGCCCGCGCCGACGCCGCCGCGGTCCGGGCGGCCGGCCCGGACGTCACGGTCGCCGCGGTCTCCACCGCCGTTCCCGTGGGCCGCAGCTCCGTCGTCGGCGTGAGCTGGGACGACCCCGCCGGGCCCACCCACAGCGATGTGACGGACGTGCGGGTGCGGACGCGCGACAGCGGCCGCTGGAGCGCATGGGAGGAGCTCGGCGTCAACGAGGGCCACGGCCCCGACGACGGCACGGCCGAGGCCGGCTCGGCCCGTGCGGGGAGTGACCCGCTCATCGTGAGCGGTGCGGACGACGTCCAGGTCCAGGTGGCGACGAGCAGCGGCCGCGTGCCCCCGAAGCTCGAGCTCGACCTCATCGACCCTGGCGCGTCGGCGGCAGACCGCGAGTCGATCCTGCCCCGCGCGACCGGTGCCGGCGTGCGGCCGGCGATCCGCACGCGTGCTGACTGGGGCGCCGACGAGTCGATCGCCGGGACGCCCGAGTACGGTCGGGTCGACATCGGCTTCGTCCACCACACCGCGGGCTCGAACTCCTACTCCAGCGGCGACGTTCCCGGGATCATCCGCGGCATCTACGCGTACCACGTGAAGACGCTGGGCTGGAAGGACATCGGCTACAACTTCCTCGTCGACAAGTGGGGACGCATGTGGGAGGGGCGTGCGGGTGGCATGGACAAGCCGGTCGTGGGGGCGCACACCCGCGGCTACAACGCACGCTCCTTCGCCATGTCCGTCCTCGGGAGCTACAACACGACGACGGTGCCCACCGCCGTCGAGGACGCGTACACCTCGCTCTTCGCGTGGAAGCTCTCGCTGAGCCTCGTCGACCCGATGGGCACGACGACGCTCACCGACTCCGACGGCTACCCGACCAAGGTGTTCCGCAACGTCTCGGGCCACCGGGACTTCGCCGACGCGGACAAGAGCACCGAGTGCCCGGGTGACTCGCTCTACAACCGGATCGACACGCTGCGCCCGAGGATGCGGGCGGCCCAGGGGGCCATGTTCTACCGCCCCTCGCTGAACCGGACCGCGTGGGACTACGGCGCGACCGGTGGGGCGACGATCTCGGCGGCGGTGTCCAAGGCCCTCACCTGGCGCCTCGAGGTGAGGTCGGTGTGTCGCGACACCCCCGTGACGACCCGCACCGGCACCTCGACATCGACCGCCCTCAGCGCCACCTGGGACGGCCGGATCGGCTCGGCGCCGGCACCCCCGGGCCGCTACACCCTGACCCTCACCGCGACCTCCGGCACGACCGCCACCGGGACGGCGACGCCGTGGCGGACGACCGTCACCGTCGGCGACGCCGTGGGCGCACCGCCGGGGTACTGCCCGCCGCGCGTCGGCGGTGCGGACCGCTTCGCCGTCGCGGCCGCCGCGAGCCGCGAGGCGAACGCCTCGACGACCAACGTCGTCATCGCCAACGGTCAGGACGCGGCGATGGGCGACGCCCTCGTCTCCGCCCCCCTGGCGCGGACCAAGGACGCGGTCCTCCTGCTCACGAACGCGGCCGGTCTCCCGACGGCGACGCGCGCGGAGATCACCCGGCGAGGTGCGCGGACGGCATACGTCGTCGGCGGCGAGGGGTCGGTCTCGCAGACGGTCGTCGACCAGCTCAGGTCGCTCGGGGTCGTCACGGTCCAGCGCTTCGGCGGACGCGACCGCTACGGCGTCGCGGCCGAGGTCGCCCGCGCGGTCGCGCCACTGGGTGCTCCCGACGTCTTCGTCGCCAGTGGCAAGCAGGACGCGATGGCCGACGGGCTCGTCACGTCCGGCCCGGCGACCGCGCTGCGCCGGCCGATCCTGCTGACCCCGCCGACGACGATGGCGGCCGCGACGAGTGCCGCCCTCACCGAGCTCGGCGTCCGTCGCACCGTCGTGCCCGGCGGCCCGGGGTCGGTCTCGGACGAGGTCCTCGCGCAGCTGCCCTCACCGACCCGGCTCGGGGGTGCGTCGCGGTATGCCGTGTCCGTGGCCGTCGCGCAGTGGGCCACCCGCTCCGGGGTCCAGGGCAGCGACGTCCTCGCGTCCTCGGGCTCGCAGACGGCGCTCGCGGACGCCCTGTCGGGCGGTCAGCTCGGCCGACAGCTGTTCTACGTCCGGAGCGCGGGTGTCCCGGCCGAGGTCGCCACCGAGCTCGACGGGCGCGCCAACCTCTCCCGGGTGACCGTCATGGGTGGCGAGGCCAGCGTGCCGCTCCTCGTCGCGGGACGGCTGCAGCAGTCGGTGCTCGAGTGACCCCGTGACGCGCGAGCGCGCGGTGGTCCGAGACCACCCGCACGCTGGCGACCGACGGCGTCAGGCCGTGGCGAAGGTCAGCTCAGGGCCGGTCTTCTCGCGCAGCTCGTCCTCGGTCACGCCCGGCGCGAGCTCGCGCACCACGAGGCCGTCCTGCGTGACGTCGATGACGGCGAGGTCGGTGATGATCCGCTGCACGACGCCGAGTCCGGTGATGGGCAGGTCGCACTCCTCGACGATCTTGTGCGAGCCGTCCTTGGCGACGTGCTCCATGAGCACGATGACCTGCTTCGCGCCGTGGACGAGGTCCATGGCCCCACCCATGCCCTTGACCATCTTGCCGGGGATCATCCAGTTGGCGATGTCCCCGGCGCGCGACACCTGCATCGCACCGAGGATGGCCGCGTCGACCTTGCCGCCGCGGATCATGCCGAAGCTCGTCGCGCTGTCGAAGTAGCTCGCACCGCGACGGATCGTCACCGTCTCCTTGCCGGCGTTGATGAGGTCGGGGTCGACGGCGTCCTCGGTCGGGTAGGCGCCGACGCCGAGGATGCCGTTCTCGGACTGCAGGACGATCTCGACGTCGTCGGGGACGTGGTTCGGCACGAGCGTCGGCAGGCCGATGCCGAGGTTGACGTAGGCGCCGTCCTCGAGCTCGCGGGCCGCGCGCGCGGCCATCTCGTCACGGGTCAGGGCCATGTCAGAGCTCCTTCTTGGCGGCCGGGTCGGCCTCGGGGTCGGTGCCGGCGGGACGCACAGTGCGCTTCTCGATCCGCTTCTCCTTGGCCTGTGCGGCGGTCAAGGGAACGACGCGCTGGACGTAGATGCCGGGCAGGTGGACCGCGTCGGCGTCGATCTCACCGGGCTCGACGAGCTCCTCGACCTCGGCGATCGTCACGCGCCCCGACATGGCACAGAGCGGGTTGAAGTTGCGGGCCGACTCGTGGAAGACGAGGTTGCCGTGGCGGTCGCCCTTCGCGGCCCGCACGAGACCGAAGTCCGCGACGATGCCCTCCTCGAGGACGTAGGTGCGCTCCTCGCCGCCGAGGGCGAAGGTGCGCGTCTCCTTCGGGGGCGAGGCGAGCGCGACCGAGCCGTCCGCGGCATACCGCCACGGCAGGCCACCGTCGGCGACCTGGCTGCCGACCCCCGTGGGAGTGAAGAACGCGGCGATGCCGGCACCCCCGGCGCGCAGGCGCTCGGCGAGGGTGCCCTGCGGCGTGAGCTCGACCTCGAGCTCGCCCTCGAGGTACTGGCGCGCGAACTCCTTGTTCTCGCCGACGTAGGAGGAGACCATGCGCCGGATCTGCTTCGAGCCGAGGAGGATGCCCAGGCCCCAGTCGTCCACGCCGCAGTTGTTGGAGAAGACCTCGAGGTCACGCACCCCCTTGGCGTGCAGCTCGGCGATGAGAACGCTGGGGATGCCGCAGAGTCCGAACCCGCCGACGGCCAGGCTGGCGCCGTCGGTCACGTCCTCGAGAGCCTGCGCGGCGGAGGAGACGACCTTGTCCATGGCGGTGACTCTAGCCACCTCGTCGAGGTGCCTGCCGAGCCGGTATGCCGTCCGCGCGCCGTGTGGAGATCGTCCTGAATTTTCAGGCGAGCACCGGAAAATCTTCACAGTCAGGCGGGGTCAGGCGAAGTACATCCGTGTAATTTGCGGCCCATCACTTGCGGAACGGGTGTGACCAGTGGGACAACTGTCACGCAAATGAGTCTGGTGTGACCTCTGTGACGGGAAATCGTGACGGCTGGGGGCCAACCCGACCCGCACCCCTGAACCGCCTCGCCCGAGGAGCCCGACGTTGACGCGCACGCCCCTGCCCACCGAGTCCCAGCCGCAGCCTTCGAGCCCGACCACTCGGCCCGTCCGTGCGCTCGGCGCCGTCACGGCCTCCCTGGTGACGATCCCCATCGGCATCACCCTGACGGGTGGGTCGGCCGCCGCCGCGGTGCCGACCGCCGTGCCGTCGCCACCCAAGCCGTCGGTGTCGCTGCCGGCCGAGCTCGACTTCGCCCCGAAGTACCAGGAGGGCTGGCGCTGCCTCAGCGGTGACCTGCCCGGTCCGACGGCCTTCGCACAGCTGCTCAACGCGACCTACGGCCGCCACGTCTACGGGATCAACCGGACCTGTGCGGCCGAGCACGGTGAGGGCCGCGCCCTCGACTGGATGGTCAACGCCAACGACCCGAACGGCCTCGCGGTCGGCAACGCCATCACGCGCTGGCTCTCGGCCCCCGACAGCCAGGGCCGCCCGGGCGCGATGGCCCGGCGCCTCGGCATCAACTACATCATCTGGAACCGCCAGCAGTGGCGCTCCTACGACCCGGCACGCGGCTGGGCGGCCTACACCGGCTCCTCGCCGCACACCGACCACATCCACATCTCGTTCACGTGGGACGGCGCCTACAAGCAGACGTCGTGGTGGACCGGCAAGGCCCTCACCTCGGTGCGCTACACCGGCCCGACGAGTGGCGCCACCTCGCCGGTCCCTGTCGCGCCGCCGCTCACGGCGACGGGCTATCCGCTGCTCAAGCGCGGTGACACGGGCAAGGACGTCATGCTCGCCCAGGGCGTCCTCGGCATCACCAAGGACGGCTCGTTCGGGCCGATGACCGAGTCGACGCTGGCCTCGTGGCAGTCCCGCCGGGGCGTGCCGGTGACCAAGCAGCTCGACAACGCGACGTGGACCAAGATGATCCAGCTCGGCCTCGTGCCGGCCCGCAACGGCGGCAGCTCGACGACGACGAGCCCGCTGTCGGCCTACGTCAACACGGTGCTCCAGCGCGGCTCGCGCGGCACCGCCGTCATCGCGCTGCAGAAGGCGCTGCGCATCACCGCCGACGGGTCGTTCGGCCCGGCGACGCAGGCAGCGGTCATCGCCTTCCAGAAGTCGAAGGGCATCAGCGCCACGGGTGTCGTCGCCACGGCCACGTGGAACGCCCTCATCGCCGCGACCGCGACGTCACCCACGGCGCACCCGCTCGCGCCCTACGCGACGACGACGCTGCGGCGCGGGTCGACCGGCGCGGCCGTCGTCGCCCTGCAGAAGGCGCTGCGCATCACCGCGGACGGGTCGTTCGGCCCGGCGACGGAGGCCGCGGTGATCGCCTACCAGAAGTCGAAGGGCATCAGCCCCACCGGCGTCGTCGCGACGTCCACGTGGAACGCCCTCATGGGGCAGACCTCGACCGGCACGCCCACGACGACGACCCCGCCGGCGACGACCTCGACGTCGACCGAGTTCACGCCCTACAAGTCGACAGTCCTGCGTCGCGGCTCGACCGGCACGGCGGTCAAGGTGCTCCAGTCCGGGCTCGGCGGCGTCGCGGTCGACGGCGCCTTCGGTCCGGGGACGCAGTCGCGCGTCATCTCCTTCCAGAAGTCCGTCGGCCTCGCCGCCACGGGCGTCGTCGACCGGGCGACGTGGGACAAGGTCGAGCTCAAGGTCCACCCGCTCCTGCCCTGGTGGAACACCGTCGCCAAGCGCGGCAGCCGCGGCTCGAACGTCGTCGCGCTCCAGAAGGCGCTGCGGATCACCGCGGACGGGTCGTTCGGCCCGGCGACGGAGGCCGCGGTCAAGGCCGCCCAGACGCGGGCGAGGATCGCCTCGACCGGTGTCGTCGCGACGCTGACCTGGAAGGCCATCGAGAAGCAGATGTGACCGAGGCGGGGGCGGCGCCGGTCACGGCCCGGTGCTGCCCTCGACCTCGGACCTGTGGGCCAGCACGTCCGCGGGTGCATCGCCGCGGCTGAGGACGACGGAGCCGCCGGCCGCCCAGAGGCCGAGCGCGGTCCGGAGGAACTCCGCGGTGTCCGGGGTCGTGAGGTGGCGCCGCTCGCCCGGGTTCCCCTGCGCGGCAACGACCTTCGCGTATGCCGTCCGCTCGCCTGCCGCGACGAGCGCCACGTCGTCGTCGCTCGCGTCCTCCCAGGCGGCGAACTGGTCTGCGTGGGTGGAGAGTTCCCTGGCCTCGTCCATGACTCCCGTGGGAACCGGGACGGTCGCGGACCGCGCGAGGCCGGCGAGGGTGACGAGCACCGAGCCCACGCCGGCTGCGGCCGCGGCACCCGCGGTGCCGGGGTCGGTCGTCACGACGACGTCGGCCGGCCCCTCGACGTCGAGGCTGACCGTTGCACCGACCGACCAGGTCGCGAGCGCCCAGTAGGCCGTGCGCCAGTGCGGCGGCAGGTCGAGGCGGACGACCGACCCGGGTGCGGCGTCGAAGTCGTCCTGGAGGGCGTTGGCGGCCTTGCTCACCCAGTTCGACAGGACTCGGGCGGAGAGCTCGATGCGCTCGCCCCGCGTCGGGGCGTCGGTGTCGTCGTAGGTCGTGATGCGCGGGGCGGCGGCGTCGGTGCGCAGCAGCTCGGCGAGGACGTCAGCGGGTCGGGTCACCTCTGCAGGGTAGGTGCCCCGCTAGCGTTGCCGTCCATGAGCCACCCGCCGTCGGCCCACCCGACCGCTGACGAGGACCTGCCGGCGACCGTCGGTGAGCACCGGGCGGGCCGGTGGCTCCAGACGCTCGTGCTCGGGGCGGCCACCTGGGTCGTCGTCATGTCGCTCCTCGCGGTCGTCCTCGCCGGTCTCGGTGCGTGGTTCCCGTGGCTCGTCCTGCCGCTCGCAGCGCTCGCCGCGGCGGGCTGCGGCTGGTGGGCGAACGGCATACCGGCCCGTCCGCTGCCCCTGTGGACCGCTGGCCTCCTCGCGGCCGTGGCGCTGGGCGCCGGGGTGTGGACGGCGGCGACGCACTCGGAGCAGGTGCTGCCGCGTCGCGATGCCGCGAGCAACCTCCAAGCGGGGATCTCGATGGCGCAGACGCATCGCCGCGTCGTGCCCGTCGACCCCGCGTCGGTCGGCGGGCCCGCGGTGCTCGCTCTCGACGGGGTGACCCTGGCGAGCCCCGCGTTCTATGAGACCGGGACCGACGAGAAACCTTCTGTCCAGCCGCAGTTCGTCATCGGACCGGGAGCGGTGTGGTCGCTCGGGGTGTGGCTCGGCGGCCCGGCGGGGGCCATGCTGCTGCCGGCGGTCGCGTCCGCACTCGGCATCCTCGCCATCGGGTTGCTCGCGGCGCGCAGCGCCGGGGCGCGGTGGTCGCCGCTCGCGGCGCTCGGCGTGGCGCTGCTCTTCCCCGTGCTGCACACGGCGCGGGCGACCTACTCGGAGCCGTTGGCGATGGTCACGCTGGGGGGTGGCCTGCTCGCCCTCGTCGTCGCCGCCCGGGAGGGACGCGACGGCGTCGTCGGCCGAGCCGCGCTGCTCGCGGGCGTCCTCGTGGGCGGCACGGCGCTCGTCCGCATCGACGGGCTGCGCGAGACGATGCTCCTCGTCCCCGTCGCGGCACTCGCGCTGGCGCAGGGGCAGCGGTGGCCGCGGGCCACGCTCGTCGGCGCCGGGCTGTCGACGCTGCTCGCGTTCGGGGCGGCGCTGTGGCTGTCGAACCAGTACCTCGGGACGATCGCCGCCAGCCTCGTCCCGCTCGTCGCCCTCACCGTGCTCATGGCGCTCGCCTCAGGAGCGCTGCTGTGGTGGCAGCGCCGCGGAGCCACTGTGCCGCAACACATCTCGCGTCACCTGCCGGATGCGCTCGCTGGCGTGGTCGTCCTTGTCGGGTTGTTCCTCGCGAGCCGGCCGCTGTGGCAGACCGTGCGCCAGTCGCCCGACGACCCCGGCTCGCGGGTCGTCGCCGGGCTTCAGCTGCGCCAGGGCCTCACCGTCGACGGCGGACGCACCTATGCCGAGCAGACCGTCGTGTGGCTGTCGTGGTGGGTCGGCGTCCCGGCCCTCGTCATCGCGCTGGCCGCGCTCGCCTGGGCGGTCCGGACCGCCACGGCGCGGTGGACGCGTGGCGAGGTGCTGCCGGCGTGGACCGGACCGCTCCTCGTCGCTGCCGGGTCGAGCGTCCTCACCCTGTGGCGACCCGGGATCACGCCGGACCACCCGTGGGCGGAGCGGCGCCTGCTCATCGTGCTGCCGTTCGTCGTCGTCCTCTGCGTCGCGGCAGCCGCGTATGCCGTCCGCCACCTCTCCCGGCGCGCTCCCGTCGGCGTTGCGGCCACCGTCGGTGCCGGGCTGTCGCTCGCGATGCTCGTCCCGACGGCCGCCGCGACCTGGCCCCACCGGGCGGAGCGGGTCGAGGCGGGCGCGCTCGCCGCGGTCGAGGGGGTGTGCCGGTCCTTCGAGCCCGGAGACGTCGTCCTCGCCGTCGACTCGCGCGCCGCGAACGAGTGGCCCCAGGTGCTGCGCGGGCAATGCGGCGTCCCGTCGCTCTCGACGACCCGGGCGCTGCAGCAGGACCCGGCGCGCCTCGCGCAGACCGTTGCCACCATCGGGGCAGCCGTCCGCGCGAACGGCGGCCGGCTCGTGCTCCTCGCGGCCGAGGGTCCGCAGGCTCTGGAGGCGTTGCAGGCAGACGGGGTTCGTCAGGTGAGCGACACCTTCGTTGCCGAGGACGAGCGGCTGCTCGAGCGTCGTCCCGACGGGCTCGCGCCAATCTCCCTCGAGGTCTGGACGGCGCCGGCGCCGGCGCCGGCAGCCGCGCCCGAGGGCTGAGCGGGCGTCAGCGGCTCACGAGATCGGCAGGCAGTCGGCGCTGCACCGCGCCGTAGGCCACCGGGTCGGCCGCGACGATGATGCCGGGCTGGGTCGAGCGCGGGCCGTAGTCCGTGCCGTCGAAGTGGCCGACGTGCCCACCGGCCTCGGAGACCATGAGCGAACCCGGCGCGTGGTCCCATGCATTCGAGCGGCTGTAGAGGACGTAGTCGACCTCGCCCTGGATGAGCTTGGGGTAGTCGACGCCGCAGCAGACCCATGACGGTCGCAGCGCCGGCAGGTCGGCGAGCTCGTGACCGCGCAGGGACCAGATCGAGGTCGCCCCACGTGGCGGGGTGCCGTCCGCGACCGGCTCACGGGTGACCTTCTCGCCGTTGCGCTCGACGCCTGCGCCGCGCTCGGCGACCCAGGCGACGCCGTGCTCCGGCTGCCAGATCCACCCGCGGACGGTCTCGCCGCCGCGGGTCTCGGCGACCATGACGGCGTGGTCGGGGGAGCCGTGGACGAAGTTCTTCGTGCCGTCGACGGGGTCGACGGTGAACGCGTGGTCGGCGGCGAGGTAGCGCTCGAGCACGCTCGGGTCGGCGGCATGCGCCTCCTCACCGAGGACGACCGCGTCCGGGTATGCCGTGAGCAGCGCCTCCGTGAGGAGCACCTCCGCCTCGCGGTCGGCGACCGTGACGAGGTCGCCGGGGTTCTTCTCGATGACCTCGCCGTCGGCGAGGGCCCGGAACCGCGGGGTGATGACCTCGGCGGCCACCTGCTTCAGGAGGTCGAGCACGGCTGCTGTGTCCACGGACACACACATTCCCACACGAGGTGCGCGGACGGCATACCGGCCCACGCGCCGACACCACGGAGGGCAGCGGGGCGGTCAGTCGGCCGGACGCACCGGCTGGCGCAGCACCGTCCTCAGCCGTTCGGGCGGGACGCGCCGCGGGTCGCCGAGGTAGACCTCGTGGTGGGGCCCGTTGAACGTCAGCCCGCGCTCCGGCATGACCGTGTCGTGCAGCCGGGCCAGGGTGGGGCCCTCGTCGTCGTAGCTGCCGACGTGGAGGATCTGCAGGCTCGGGCCCTCCGTGAGCTGCCGGACGTCGACCCGCTCGAGGGGCAGCGCGGGCTTCTTCGCCCGCGCCGCGGCGACACCGGCCGCGAGCGAGTCCGCCGCGACGGCGGCCGGCAGGTGGATGAGCATCGTCCAGTCCCACTCCGCCTTGCGCCGGTCGACGAAGGCCGTCGGGTCCGCGCTCGTCCAGAGCCCTTCGAGGGGGCCGACGACGAAGTCCAGGCCGACGGCCTTCGACGCGAACTTCACGGCGTATGCCGCGCTGTATAGCGCCTGCACCGCGGCGGCGTGGTCCTCGCTCACGTTGGGGTCGCCGTGGCCGTCGACGGCGAGGTAGGTCAGCGTCGGGACGTCGACGAGGACGAAGTCGTCGGGCTTCGGGGCGTAGAGCTCGCGGTACTCCTTCTTGACGTCGATTGTCATCGCGACCTCCGCGTGCCGGTCTGCCAGTCGAGCGACCACGACGACATGCGCACGGCGATGACGACGCTGATCGACACGAGCGCCGACACCAGCACGGGCAGCTCGAGGGTGCGCAGGACGTAGTAGGAGACGCAGCCGGGGAGGGCCGCGAGGACATAGAACGAGCCCGGCTTGAAGTGCTCGGGCGTCGTGTTGATGAGGACGTCGCGGATGAGTGCGCCGCCGACCCCGGCGACCACCCCGACGAAGATGCACGAGATGACCGGCAGGCCCACGGTCATGGCGCGGTCGGTGCCGAGGACCGAGTAGAGCGCCAGCGACATCGCGTCGAGGAGCGTGAAGGCGACGTCGCGGCGGAACCGCAGCGGCCCGACGACCTTGAGCAGCGGAGCGACGAGCACGCCGCCGACGAAGGCCGACGGCAGCAGCCACGGGGACGTGAGCGCCCGGACCGGCACCTGGAGGAGGAGGTCGCGCAGCAGGGCGCCGCCGAGCCCGCCGATGACGGCGAGGAAGAGCACGCCGACGATGTCGAACCCCTGGCGCCGGGCCGCGAGCGCGCCGGCGAGGCCGCCGAACCCGACGGCGACGACGTCGAGCCAGACGGGGATGGCCAGCGAGCTCACGCGCACAGGCTAGTGCGCGGCGGCACGCGCCCGGCGGGCGCGACGGTGGCCGGACGGTGCTCGCGCGACGGGTACGCTCGGCAGCGATGAACGAGCACCCCGAGACCGAGCTCATCCCCGCCGCCCCGACCGAGCGCATCGCGGTCCGCTCGGGCGAGCTGGCTGGCAGCGGCGACGACCCGAGCGCCCGGGGCGGCACCCACCGTGACCCGCGACCGGCGGTGCTCGAGGACGGCTCGCCCCGGCCCTACGTCACGATCGTGCTGCCCTGCTACAACGAGGGTGCCCACGTCCTGCGCGAGATCGACCGGATCACGGCCGCGATGAACGCCAGCGAGTTCACCTACGAGCTGCTGTGCATCGACGACGCCTCGACCGACGACACCCTCGAGGTGCTGCAGCAGGCGGCCCGGGACTTCGCCAACATCCGGGTCATGCCGTTCCGGCGCAACGGCGGCTCCGGCACCGCGCGACGCATCGGGACACAGGCGGCATACGGCGAGATCGTCGTGTGGACCGACGCGGACATGACCTACGAGAACGAGCGCATCCCCGAGCTCGTCCGCATCCTGCGCGACGACGCGAGCTACGACCAGGTCGTCGGCGCGCGCACGACCGAGGAGGGCACGCACAAGTGGGCCCGGGTCCCCGCGAAGTGGTTCATCCGCAAGGTCGCCGAGTGGCTGACCAAGACGAAGATCCCGGACCTCAACAGCGGCCTGCGCGCGTTCCGGCGCGAGGTGTCGCTGCCCTACCTGCGGCTGCTGCCGGCGGGGTTCTCGTGCGTCACGACGATCACCATCGCGTTCCTGTCCAACCAGCACGACATCAAGTACGTCGACACGAAGTACGCCAAGCGCGAGGGCGTGAGCAAGTTCCACTTCGTCCGCGACGCCTACCGATACATCCTCCAGGTGCTGCGGATGGTCATGTACTTCGACCCGCTCAAGGTGCTCATGCCTCCGGCGCTGTGGCTCATCATCATCGGGGTCGTCAAGGGCATCGTCGACATGGTGCGCCACCCGTTCTACTTCCCGGCCAACACGGTCCTGCTCTTCGTGAGCGGCCTGATGATCGCCTCCCTCGCCCTGCTCTCCGACCTCGTGGTGAGGTCCAGAGACGGTGTCTGACAAGGGAACTCGGCCCGAATCAGTGACGGAGGCGGAGGGGGCCGGCTCGGGCGGGTCCGGCCCGGCGTCGCTGCGGCTCGCCGTCGTCGGACCGACCCACCCCTACAAGGGCGGCGTCGCCTCGCACACGACAGAGCTGTGCCACGAGCTCGCCGAGGCGGGCCACGACGTGACGCTCGTGTCGTGGAGCCACCTCTACCCCTCGCTGCTCTACCCCGGCGAGCAGGCCGTGCCCGGGGGTGCGCCGGACGTCGAGCCGTTCCCGCGCACGATCCGCGCGCTGTCGTGGGCGCGGCCGGACACGTGGGTGCGCACCGGCCGGCGGCTGCGCGGCATGGACGCGATCATCGTCGTCCACGTCATCCCGCAGGCGGTGCCCTCGCACCTCGCCGTGCTGCGCGCGGCCGGTGTCGGGCGCACGTCGAGCAGCGGCCTCGGGCCCCGCTCGATCGTCATCACCCACAACGTCCTCCCGCACGAGTCGAGGCCGGGAGACCGCCAGCTCATGGAGGCGCTGTTCCGCCGCGTCGACTCCGTCGTCGTCCACTCCGACTCCCAGGCCAAGCTCGCCACCGAGCTCGGCGCCGGGCACGTGCGCGAGCTCGACCTGCCGCCCCACCTGCCGGGCGGGCCGCCGGAGCCGCACGTCGACTCGACGGGTCCGACACGGCTGCTGTCGCTCGGCATCGTGCGCGATTACAAGGGCATCGACCTGCTCCTCGACGCCCTGCGCGACGTGCCAGACCTGCGCCTCACCGTCGCGGGGGAGATGTGGGGCGAGAGCGGGCGCCGCGTCAAGGAGCTCGCCGCCGACCCGCGCCTCGAGGGCCGCGTCGAGGTACACGGCGGCTACGTGCCCGCCGACCGGATCGCCTCGCTCCTGGCGCACCACGACGTCCTCGCCCTGACCTACCGGCACGCCACCGCGTCGCAGAACGTCCTCCTCGCCAACCGCCACGGCCTGCCCGTCCTCGCCACCCACGTCGGGACCTTCGGCGCACAGGTGCGCGACGGCGTCGACGGCCTGCTCGTCCCGCCGAACGACCGGGCCGCGCTCGTCGAGGCGCTGCGCCGCCTCTCCGACAGGACGTATGCCGCACAGCTGCGTTCGCAGGTGCGCCCACCCGACCTGTCGGGGCCGTGGGCGCACTACGTCGGCGGGATCGAGGCGCTCGCGAGTGCCGAGACCGATGCCGCCGGCGACCTGCCCACGGCCGAGCCGCCGCCGGACACGCCGGTCCAGCGGGCCAAGGACCTCGTCACCGCGGCTCGGCTGCGGCGCCGCAAGCGGGTCGACCTGCGACCGGCCGACCTGCCCGAGTGGGTGCGGCCCTCCGACGCCCTCGCCCTCGACGCGGAGGCGCTCGATGCCCAGGCGCTCGCGCGCGAGCTCGGCCTTCCGCGCTGCTCCGACGCGGTCGCCGCGTGGGCGGCGCTCGGCGCGGTCGCCGCGGTGCTGCGCATCGGCGACGACGGGCGCCGGGCCGGCGTGGTCGTCGACGAGTCCGGCACCCGGTCGCCGTTCTCGAGGTGGCTGCGCACGCTGGGCTTCGCCCCGGTCGAGCTCGAGCTCACCGGGCGTCGGACCTCGGTCGAGGTGCTCGACGTCGACACCGCGAGCCTCGACGTCATCGCCCGGCTGCACCCGGGCGGGTGCGGGGCCGACGACGTCGACCACGCCGTCGGCCAGGCGTCGTGGGCGCTGCGCTCCGGCGGGCTGCTCGTCATCACCATCCCCATCGGCGACGACGACCCGCAGTGGGCGATCCGGCCCGCCGACGTGCGCGGCATCATCGCCCGCGCCGACGACCTCGGGCTCGTCCTCGTCGGCGACTTCGACGGCGACATCACCGAGCGGCTGCGCGAGGCCTCCGCCTCGGCGCGCGAGGTGCGCGCGACGACACCGGCGGGCCGGCGCGCAGGCGCGGCACCGGCATACGGGATCCTGCGACTGACGTTCCGGCGCAAGTGAGGCGGTGAGCATGAACCGCAGCCGCCTGCTCGACGTCGTGCGGATCGTCGTCGCCGCGCTCGTCCTCGTCGCCGTCGTCGTCGCGGTGTGGCGCAACTGGAGCGAGGTGTCGTCGCACCTGCACGAGATCGCGGGTGCGCGTCTGCTCGGGGCGTTTGTGCTGGCGCTGCTCGCGCCGGTGTTCTCCTACCTCGGCTGGCGGGTCCTGCTCAACGACCTCGGGACCCGGCTGCCGCTGCCGGCGGGGGCGAGCGTGTTCTTCGTCGGGCAGCTCGGCAAGTACCTGCCCGGGTCCGTGTGGAGCGTCGTCGCGCAGGCAGACATGGCGGCGCGGCTCGGGGTGCCGCGCCGGCGCACGGGCGTCGTCGGGCTGCTGTCGATCCTGCTGTCGGTGCTCACCGGAGCGATCGTCGGGATCCCGGCGGTGCCGCTGCTGCTCGCGCGCACGGGGGAGGTGCGGTCGCTGTGGTGGTTCGCACCGGCCGTGCTGTTGGTGCTGCTGCTGTGGCCGCGGGTGCTCAACTGGGGCATCGCCCGGGCGTTGCGGATCCTCCGGCGCGAGCCGCTCGAGCACGAGCTCACCGCGCCCGCGATCGGGCTGACGACACTGTGGTTCGTCCTCGCGTGGCTCGCGGCCGGGCTGTCGATCCTCGCCCTCGCCGACGCGATGGCGCCGGAGCGGTCGGTGACCTCGATGGTCGTCACGTCGATCTGCGGGTTCGCGCTCGCGTCGGCCATCGGGATGTTCTCGGTCATCGTGCCGGCCGGGGTGGGGGTGCGCGACGGCCTTCTCGCGGTGCTGCTCGGGGCGCTCATGCCCTTCCCGGCGGCGTTCACCATCGTCGTCGTCGCCCGCTTCTTCAGCGTCGTCGCCGACGTCGTCGTCGCGGCTCTGGGATGGTTGTGGGCGCGCTCGCACCACCTGCTCGGTGCGCGCGCCGAACGCCGGAAGGAGGTGGCGCCATGACCGACCGCGAGGAGCAGCTCGCCTATTCCGAGCTCGTGGACAAGATGCTCGACGAAGAGGCGCGCCGCACCAAGGCCGCCAAGCTCATCTCGGTCATCTCCCACGGCCTGGGTCGCAGCGCGTCCGACCCCGGCGGTGCGCTCGCCGGTCTGACCGCCGTCGACGTCGGCTGCTCGGCCGGGTTCATCGCCGACGAGCTCGCCCTCGCCGGGGCGCGGACGACGGGCGTGGACATCGACGAGCCCGGGCTGGCCAAGGCGCGCGAACGCTTCGGCGACCGCGTCGACTTCCGGCTCGCCCGCGGCGAGGACCTGCCGTTCGAGGACGGCTCGGTTGACGTCGTCGTGCTCAACCACATCTACGAGCACGTCGTCGACCCCGACGCCGTCGTCGCCGACATCCACCGGGTGCTCGCACCGGGCGGGGTGCTCTACCTCGGGATCGGGCACCGGTGGCAGGTCATCGAGCCGCACTACCGGCTGCCGTTCTTGTCGTGGCTGCCTCAAGGGGCGGCGGACCGGTACCTGCGGCTCACCGGCAAGGGCGAGCACTACTACGAGCGGTATGCCACGCCCGCCGGGCTGCGGCGGATGTTCGCCGACTTCGACGTCTGGGACTACACCCTGCCCGTGCTCGCAGATCCCGCCGCGTTCTCGGGCGGCGACGTCATCCCCGAGTGGGTCGGACGGCTGCCCGAACGCGCCCTCGCGGCAACGCTCCCGCTCGTGCCCACCTATGTCTGGCTGGCGTTCAAGTCGCCGGCCACTCCCGCGGGGCCACCCCTGCGCGTGTCGCCCCGGCACGTCGGATGACGGGTCACGGAGACCTCGCGTGACCCCGCCGGACGACGGGCAGCCCACCGCGCCGTCGGCGCCGCTCGAGCGGACGTTCCGGTCGGCTCGGCCTTTGCAGCTCGGTGCCGTCGTGTCGACGTTCCGCCGCGGTGCCGGTGACCCGACGTCGTGGAGCGACCGCCTCGGGACGTGGGTCTTCGCGTGGCGGGTGCCGACGGGGCCGGTGACGCTGCGGCTGCGCCAGCGGGCGGGTGACGGCGACGTCGTCGCGCAGGCGTGGGGCGAGGGAGCCGAGTGGATGCTCGACCGGCTGCCGCGACTGCTCGGTGAGGAGGATGACGACTCCGGCTTCGTCGCACACCACAACATCGTGCGGGAGGCTCGTCGCCGGTTCGCAGGCTGGCGGGTACCGTCGTCCGGTCTTGTCGTGCAGTCGCTCCTGCCGACGATCATCGAACAGCGCGTCACCGGCAAGGAGGCGTTCGCGGCATACCGGATCCTCGTGCGCCGCAATGGAACTCTCGCTCCCGGACCCGGTGGGGAGCTGCGCCTCGTCGTCCCGCCGGAGCCGTCAGGATGGGCGCGGATCCCGTCGTGGGAGTGGCTGCGCGCGGGCGTGGACGGTGCTCGGTCGAGGCCCGCCGTCCTCGTCGCCTCGCGGGCCGGGCGGCTCGAGGAGTGCGCCGCCCTGCCGGTCCTCGACGCGCGTCGGCGGATCGAGTCCGTGCCTGGTGTGGGCCGCTGGTCGAGCGCCGAGGTGGCCCAGCGGGCGCTCGGTGACGCGGACGCGGTGAGCTTCGGCGACTACCACGTCGCGAAGAACGTCGGGTGGGCCCTCACCGGCACGCCCGTCGACGACGAGGGCATGGCCGAGCTGCTCGAGCCGTACGCCGGTCACCGCTACCGCGTGCAGCGGCTCCTCGAGCTCAGCGGCGCGATGCGGCCGCGCCGTGGGCCGCGGATGACCCTGCCGACCCACCTGCCGAGGTAGGGCCGCCGGTCAGCCTCGGCCGGGGATCGTCGTGGGGTCGGGCACTGACGTGCGGTTGGGCTGTGTCGTTCGGTCCGGCATCGAGGCGACGAGCGCGGCGGCGCCGGCCACCGACCGTCCGGCACGGCCGCGGCCATCGCCTCGGCGAGCAGCTCCTTGCGTCCCGACGTCGTCGTCGCGAACCGTCGCAGCTGTGCCTCCACCGGTCGGCCTACCCAGGCCTGCTGGCGCCGGAACGCCTCGAACGACCCGTCCAGCCCGAGGTCGCCCAGCACCGCGCGCACGCCGCCGACCCCGAGCGCTCGCATGAGCTCGTCCTCGAGGTCGCGGCGGCACACCTGGAACCCCAGCTCCGGCAGGGTGTCCGCCGTCGGCGTCCCCGCCAGCCCGAGCGGGGCGGCGTACCGCTCCAACGCGCGCACGAAGAACCCCGCCTCGCCCTCGTCGCACAACCCGAGGACCCGCGGCCGGACGGGCAGCTCGGCGAGAACGCCGAGGTGGCGCCGGATGTTCGTCGCGCCGCCCATCGCGACGAGCCGGCAGGGTTCGTGCTCGGGGCGGATTCCCTTGCGGGAGCGCAGGGTTCGCACCGCGGCGACATCGCTGTCGCCCTCGAGCAGGACGACGACGGGGGAGTGCTCGCCTGCCGTGGTCATGGCACGAGCCTGACCGGTATGCCGTGCGTTCGCCACCGCGTTTCGCCGCACCGCCGCGTGCCGCGAACGGTGTCCGTGTCGCGGTGGGACGGTCAGGCGTCGCGCGGCACGAGGGTCGCGGTGACGGTGTGCTCGCCGGTCGGGATGCCCCAGGTCGTCACCGCGAGGTCCTCACTGGCGGCGGCCACCTCGAGCCGAGTCGCCAGCCGTCCGAGGCCGAACGGGTCGGTCGCGCCGAGCATCACCGTGGCCGAGTCGGCGGTCGTCTGCACATCGGCGCTCGCGTCCTCGTCAGCAAAGAGGGTGAGGGCCACGACGCGCCCGACCCGCGTGGGCCACGGCTCCGGGGTGACCGAGCGGATGCCGACGGCGTGCGAGTCGGAGGACCCCGGGTCGATGCCGAGTGCCGCGCGCAGCGCCTCGACGTGGCCGAGGGCGAACCAGTCGCCGGGACCGGTGCGCACGAGCGACCTTGCGCCGGAAGGGAACTCGCCCGGATCGCCGGGGTTGCTCGGGTCGCCCAGGTCGCCGGGGTTGCTCGGGTCGCCGGGGGTGAACCAGTCCTCGGGCAGCCCCCGCACCACCGCTGCCGCGACGCCGTCGGACTTGCCCTTGACGAGATCCGCGGCGGCGGCGACCTCGTCGGCCACGGCCCGAGCCGTCACCGACAGGACCCGTCCGTCGGCGTCCGTCGTCCCGCGGTGGTCGAGCAGGACCCGCAGTCCCGCCGCCCCCAGCGCGAAGTCCGTCAGCCCGGCCCGCCACGGGCGTCCGGCCGTGTCGCTGAGGACCACCGCGAGAGGCGCCGCGGACGGCATACCGGCACCTGCGCGCAGCGCAGCGAGGAGCTCGCGCGCGCACCCGTCCGGGTTGCGCGGCAGGAGCAGCAGCTCGCCGGACGGGCCGGTGTTCGACGCGTCGACACCGGCCGCGGCCATGACCGGACCGGCAGCCGACTCGACGACTCGCGTGACCCGGTCCCCGGCGTGCCGCTCGGCCACGACACGCACCGTCTCGGCGGCGACGACGCCTGACTTGTCATCGCCAACAGCCTTGAGCCCCAATGATTTCGAGACGACCTTGCTCGACACGACGAGCACGTCCCCGGCAGTCAGGCCGCCCTTGACAGACCTCGCCACCCCCGCCAGCAGCAGAGCCGCCAGGTCGTCGCCGGCCATGACCTCGGGCACCCCGAGGACGGGCACGACGGTGATCGGGCGGGTCACCGCCGGACGCGATCCGCGAGCTCGAGCAGCGAACCCGCGATCGACGCCGTCGCCTCCACGTCCGTCATGAGGAGGGGTGCCGGGTGCATGGCCGTCGTCACCCCGCGCACCGACACGTCGGCGTCCGCGGGGTCGACAAGCCACCCGTCGAGGAAGTCGGCATAGAGCCCCGCCACGGCGGCGCTCGACGACTCGACGCCGATCGCCGAGAGGCACGCATCGGCATGCCCGCGCACCGGCCGCCCGGAGATGAGCGGCGACACCCCCACGACGGGAGCAGCGGTGCCGCGCAACGCATCTCGCACGCCGGGCACCCCGAGGATGATGCCGATCGACACGACCGGGTTGCTGGGCGGCAGGACGACGACGTCGGCCTGCCGGATCGCGTCGAGGACCCCCGGCGCGGCGGTCGCCCGGTCGAGCCCGGCCACGACGAAGCGCGACGCCGGCACGGCCGCCTGCATGCGCACCCACCACTCCTGGAAGTGCACCGCCCTCTGCTCACCGTCCTCCTCGAGCACGACGTGCGTCTCGACGGGGACGTCGGTCATCGGCAGCAGCGTGATGCCCTGCTCCGGCAACCCCCACCGGGTCGCGAGGCGGGCCGTGACCTCTGACGACGTCAGTCCCTGCCCGAGCCACTGCGAGCGCACGATGTGCGTGCCGAAGTCGAGGTCGCCGAGGCTGAACCACTGCGGCTCCGCCCCGTAGGCCGCCAGCTCGCCCTGGACCCGCGTCGACTCCTCCGCCCGACCCCAGCCCTGCGACTCCTCGACACCGCCGCCGAGGGTGTAGAGCAGGGTGTCGATGTCGGGGCAGACGCGCAGCCCGAAGAGGGTGATGTCGTCGCCGGTGTTGGCGACGACGGTGAGCTCGGAGTCGGGCGCCACGGCGTCGAGGTGACGGCGCAGGCCACGCAGGAAACGCGCACCGCCGACACCGCCGGCGAGGGCGGTGACGCGCAGGGGGCGGCCCGACAAGAGGGCGGGGTCACTGGGCATGATGGTCAGTCTGACCCACCCGCGTGTCGCCGCGACACGCGGTCCAGACCCGCCCGCTAGCCGATTCGGTTGTGCCGATAGCAGATTCCGGCTTGACGGATGGGGATGACACGCGTGTAATTTCATCATTGTGTCCCGGTGAACTCCGGCCCTCGCACGGGGGGACGGTCGGGGCGCAGGGTCGCGAAAAGGGTCGAGGAGGCTGCGATGCACGAGTTGACGTTGATCGACGCCATGATCGAAGAGGAGACGGTGCTCTCCTGGCAGGAGCGGAGCCTGTGCGCTCAGACGGATCCCGAGGCGTTCTTCCCCGAGAAGGGCGGTTCGACCCGTGAGGCCAAGAAGGTGTGCGTGGGCTGCGAGGTCCGCGCCGAGTGCCTCGAGTACGCACTGGCGAACGACGAGCGGTTCGGGATCTGGGGTGGGCTCTCCGAGCGCGAGCGCCGGAAGCTGAAGAAGCGCGCCGTCTGACGGCGCGCCCACCCCTGATGACGGCCATCGCATGACGCTGACGCCCGCCGCCGTGCTCCCCCCTGCCTCCGCCCCTGCGACCGGGCCGACGGTGCGGGCCGTCATCGTCACCACGGGCTCGGACACCGGCCTGCGCGCCCTCCTCGACGCGCTCGCCGCGTCGTCCACCGCTCCTGACGAGGTGACCGTCCTCGACACGACCAGCGGGGACGACGTCCCCGCGGTGGTCGCTGCCGCGTCGTCCGGCACCTTCCCCGTCGAGCGTGTCCGTCTCGACGCCGGTATGCCGGCCCGTGCGGCGCTGCAGGCGTGGCTCGCCTCGGGGGAGGTGTCCGACGAGGACCTCGTCTGGGTCCTTCCCACGGGGTCGGTCCCCGAGCCGGAGGCACTCACCCGGCTCGTGGCAGCGCACCGGCGCAGCCCGTCGGTCGGCATCGTCGGTCCCAAGCACGTCGTGGCGACCTCGCCCGGGCAGCTGCGCTCCGTGGGCATTCGCACCACCCGCTCCGGTCGCGTCATCGAGGACCCGGCTCCCGGCACCCACGACCAGGGCCAGCACGACGCCCGCCGCGACGTCATCGCCGTGCCGTTCGCCGGCCTCCTCGGCACCGCGGGGGTGCTGCGCGAGCTGGGGTGGGAGAACGGCTTCGGAGACCTCGGAGCAGACCTCGACCTCGGCTGGCGTGCCCAGCGCCGGGGGCATCGTGTCGTCGTGGTGCCCGAGGCCCGGATGCGTTCGACCGGGGCAGCCGGCCTCGCCACCGCGACCACCGGGCCGCGACGTCGGGCCGCTCGCCGGGTGGCGCTCGCCCGGGCGTCGTGGTGGGCGGTCCCCTTCCTCGCGCTGTGGGTGGCGCTGAGCGCCATCGCCTCCGGTATCGCCCTGCTCCTCCTCAAGAGACCACGTGCCGCTGCTGTGGCGTTCGCTGACCTGGGCGCCCTCGACCCCGTCCGGGCGCTTCGCTCGAAATGGCGCACTCGGGGGCCTGCGGCGGTGCGCCACCGCGACATCGCGACCGTGTTCGTGCCGGCGTCGACCGTGGTGCGTCGCGGCCTCGACCGGGCCCACGAGTCGCTCGTCGCACCGTCCGCGCTTCCGGACGAAGGCGGCACGGAGGCGGCCGAGCGCCGCTCGCTCGTCGCCCAGGTCGCGCTGCACCCCGCGGTCCTCGCGACCGTGGCGGCACTCGCCGTCGTCGTCGCAGCCGGACGGGAGATCGGCGGCGGCCTCGTGAGCCGACTCGGGTCCGGCGTCACCGGGGGTGAGCTCGTCACGACCCGGGCCACCGCCAGCAGCCTGTGGCACGCGGCCTTCGACGGCTGGAGTGGCAGCGGTCTCGGGAGCAGCGCCATCGGCAGCCCCTCACTCGCGCTGCTCGCGATCCCGACCTGGTTCGTCGAGCAGCTCCCGGGTGGCGCCGACCTCACCTCGCCGTCGGGCGCCGTCGTCGGGGCGCTCCTCGTCCTCGCCCTCCCGGCAGCGACCGTCACGGCGTACCTCAGCGCCGGCGTCCTCACCGGTCGTCGGCTCGTGCGGGGCATCGCGGCGTTGGCCTGGGTGAGCACCGGGGCTGCCGGTGCAGCCGTCGCCCAGGGTCGTCTGGGTGCCGTCGCCGCGCTCGTCCTCCTGCCCGTCGTCCTCGCCGGGCTCGTGATGCTGGCCCGCCCCACCGGCACCGCCACCGTTGCCTTCGCGACGGCTCTCGCTGCTGCCGTCCTCGGTGCCTTCGCGCCGCCCCTCCTCGTGCTCGTGGTCCTCGCCTGCCTCGCGGTGGCCCTGTGCGGCATGCCCGGGGCTCGGGGGCGGGCGTTGGTGCCCGCCGTCGTGGCGCCACTGCTGCTCGGTCCCTGGATCGTCGACGCCGTGCAGGACTGGCCGGTGCTCGCGACCGGCCCGGGTCTCACCCAGTGGGGCACGACCGTCCCCGAGCCGGCAGCCCTGGCCCTGCTCCATCCCGGTGGCGACGGCTCCACCCCGTGGTGGGTCGGCGGTCTCGTCGTCGCGGCGGGACTGCTCGGCCTGCTCGCCCCGGGACGGGTCCGCTCGGTCACGACCGGCGCCGCCCTGCTCGGCCTGGCCTCACTCGCCGCGGTGCTCGCCAGCCCCCGGGTCTCGCTCAGCGATGACGGGCTGACGCCCTGGGTGGGCACGTTCATGCTGCCCCTCACCCTGGCCCTCCTCGCCTCTGCCGTCATCGGCGTCGAGGCGCTGCGCGGCCGGGCCCGTGCCATGTCCCTCACCGGCCTCGTGGCGGTCGCGCTCGTCGGCGCCGTGGCGCTGGCCTGGTTCGGGTTCGGCAGCACGCTCGGCACGTGGACCGACCCTCGCCCCGCCGTGGCCGTCGACCAGGCCAGCGGGGACCTCGCCAACCGCACGGTCCTCGTGACCCCCGAAGCCGGCGGGGCGGCATACCGGATCGTCGGACGCGAGACCGGCGCGCTCGCGCGCACCCTGCCCCGGGACGCCGCCGCGGACGCGCGGATCGCGCCGGACGTGAGCGGCCTTCTCGACGGCAGCCGGGAGGATGCCGGCGAACGCCTCGCCGAGCAGGCCATCGGCTTCCTGGGGGTCGCACAGAGTGCCGGTGACGAGGTGACGCGCCGGCTCGACTCCAGCGACAAGCTGTCCCGCCTCGCGAGCCGGGACGGGTACGACTTCTGGCGGGTCTCCTCCGCGGGGGAGGGCGCCACCGTCCCCGTGGCACCGACGCGCCTCACCCTCGTGCGAGGAGCGGAGCGGGTCCTCGTCCCCACGACCGGCGAGCACGCCGCGACCGAGACCACCATCACCGCCCGCGCCGGGGACGTCCTCACCGTCGCCGAGCCGCCGCAGTGGGCCCGGCACGCCGAGGTGCGCGTCGACGGCCGCGAGCTCAACGCCGCCGACGACGCCGCGGTCCCGACCTACGCCCTGCCTGCCGGGGAGCACCGTCTCTCGATCGACGTGCGGACCGACCATCCGTGGTGGCGGCTGCTGCAGGGACTGGCCCTGTTCGCCGTGGCGTTCCTCGCCATCCCGTTCGGTACCCGTGCGTCGAGGAGCCGTCGATGAACCGCGCCCAGCTGCTCGCTCCGGGGCGGCTCGCCCTCACCGCGGCGGGTGCCGCCGGACTCGTCGCCCTCGCCACGCTCGCGCCGGCGGACGGCGCCCCCACCGGACCACAGGGTCCGCAGGGCGAGGGGGCCTCGCTCGCGCCAGTGAGCTCGGCGAGCACGACCTGCCCCGGCCCTGAGCTGAGCGGCGTCCGGGACGTCGACGACATCGAGGTGGCGCCCCGGCTGGCCGTCGCGACCGCGCCCCAGTCGATGCTGTCGGTCACCCCCGGTGGCGCGAGCGGCCTGGCCGCTGCGGGACAGAAGGTCACCCCGCCACCGGAGCGCGGAGCGGCAACTTCGCTGCCGCTGGCCGCCAACCGCCCCGCCACCGTCGAGGCATCCGGCGCGCTCGCGCCCGGCCTGGCCGCCGGCCAGGAATGGGTCTCGACGCGACCGGAGCTCCGGGGCCTCGCGACGGTGCCCTGCGCCGCGCCCGGGGCCGACCTGTGGCTCCTCGCCGGTGGCGGCGCCCCCGGACGGCAGGAGCGTCTCGTTCTCACCAACCCCGGTGCGAACGAGGTGACCGTCGACCTCGAGGTCCTCGGTCGCAAGGGACCGGTCGCCACGCCCACGGGTGGCACGGTCGTACCGGCCGGAGGTCGCACAGCCCTGCTCGTCGACGCGGTCACCGGCGCCGAGGAGTCACCCGCGATCCGGGTCCGGGCCACCGGTGGCTCCGTGCGTGCCGTACTCAGCGACATCTGGCTCGACGGGTCGACCCCTGTCGGTGCGGAGACCTCCCTGCCCACGGCGAAGCCTGCGACCCGGCAGGTCATCCCGGCTGCCGCCGTCGGCACCTCCGGTTCGCTGCGGATCGCGGTGCCCGGTGAGCAACAAGCCGTCGTCAGCGCCCGCATCCTCGGCAAGGACGGCCCCGTGCCCGTCCCGGGCGGAGGGGTGGCTCGCGTGTCGGGACGGTCCACCGGAGAGCTGCCGCTCACCGGACTCAAGGGCGGCACGTATGCCGTCGAGGTCACCTCGGACGTCCCGGTCGTCGCATCGCTCTGGTCGACCGGACGGGTCGGCTCCGGCCTCGGGGACTTCGTCTGGGGGGCGTCCACCGAGCCAGCGGCGGGCCTGGTCGGCGGGGCCTTCCCCAGGACCGAGGGGGTGACGAGGACGGTCTCCGTCGTCGCGTCCCGCGCCCCGGCCACGGCGGAGCTCGCGTGGCTCACCGGCGGACAGTGGCGCACCCGCAGCCTCGCCCTCGCCCAGGACACCGGGGTCACGGTCGAGCTCGGTGCCGCAGAAGCGGTGTTCGTGCGTCGGAGTGCCGGGTCGGGCGACGTGCGCGCCGGCGTCGTGTCCATGGCTGGTGTACCCGGCGCGCGGTTGGTCTCCGTCTCACCGCTCGTCGCGGCGGCGGAGGTCTCGAGGGTGAGCCGGGCCCACCCGATGCCCTGACGCCGGGCCTCCTCGGTACTCCGATGCCGGGCCTGCCCGGTGCCGTGACGCCGGGCTCTCTCGGTGCCGTGATGCCTGACTCTCTTGCTGTCGTGACGCCTTAGAGCTCGATCTCCGAAGGTGGCACCCCGAGGAGCGCCGCCACCTGCTCGGCGACCACCTCTCGCACCACCGCCCCGAGGTCGTCCGCGTCGCGCACGCGCGCCTCGACCGGACGCCGGTAGACGACGACGCGGTGCCCGACCGAGCCACCCACGGGCAGCAGCCGTCCGAGCGGCGCGGCAGGCTCCTCCCACGGCGCCGGATCGGACAGGGGCACGTCCTCCACGGCGAACTCGACACCGGCATACCGGCTCCCGAGATAGGTGCGGGCACGCTCGGCGACATCGATGACGATGTCGTCGAAGACCTCCCGGCGCGAGCGCATCGCCGGCACGGGCGGCCACGCGAGCGGGCCTCGCGGGCCACGTCCACGGCGGTCCCGGCTGCGGCCCGGCGCGGGGGAGCGGGGGCGGCTCGGGGTCACTCGAGCAGCGTACGGCGTGCCACCGCGCGGCTGTCGGAGCGGTGACCTAGAGTCCATGGGGTGAACGCGTCGAGGAAGTGCACGAAGACCGCGTGCGGCCAGCCCGCCGTCGCCACCCTCACCTACGCGTATGCCGACCGCGCCGTCGTGCTCGGCCCGCTCGCCACCTATGCCGAGCCCCACTCGTACGACCTGTGCGCGAACCACGCGATGCGGCTCACTGCACCCCAGGGCTGGGAGGTCGTGCGCCTCGACTCCGACGGGTATGTGCCGGCCCCGGAGCAGGATGACCTCCTCGCCGTCGTGGACGCCGTGCGGGAGACCCGCACTCCGCCCCCCTCGCAGTCCACCGTGGCGAGCGCCGTCGTCGGCGCCATGCCGCTGCCGGGGGAGCAGCGCCGAGGTCACCTGCGCGTCCTGCCGGGCACCGGCAGCGCCGACGCCTGACCGACCCCTCGGGGTGCCGTGCCCGCGCCACGCCCGTTGGGCGGGGCGCTCAGCGGGACGCGACGTAGTCGGCGAGGTGCTCGCCGGTGATCGTGGAGCGCGCCTGCACGAGCTCGGACGGCGTCCCCTCGAAGACGACCCGACCGCCGTCGTGCCCGGCTCCCGGTCCGAGGTCGATCAGCCAGTCGGCATGCGCCATGACGGCCTGGTGGTGCTCGATCACGATGACCGACTTCCCACCGTCGACGAGCCGGTCGAGGAGCTGGAGTAGGTTCTCGACATCGGCGAGATGCAGGCCGGTCGTCGGCTCGTCGAGGATGTAGACCTCACCCGTGTCGCCCATCTGGGAGGCGAGCTTGAGCCGCTGGCGCTCGCCGCCGGACAGGGTCGTGAGCGGCTGCCCGAGGGTGACGTAGCCGAGCCCGACGTCGACGAGCCGGGTGAGGATCTTGTGCGCCGCGGGGATGCGCGCCTCGCCTTCGCCGAAGAACTGCTCGGCCTGCGCCACGGGCATCGCAAGGACCTCGCTGATGTCCTTGCCGCCGAAGGTGTACTCGAGCACCGATGCCTGGAAACGTCGTCCCTCGCACTCGTCGCACGTCGTCGCGACGCCGGCCATCATCGCGAGGTCCATGTAGACGACGCCGGCGCCGTTGCACGTCGGGCAGGCGCCCTCGGAGTTCGCGCTGAACAGAGCCGGCTTGACGCCGTTGGCCTTGGCGAACGCCTTGCGGATCGGCTCCAGCAGGCCGGTGTAGGTCGCGGGGTTGGAGCGCCGTGACCCCTTGATCGCGCCCTGGTCGATGACGACGACGCCGTCCTGCTTCGCGAGGGAGCCGTGGATGAGTGAGCTCTTGCCCGACCCGGCGACGCCGGTGACGACGACGAGGACGCCCGTCGGCACATCGACGTCGACGTCCCGCAGGTTGTGCGTCGAGGCGCCCCGGATCTCGAGCGCGCCGGTGGGTGTACGGACCTCGTCCTTGAGCCGGGCGCGGTCGTCGAGGTGGCGGCCGGTAAGGGTGTCGGAGGCGCGCAGCCCGTCGACGGTGCCCTCGAACACCACCTCACCGCCGTCGGTCCCCGCGCCCGGTCCGAGGTCGACGACGTGGTCGGCGACGGCGATGGCCTCCGGCTTGTGCTCGACGACGAGGACGGTGTTGCCCTTGTCGCGCAGTCGCTTCAGCAGCTCGTTCATCCGCTGGATGTCGTGCGGGTGCAGCCCGATCGTGGGCTCGTCGAAGACGTAGGTGACGTCGGTGAGGGAGGACCCGAGGTGGCGGATCATCTTCGTGCGCTGGGCCTCGCCGCCGGAGAGTGTCCCGGCCGGGCGGTCGAGTGAGAGGTAGCCCAGCCCGATCTCCACGAACGAGTCGAGTGTCTCGCGCAGCGCCTCGAGCAGCGGTGCGAGAGAGGGCTCCTCGAGCTCAACCACCCACTGCGCGAGGTCGCTGATCTGCATCGCGCACGCGTCGGCGATGGAGATGCCCTTGATCTTCGACGAGCGGGCCCGCTCGTTCAGGCGCGTCCCATCGCACTCGGGGCAGGTCGTGAACGTCACCGCCCGGTCGACGAACGCACGGATGTGCGGCTGCATCGCGTCGCGGTCCTTGGACAGCATCGACTTCTGGATGCGCGGGATGACGCCTTCATAGGTGATGTTGATGCCGTCGACCTTGATCTTCGTCGGGCCCTTGTGGAGCAGGTCGGCGAGCTCGCGCTTGGTGTACTTCTTGATCGGCTTGTCCGGGTCGAAGAACCCGCTGCCCATGAAGACCCGGCCGTACCAGCCCTCCATGCTGTAGCCGGGAATCGTCAGCGCGCCCTCGCGCAGCGACTTGTCCTCGTCATAGATGGCCGTGTAGTCGAAGTCGGTGACGTTGCCCGTGCCCTCGCACCGGGGGCACATGCCGCCTTGGACGCTGAACTCGCGCCGCTCCTTGACCGTCTCGCCACCCTTGGTCATCGTCACCGCGCCGGCACCGGAGATGGATGCGACGTTGAACGAGAATGCCTTCGCCGTGCCGATGTGCGGTTTGCCCAAGCGCGAGAACAGGATTCGCAGCATCGCGTTGACGTCGGTCGCGGTGCCGACGGTCGAGCGGATGTTGGCGCCCATGCGCTCCTGGTCGACGATGATGGCCGTCGTCAGTCCCTCGAGGACGTCGACGTCGGGCCGGGCCAGCGCCGGCATGAAGCCCTGGACGAACGCGCTGTAGGTCTCGTTGATCATCCGCTGCGACTCGGCTGCGATCGTCGAGAACACGAGCGAGCTCTTGCCCGACCCGGACACGCCGGTGAAGACCGTGAGCCGTCGTTTGGGAAGGTCGATGCTCACGTCCTTGAGGTTGTTCTCGCGCGCACCCTGGACGCGGATGAGGTCGTGGCCGTCGGCAGGGTGTGTCGGTTCGCTCACGAGCGCCACGCTAGTGCGTGGCAACGGCAGCCCAGTGGTATGCCGTCGGCTCCCGTTGCTCTGCTCCTCACGCGACGCCACTGCGCGAGCCAGCGCAACGGCACACGAACGAAACGGCATACGACCGAATCAGAGGTATGCCGGCCGCGCACGTCGCGCGGCAGCGCGCCAGTAGAGTCGCGGGCGTGCCTCACCAACTCACCGACTTCGTCAAGGCGTACGACGTACGCGGCCTCGTCCCCGAGCAGCTCGACGTCGACGTCGCCTGGGCTCTCGGAGCCGCGTTCGCGGAGGTCGTCGTCGCGCGAGAAGGCGGCACCGGCTGCGTCATCGGGCACGACATGCGTGCCACCTCGCCCGAGCTTTCCCAGGCGTTCGGCACGGGCGTCGCGAGCCGCGGTGTCGACGTGACCCACATCGGCCTCGCGAGCACCGACCAGCTCTACTTCGCCAGCGGCAGCCTGGACCTCGCGGGCGCGATGTTCACCGCGAGCCACAACCCCGCGGCATACAACGGCATCAAGCTGTGCCGCCCCGGTGCCCGCCCGGTCGGCCAGGACTCCGGTCTTGCCGAGGTGCGCGACCTCGCCCAGGAGATCCTCGACGGCACCGGTGAGCTGCGTCGCTCCGACGTCGGCGCGACGACCGACCGCGACGTGCTCGCCGACTACGCCGGCTTCCTCCGCGGCCTCGTCGACCTCTCCGGTGGCCGCCCGCTCACCGTCGTCGTCGACGCCGGCAACGGCATGGCCGGGCACACGGTGCCCGCGGTTCTCGGCACGCAGGCCGGGCTGCCGGAGCTGCCGCTCACGATCATCCCGCTCTACTTCGAGCTCGACGGCACGTTCCCCAACCACGAGGCGAACCCGCTCGAGCCCGAGAACCTGCGGGACCTCCAGGCCGCCGTCGTCGAGCACGGCGCCGACCTCGGGCTGGCGTTCGATGGCGACGCCGACCGCTGCTTCGTCGTCGACGAGCGGGGCGAGCCGGTGAGCCCGAGCGCCATCACCGCGCTCATCGCGACGCGCGAGGTCGCCCGCGAGGTCGCTGCCGGACGCACACCACAGGACGTCGCCATCGTCCACAACGTCATCACGAGCGCCCAGGTCCCGGAGGTCATCGCCGGCCTCGGAGCCCGCGCGGTCCGCACCCGCGTCGGGCACTCGTTCATCAAGGGCGAGATGGCCCGCGCCGACGCCGTCTTCGGCGGTGAGCACAGTGCCCACTACTACTTCCGCGACTTCTGGTTCGCCGACACCGGCATGCTCGCCGCGATGCACGTCCTCGCCGCACTCGGTGAGCAGGACGGCCCGCTCAGCGCGCTCATGGGCGACTACACGGCATACGTGGCGTCCGGCGAGATCAACTCGACCGTCGACGACCAGGCCGCGAGCACCGAGGCCGTGCGCGCCTGGGCGGCGGACAAGGACGTCACCGTGGACGAGCTCGACGGTCTCACCCTGACCCACGCCGGCAGCGGCAACGACGACACAATGTGGTGGCTCAACCTGCGCGCGTCGAACACGGAGCCGCTGCTCCGGCTCAACGTCGAGGCGGCCGATGCGGACACCATGGCCAGAGTGCGCGACGATGTCCTGACGATCGTGAGAGGAAGCTGACGATGGCGACCATGGAACCCTGGCTGCGCGAGATCCTGCGCTGCCCGAACTGCCGCGCGGAGCTGCGTGACGAGACCGGCGCCGAGGGCCCCGAGCTCGCGTGCACCAACACCGAGTGCGGCCTCGTCTACCGGGTCGACGACGGCGTGCCCGTGCTCCTCGTCGACGAGGCCCGCCGCCCGGGCTGAGCCTGCGTCCTCCGGGGTCGCGCCTCACCCTCCGGGGTCGCGCCTCACCCTCCGGGGTCGCGCCTCACCCTCCGGGCCCAAGACTTCGTACGCCGACGAACGCGAGGTATGCCGTGCCGCAGCTCGACGAGTCCTTCCTCGACTCCGTGGACGCGCTGGAGTCGCTCGACTCCCGTGGGTCGCTGCGGGCACTCGCGACTGCCGGTGCGCAGGTGCGCCGGGCGTTCGTCGCCGCCCGTGAGGCGGGCATCGACCGGGTCGCCGGGGGAGACCGGCCGCGGTCGGTCCTCGTCGCGTCGCTCGGCGGGTCCGCCGTCGTGTGCGATGTCCTCGACGTCCTCGCCGAGCCGGGGTCACCGGTTCCGCTGACGACGCGGCGCGAGGCGCCGCTGCCGGGGTGGATCGGTCCGCTCGACCTCGTCATCGCCGTCTCGCAGTCGGGCCGGGCCGCGGGACCGCTGGCGCTGGCCGCCGAGGCGGCCCGCCGCGGCGCCGCGCTGCTCACCGTCGGCGCCCCGGACTCGCCCCTGGCTGACGTCGCTGCTCGCGGCCGCGGCGTGCACGTCGACATCGCGTCCGACGCGCCGAGCTCGCGCGCCGCGCTGTGGTCGATGCTCACCCCGGTGCTGCTCGCGGCCGACGGCCTCGGCCTCGTCGACTGCCCCGAGCCGGTGCTCGAGCGCGTCGCCGACCTCCTCGACGAGCGCGCGGAGGAGTGCCGCCCGAGCTCGGAGTCGTTCGTCAACCCCGCCAAGGTCATCGCGGTCGGCCTCGCCGAGACCGTGCCCGTCGTCCTCGGTGATGGGGCGCTCACGGGAGTGGCTGCCGGCCGCGCGGCCGCGATGCTCGCCCGCACCGCCCGTATGCCGGCCACGCACGGTGCGTTGCCCGATGCGGCTTCGCAGGTGGTCGCCACGTTCGACGGGCCGTTCACGAGCTCTGGTGGCGGCAACGCCGCCGGGCGGGCGCCGGACGGTGGACGGGACATCTTCGCCGACCCCTACCTCGACGGCCCGCCCGCACCGCAGCTCGGACTGCTCATGGTGCGGGACCGTCCGGCTCCGCCCGACGACCCGGCCGGGGGAGCGAGCCTCGAGGCCGTGCGGCTCGCCGATGCGGTGACGGAGTCGGCGCGGGAGGCCGGCGTGAGCGTTCTCGAGGTCGAGGCGACGGGCGCTCACCCCATCGAGCGGCTCGCCTCGCTCATCGCCCTCACCGACTTCGCCGCGACCTACCTCGCGCTGGGGCTCGGGCTCGACCCGGCCGTCTCCCGGCACGTCACCGAGCTGCGCGACCGCACCAGCTAGCCCAGCGCGCCCGCCCCGGCGCCAAGCCCCGGGTCCGCGGCCGCTGGGTGCCGGCCGCAGATTGCGCGGCAGGACGCAGACAAAACTGCGTCATCGCGCGCAAAGTGCGCCACCACCCGCGCTGGACCCGACGCGATCATCCCGCGCCCGGTAGGACAAGAAGCCGGCGACGGCCTGAGGATGGGACCTCGCCCCACCGGCTGACGGACACGGTCTGAGTCACGAGCGGCATCCCGTCAGCGCTGGGCGAGGTCGAGGACCTCGGCCGTCGGCAGGTCCGCGAGCACCGACCCCTCCACGAGCAGCTTGCTGCCGCGGATGCCGCTGCCGATGACGACCGGCCCCGCGGCGACCACGGCCGAGTCGACGACCACCGGCCAGTCCGCGGGCAGCCCGATCGGCGTGATGCCGCCGTACTCCATGCCGGTCAGCGTGACCGCCTCGTCCATCGGGGCGAAGCTGATCTTGCGCACGTTGAGGTACCGCCGCACGACCCCGTTGATGTCAGCACGGTCGGTCGCGAGCACCATGACCGCGGCCCGGCGCACCTCACCGGCGCGTTTGCCCGCCACGATGACGCAGTTGGCGCTCGCCTCGAGGGCGACGTCGTATGCCGCACAGAACCTCTCGGTGTCCGCGAGCGTTGCGTCGATGGGAGCCACCTCGGCCCCCGGCGCCGTCGCGAGTGCGGTGGCCACCGCATCGGCGAGCAGGTCGGTGTGGTCACCGGCAGGCGACCAGTCCAGCGTTCCGCGAGCGGACGGCATACGGCTCAGGAGAGGTCGGTGTCCGGCGCGGGCACGGCCGGGGCGTCACCCGTGCCATGGGCCGCACCGCCGTGGTCGCTGCCGCGCTTGGGCAGGACGTGCATCACGGCGACGACGATCGCACCGACGATGAGACCGAGGATGGCCGAGCCGATGGTGTTGGTCACCCAGCCGAGGACACCGCCGAGGGCGCCGGTCGCCTCCTTGACCCACACCTCGGCGTGGTGCACGAGGTCGTACGGCGCGGCGAGCGGCGACCAGTACTGGCTCAGCTCGTCGAGGCCGACGAGGAGGATGTGACCGCCGACCCAGATCATCGCGGCGATCCCGACGACGGAGAGGGTGGTGAGCAGGCGAGGCATCGCGGAGACGAGCCCGCGGCCGAGGGCGGACTTGCCGCCGGAGCGTTCGGTGAGCGCGAGGCCGACGTCGTCCATCTTCACGATGAGCGCGACGACGCCGTAGACGAGGACGGTGATCGCGATCGCGACGACGACGAGGATGGCTGCGCGCGTGAGGAACGGCTCGTCCTTCACCTCGTTGAGCGAGATGACCATGATCTCGGCCGAGAGGATGAAGTCGGTGCGGATGGCGCCGCTCGTGATGGTGTCCTCGTCGGCGACGAGACCCTGCTCGTGCGCCTCGCCGGCCTTGCCCTCCTGGTGGCCGGAGAGCTTCTCCCAGATCTTCTCGACACCCTCGTAGCAGAGGTAGGTGCCACCGATCATGAGCAGCGGAGTGAGCGCCCACTCGGCGAACTGGCTGAGCAGCATCGCGACCGGCAGGATGAAGAGGAGCTTGTTGCGCAGCGAGCCGATGGCGATCTTCTTGATGATCGGCAGCTCGCGGGCAGGGTCGAGCCCGTGGACGTAGCGCGGCGTCACCGCCGTGTCGTCGACGATGACACCGGCGGCCTTGGCGCTGGCCCGGCCCGCGGCGGCGCCGATGTCGTCGACGGAGGCCGCAGCGGCCTTGGCGAGGACGGCGATGTCGTCGAGGAGGGCGAAGAGTCCGCCGGCCATCAGCGGGCTCGCTCGATCGTCAGGGCGGTCTGGGTCGAGTGCGTCACGACGTCACCCTACCCAGACCGCGACGGGGGCTCACTTCTTGTCGAAGGCGCCCTTGATCTTGTCGCCGAGCCCGCGCACGGCGTCGCCGACCTTGTCCTCGGCGGCGCTCACCGAGTCCTCGGCCTTGCGCATGCCCTCGCCGACCGGCCCGAGGCCCGGGTCGCCCCGGTCCTCGACGTCGAGCTTCTCGCTGACGTCGTCGCGGGCGGCATCGAGACGGTCGCCCGCGTTGTCGCGCGCGGCGTCGACCCGGTCGCCGAACGAGTCGGTGGCCTCGCCGGCGGAGTCGCGGGTGGAGTCGAACCGGTCTCCGGCCTCGTCACGCGCGGCGTCGACCTTGTCGCCGAAGCTGCCGTCGGTGTCGTCGAAGCGGTCACGCACGGCGTCGGCGTCCTGGCGCACGTCGGCCGTCGCGTCCTGCATGCGACCTTCGGCCTCGAGCGACTCGTTGCCGGTCGCCTTGCCCCACTGCTCCTTGGCCTTGCCCGCTGCCTCGTCGGCAGTGTTCGCGGCGCTGTTCCTGATGTCGTCCATGCCCATGGCCATCTCCTCGGAGTTGATTCTCGGTCGGTTGGACACGAGCCACGCTAGCCATCGGCCAGCGCGAGAGGGGCGTGAGCGGTCGGGGAGTTCGCCGACCCCGGGGCCGGCCTACTCGTCCTCGCTGAGGGCCGGACGCACCGGGTCCTGGCCGGGGTCGACGGCGTAGTCGTCGCGCACGTCGTCCCAGTCCTCGATGCTCTCCTGGTCCAGGTCGAGGCGGACCTCGTCGCGAACCTCGTCGTCGGTGACTCGCTCGGGCGCCGGCTCCGCGTCACCCCGGGTGTCCTCCGTGCCACCTCGGGTGTCCTCGGTGCCCCCGGTGGCCTCCGTGTCGGCAGGTGTCTCGGTGTTCTCGGACTCGCTCATGCTCATCGCTCTGGACTCCCGTCGTGCTCGTCGCTGCTGGTGCGGGCGAGCCCCGCACACGTTCATGTCTACCGCGCCGCTCGGTACAGTGGGGGTGCCGGCGCGGGAGATGCCCCGCTCCACGTGACCTCGGGCCACCTGTGCCCGTCGCCGCGACCGTGTTCGCCCAGATGGGCTGCGCCGGGTCAGACAACCGGGCGTCCGCGCTCACCGCCACGGTGAGCGGGCGTCATACGACACAGACACGGAAGAGATCACCCATGTCCTTCGACTTCAAGGTTGCCGACCTGAGCCTCGCCGAGGCCGGCCGTCACCAGATCCGACTCGCCGAGCACGAGATGCCCGGCCTCATGAGCCTGCGTGAGGAGTACGGATCCGCGCAGCCGCTCAAGGGCGCGAAGATCGCCGGCTCGCTGCACATGACCGTGCAGACCGCCGTCCTCATCGAGACCCTCGTCGCGCTCGGCGCCGAGGTCCGCTGGGCCTCGTGCAACATCTACTCGACCCAGGACGAGGCGGCCGCGGCCGTCGTCGTCGGCCCCGAGGGGACCGTCGACGACCCGCAGGGCGTGCCCGTCTTCGCGTGGAAGGGCGAGACCCTCCCGGAGTACTGGGACTGCACCGACGCCATCCTCACGTGGCCGGGCGGCGACGGCCCGAACATGATCCTCGACGACGGCGGTGACGCGACGATGCTCGTGCACAAGGGCCGCGAGTGGGAGGCCGCCGGTCAGGTGCCGCCCACGACCGACGAGGACTCCGAGGAGATCGGTGTCTTCAAGGAGCTCGTCCGCAGGACCCTCGCGGCCGACCCGCAGAAGTGGACCAAGGTCGCCGAGGGCATCAAGGGCGTCACCGAGGAGACGACGACCGGCGTGCACCGGCTCTATGAGCTGGCCAAGACCGGTGACCTGCTCTTCCCGGCGATCAACGTCAACGACTCGGTGACCAAGTCCAAGTTCGACAACAAGTACGGCTGCCGCCACTCCGTCCTCGACGGCCTCAACCGCGCCACCGACGTCCTCATCGGCGGCAAGGTCGCCGTCGTCGCGGGCTTCGGCGACGTCGGCAAGGGCTGTGCCGCCGCGCTCGCCGGCCAGGGCGCTCGCGTCATCGTCACCGAGATCGACCCGATCTGCGCGCTGCAGGCCGCGATGGAGGGCTACCAGGTCGCCCGCCTCGAGGACGTGGTGGACGTGGCCGATCTTTTCGTCACGACGACCGGCAACTTCAACATCATCACCGCCGAGCACATGACGCAGATGAAGGACAAGGCGATCGTGTCCAACATCGGCCACTTCGACAACGAGATCGACATGGCCGGCCTCGCCAAGGTCCCCGGCGTCACCAAGACCGAGATCAAGCCGCAGGTGCACGAGTGGACGTTCCCTGAGGGGCATGGCCGGCCGCCCCGAAGCATCATCGTGCTGTCCGAGGGCCGGCTCATGAACCTCGGCAACGCCACGGGCCACCCGAGCTTCGTCATGAGCAACTCGTTCGCGAACCAGACGATCGCCCAGATCGAGCTGTTCACCAAGAACGACGAGTACGACAAGCAGGTTTACGTGCTGCCCAAGCACCTCGACGAGAAGGTCGCCCGGCTCCACCTCGACGCCCTCGGCGCCGAGCTGACCGAGCTGACCAAGGAGCAGGCCGAGTACATCGGTGTCGACGTGGCGGGCCCGTACAAGCCCGACCACTACCGCTACTGAGGTCGTGTCCTTCGGCCCTTCGGGCCGCTGTCGGTATGCCGTCCGCGCTCCTGCGCGGCCGGCATACCGTCGTTTTCGGAGGCTTTGCCCCGGTTTTTCGCCAGCGAGCCCGAGGTACTGCGCGCGGTGCGCGGGTGAGCGGACGGCATACGGTCGTCTGACGGGCAAGCTCACCGAAACGCCGAGGTGACTGTGCGACGATGTGCGGAACGGTGCGGCGCTCCGCACCGTTCGTATCCGTGTCGGAACCGTGGTGCCACCGGGAGGGCAAACCGTGAAGGGACGCGTGCTCGTCGTCGATGACGACCAGGCGCTGGCCGAGATGCTCGGGATCGTGCTGAGCAACGAGGGCCTCGAGGTCAGCCATGTCGCCGACGGCAACGGCGCGCTCGCGGCATTCCGTGAGTCGCGGCCCGACCTCGTGCTCCTCGACGTCATGCTCCCCGGCATCGACGGCCTCGAGGTGTGCCGGCGCATCCGCGCCGAGTCCGGCGTCCCCATCGTCATGCTCACCGCCCGCACCGACACCGTCGACGTCGTCGTCGGCCTCGAGTCCGGCGCCGACGACTACGTCGTCAAGCCGTTCAAGCCGCAGGAGCTCATCGCCCGCGTCCGCGCCCGCCTCCGCCGTGGTGACGACGTCGAGCACGAGCGGCTCACCATCGGCGACCTCACCATCGACGTCGCCGGCCACACCGTGAAGCGCGGCGACGAGGAGCTCGGCCTCACCCCGCTCGAGTTCGACCTGCTCGTCGCACTCGCCCGCAAGCCGTGGCAGGTCTTCACCCGCGAGGTGCTGCTCGAGCAGGTCTGGGGCTACCGGCATGCCGGCGACACCCGCCTCGTCAACGTCCACGTCCAGCGCCTGCGCTCCAAGATCGAGAAGGACCCCGAGCACCCGGAGGTCGTCGTGACGGTTCGCGGCGTCGGGTACCGCGCCGGATCGAGCTGACCATGGCGGGGACGCCGATCAGCAAGACGACGATCGGCACGTCGTCGCCCTCACCCACCCTGGCCGGGCACATGCGCCAGCTCGGGGCGGCGGCGCAGAGCGTCCTGGGGACGGTCGCGCGGGCCATCGTGCGCGGGTGGCGGGCACTGCGGCGCACCTGGCGCCGCTCGCTCCAGTTCCGCGTGGTCACGACCACCGTCGCACTGAGCATCGTCGTCATCTCGCTGCTCGGCTCCTACCTCTACAACGAGATCGCGACCGGGCTGCAGGCCGACAAGATCCGCGCGAGCGAGGCCGAGGCCCAGCTGCTGACGTCCGAGGCGCAGAGCCAGTGGGACAACAGCGCCCCGGCGACGACCTCGCAGGCGCTCAACATCCTCGCCAGCGACATCATGAGCTCGACGCTCACCCCTCCGGGCACCGACCCGTCGCGCTACGTCGTCTTCATGCGGGGAGCCGGCAACAACAGCCCGATCCAGCTCACGCCACTGGAGTCCAACCGCATCGGTCTGGCGTCGGTGAGCCAGGAGCTGCGCGAGCAGGTCGCCGCGAACCCGACGCGCCAGCAGCGCATGGTGGGCGACATCCTCGTCGACGGCCGCCAGGTCCCCGCCGTCTTCGTCGGCAGCTCGGTCGAGGTCCCGGGCGCCGGCCGCTACGACCTCTACTACATCTTCCCCATGGCGCAGGAGCTGCGGACCATGGACCTCATCTCCACCGCGTTCACCGTCGCCGGCCTCATCCTCATCGTCCTCGTCGGCGCGGTCGCATGGGTGGTCACCCGACAGGTCGTCTCACCGGTGCGCCGTGCCGCCGAGGTCGCCGAGCGCCTCTCGTCGGGCAAGCTCAACGAACGTATGCCGGCCCGCGGCGAGGACGACCTCGCGCTCCTCGGCACCTCCTTCAACGCGATGGCCGACAGCCTGCAGGCGCAGATCCGCCAGCTCGAAGGCCTGAGCCGTGTGCAGCAGCGGTTCGTCTCGGACGTCTCCCACGAGCTGCGCACCCCGCTCACGACCATCCGCATGGCGAGCGACCTCATCCACGAGTCGCGCGGTGACTTCGACCCGGTCGTCAGCCGGTCCGCCGAGCTGCTCGAGGGCGAGCTCGACCGGTTCGAGTCCCTGCTCTCGGACCTCCTCGAGATCAGCCGCTTCGACGCGGGTGCCGCCGCACTCGACGTCGAGCCCGTCGACCTGCGCGACACCGTCGCCGAGGTCGTCGAGGCGGCGCGACCCCTCGCCGAGCGCCGTGGGTCCACCGTCACCGTCGTCGCGCCCGGCCCGGTCGAGGCGGAGGTGGACGAGCGTCGCGTGGAGCGCATCCTGCGCAACCTCGTCGTCAACGCCATCGAGCACGGGGAGGGCCAGCCGGTCACCGTGCACCTGCGCGCCGAGGACGGGGCCGTCGCCGTCGTCGTCGAGGACCACGGCGTCGGCCTGCGGCCGGGGGAGGCCTCGATGGTGTTCACCCGCTTCTGGCGGGCCGACCCGGCCCGGGCGCGGACCACCGGCGGCACCGGCCTCGGCCTCGCCATCGCCCTCGAGGACGCCCGGCTGCACAACGGCTGGCTCCAGGCATGGGGCGAGCCCGGGGTCGGCTCCCGCTTCCGGCTCACCCTCCCCGAGCGGTCGGGGGAGACGCTGACCGCCTCGCCGCTGCCGCTCTCGCCGGGGGAGCGGCCATGACCCGGACCACTCACGTATGCCGGCCGGTGCCGCGCGTGGGACCGGCGCGTGCCGGCCGGTTCCGGGCCACCGCCGGCACCCGCTCCGTCCGCGCCGGTCGTGCTCTGCTCGCCACGCTCCTTGCTGCGGTCGTCCTCACCGGCTGCGCGAGCGTCGGTGCGCACACCCCGGTCGAGCCGGGGCTCGAGGTGCGCGGAGCGGACGTGCAACCGCCCCGAGCGCTCTTCCCGGGGCCGACGAAGGGCGCGACGCAGGAGCAGGTCATCCTCGGCTTCGTGCGTGCCGGGGCGGCGAGTGACGGCGACTACTCCACGGCGCGCAGCTACCTCACCGAGGACGCCGCGCGCACCTGGGTCCCCGAGGGCGAGGTCGTCCTCTACTCCACGAGTGCCCCGCCGAAGGTCACCCCGATCAAGGCCGACAGCGCCCGCCTCACCGCGGTCGTGGACTCGACGATCGGGCCCGACGGCCGCTTCGTCGGCGCCCGTCAGGGGACGACACGCAGCGCCGACTTCGGCTTCGCCCGGATCAACGACGAATGGCGGATCAGCAGTGTTCCCAAGGGTTTCGGGCGCTGGCTCACGACCTCGGACCTGGGCAGGCTGCTCAAGCCCTACGACGTGCACTACCTCAGCCGCGACGGCCGCTCGCTCGTCCCCGACCGCCTGTGGTTCCCGCGCGACCATCTCGCCACGCGACTGGCGCGCGCGCAGCTCGGCGCCCCACCGGCATACCTCGCCGATGCGGTGACCACGGCGATCCCCGCAGGCTCACGGCTCATCGCCGACTCGGTCACGGTGACCGACGGCGTCGCCGAGGTCGAGATCACCGGGTCGGTCCCGACGGACCGCACGCAGCGCGAGAACGTCTACGTCCAGCTCGTCTCCACCCTGGTGCAGGACCCCAGCGTCCAAGGGGTCCGGGTCAAGGTCGGCGACACGACGCTCGAGCTCCCCGACGTCGACCTGCCCGTCCGCTCACTGGAACAGGTCGGCTTCGTCGAGCCCGACGTGTCCTCGACCGGGCGTGCCGTGGTCCGGCGACGTGCGGCGATCTCGTTCCTGCCCACGACGTTCGGGAGCGAGGAGGACCCCCAGCCCTCCGGCAACGTCGACGTCCCACACGACTTCACCTCGCTCGCCCTCTCGGCGGACGGTGAGGAGATCGCCGCCGTCGACCCGGACGGCAAGGGCATCTCACGGTTCCGTGGGGTGACCCGATACGAGGTGCCGTTCTTCGGCACCAACGTCGGTCGCCCGTCCTACGACCGCACGGGTCGGCTGTGGCTCGGCGGCACCGGTCTCGACGAGGACTCGGACATCTCGCTGTGGACGGTCGACGTCTCCGGCGACCCCTCTCGCGAGCGGCTGGCCACGGCCCAGCCGGTCAGCGCGGAGTGGCTCGCAGGACGCAGGGTCGTCGAGGCGAAGCCGTCGCCGGAGGGTGACCGGGTGGCCGTCCTGCACACGGCCGCGAACGGGTCCGACCCGCGCATCGACCTCGCCGGCGTGGCCCGTGGCGAGGGTGGTGTGCCCGCGCGGCTCGCTCCGCCGCTGCGGCTCGGGGCCACCCTGACCGCTCTCAAGGACCTCGTCTGGCTCTCGGACCTGTCCCTGGCGGCGCTGGGGCAGCGGGTCGGGACGAACGAGAAGCTGCGGCCCTACGTCATCTCCGTCGACGGGCAGGACCAGCCGCTCGCCGAGACCCCGGACGCCGTGGCGATCACGACGGTCGGCGGCGAGCGCGACATCATCGTCACCACCTCGGACCAGCGCGTGCTCAGCCGGGCCGGGGGACAGTGGCTCTCGCTCGGCACCGGCAGTGACGTGGCCGTCCCCGCGCACTGACTCCACTCGTCCACAGGCGAGGACCGGACGGCTCGTCGTCCACAGTGGGTCCCTGCGGCGATGGCGCGACGGTGACCCCCCGGCTTGGCTGTGCTCGTGCTGCGTGACCTCGTCGACCTCGTCCTGCCCGTGACGTGCGCCCTCTGCCACCGTCCGGGGGCCCGGCTGTGCCGGACCTGTCGCGGGGAGGTGCGAGCGTGCCTCTCCGTCGACGTCACCCGGTGTCGTCCCGACCCCGAACCAGCCGGTATGCCGTCCTGCTGGGTCGCCGGGGCGGCGACCGGTGCGCTGCGGGCGCTCGTCACGGCATACAAGGACGAGGACCGGCGGGACCTCGCCGGCGCGCTCGGCGCGCTCCTGGCGCCGGCCCTGCGACGTGCTGCCGCCGGTCCCGAGGCGCGGGCCGCCCTCGTCGGACGCGGCCTGCTCGTCGTCCCCGTTCTGGGCTCGCCCAGGGCTCGCCGTCGTCGCGGCGACGTGCCGCTCGTGTCCGTGGTGCAGGCTGCGTCCCGGGCCCTGCCCGGGCGGGTCGTCGTGGCCCCGGTGCTCGTGCCGACGCGGGTCACGAGGGACCAGTCCCGGCTCGGCGCGCAGGCCCGGGCGGACAACCTCGCGCACTCCATGGCGGTGCCGGAACGGCGTGAGCCGACCGTGCGGGGGTCGGTCTGCGTCGTCGTGGACGACCTCGTGACGACCGGTGCGACGCTGACCGAGGCGGCCCGTGCGCTCACCGACGCCGGTGCGGCAGGGGTCGTCGCGGCCGCCATCGGGGCGACGCCCCGGCGCTTCGGCGGTGGATCCCGACCCATCTCTTGAAAGGGCTCATCGACAGGTCTACCGTCGCTCTATCAGACGCCGCACCCTCCGTGGGAGGTGGAGCCGTTCGCCCGTAGCCCTCGACAGGCACGTCAGGCCAGCCAGGCACGCCCCCGTCTTCAGGAGGATCAGTGGACATCGTCGTCACCGGACGTCACACCACCGTCTCGGACCGCTTCCGGCAGCACATCACCGCCAAGCTCGACAAGGTGCAGCAGCTCGCGCCCCGCGCCCGCCGCATCGACGTCGTCGTCAGTCATGAGGCGAACCGCCGCCAGTCCAAGGCCTGCGAGCGCATCGAGATCACGGTCCACGTCAAGGGCCCGGTCGTGCGTGCCGAGGCGTGCCAGGAGGACAAGTACGCCGCCGTGGACGTGGCCCTCGACAAGCTCCTCGAACGGCTGCGCCGCAAGCACGACCGCAGTGTGCGCCGCGGCCGGCACACGCAGGAGTCCGTGGCCACGGCCACCGCGTTCGTGCCACCGGAGCCGAGCAGCAACGGTGCCGCCCACGACGACTCCGAGGACGACGGCGGGATGTTCGCCGACTCCCCGATCGAGGTGCGCGAGAAGGTCCATGTGTCGAGCCCGATGTCCCTCGAGCAGGCGCTCAAGGAGATGGAGCTCGTCGGTCACGACTTCTACCTCTTCCACGACGTCGAGACCGACAAGGCGAGCGTGGTCTACCGGCGCCGCGGCTGGTCCTACGGGGTGCTGCACCTCGACCTCGACGGCGGCACCGACGCGCAGACCGGGTCCGGTCCGGCCGCGGTCCCAGAGCCCGCAGCGGCCCCGGAGCGCGCCGCCGCATCCTGACTTCGGTCACCCCGGTTGACGGGGACGCCGGCATCTGCGCAGGTGGAATGTTCTGTTTTGCCTCCACGTGGTGTCGATGTGTGTCACCATGACGCGGTGAGTCCGCAACCCTTGAGGGGTCAGCAGGCCTCGTCCCCGGGGGAGGCCACTGACCGTATCCGCATCGTCATCGCCGATGACCACGACCTCTACCGTCGTGGCATGCAGGCGGTCATCGGCCTGGAGCCCGACCTCGACATCGTCGCCGAGGCGGGCTCCGGAGCCGAGGCCGTCGCCAAGGTCTTCGAGCACGAACCCGACGTCGTGCTGCTCGACGTGCGCATGCCGGGCAACAGCGGCATCGAGGCGTGCACCGCGATCAAGGAGAAGTCGCCCGGCACCAAGATCCTCATCCTCACGGCGTCCGACGACGAGGCCGACCTCTTCGCCGCCATCAAGGCCGGTGCGAGCGGCTACCTCCTCAAGGACCTCCCCACCGAGGAGATCGCCCAGTCGGTGCGGCTCGCCCACGCGGGCCAGTCGATGGTGCCGCCGCACATGGCCAGCCAGCTCATCGCCGAGTTCTCCCGGCTGAGCAACGAGCCACCCAAGGAGGCGACGAGCGGGCCACGCCTCACCGAGCGTGAGCTCGAGGTGCTGGCGCTCGTGGCCAAGGGCAAGGCCAACAAGGAGATCGCGAGCCAGCTCTTCATCAGCGAGAACACGGTGAAGAACCACGTGCGCAACATCCTCGAGAAGCTCCAGCTGCACTCCCGCGTCGAGGCTGCGCTCTACGCCCTGCGTCGCAACCTCATCGAGCCCGACGCCTGACCGGCGCTCCCGTCACCCCCGTGCCCCCGGCTGGTCGCGGCGATGTCGGTGCCTGCGGTGATGATGGGTGCATGAGCAGCGTCGCGCCGGTGACACCCGTCCCACCGCGCCGGCTGACCCAGCGCGCCGCACGCCGGATCGCCCTCGCCGCGCAGGGGTTCGCGGCGCCCCGCCCCGACCCGTGGACGGCGACGTCACGGCACGTCCAGCGGGTCATCGACACCGTCGGCATCGTCCAGATCGACAGCGTCAACGTCGTCTCGCGCAGCCACTACCTGCCGTTCTACTCCCGCCTCGGGCCGCACGACCGCGCCCTCGTCGACCGGGCGCGCGACCGGGCGCCGCGCCGCCTCGTCGAGTACTGGGCGCACGAGGCCTCGCTCATCCCGCCCGCGACGTGGCCGCTGCTCGACTTCCGGATGCGCCGGGCCCATGACGAGTCCTGGGGTGGCATGCAGCGCGTCAAGCGCGACCACCCCGAGATCGTCGACGCCGTCCTCGCCGAGGTCCGCGCCCGCGGCCCGATGACGAGCCGGCAGGTCGAGTCCGCCCTCGCCCACGACCGCCCACGCGAGCGCGAGCACTGGGGGTGGAACTGGTCGCTCGTCAAGGCCGCCCTGGAGCACCTCTTCTGGGCCGGTGAGGTCAGCTCGGCCGGGCGCACCAGCCAGTTCGAGCGTCGGTATGCCGTCCCGTCCCGGGTGCTCCCACCCCACCTTCGCGACGTCGCCGAGTCACCGGCCCTGCGGCCGAGCGACGCGGAGGCGTTCGTCGAGCTCGTCCGCATCGCGGCCCGGGCCCACGGGGTCGGGACCGAGCAGTGCCTGCGCGACTACTTCCGCCTCAGGCCCGAGCAGGCCCGCCCCGCCATCGCCGCGCTTGTCGCGGCCGGTGAGCTGGAACCGGTGAACATCGACGGGTGGAAGCGGCCGGCATACCTGCACGTCGACGCTCGGCGACCACGACGCATCGCGGCGCGGGCGCTGCTCTCACCCTTCGACTCGCTCATCTGGCAGCGGGACCGGACGGCCGCGCTCTTCGACTTCGACTACCGGCTCGAGATCTACGTGCCCGAGGAGAAGCGGGTGCACGGCTACTACGTGCTGCCCTTCCTCCTCGGGGAGGACCTCGTCGCGCGCGTCGACCTCAAGGCCGACCGACCCGGCGGGCGGCTGCTCGCTCGCAGGGTGACGTGGGAGCCGGGACGTGGGGGAGTGGACGACGCGCGCGAGCTCCACGAAGAGCTGACCGCGCTCGCGGACCACCTCGACCTGCGCGAGGTCGAGCTCACCCCGCTGCCCGCCTGAGCCGCCGTCCCGAGCTCACCCAATTGGACGGTTGGGGACGGTGGGCCCGTGTCCCGAGCTCACCCCATTGGACGGGTGTGTCCCGAGCTCACCCAATTGGACGGTTGGGGACGG
>NZ_PVTI01000020.1 GCF_003002895.1 Knoellia remsis | reverse complement strand
CGACCCGTGTCCCCGACGGCGGCAGCGACGACGCCGGCGTCAGTGCGGGGCCCGGGGGTGCTGGACCCGGCGGTGCGGGGACGGCCGTGGGTGGTCCGGCCGTGACAGGCACGAGTGCTGACGGCACCGGCGGCACCGGCGGTGCCGGTGTGGGGCGCGCGGGGTGTGGGAGTGTGCTCGGGTCGCGGGCGTACGCGACGGTTCTGGCGCCGGGAGTGGTGCGGCGGTTGGCGTGTGACGCGGACGTGGTTCCGACGGTGCTCGGGGTGCATGGTGAGGTCGTGGACCTGGGGCGGGCGACACGGTTGTTCACGCGGGCGCAGCGGCGTGAGCTGTGGCGGCGGGACCGGCACTGCACGTTCCCGGGCTGCGACGCTCCGGCGATGTGGTCGCGGGCGCATCATGTCGTGCACTGGGCCGACGGTGGCCCTTCGGACCTGAGCAACGCGGCACTGTTGTGTCAGCGGCATCACACGCTGGTGCACGAGCGACGGCTGATCGCGGTGGTGCATCCACCCGATGTCGATGGCCGGTGCGTGACCTGGGACCTCTCCCCGGGCTCGTACGACCGATGTCTGCCCGAACGCCTCACCGACCTCCGTCGCGCCCGCGCGCGACAGGGTCAGCGTGAGCGTGCCCGAGCCCGGCGGGTCCTGGACACCGGACCCAGTACCGGACGGTGCCTCGACCTACCCGACGACGTCATGCTCGACCTCGTCGACGACCTCATCGCCCACGACACCCCCACCGACCCCGACACCTGGCCCCACGGCGACGCGTGGCCCGACGACATCCCCGACCTGCCGCACTCGGCCTGACCCTACGGCTGACCCTGGGCGTCGTGGTGACGCATGGCCCGAAGGGGACGCGTGGACGAGAGGGACGCGAGACGCGACGGCATCCCCGGCCTGCCGCACTCGGCCTGATCGCGGGCGGCATGCACGCGTGGGCCGCGTCAGCGGAGGCGTGGGGACGAAGCGAGCCCCGAGGTGGCCAACAGCGGCGCTCTCGACGCGATGTGGCCCTGACAAGGTTCTCGCCGGGTCCGCGCGACCGCGGCTCTCTCAGCGCGAGGTGGTCGTGAGCTCGTTGAGGATCCACGAAGAACCGGCGCGGCCGACGACAGCGGTACGCCGGGTGGACTGTCCCGGTCGGGTCTCGACCACCTCACGGAAGTCGTTCATCACCTTGGTGTCGTTCTCGCGCAGGGTGAACGTGACCGTGACACGGCCTTCTCCGTCGGGGCCGGAGGCTGCCACCTCAGTCAGCGGCTGGTACGGACTGGGCTGTACCGTCCACTTCCGCCGGGCGAGCTCGGACGAGTTGGCGACCAGCGCGGCGCAACCGGCGCACGACGACGCCGAGAGCTCCGCGATCGCATCAGGAGTCCCCGTCGTGAAGGCCAGGTTCGCCCGCTCGAACCAGAAGGCGACGAAGGCTGCCGCGCCCGCTGGGGTGTCGTCGAGGACTGTGCTCGGCAGGCCGTCAGGAGTGGCTGATCCGGCCGACTCGGTCGGCGAGGACGTGAGCGACGGAGACGCCGACGCCGCGCCGCTCGGGCTTGCTGCGGTCGTGCGTGAAGAGCCGCTCCCGGTCGCAGTCGGCTCATCGGTCGTGCACCCCGCCACGCCGACGACGGCAGTGAGCACCAGTCCAGCGACGAGGTGCGGCGTGCGTGACCTCACGGGGATCTCCTGATCTCGGGCCAACGGTGGCGTCCTGGTATGGCGTGAACGACAGCCAGTCTATGGACGGCGCCGTGTGACGCAGGGAACCAACGACCTATTCATGACGAGTGATTCGTATTCATGACGAGTGATTCGTTCGAGCCGATGAATCTCGGTCGCGTCATCGGGAGACTGCCTCCTCCCACCGCGCGACCAGCTCAGCCACGACCGCGGAGTCAAGACCGTCGCTCTGCACCACGAACGGGCCCACACTGAAGACCGAGGTCCGCAGCGACGACTGTCGTGTGGCGAGCTCGCCGAACTCGTCGGGCAGCGGCGGGTCAAAGGTCCGCCGCTCAGTGATCGTGAACCCTCCATCACCCATCGGTTCGTCCACCACGCTCGTGATCCTGCCCGTCATGACCTGGTTGCCGCTCCTGCGATCCGAGTAGCTCCCGCGGCAGCCACCGAACGTCGCTCGGGCCTGCGCCACCCTCGCGCGAGCACTGTCCGCGTCGGTGAGGCGCTCGACCGTGACGACCCCCGACGTCAGTCGGGTCGGATCCAGGGATCCATCGCCGGTGGGAAGGACGCCGACCGAGGCTGACAGCGCGCCGCGGCGCAGGAGCGGCTTGTGCGACGTTCGGCAGGGCCGGGTTGCACTCTCGGTCCCACCCAAGATCATCACCTGGGTCGAGGGTGGCTCGGCCGCGGCATTGAGAAACCACGCTGCCTCGCCGAAGGCCGTCCGCTCGTCCAGCGGTGGAGGTGGGTCGTCGCCGGCGGGCGGCGCGGGTGGGTCACATGGTTCTGGTGAGCAGGCACCGAGGCCGAGTGCGACGAGCATCAGCGCCAGACTCACGTACCGCCCGACCGCCCCCTTTCCGAGCGGGGTGACGGCACGCGAGCTCGCACTCGGCGGGCTCGTCACCGTGGCGCGACCTTTGCGAGGCGGCTCGAGATGTCGGTGACGGCCTTGGTGTCGAAGTCCTCGGTCTCGAGGACGAGCGCACCCACGCTGAGCACGGAGGTCCGCCACGTCCCGGGCTTGGACGGCACCGTGACGTTCGAACCGGCGGGCGGCGGGTCGAACTTCGTGGTCGCGGTGATCGTGAAGCCGCCGTCCCCGAATGTCTCGTCGGTGACCCCCGTGACCGTTCCTCGCATGACGGTCGGCGACTGTCCCTGGTTCCAGGACCCGGAGCACCCGCCGAAGGTCTTGCGGGCCGCTGCGACCTTGGCCTGAGCAGCGGCCGGGTCCGCGAGGAGCTCAGCGCGGATCATCCCGAACTGCCCGCCCGGGAGCTGCTCCGTGCCCGCATCGTTCCATCGTGGCGAGTAGAGCGCTGCCACCGAGCCCTTGGGCAGGAAGGTGGCCTTGGACGTGTCGCAGGGCCGGCTCGCCGGGGCGTCCGTCCGGAACGTCGTCTCGGTCTCGGCGTTCGCGACACTCGCCAGCATGACCTTGGTCGCCGCGGTGCGGTTCGCATCGGTGACCGGAGGCTGCTGCCCCGCCGCGAAGGGCAGGGCAGCGACCATCTCGCGCAGGCAGGACGTCGTCGTGTCCTGAGCTAGCTTCACCGTGCGCGCCCCAGTGGTGCAGTCGAAGAGGACACCCTCGACGCGGGCCACTCCTATGGCGACCTGTGCGCTCCACGGGGGTGCACCCTCCACGGTTGCGGTCCGGACGAGCGATGCCGCTGCACCCGGGATGTCGACCTTCTGGGTCGTGTATGCCGTGCCGTTCCCGTCCGTGCACGTCGACCAGCGCGCGATCCGTTCATCCATGACGCGGGCCGCGGACGGTGAGTCGTCCAGCAGAGCGGCGCCGGTGTAGGCGCGGCCGATCCGGGTCGAGTCGTCACCGCCCAGGCCCGAGGACGTGCCCTCCTGTGGAGCGGGAATCGCGGCGTCGCTGAACCAGGAACGGCCGTCGGCCCCGGAGTACGTGTCGCACAGTCCCATGGTCTTCGCGCCCGTGTTGATCCGCGTGCCCGTGATGTTGTCCGGGAACCGTCGTCCCGCGGCGACGACCGCACGCAGCTGTTCGGGGGTCACGTCATAGGCAGGCGTGTATGCCGGTGCGCTGGCTTTTGGACGTTCCTCCCCGCCCGCAGGGGCGGGCGAGGAGGAACAGGCGCCGAGCGGCAGGGCGGCGGCAACAAGAGTCGAGAGGACGGCATACGAGCGCTTCGAGGTCATGCCACCGAGTCTGGCGAAGATCGCAGATCCGGCCGCGGAGTTATCCACAGTGGCCGCCTGGTTCAGTGGGCGGACGTCTGATCGTGCATCGCCGACTCGAGCTGTTCGCGCATCCAGTCACACCACTCGAGGGCCGCACGCCTGCTGCGGACGCCGCCCTCGAGGGTCAGTCGGCTGGCGAACATCGGGTTTCGTGGGTCATGCGCCTCGGGGGAGTCGCGCACCTCTGCGAGCTCGCTCTCGTATGCCGCGAGGCGCGCGGCGTGGTCCTGGCGCAGCTTCTGCACGAGCTCGAGGGCAGCGCCAGGTTCGACGAGCCAGATGTTCCAGAGCCGCAGCGTCTCGAGGTCGCGCACCGGTTGGGGTTCGAGTTCGCCAACGACCCACTCCCGCAATGCCTTTCGTCCGGCCGCAGTGACGGCATACCGTTTGGTCGGTCGCGGTCCGGCACCCTCGACGACCGTGTGTCGGACGAAGCCGCGGGCCTCGAGGCGAGCGAGCTCGGGATAGATCTGGCCGTGGTGGGCGGACCAGAAGTAGCCGACCGGACGCTCCATCCGCCGGGCGAGCTCGTAGCCCGTGCTCCGACGGCGAGCGAGCAGTCCGAGGAGGGCGAACCCGAGGTTTCCCGTCGATTCCTCGGTCGGTCGCCGCTTCATATGTCAATATTGACATATGAAGCGCTCGGGCAGGACGGTGATGACTGCGTCGATGACGGTGCTGGTGATGGCTGGATGCGGTACGAGTGGGTCGGATCCTGGCGGTGACTCCACCGACCGCGACGCCGACGCCGGAGCGAGTCGGACGCCGTCGGTGACGCGCTCGATGCCGGCCTCGGTCGAGGAGCGGTGCAAGGTTCCGGTCAAGGGCGAGATGGTGACCGTGAGCGCACCCGGGGGCACGCTGAGCGCCGGTGCGATCGGCGACGGCACGACCGGCGCGCTCCTGCTGCACCAGACGTCGGGGGCGGGCATGTGCGGTTGGGCAACCTATGGCGCGTGGCTGGCGGACAAGGGCGTGAACGTCCTCATGCTCGACTTCTGCACCCACGGACAGTCGCAGTGCGAGGACGCCTTGAGCAAGGACTGGACCGCCCAGGTCAAGGCCGGTGTCGACGCCCTGCGGAAGCGCGGCGCGACGTCCGTCACGGTCGTCGGTGCCTCCCTCGGTGGAGTCGTCGCCCTCGGTGTCGGCCAGGAGGCCGGAGCTGACGCGATCGTCGACCTCTCCGGTCCCATGGAGTGGCCCGGCGTGCCCGACAGCACGAGCGCGGCGAAGGCGACCACGGTGCCTCTCCTCGTCTCGGGAGCGGCGGCCGACACCGGCATCGACGTCGCCGGACTCGAGGCCGCCGTGGCCGCCAGCCCGGCGACCGACAAGCGGTTCGTCCCCATGCCCGGTCAGGCGCACGGCTGGTCCGGCATCAGCGACGGGATGAGTGTCAACCCCGAGTTCACGCCCCTCGCGACGATCGTCCTGAAGTGGGTCCAGGGGGACTACGCCGGCTAGCCGAGGCCGCGTGCCGCGTGCCGCCCACACGGGACGCTCACCTGCCCTCCAGCACCCTGGACCGGTGCGTCACGGTGCGTCACGGCGCGGCTCGGGGGCGTTGTCAGTGGTCGCTGACAGCATGTGAGCCATGGAGATTCCCGCAGCTCTCGCCCTCGGGCGCCGCTTGCTGCGCGAGCACGGCCTCGAGGACTGGACCCTGACCACCGACCGGGCCAAGACCCGCGCCGGCGCGTGCCGGTTCGCGACGCGCACCATCTCCATCAGCGCACCCCTGACGGCGGTTCATGACGAGGACCTCGTGCGCGACACCCTCCTGCACGAGATCGCCCACGCCCTCGTCGGCCCCCAGCACGGACACGACGCGACGTGGCGCCGCACCGCCGTCGAGATCGGCTGCACGGGGGAGCGCACCGTCGATGCCGACGCGCCCAAGGTCGACGGCCCGTGGCGCGGCGAATGCCCCAACGGCCACGTCGTCACGAGACATCGGCGACCCACCCGGGTCATGAGCTGTGCCCGGTGCCGTCGAGGCTTCGACCCCACCCTCCTTCTCGAGTGGACCTACCGCGGCCGTCGGGTCCCGATGAGCGAGTCGTACCGCGCTGAGCTCGACGCGCTCACCCGCTCGGGCCGCGTGCCGTCGGCGCCCAGCCGACCGGCATACCGCGCCACCATCGGCGAGCTCGTGCGGATCGCCGGCGGCACCCTCGACGGGTCGCTCGGGGAGGTCGAGGCGGTCTTCGCGACGCAGGCACAGGTGCGTGTCGACGACGACCTGTATGCCGTTCCGCTGCACGCGTTGTCGCCTGCCGGTCAGCTGGCGAGCTAGGTCGCCCGGGTCGATGGCCCGAGCGGTGGGTGGCTCACCACGCGATCACCCGCCTGTCCGGGGACGCCGAGCGAACGACGCGACGTCCGTCACAGCCCGGGGACGATCCCACGCCGCCCCTCCCATTCGCCGTGCTCGGACAGCGGCCGGAACCGCAGGGTCGTGAACTCGTGGTGGAACGTGTCCCGCTCGTTCTCGGCCATCGCGGTCGCGTGCCGTCGCGGCTCGCTGCCGGTCCCGTGACCTTCGACCATGGCGCGCATGTCCGTGAACCGGGGCCACACCGTGAACGTCGAGAACGTTCCGGGCGGGCGGATCGCGGCCAGGGCGAGCGATACCGCAGGGTCGTCGCGCACGAGCTGCTCGACGGGGCGGCCCCACCGGAAGAACCGCCCCACCTCCGGCAGCTTGAGATGAGCCAGCGTCACGGCCACCACCGGCTCGTCGTCCTCCATGTCGCCCACACGCAGGGGCAGGCGCTCGAGGCCCGTGACCGCTCCCCACCGACGCACGAACTGCAGCCGCACGTGCCAACCGGACGCCAGGTGACCGCCCAGTCCACCGGACCCGAGGAACGCCTCGAGCGATCCCTCGTCCCGCCACTGGGCGAAGACCGCGAGCCGGCGCAGCTGCAGCCGCTCGAGCGACACCGCGGGTGCGCCGAGCCGCATCAGTGAGAGGGCCTCGAGGTGCTCGAGCCCGTCGACATCGCGCGCAGCGCCGGACCCGCCGCGAGCCAGCGCACGCGCCGTGACGTGCGCGGGTGCGACGGCGAGGTGGAAGCTGTGGATCCCCATGGTGCGCCCGACGTTACCGGGGACGTCCGCGCACGGGGGAGCACGCGGCATACGCTCGCAGCATGAGCGACGTGCGACGCATCGACTACACCGGCGAGGGACTCTCGGAGGCCGAGCTGGCGCCGACGCCCTTCCAGCAGGTGCGTCGCTGGCTCGACGACGCAGCCGCGCGGTCGGAGGCGCGGGGTGACGTGCCCGAGCCGTACGCCCTGTCCGTCGCCACGGTCGACGCCGACGGCACCCCCAACGTGCGCACCGTCCTGATGCGCCTCTTCGACGAGACCGGACCGGCGTTCCTCACCAACACGTCGTCGACGAAGGGGAGCGAGCTCGCCGGCAACTCGCGCGTCGCAGCCTCGCTCACGTGGCCGGCGATGTTCCGGGCGATTCGGTTCCGGGGGAGCGCCGAGCTGCTCGACCGCGACGTCGTGACGGCCTACTTCGGCTCGCGCCCCTGGGGTTCGCGCATCTCGGCCTGGGCCTCGCAGCAGTCCCAGCCGGTCGCCTCGCGCGCCGAGCTCGAGCAGGCGTACGAGACGTATGCCGCCCGCTGGCCGGACCGCGGGAACGTCGACGACGTGCCGGTGCCGGACTTCTGGGGCGGCTACCGGATCCGGTGCGACGAGGTCGAGTTCTGGGGCGGGCGCAGCAACCGGCTGCACGACCGGCTGGTCTTCACCAGAGTCACCGAGGGCACGCTCGACGACGTCAACGCGTGGACGGTGTCCCGCCGCCAACCTTGACCCGGCGGCGCTCCGAAGCAGGCCGTCGCCGGACGACCCGATCACGAACGGCCGTATGCCGCGTGGTCTCGCGACCACGCGGCATACGGTCTGCTGTCGGTGAGGTGTGCTGTGACTCAGCCGATCCTCACCGCCGCAGGACCTGCACCTCGCTCACCGCAACCGTGTTCGCACCGGCGTAGGCCGTCGCGCAGTCGGTCGCGTTGTTCGGGTCGTTGTCCTGCTCGCCCGCGAACTCCGGGCCGCCCTGGCACTGGTTCGTGACGATCTCGAACCGGACGTGCGTGGCCGCCGTCTGCGGGATGTCGAACGTCCGCATCTTCAGCTCGGGGGCCACGGGGCGCGGGGCGGCGCCGGGTAAGGCGTCCGGTGCCGAGGTGAACGCCTCCCGGAAGTCGGCGTCCTCGGTGCACAGGACCCGCCCCTTCGCGTCACACGTCGAGATCCGGAACTGGCGGATGTTCTGGAACCGGTTGATGCCCGGCTCCGGGAGTCCGCTCACCTGGACCTTGCGGATGACCTGGCGGCCACCGGCGAGGTCGATCGTGAACTTCTTCTGGTCCGCCGTGGGCTGCGCGACCGTGCGTGCGGTCGTGCCCTCGTCGCCGTCGATCATGTCGGTGACGTCGGTGCCCGCTCCGCTCACGGAGCCGCCGGCCTGGGTGCTGGCGAGGTTGGTCACCATGCGGACCGGCATGTCACGAGTCTGACCTGCGTTGCCGCTGAACGTGATTCGCGTCTGGGCGAAGCCAGGTGCCGTGGCGGTGTAGGTCTTCGTGCCGGCCGAGACGACGAACCGGTCGCCGAGGGCGGTGCCCGCGTCGGTGTCGGCGACGGGCGTCGACCGGGCGACGTACTCACCCACGTAGAGCTTGGCGCCCGGGATGACCCGGCCGTCCTCGTCGACGGGGGTGAACCGGAGGTTCGAGTTGCCCTGGTAGGCCGACTCGAACGACGGCACCGGCTCGGTGTCGTTGGCACCCGCGGACGTGGCGTTGCGCCCCATGCCCCGGTTGGCGAAGGCGTTCCACATGATGTCCTGGTTGGCACCACCGAACCTCAACATGTCGGCCGCGAGCATCGCGTTGCGCGCATCGAGCATGCTCACCGAACCCGACGGCATGAGCAGCCACGCGTCGAAGACGAGCTGCATCCAGCGCCGGTTGCCGGGGCAGGAGCCGACCGGGGTCGTCCCCTCCGCGCACGCGCGCTGGCTCGCCGCGTCACCCTCGCCGTAGCGCGCCATGAACGCCGCCCGGACGTCGCTCTGCGTCGCCGACCAGATCTCACCGTCCGCGTGCACCTGCGGACCGGTGAGGTCGTAACCGACGTTGCTGTAGTTGAGCGGGCTCTTGCTGAAGTTGTAGTTGCGGATGCCGCGCTCGGGGTTGCCCGTGACGTAGGCGCCCATCGGCGTCGCCGTCGAGCTCACCGGGACGTAGCCCCACTCCTGCAGGTACTCCGTCGCCATGAGGTCCGACCAGCTCTCGCCCATCGCACCGGCCTGGAGCCCGGACAGCCCATTGTTCGGGCCACCGGCCATGCGGTTGCTGATGCCGTGGCCGTACTCGTGACCGATGACGGACATGTCGTAGTCACCGTCGACGCACGGGGCGTAGAACCCACCGGCGAGCGGCTGCCAGAGGTACATGTTGCTGTAGCCGCTGACACCGTCCGGGGGAGTACCGAAGTTGGCGTTGTTGCGCGAGCCGGACTGGGCGCCGGACTGGCTGTAGCCGAGGACCGGGTCGTTGCCGAGCCCGCCCTTGCCGTAGTTGTCCCGCTGGAAGTTCCACGCGGTCTCGGTGAAGCCGAGCCGGTAGGACCAGTCGTGCACGCGGTTGTGCATGGCGAAGAGGTTGGTCGTGGCCGCGTCGATGTCGTTGCGCTCCGGGCTGGAGTAGACCGACGGGTTGCACTTCTGCTCGAACCACTGGTTCGTCCACGGGTAGACGTAGTTGCGGTCGGTCTTCGGCGTCGCCGGGGTCACCGGACCACCGGACACCCACCGTGCGCCGCTGAAGGCGTTGTTGCCGCTCGTCGTGTAGGTCGGGAGGTTGAGCGTCGGGTCGACGTCCCACGCCTTCGGCGACGCGGGGCTCTGCATCGTCTCGGAGCAGCCGGCCGCGGTCGTCCAGCACCACTCGACGCGGGTGTCGGACGAGCTGCCTGCGACCGGGTTGCTCGTGAAGACCTTCCAGCGCGGGTTGTCGCTGTCGAAGTCGACGAGCGACTCGCGGGCGATGACCTCACCGGTCGTTGCGTCGACGTAGACCGTGTAGCCGCTGTCCTGCGCGTCGCGCGTGACGACTTGGTATGCCGTCCGCGCGCCCTTGCCGGGGACCGGCACCGCGACCTGCTGGGCGAACTGGTCGCCGAGCAGACCGGACGCCGTCATCGTTGTCCACGTCGCCGACGAGGAGCGCTGCGTGCCCTTGCTCTTGACCTTCGTGGCCTTCGTGCCGATGTTCTTCGCCGCGGCCTCGAGGGCCTGCTCGGCGGACAGCTTCGGAGCGGCGGCGCGCGACGAGCTCTTGCCCGCGAGGGGAGCGAGGGTGGAGCTCACGTAGCGGGCGGTGCCGTTCTCGACGGCGACAACGGCGATGCCGTCGATGCCGGCCGGGATGCCGCCGACCGTCTGCCGGAGCATGACGACGTCGGCCTTGCCGACCTTGTTGGTCGCGAGGTGATCCATCGCCTGGACGTCCGCGGCCGTGAGGCCGAACGTCGCAGCCTGCTGGGTGAGGAAGGCGCGTGCAGCCTTCTCCGGGTTGGCGCCGAGGCCCGTGGCCAGAGCGCCCTTGCCGTCGGGCGCCATGGTCTTGACCGACCCGAGGCGGTTCCAGGTCACGTCAGCGGCGGCGGCGCCGCGGGCATTCTCGGCCCGGGAGGCGGCCGAGCGCTGGGCTGCGGTCGGGGCCGCAGTGCCCGAGCGGCTGTCGAGGTCGGGCAGCTGGTCGACCTTGTCACCGGCGAACGCCGAGCCCTTGGTGTCGTTGGCCGCGGGTGCTGCCTGGGGTGCTGCGATGGCGGGCGCGCCGACCGTCGTCATGGCGACGGCTGCGGCTGCCGCCGCTCCGACGCCGACGATGCGCCGAACGCGCCTTCTGCTCTCGTGGGGCATGTCTCCTCCTTGTGCGCGACCACCGCCCCGATGCGGTAGCGCCGGAGTCAGCAGCCACGGTGAGGTACAGCGAACCCCAGCTCGGGCCACTTCGGGTCAGTGCTCGGTCAGGTGCAGGTCAAGACTTCGTCAAGCATCGGAGGTGTCCATGGCCCGTTCGGACGGTCAGCGCAGGTGCGGTCGCACTCAGCGGTCGCGGCGGGCGATGGAGGTCCAGTCGCCGAAGGTGGGGTGGGGTTCGAACAGGAGACGCTGTGCTTCGGCGGGGTCCATGGGTCCGGTCTCGGATTCCTCGCGGCCGTTGCCGAGGTTCTGGACGTGGAATGCGGACCCGTCGTGCTCGAAGTACGTGCCGCCGGCGCGGGACGGGAAGGCGGAGTCGAGGTCGGGGGAGTCGTACTCCTTGAAGTGCACCTGCTCGAGGAACAGGCCCTTGCTGAAGTCCTGCGGGTTCTCCTTGTCAACCGGCACGAACAGGTAGGTCAACACCTCCCGGAGTTCCTCGTCCAGCCACACCACGAGGTAGTCGAGGTGTCGCTCCGACACTTGGATGACTTGGCGCGGGCGTTCGGGGTCGCCGAACAGCACCCAGTACTCCTCACCCGCCTCGTCTCGGTGATGCGCCTCTGCGGTCGTGTACCGGTCACGGGCCCTGCCGTATCCCAGTAGCCAATGCGCGTAGGAAACTTGGGTGCTCATGTGTACAGCCTTCCCGTGATATCGATGATCTTGATGTTCAGGTCCGCTGCTCGATTGAGCACAGCGTCAGGAATCGGTGATTCTTGGATCGGCACGTGCAGGATCATCTGACCCTTGAGCGATTTCCCCAGCAGTCGTTCGGGTGTGGATGGCACGTCGGCGATGGGGGTGCCGGGCTTGTACTTGGTCGCGAGCTCGTCGAGGTAGCGCAAGGCCGTGCTCTCCTGGACCTCGGCCAGCTGGGTGTGTTTGATCGACCGGATCTGCCGTTCGTAGTCGTTGTAGTGGTCGACCCGGTTGTACCGCGTGTCGAAGTACTCGATCTCGTCGCCCGTGCCCGGCTTCACCTTGCGAACGTACGTCTCGGAGCTCCCGCCCGGAATCTGGTTGAGGCTGGCCTGCTCGGCGCGGTGGAACTTCGACCCCTCGCGCACGCGTCGGAGCCACTCGGGCAGCTGGGACCGCAAGGGCAGTCCACCGCCGCTGTAGACCCGCGACCCGAGAGCCGGGTCGATCGAGACGATCGCTCGGGGCAGCTCGCCGATGTGGTCACGCAGAGACCGGGTCAGGCCGGCGTCCTCGGCGGCGTCGAGCCCGGCGCGCGCTGCACGTCCACCGGCGGCCGCGACTGCGCCTTCTCCCATGAAGGAGAGGACCAGCAGCCCGGCGTCCACCGCGACATCGCTGGGTGAATTCTGCGCGAGGTACTCGTCCATGGTGCCGCGAGGGTCGTCGACGAACCTCCCGAGGTCGTCCGCGCGATCCAGGGCGGTCCACACCGCACCACCCACACCCAAGGCAAAGGCCAGCGTGCCTCCACTGGCAATGACGGCCGCACCCAAAACGACGACTCCCGCGACCTTGAGTCCCGGGGGCAGGTCGTTCCACCACTCGCCGAGCGCCTCCAAGACTCCAGCCAGCCATGGTGACGGCCGAGGACCGTTGAGTTCGATATCGAGCGCTGCGGTGAGCAAGGGCGTCGCGACGAACACCAGCGCCAAGGCCACGAGAGTCAGGAGAGCGGCGACGGCCCGGAACAGGCGTCGACCGTGCGGAGGCGTGTCGAACGCCCATCGGACGACCTCCTCGCGCTGGCGTCGCTGTTGTTCCCACAAGCCACGAACATCACGAACGCGTCGTGCCGCGCGAGAGCGCCAGGACGGACCTGGGGCCGGACTGAACAGGAGCAGCACGGAGTCGCGCAGGTCGCGCGCGAGGATGAAGATCACGTCGACGCCGCTGCCCAGGAACCACCCCACGCGAGCCGAGCCGAGTTCCGCGGTCGCGCGGCGCACGGCAAGGTACCTCCGCTCGAGGAATCCGACCGGCCGGTCCTCCAGCACGTCTGCGAGGTTCGCCAACCGAAACAAGGAAGCATCGAGGACCATGCCGATGACGAGGAGTGCGACGAGCAGCGCCTCACGGCCATGACCGCCGCCGGTCGCGGTGTGGAGCCACACGACGGCTCGTGGGACGACGTCCTCGATCTGGTCGAACGTCTCGTTCAGGCTGCCGTTGCGGGCTGCGTGATCCAGGACAGACAGCAGGAATAGCGCCACAGGGACCAGGCCGGCGATCAGGGCACCGAAGACGCCGACGAGTCGTCCCCGGATGACTCGAACGGCGAGTCCGATCCCGACGGCGATCAATCCCGTGTAGACCGCATGGCCCGCGTAAGGAGGGTTCCCGCCAAAGCCAGTTCCGAACGGGTTGAGTCCGAAGGAGGGAATCTCATAACAGTCGAGCCGCTGCTCCGCATCCCCGAAGGAGCACAGGACGTCCGTGATGCTCTTGCGCCCGGGCCCGAAGAGCAGCACCCGTCGCAGGGCCTCCTCGAGCAGCTGGAAGGCCAGACCTGACATGAAGCCCACCAGCGCCCAGTCGGCGACTGTGAAGCGGCGCACGCGGCCCGGGGCGGCCAGTGCCAGAAGTGCCAGTGGTCCGAGCTTGAGAATCTCCTCGACGATGGAGGCGACGACGACCGCTCCCGCGACCGCGTTGGCCTCACGGAGGCCGCCCGGCCCGCGTGCGAGCCAGCCCGACAGCAGGGCGATCGCGAAGGACCACGGTACGGACAGGGCCAGAATGCGGAAGAGCGTGCGAAGCGCCAGCGTCTTGGTGTGGGCGATGAGGCCCCAACACAAGGCCACCCACATGACGCCGACCCAGACCCGAACGCTCCAGCGCATCGTCGGCCAGGTCACGACAGCGACGAGCAGGACAGCCAGGGCGGCCCAAGTCACGAGATTGGCTACAAGACCGATGCGCTTGGCGAGCTCGGGGCGGCGGCGCCACCACAACGTGCGCCGCGCGCTGACTCGCTCCCACCATTCCCGCGCCGCGAGGTGGTCCTCGGCGGCGGCCGTCATCGTGTTCTCCCCCACGTCGACAACTGTGGCACAACCACGCTGACTGGCTCTGGCTTCATCCACAGGCGTCGGCGGTTGAGACGCGACGAAATCGTCCGGGTGAGCGGACGGCATACGGGAAGATCGGCGCGAATCGGCCACGACGCGCGGCGACGCTACAGTGAGCGCCGACCCACCACGTCAAAGGAAGCGACCGTCGTGAGCACGCCCACCACTCCCATCCCGCAGAGCACCGAACAGCACATCGAGACGACCGAGCGCTACGCGGCGCACAACTACCACCCGCTGCCGGTCGTCCTCGCGAGCGGCGACGGCGCGTGGGTCACCGACGTCGACGGCAAGCGCTACCTCGACTGCCTCGCGGGGTACTCGGCCCTGAACTTCGGCCACTCGCACCCGCAGCTCGTCGAGCGCGCCCGCCAGCAGCTCGGCACCCTCACCCTGACGAGCCGCGCGTTCTTCAACGACCAGCTCGGCCCGTTCGCGCAGGCGCTCGCCGAGCTCACCGGCAAGGACATGGTGCTGCCGATGAACTCCGGCGCCGAGGCCGTCGAGACCGCGCTCAAGGTGAGCCGCCGCTGGGGCTACGAGGTCAAGGGCGTTCCCGAGGACCAGGCGAACATCATCGTCATGGAGGGCAACTTCCACGGCCGCACGACGACGATCATCAGCTTCAGCGACGACAAGGTCGCCCACGACAACTACGGTCCCTACACCCCCGGGTTCCGGGCCGTCCGCTACGGCGACATCGAGGCGCTGCGCGCGGCCATCGACGAGTTCACGGTCGCCGTCCTGCTCGAGCCAATCCAGGGCGAGGGCGGCGTCGTCGTCCCGCCCGAGGGCTTCCTGCGCGATGTCCGCGCACTCTCCTCCGAGGCGAACATCCTCATGGTCGCCGACGAGATCCAGTCCGGCCTCGCGCGCACCGGCACGACCTTCGCCTGCGACCTCGAGGACGTCGTGCCCGACATGTACATCCTCGGCAAGGCCCTCGGCGGCGGGCTCTATCCCGTCTCCGCGGTCGCCGCGAACACCGACGTCCTCGGGGTCATCACGCCGGGCTCGCACGGGTCGACCTTCGGCGGCAACCCGCTCGCTGCCGCGATCGGGCACGAGGTATGCCGTCTGCTCGCCACGGGCGAGTACCAGGAGCGCGCGGCCCGCCTGGGTGAGCGCCTGCGGGCCGGTCTCGAGCCGCTCGTCGGCTCCGGTCTCGACGCGGTGCGGGTGCGCGGCCTGTGGGCCGGGCTCGACGTGTCGCCGGGTGGGCCGACGGGGCGTGAGCTGTGCGAGCGGCTGATGGAGCGCGGCATCCTCGCCAAGGACACGCACGGCATGACGATCCGGCTCGCGCCGCCGCTCGTCATCACCGAGGACGAGGTCGACCAGCTCGTCGCGGCCGTCAAGGACTCACTCGCCGGCTGACCGGCAACGGGCCGCGAAGTGTTGACGGCCCGGACCCGCTCAACGCGCCAGCGGCCAGAGTCGAGTGGGCCCAAGGTTGGGAACACCCTTGTGCGAGAAACGATCCACCCTAGCGGTGGAGGCGAAGCAGGGCTCACTGATCCCTGGTGGGGGACTGGGACTGTAGCCCGGGCGTCGAAACCGCCACGGTCGCCGCGAGTCGCGGCTCGGCGGCGCCGGGAACCTCGGAGAGCCGGAGCGTGGCATGGCGCTTGCCAGCGGGACGAGTCAGCTCGGCGATGTCGGGCGCCCCGGAGCCGATGCACCCGGCATACGTCAGGGTCCAACCCTGGGCCCGCAGGCGTGCGACCACGGCAGCCAGCCCGTCGGTGGTGGTGACCTCGTCGGACCGGCCCACAGCGGCATCCCGGGCCTCGGTCGCGCCTGTCTCCGGAGGTGTCGTGATGGTCAGCCCGAGCTCACGCAGGACCGGGTCGTCCGCGACCGCGGCGACGGCCGTGGACAGCCCGTCCTCACCGGCATCCGACCACTCGGGCGGGTCGAGCGACCCGTCCTCGAGGTCGAGGTTGCTGGGCGTGGGGGCGCCCGAGGGTGGCGCGCTGGACGTCGGCGATCCGGTGACGAGGCAGGTGCTGGCCAAGTCGAGCGAGGTCGATGCCGGCCACCCCGGATCCAGGTGGTGGGGTACCTCGGCGCTGAGCTCGACGACGGTCCCCGAGGCGGAGGAGAGGGCCGCCTCCAAAGTCACGAGTGCCGCGTCACCTCCGGTTCCACGGCCCAGGGACGCGGCCACGGACCCTGGCTCTCCAGGCTCGTCCGGATCGCAGCTCACGGACACGAGGGCCCATCCCGCCGACGTGGCGGCTCGGACCTCGGCGAGCGCCACTGCGCGCGGCTCGGCTGCCGTCGTGTAGCTGCGACCCGCGACATCGCGGGACAGGCCGGTGCCGTTCGGGCCGGCGAGGGTGGTCCCCTCGGCCGCCAGCCACGGGTCGGCCCAAACCTTCTGGGCGCGCGAGAGGTCGGTGGCGTTCGGGTACGCCCGGCCGTCCCTGGGCACACACCCTGCGAAAGTCGCCACCGACACGAGCGCGGTGACGACCATGCAACCTGTCCGCAGGGTTCCCTTCATGCCGACCACCCTTGCACGGCTCGAGCTCCTCGCGGGTCTCGCCGGACTCGGGCTCGTAGACGCGCAGGTTGCCGTCCACGGCACTGGTGACGAGGACGATGTGGCTGCCGGAGCCCGACTCGTAAGTGTCGACCGGCACCGAGTTCCCGTTGTCCGCTGCCCGGACGATGCGGTCATAGGTCGCGGCAGTCTCGTGAGTCCACCATGTCGGTCGTGCACGTGCCTCCGGTGCCCGCGTCGCCGACCGGAGTCAAGGGATTCCGGTCGTTCCACTGGTCAGTCGGTGGCGCGGCGGGCGTTGCGGGTGATCTCCTCGACGATCTCGAGCCGGCGGCCCTTGGGCAGGTCGTGCCCCATCTCGGGGAACATGATGAGCCGCGACCCCGGGATGGCCCGCGCCGTCGCGACGCCGCCGCTCGGCAGGACGAGCCGGTCGCGCAGGCCGTGGATGACGAGGGTCGGCACGGTGATCTCGCGCAGCCGCGGCGTCCGGTCGGGGGAGGCGTTGATGGCGGCGAGCTGGCGGTCCCGGCTGGCAGTGGTGATGCCACCACGGTCGAGGTGCAGTCCGGCAAGCACCCGCATCTCATCCTCGTCGAACTCGGAGCCGGCGATGATCCGGAACGACTCGATGCCGCGCTGCACCGCCTCCTCGCGCGTCGTCGGAGCGGGTGCGCGCATGAGCCGAAGGAACGGTCGCAGGAGTCGGGCGGAGGTGCGGCCGTTCCTCGGGTCGCCGGTGTTCGACATGATCGAGCACAGGGAGCGCACGCGCTCCGGACGCCGCAGAGTGAGCTCCTGCGCGATCATCCCGCCCATCGACATCCCGACGACGTGGGCCGTGCCCACGCCGAGATGGTCGAGCAGTCCCGCCGCGTCCTCGGCGAGGTCGACGAGGGTGTAGTCCGCAGTCGCCCAGCGACGCGAGGCCAGCCCCGCTGCCAGGACCACCGGTTTCGGCCGTGGAGTCTCGGTGTACCCCGACAGCCCTTGGTCACGGTTGTCGTAGCGGATCACCCGGAACCCCTGAGCCACAAGGGCTTCCACGAGGTCGGGCGGCCATGCCACGAGCTGGGCGCCCATGCCCATGATGAGCAGGATCGGCTCGCCGTCGTCAGGTCCGTCGACCTCGTACTCGATGTCGACGTCGCCGATGCGCGCAGAAGTCATGCGAGCATCCAACCAAGCAACCGGCGGCGTCCCGGAGGAGGGGTGAGCACCCCCACGTAGTCTGTGCGCCGTGGTTCTCGTGCTCACCCAGGTGCTCGTCGCAGCAGCCGCGCTGCTGTTCGTCGTCGCCCTCGTCTATGCCGCCATCGACCGGCTCATCGACAACTTCCTGCTTGGCCTCGCCACCCTCGTCGAGCTCGGAGTCGTCGCCCAGCTCGTGCGCGGTCTGTTCGGCCTCGGCCGGATCGACACCGGCAGCGACACGGCGACCTTCGCGGCATACCTGCTCACGCTGCCGTTCGTCCTCGCGATCACGGTGTGGAGCGCCATCAAGGACAAGACCCGGTGGGCCATGGTCGCCGTCGCCGTGGGTGCCTTCGCCGTCGTGGTGATGACCCTGAGGCTGCAGCAGATCTGGGACCTGCATGCCTGAGACGGCCGGCCCCGTGCACGATGCACCGCACGGCGAGCACTCCTCGCGCGGTCCCGGCCGGATCCTCGTCGCCGTCTACGGCATCCTCGCGCTCGCGGCGACCGGCCGGTCCACCCTGCAGATCCTCGAGTACTTCGACCGGGCGCCGCTGGCCTATCTGCTCTCCGCCCTCGCCGCCGTGATCTACATCGTCGCGACCATCGGCATGGCCCGTGGCGACCGCACCTCGACGCGCGTCGCGCTGCTCGCGTGCACCGTCGAGCTCGTCGGTGTCCTCGTCGTCGGGGCGTTGTCGTATGCCGTGCCGAGCGCCTTCCCGGACAAGACCGTGTGGTCCCATTTCGGGTCGGGGTACGGCTACGTGCCCCTCGTCCTGCCAGTGCTGGGGATCTGGTGGCTCAGGCGGGTCCGCGCAGCGAGCTCAGGCGTCCGATGACCTCGCCCAGAGGTTGATGCCCGCGTCGACGGCGTGCTTGTCGATCTTCGCGAGCTCGGCGTCGGTGAATGCCAGGTTCTTCACGGCCTGGAGGTTGTCGTCGAGCTGCTCGACGCTCGAGGCACCGACGAGGACGGAGGTGACGCGGTGGTCGCGCAGCAGCCACGCGATCGCCATCTGGGCGAGGGTCTGGCCGCGCTTCTTCGCCATCGTGTTGAGGGCGCGCACGTGCTTGAGCGAGGTCTCGGTGAGCAGGTCGGGCGACAGGCTCTTGCCCTGCGAGGCACGCGAGCCCTGGGGGATCCCCTTGAGGTACTTGCTCGTGAGCATGCCCTGGGCGAGCGGTGAGAAGGCGATGCAGCCGACGCCGGTCTCCTCGAGAACGTCGAGCAGGTCCTCCTCGACCCAACGGTTGAGCATCGAGTACGACGGCTGGTTGATGAGCAGGGGAGTGCCCATCTCGCGCAGGATGTCGACCGCCTCGCGGGTGCGCTCACCGGAGTAGGACGAGATGCCGACGTAGAGCGCCTTGCCTTGTCGCACAAGGGTGTCCAGCGCGCCCATGGTCTCCTCGAGTGGGGTCGTCTCATCGAAGCGGTGGCTGTAGAAGATGTCGACGTAGTCCAGGCCCATCCGCTTGAGCGACTGGTCGGCGCTGGCAAGGATGTACTTGCGGCTGCCGCCGCCCTGGCCGTAGGGGCCGGGCCACATGTCGTAGCCGGCCTTGCTGCTGATGATGAGCTCGTCGCGGTAGGGCCGGAAGTCGCGCGCGAAGATCGTGCCGAAGTTGCGCTCGGCGGAGCCGTAGGGCGGGCCGTAGTTGTTCGCGAGGTCGAAGTGCGTGATCCCCTTGTCGAAGGCCCGTCGCAGGATCGCCTGCTGGCGCTCGAGGGGCACGTCGTCGCCGAAGTTGTGCCACAGCCCAAGCGAGATGGCGGGCAGGTCGAGACCCGACCGCCCGACGCGACGGAACGGCATACCGGCTCGGTAGCGGCCTGCGGCCGCCTTGTACTCATCGGCGTGGAAGGTCATGTCACCCATCTTGCCGGTCCGAGGACCGAGACGCAGGTATGCCGCCCGCTCGCCATCTCCTACCGTTGCAGTGGGTCATGAGTGTCAGCGCGAAGCCCCGGCTCGCTGACCGGCAACCCTCCAACCGCGGTGGGGTGCCCCGGGTGAGGACCTGGCGGCACGTCGACCGGCGGCCGCAAGCACGGCTATCCAAGGAGCACAACCATGGCCACCGAGCCGACCACCTCGACGACCCCTGACACCGCGTCCGCGCCCGAACCGAACTGGTCCTTCGAGACGCGACAGATCCACGCCGGTCAGGCGCCGGATGCCGCCACCGGCGCCCGGGCGCTCCCCATCTACCAGACGACCTCCTACGTCTTCAACGACACCGAGCACGCGGCAAACCTGTTCGCGCTCAAGGAGTTCGGCAACATCTACACCCGCATCATGAACCCGACGCAGGACGCGGTCGAGCAACGGATCGCCTCGCTCGAGGGAGGTGTCGGTGCACTGCTCGTCGCGTCCGGCCAGGCCGCTGAGACGCTGGCGATCCTCAACATCGCCGAGGCCGGCGACCACGTCGTCGCGTCGCCGTCGCTCTACGGCGGGACGTACAACCTGCTCAAGCACACACTGCCCAAGTTCGGGATCGAGGTCACCTTCGTCGAGGACACGACGGACCCCGAGTCGTGGCGAGCAGCGGTGCGCCCCAACACCAAGCTCTTCTTCGGCGAGACGATCAGCAACCCCAAGATCGAGATCCTCGACGTGGAAAGCGTTGCGGCGGTGGCTCATTCCGTGGGAGTGCCGCTCGTCGTCGACAACACCGTGGCGACCCCGTTCGTGTTGCGCCCGCTCGAGCACGGCGCCGACATCGTCGTCCACTCGGCGACGAAGTACCTCGGGGGTCACGGCACGACCATCGCCGGCGTCATCGTCGACGGCGGGTCCTTCGACTTCGCCACGGACCCCGAGAAGTTCCCGAACTTCAACACGCCGGAGGAGAGCTACCACGGGCTCGTGTTCGCCCGCGACCTCGGCGTCGGGTCACCGCCCGGCGCGAACCTGGCCTACATCCTCAAGGCGCGGGTACAGCTGCTGCGCGACCTCGGTCCGGCCATCGCGCCGTTCAACGCCTTCCTCATCGCGCAGGGGCTGGAGACGCTGAGCCTGCGCATCGAGCGGCACCTGGCCAACACGCGTGCCGTCGCGGAGTTCCTGCAGGGACACGATCAGGTCGAGTCGGTGCGCTGGGCGTCGCTGCCCGGCGACCCGTTCCACGAGCTGGCGCAGAAGTACACGCCGCTGGGATCCGGCGCCGTGCTTGCGTTCGAGATCGCCGGGGGAGCGGAGGCGGGCCGGACCTTCGTGGAGGCGCTCCGGCTGCACTCGCACGTCGCGAACCTCGGCGACGTGCGTTCGCTCGCGATCCACCCGGCGACGACCACGCACTCGCAGGGCCCGGACAGCGACCGGCTCGCGGCCGGAGTGACGCCGGGGCTCGTACGGCTCGCCGTGGGCATCGAGCACATCGACGACATCCTCGCCGACCTCGAGCAGGGCTTCGTCGCGGCCAAGGGCGCCTGACCGGCTGGCCTCGCGCCCTGAGACGGGTCGCCTGTGGAAAACTCCGCGGCCGATTTCTCGATCCGCCCTACCGTCGGAGCATGACTCAGATGCGGATCGGTGCGGAGGTCATTGCCTCGCTGGGTGTATCGCTCGGCGAGGTCGCAGACGCGCTCGAGGCCACCAAGGATGCCCAAGCGGATCGCTGGGCTCTGGGCTGTGGCAGGAGTTCGGAGGCTTTCGACGACCTCGTGGCCGGCTGGCGTCGCAACCGGCTCCTGCTCGTCGAGGTACTTCGCGACCTGGGCGACAAGGCACAGGTGGCCGGGGCCGCCTACGTGGAGACCGAGGCGACGACGACGCGACTGTTCGGGGGGCCCACCCGATGATCGGTCAGGTGCTGCCGCAGATCGAGGGCGACTACACGTCAGCGATGGCACCCGCCGATGCATTGAGCACCGGTGCGGCCAGGCTGAGCTCGATCAACGCGACCCTCGTGGGCATCAAGGCGGGCTCATCGTGGGAGTCACCGGCCGGAGAGGCCTTTGCCGACGCCGTGCGCGAGTCGCCCCCGCTGCTCGACGCGTTGATCGACCGCTACCGCGGCGCGGCGACCGCCATCCGCGCGCTCGCCGACGTACTGGTCGAGACCCAGGTCGAGGCGCGGCGCGCTGAGGAGCTCCGGTCGGGTGCCTGGTTCACGTACCAGTCACTCGAAGACCGGCTCGTTGCCCTGGCCGGACAGGAACCCGAGACGAGCGAGCTGTCGCGGCTACAGATCGAGCAGGTGGACTGGATGAACCGGGCCACCGAGCGGCATCGTCGCGCGTGGGACCGGTTCACCGAGGCCGACGAGCGATGCGCGGTAGCTCTGCGGCGACTCGCGGACGACATCCTCGACGACTCCGCGACATACACGGCCCTGGCGAAGATGCAGAACTACTCGGAGGAGATCGCTTCGATCCCCTCGGTTTTTCGCAGGGGGCCGGTCGCCGCCCTGACGACGACCGGTGACGTGATGGGGACAGTGAGTGACGCGGCACTGCTCATCTTCTACTCCGAGGGCAGCTGGAAGAAGGTCGGGGTCAACGTGGCGGCGCGTGCGGCGTCCTATGGCGCTGGCAGGCTCACAGTGGGGTCGCAGCTGGGTGCACGACCGTTCTCGAGAGTGGCCGACCAGTCGCGGGGGTACGTGGGAGACCGGCAGCTGACCTTCGGTTACCGCGTCGGCGCGTCGATCCGCGAAGGGGTGCACACGGCATACCCCAAAATCAGCAAGGGGCTCGACCCGAAGTACTCGCCCGAGCGCATGATCGTCGCTCTCACACCTCCGGCGATGCCGGCATTCAAGGGAATGTCATGGGGGCAGAAGGCCGCAGCCGCGAAGACGTATGCCGTCACGCAGGCGCGCTACCAGGCCGACAAGACGTTCCTCGACGGGTGGCGTGCTGCGACGGCGGGGGGTACCACCGCGCAGCGCATGTATGTCGCTGGGGTCACCCTGGAGCGCGTGGAGCCGAAGCTCACGTCGGCCGCCAACGCGGCACTCACGCCGAAGTCGAGTGAGTGTGCCTCGACTCCCGACCTATCCTTGAGCGCGTGCCAGAGCGGAACCGGGGAGGTCGAAGGGGGCGCCCAGCCGACCCCGCGCCCCTGAACCGCGCCGCCCCTGCCCACGACCCGGTCGACGCGTCCCGCCTGCACTACCCCGACCAGCTCCCTGTCGTCGCCCGCCGCGACGACATCCTCGCCGCGATCCGTGACCACCAGGTCGTCGTCATCGCCGGCGAGACCGGCTCGGGCAAGACCACGCAGCTGCCGAAGATGTGCCTCGAGCTCGGCCTCGGCAGCCGCGGCCAGATCGGCCACACCCAGCCGCGCCGCATCGCCGCCCGCTCCGTGGCCGAACGCATCGCCGAGGAGATGCAGGTCGACCTCGGTGACCTCGTGGGCTATCAGGTCCGGTTCACCGACAACTCCAGCGACCGGACCCGCGTCAAGGTGATGACCGACGGCATCCTGCTCGCCGAGCTGCAGCGCGACCGCGACCTGCGCCGCTACGACACGATCATCATCGACGAGGCCCACGAGCGCAGCCTCAACATCGACTTCATCCTCGGCTACCTCAAGTCCCTCCTGCCGCGTCGTCCCGACCTCAAGGTCATCATCACGTCGGCGACGATCGACCCCGACCGGTTCGCCCGCCACTTCGCGACCGACGTCCGAGGCAACACCGTGCGCGAGGTCCCCGTCATCGAGGTCTCCGGGCGCACCTACCCGGTGGAGGTCCGCTACCGGCCGCTCGTCGAACGCGACGCCGACGGCGTCATCACCCGCGACCGCGACCAGGTCACCGGCGTCGTCGAGGCGGTCGAGGAGCTGTGGACCGAGACGCCACCCGGACACCCGGCGACCGACATCCTGTGCTTCTTCTCCGGGGAGCGCGAGATCCGCGACGCCGCCGACGCCCTGAGCAGGCTCGACCTGCCGAACACCGAGATCCTGCCGCTCTATGCGCGGCTCTCCGCCGCCGAGCAGCACCGTGTCTTCACCCGCGGCAGTGGTCGCCGCATCATCCTCGCCACCAACGTCGCCGAGACCTCGCTCACCGTCCCCGGCATCGGCTACGTCGTCGACACCGGCACCGCCCGCATCTCCCGCTACTCGCAGCGCACCAAGGTCCAGCGTCTGCCGATCGAGCCGATCTCGCAGGCCAGCGCGAACCAGCGTTCCGGACGCACCGGCCGCGTGGCCGACGGCGTCGCGATCCGCCTCTACTCGGAGGAGGACTACGAGTCCCGGCCAGAGTTCACCGAGCCCGAGATCCAGCGCACCTCGCTCGCCTCGGTCATCCTGCAGATGACCTCGCTCGGCCTCGGTGATGTCGCCCGTTTCCCGTTCGTCGACCCGCCGGACCCGCGGCAGGTCGCCGACGGCGTCCGGCTCCTCGAGGAGCTGCGCGCGGTCCGCGAGGGGGAGGGGCGTCGCGGCGAGAAGCGCCTCACGGCATACGGCAAGACGTTGGCGCGACTGCCAATCGACCCACGGCTCGGGCGCATGCTCATCGAGGCCGGACGGCTCGGCTGCACGAAGGAGGTCCTCGTCATCGTCGCCGCCCTGTCGATCCAGGACCCGCGCGAGCGGCCGGTCGACAAGGAGGCGCAGGCGAAGCAACAGCACGCCCGCTTCAAGAGCGAGACATCAGACTTCGCGAGCTACCTCGCGCTGTGGCGCTATCTCAAGAAGCAGCAGAAAGCGTTGTCCGGCAGTGCTTTTCGTCGCATGTGCAAGGCCGAGTTCCTGCACTACCTCCGGATCCGCGAGTGGCAGGACCTGCACCAGCAGCTGCGCACCGCATGCAAGCAGGCGCGCATCGATCCTGACCTCGCCACCTCCGCCAAGGACGGCGAGCCCGACTGGGACCGCATCCACCAGGCCCTTCTCGCGGGCCTGCTCTCGCACGTGGGCGTGCGCGACGAGAGCAGGCGTGAGTATGCCGGTGCGCGCGGTTCGCGGTTCGCGATCAATCCCGGGTCGGGCCTGTTCCGCAAGCAGCCCGATGTCGTCATGGCCGGTGAGCTCGTCGAGACGACAAGGCTCTGGGCCCGCGTCAACGCGGCGATCGACCCGGTGTGGGCCGAGGAGGTCGGCGCGCACCTCGTCAAGCGCACCCACAGCGAGCCGCGCTGGTCGAAGTCGCGGGGGAGCGTCGTCGCCACCGAGCGCGTGACCCTCTACGGCGTGCCGCTCGTCGTCGACCGCACCGTGCAGTACGGCCGGATCAACCCGGAGGAAGCACGGGACCTCTTCATCCGGAATGCTCTCGTCGAGGGTGACTGGGACACGCACCATGCGTTCTGGAAGGCGAACAGCGAACTGCTGCAACGGCTTTCGGAGCTCGAGGAGCGAGCCCGCCGCCGCGACCTCATCGTCGACGACGAGGTGCTCTTCGAGTTCTACGACGCCCGCATCCCACCCGACGTCAGCTCGGTCGCGGACTTCGACCGGTGGTGGAAGGGCGAACGACGGCGCCGCCCGGACCTGCTCACCTTCACCGAGGACCTGCTGACGCGCGAGGACGCCGACGAGGTGTCGGCGAGCGACTACCCGCGGACGTGGCGTCAGGGGGACCTCGAGCTCGACGTGACCTACCAGTTCTCGCCGGGCGAGGCGGCCGACGGCGTCACCGTCCATGTCCCGACGGCGGTCCTCAACCGCGTCACCGACGGCGGCTTCGACTGGCAGGTGCCCGGGCTGCGTGAGGACCTCGCGGTGGCGCTGCTCAAGTCGCTGCCCAAGGCGACGCGTCGTCACTTCGTCCCGACGCCGGACCACGCGCACGCAGCTCTCGCGCAGGCCGGCCCCGCAGGAGACCAGCCCTTCACCGACGCCCTCGCCACCGCCCTCAAGGAGCGCACCGGTGTCACCGTCCCGGCGGGGGAGTGGGACTGGGCGCGCGTCCCCGACCACCTGCGCATCACCTTCTCGGTCGAGGGCCCGGACGGCCGCGTCATCGCCCGAGGCAAGGACCTCGACGCACTGCGCAGCTCGTCCAAGGGGGCGGTGCGCAAACGGATGGCGCGCGCCGGCGCCGCCATCGAGCGCACCGGACTGACGACGTGGGACGTGGAGGAGGTGCCAGTGACCTTCGAGGGCCGGTCCGCCGGCCACACGGTGCAGGGCTTCCCAGCCCTCGTCGACGAGGGAGCGGCTGTGTCCCTGCGCGTCCTCGACCATGCCGGCACCGCCGAGGCCGCGCACCGGGCCGGCGTCCGGCGCCTGCTCATCCTCGGCACGACCCCACCGTGGAAGCGCGTCCTCGCGAAGCTCACCAACGCCCAGAAGCTCGCGCTCGGCCAGAACCCGCACGGCTCCGTCCCGGCGCTCCTCGAGGACTGCCTCTCTGCAGCGGTCGACGCCATTGTCGCCGACCACGTCGGCGGGCCGGTGCGCACGCGTGCCGAGTTCGACGCGGCCCAGGCGGCCGTGCGGACCCACGTCGTCGCCCGCGTCCTCCAGGTCGTCGAGGCGGTCGAGCCCGTCCTCGCCCTCGCGACCGAGGTGCGCGCGCGACTCGACGCCATCGCGACCGGAGCCGCCGCTCGCAGCCTCGCCTCGACGACGGCCGACGTGCGTGCCCAGCTCGACGGCCTCGTCCGGCCCGGGTTCGTCGCCGACACCGGCCTCGCCCGGCTCCCGGACCTGCGCCGCTACCTGCGCGGGATGCTGCACCGTCTCGACAAGGCCCCCACGAACGTGCGCGAAGCGCAGCTGCAGGAACGCATCGACGGCGTCGAGACGGCATACGCCGACCTGCTCGAGGCGCTCCCGGAGACGCGACGCCGCTCGCCCGAGGTGACCGACATCGGCTGGCTCATCGAGGAGCTGCGGGTCAGCGTGTTCGCGCAGTCCCTCGGCACGGCGAGGCCCGTGAGCGAGAAGCGGGTGCGCTCCGCGATCGCGGCCGTGTCGAGCTCCGCGGCCTGAGCGCGCGGGTTTCGGCCGGGAATCCCGACACCCGGCCGGACGTTTGACCTGTCACGTGACCCCCCTGAGAGGCTGTTCCCGTGCAGAACCCGTCTGACCTCTACCGCTTCGAGCTCGACGCCCAGCCGCCCACTCGGCAGCCGGGCGCCCTCATCGTGCTCCTCGGCGCCTTCATCGACGCCGGAAACATCCAGCGCGTCCTCGGGACCCACCTCGTCGACTCGAGCGAGGCCGAGGTCGTCGCGACGTTCGACGTCGACCAGCTGCTCGACTACCGCGGCCGACGCCCGGCGATGGTGTTCGACACGAACCGTTGGGAGAGCTACGCCGACCCGTCGATGGTGCTCTACCGGATGACCGACCGCGACGGCCAGACCTACTACCTCCTCACCGGCCCCGAACCGGACTACCAGTGGGAGCGGGTCATCGAGGCGATCCGCCAGCTCATCCAGATCCTCGGTATCTCCCTCGTCGTGACGAGCCACGGCATCCCCATGGGCGTCCCGCACACCCGACCCGTGGGCATGACCGGGCACGCCACCGACCCGCGCCTCGTCGGCGGCAAGGAGTCGCCGTTCGGTCAGGTCCAGGTGCCGGCGAGCTTCCCGGCGCTGCTCGAGCTGCGCCTCGGCGAGGCCGGCCAGGACGCGCTCGGCTTCGCCATCCACGTGCCGCAGTACCTCGCGCAGGCCGAGTGGGCCGAGGGTGCCCTCGCCGCCCTCAACGCCATCACCGACGCGACCGGGCTCAACCTCCCCAACGACGACCTCATCGCCCGGGTCGGCGAGAACAACCGCGAGATCGCGGCCGAGCTCGCCGACAACGCCGAGGCCGGCCAAGTCGTGCATGCGCTCGAGCAGCAGTACGACGCCTTCGTCGAGGGTCAGGAGCGCCCCAGTCTGCTCGCGACGCAGGCCGAGGACCTCCCGTCGGCCGACGAGATCGGCGCCGACATCGAGGAGTTCCTCAAGGGCGTCAACGACGACTGAGCCTCTTTCCCCTCACTGATGGCGCACAGTTCGCATCGTCGCTGCGCATCCGATGCGAACTGTGCGCAATCAGTGGGCGGTCGGCATGCGAACCGTGCGCAATCAGTGGGCGGTCGACAGGCGAACCGTGCGCAACCAGTCGTGACGAACGGGGCTCTCAGTCCTTGGCGTCGGACCAGCGGGCGATGACCGACGTGTCGGCGACGAACCGTACGGGCGCTCCGACCGACCAGCGACGCGACGCGTCCGCCAGCGCTGAGTCGACGAGCGCGGCGACCTCCTGGGCACGGTCCGCGGGCGCGTGCACGAGCAGCTCGTCGTGCAGGCACAGCACGATCTCCGCCCCGAGCGGGCGGCCGAGCGCCCGCACCGTTGCCGCCCACGCCTTGAAGAGCTCAGCGGCCGCGCCCTGGATGATCGCGTTGCGCGCGAACCGTCCCCGCGCCGCATCCAGGGCGGGGTTCGTGCCGATGGGGGACTGGGCGAGGAAGCGCCCGGTCGGGATGAGCCGACCCCCGAAGGTGCGCACCGGCTCCCCGCGTACGCCCGCGGCATACGCGCGGTCGAGCAGGCCCATCGCGACCGGGTAGGCCCGCTCCAGACCCCGCAGCGCCTCTCCCGCGGCTCCACTGCGCTGACCGTACATCGCGGCGAGCACCGCCACCTTGGCGACCGGGCGCTCGACACCGAGCCGGGCCGCGACCGGGGCATAGAGGTCGTCGGCCTGCGTCGCGGCCGCGAACGCCGCGTCACCCGAGACGACGGCCAGCACGCGCGGCTCGATCTGGCCGAGGTCCGCCCGCACGAAGACATGACCGGGATGGGCGGCCACTCCCGCGCGCAGCGACGCCGGCAGGTTGTGCAGTCCGTTCTCCGCCGTCATCCGTCCGGCCGCGCCGTCACACGCCGTCCACGTGCCGCGCAGCCGGTCGTCCACACCGACGCCGTGGTCGAGCCACCGGTAGCCGTAGGTGGTCGCGATCCGCTCGGCCTTGCGCCACGTGAGCAGCGCGTCGACGACCGGGTGGACCTGCCGGTAGGCGTCGAGGACCCACTTGCGGGTGTTGGGCACGTCGACGCCCACGGCGGCGAGCAGCTCACGGACCTGCGCCGGGTTGCGCAGGTCGGTGCCCTCCCGTCCGGGGACGTGGCGCAGGACCGCTGCGTCGCGTTCGCGTCGCGCCGCGGCCGCGGCCTCCTCCGATGTTGCGCGGGGTCCGGCGAAGTCGGCGATGAGGCGCTCCATCGCCGCGCGGTCGACGGGCAGCCCACCGGTCTCGAGCTCGAGGCACATCGCCGCCGCAGCCGACTCCGAGTGGATCGTCGACACGACTCGCGGACTGACCGAGCTGGCCCGATCCCGTTGTCGCACAGCGCAGTCGAGGGCCGCATCGGCCCAGCGCAGGAGCCGGTCTCCGTCCGTCCCGAGCCACTGGGACTCGGCATCGGGACGCAGGTGCCCGTCCCTGCGGACCAGCTCGTCGGGGTCGACCTCGTCGGTGCCGGAGAAGTCGAACAGATCACCTGCCGACGGTGTCGGCAGCGTCTCGACCGGTATGCCGTGTGCGTGCGCCCAGATGCGTCCGGGCTCCGCGGCCCAGCCGCCGTGGAGGATGCGGTGTGCCTCGGCGAGGTCCCAGGTGCGCGCCGGGGGTGCGCCGGCAGCGGCAGCCAGCGGGGCGGCATACCGGGCGGACCACAGCACCCACCGGGGACGGGACGTGTCCTCGAGACGACCCATCTCGGAGGCCACCTCGGCGACCGTCCCGGCGACCCGGACGCCGTCGCCGGCGAGAGCCGCACGGGCACCGTGGACGACGGCGGCGACGAGGTCGGCGGAGCCGCCGGACTGGGCCATGGGCGCAGCCTAGGTGAGGCGTCCGACACCCCGGCCAACCCCCGCCACACCCCCTCTGACGTGGCAGGATCGGGTCAACGCACGACCACGACCAACACGACTGACCACGACAGATGGAGGTCACATGGGACTCTTCGGGTTCGGCAAGGACGACGCGAAGGACGCCAAGGAGCAGATCGCGCAGACGAAGTCCGCGCTCGAGCAGGCCAAGGAGGCGCCGGAGGACCGCGGGTTCGTCGGCAACTCCGCCGCGAAGCTCGTCGAGAACCTCCTCGACACCGGCATCGACGGCAAGGGCCCCTTCGACTCCGCCTCGAAGATCGCCGCGGACGCGCTCAAGAAGGCCGGCGGCAACGTCGACGAGGCCGTCGACAAGGTCGTGAGCAGCCACCTCAAGCTCGCCGCCGCGGGCGGGTTCGTCACGAGCGTGGGCGGGTTCATCACGCTGCCCGTCGCACTCCCGGCGAACGTCCTCGGCTTCTACCTCATCGCCACCCGCATGACGGCCGCGATCGCGCAGCTGCGCGGTCACGACCTGAAGCAGCCGCAGATCCGCACCGCGGTCCTGCTCACCCTCGTCGGTGCGGACGCGGACGACCTGCTCGCCAAGGCCGGCATGGTCGCGCCCACGGGCCGCATCACCAACCTCGCCGCGCAGCGCCTGCCCGGGCCGGCGCTCATGGTCGTCAACAAGGCGGTCGGGTTCCGGCTGCTGTCGACTGCGGGCAAGAAGACCTTCAGCCGGTTCGGCCGCAACGTCCCGCTCGTCGGCGGGGTCGTGGGCGCAGGTCTTGACGGCTGGCTGCTCAAGCGCATCGGCGAGAACGCACGCCGCGAGTTCTCCGCGGCGCCGACCCAGATCACCCAGGGCTGAGCCGTGGCGCTGCACTCGAAGGTCTCGACCTTCAAGAGCCTCGCGACGGCGGTGAAGATCGCCTCCCGCCCGGGCGGTCCCTCGCTCGCCGAGCGGGCCCAGGCGGTGCCGCGGCTCGTGCGTGCCGTTCGCAGCGGTGAGTACACCGGCACGTCCGCGGGACGGTTGCTGCTCATGGCCGGGGCCGCCGGCTACCTCGTGTCGCCGGTGGACCTGCTGCCCGAAGGCCTGCTCGGGGCGTTCGGGCTCGCCGACGACGCGATGGTCGGGTCCTGGCTCGCCGCCCAGCTCGTCACCGAGACCGAGGAGTTCCTCGCGTGGGAGCGCTCGACCGGGCGAGGCTCGGGACACGGTGCGGCGGTGCCGGGAGAGGTCGTCGACGACGACCTCCGTGGCGGTTCGTCGTCGCCGCGTGCGTGAGCGTCGTCCACAGGCGACCGGTATGCCGTCCGCTGTCCACAGGCGGGTGACCGTCACCTTCTCGTGAGTGCCGGGTCGTGCCCACGCTGGGGCACATGACCCACTCACTGAAGATCTCGACGACCGACGAGCTGCTCGCGGTCCTGCCCTACCAGCTGGGGTACCGGCTGGACGACTGCGTCGTGCTCGCGATGATGACCGGCGGCGTCATGGCCCCGATCGCGCGCGTCGACATTCCGCCCGAGCGCCACGTGCGCGAGGCCGCCGACGGCATCCTCGAGAGCATCGACCGCATCGGGCCCGATGCCATCCTGCTCGTCGGCTACGAAGGCGAAGCGGGTGCGTCACGCAGCCTCATGACCCGTCTGCACGAAGGGATCCTGCGACGACACATCGGCGTCGTGGACCACGTCGTCGTCCGCGACGGGTGCTGGTGGGGATGGTGCTGCCGACCCACCGACGAGCTGGTCGGCCTGCGTCCCGAGCACGCGGCCGGGCACGCCCTGCCCGACGACGCAGCCGTACCGGCGGTTGCCGAGCTCATCGCCCGGGGAGCGGCGCCCCTGGAGAGCCGCACTGCGCTGAGCTCCCTCGTCGCCGAGGACCGCTGCGCCAGCACGCCTGTCGGCGACGAGCTGGCGACGCTGTGGCAGGAGGTCGACGCCGTCCTCGACCCGGAGGGCGTCTTCGACGAGACCGCACCCGAGGACCCCGCGGTGGCCACCGTCCTCGAGAACGCTCGGCGGTGGATGGAGGAGGTCGACCGGGTGCCGGAGCTGTGGTCCCGGGTCCTCGAGCCGCAGGGAGACCGCGGCGACGCGTGCGAGGTCAGCGACAGCGAGCTGGCGCGCATGCTGCTCTCCCTGCGCAACAAGGAGTGGCGCGACGCCCTCATCGCGTGGATGTCGCCGGTGATGTTTCCCCTCGACATCATCGACGACCGGTCGACGTCGCTGCTGGCGGACGCGGTGCCGTCGGGACCGGTGCTGACCGCGGCGTGGTCCGAGGCCGTGCAGGGACGTCTGCTCGGCCTGGCCCGCCGCGTGCCCGACGAGTGGGGCGGTGAGGCCGCGGCCATCTGCACGGTCACCGCGGCCGTCGCCTGGGGTCTCGGCAACGGCTCCGTCGCCGGTGACGCGGTCATCCGGGCGCTGCGGGCTGACGGCACGTATCGCCTCGCGAGGTACCTCGACCAGATGATCGCCCACCAGCTGCGGCCCGAACGTTCCTGGGCCGACCTCGCCGCCTGACCGCTCATACACCCGACCGCTCCCACACTCGACCGCTCTCACGCTGCGGACAGCTCGTGTCCGTCGGGATGCCGGCGTCCTAGACTCGAGCCAGTCACGAGTCCCAGCGACAAGCCCCGGCTGGCTGGGCGGCAACCCTCCTCGCGGTGGGGTGCCCCGGGTGAGGACACGGCCCGCCGACATCCGTCGGGCAAGCGCGACGCGAGGAGCACCCATGACCGTCACCGACGTTCCGACGACGGCGTACTGGCGCCCCGGCGACCCGGTGGGTCGCCGACAGTTCGTCGACATCGGGTCCGTCGACCTCGAACGCGGCGGACGCCTGCCTGCGGTGACCCTCGCCTACGAGACCTGGGGCCGGCTCAACGAGGCACGCGACAACGCCGTCCTCGTCGAGCACGCCCTCACCGGTGACGCGCACGTCGAGGGCCCCGCCGGCCCCGGCCAGGCGACTGCGGGCTGGTGGGACGGGCTCGTCGGTCCCGGGCGCCCGCTCGACACCGACCGCTGGTTCGTCGTCGCGAGCAACGTGCTCGGCGGCTGCCAGGGCACGACCGGGCCCTCGAGCGACGCCCCCGACGGGCAGCCGTGGGGGAGCCGGTTCCCGTCGGTCACCGTCCGCGACCAGGTTGCCGTGGAGGCGCGGCTCGCCGACCACCTCGGGATCGACACCTTCGCCGCCGTCCTCGGTGGGTCGATGGGGGGCATGCGCGCCCTCGAGTGGGCGACCAGCCTGCCCGAGCGGGTCCGCACGTGCATCGCGCTCGCCTCGACGGCCTACGCCACGGCCGACCAGATCGCGTGGGCGCAGCCACAGCTGCTCGCGATCCGCAGCGATCCGCGCTACCACGGCGGCGACTACTACGCGCACGACACGGCACCGCTCGACGGGCTCGGCATCGCCCGGCGCATCGCTCATGTCACCTACCGGCACGAGGGCGAGCTTGCGGAGCGCTTCGGACGTGCTGGCCAGCCCGGGGATGCTCCGGTCGAGGAGGGGGGACGGTTCGCCGTGGAGTCCTACCTCGACCACCATGCCGGCAAGCTCGGCGCACGCTTCGACGCGAACTCCTACGTCGTCCTCACCGAGGCGATGAACAGCCACGACGTCGGCCGCGGCCGAGGGGGAGTCGCCGCCGCGCTCACCACCTTCGGCGGCCGGCTCGTCGTCGCGGGCGTCGACAGTGACCGCCTCTATCCGGAGCGGCTGTCCGAGGAGATCGCCGCACTGCGACCCGGGACGATCCTGCGTCACGTCACCTCACGCCACGGTCATGACGGGTTCCTCGTCGAGATCGACCGGGTCGGCGAGATCATCCGCGAGGCGCTCGAGGCGGGGTGAGCGGACAGCGGCCTCCAGCGGCCGCGCTCCAGCGGCCGCGCAGGTCAGCGGCCCGGGCAGCGTGTCAGGCGTCACATTGTCCGGTAGCGTCCCCCCAAGGGCCCGAGCGGGCCGCCCGACTTCACTAGGAGGAACTCGTGGCGATCGTCGTGGGATACGTCCCGACCAAGGAGGGCGCGGCCGCGCTGGCGCAGGCCGGGCAGGAGGCCGTTCTCCGCAAGACGAGCCTCGTCGTCATCAACTCCGACCGCGACGGCGCGGGGGAGGGCTCCGGTGACCTGCAGAAGGCTCTCGACGACCTCACGGGTCAGGGCGTCGACGTCGAGACCCGCCAGCTGGTGCGGGGCAACGAGCCCGCCGAGGACCTCATCGCGGCCGCCGAGGAGCTCGACGCCGAGCTCATCGTCATCGGCCTGCGTCGTCGCACCCCGGTCGGCAAGCTCATCCTCGGCTCGAACGCGCAGCGGATCCTGCTCGACGCCCCCTGCCCGGTCCTCGCCGTCAAGAGCTGATCGGCAGCCCCATCGGACGGGTCCCGCGGGCTCATGGCGCGGCTGAGTGGCCCCCTGGAATAGGGGGACGCCCCCGAGGCGATTTATAATGTCAGTGCACCCTCAAGGCAACGGCCGATCCACACGAAGCGGATGGCGTCGGAGAGTGCGCAACTCGACCCCGCCGGATCGGCGCTCCGCCCGCCCCGTGAGCCCTCTTCCGTGTGCCCCCTGACGAAAGGTTGTCGGTGCTGCCTGTGTCCGCGAATGCCTCCGAGACGCCCCTCCCCAGCGAGTTCGCCCACCCGGCGCTGCAGGACCTCGTCCGCGCCGGCCGCACGTCCGGCTCGGTGTCCGGTGAGCAGGTGGCGCAGGCGATCCACGCGGCCGGCGTCCGGGCGAGCCGTGGGCGCATCGTCCTCACCGCCCTCGCGACGCAGGGCATCGAGGTCGTCGTGAGCGGCACGGACCGCGCCGTCGCGGCGACGAAGAAGACGGCCAAGAAGACGACCTCGTCACCGGCCAAGAAGGCCGCTGCGACCAAGTCCGCCACGACCAAGACCGCTGCGAGCAAGACGGCCACGACCAAGACCGCCAAGGCGGCAACGGCGAAGAAGGCCGCGGCCAAGAGCACGGCCAGCAAGGCCGCCAAGAGCGAGGCACCCACCAAGAAGGCCGCAGCGAAGACCTCGACCAAGGCCGCCGAGACGAAGTCACCCGCCAAGAAGTCCGGCACGTCCGCGACCGCCGCCAAGGCGCCGGCCAAGAAGACCGCCAAGGCGGCCACGACGAAGAAGGCGGCTGCGGCCGCAGCAGCGCCCGCCAAGAAGGCCGCAGCCGCGAAGGCGACGACCAAGACCGCCGCGAAGAAGACCGCCAAGGGCAAGGCCCAGGCCGACACCGACACCGCCCCCGACGTCGAGACCGACGAGGATGCCGACGTCGAGCCCGAGGACGTCGACGAGTCCGAGCTCGAGGACGCAGCGGTGGAGCCTGCCGACGACACGACCGCCGAGGCCGGTGCCGACGACTCCTCCGACGCCGGTGACGCCGAGGGCTCCGACAAGGACGGCAAGGACGCGGCGTCCGACGCGGCACCCGAGTCCGAGACCGCCGGTGGCTTCGTCCTGCGCGACGACGACGAGGAGGACGCACCCGTCCAGCAGGTCGTCACCGCCGGTGCCACCGCGGACCCGGTCAAGGACTACCTCAAGCAGATCGGCAAGGTCGCCCTGCTCAACGCCGAGCAGGAGGTCGAGCTCGCCAAGCGCATCGAGGCCGGCCTGTTCGCCGAGGAGCGGCTCAACTCGGGCGACAAGATCGAGATGAAGCTCAAGCGCGAGCTGTGGTGGATCGCCCAGGACGGCAAGAACGCCAAGAACCACCTCCTCGAGGCCAACCTGCGACTCGTCGTCTCGCTCGCGAAGCGCTACACCGGCCGCGGCATGCTCTTCCTCGACCTCATCCAGGAGGGCAACCTCGGCCTGATCCGTGCGGTCGAGAAGTTCGACTACACCAAGGGCTACAAGTTCTCGACCTATGCGACGTGGTGGATCCGTCAGGCCATCACCCGCGCCATGGCCGACCAGGCCCGCACCATCCGCATCCCCGTGCACATGGTGGAGGTCATCAACAAGCTCGCCCGCGTCCAACGGCAGATGCTCCAGGACCTCGGCCGAGAGCCCACCCCCGAGGAGCTGGCGCTCGAGCTCGACATGACGCCCGAGAAGGTCGTCGAGGTGCAGAAGTACGGTCGCGAGCCGATCTCGCTGCACACCCCCCTCGGCGAGGACGGCGACAGCGAGTTCGGTGACCTCATCGAGGACTCCGAAGCCGTCGTGCCCGCCGACGCGGTGAGCTTCACCCTGCTCCAGGAGCAGCTGCACTCGGTCCTCGACACGCTCTCGGAGCGCGAGGCCGGCGTCGTCTCGATGCGCTTCGGCCTCACCGACGGTCAGCCGAAGACCCTCGACGAGATCGGCAAGGTCTACGGCGTGACCCGTGAGCGGATCCGCCAGATCGAGTCCAAGACGATGAGCAAGCTGCGCCACCCGAGCCGCAGCCAGGCGCTGCGCGACTACCTCGACTGACACCGGCCTTCCCCAGCATGCACGTATGCCGGGTGCGCACCTCGCGAGGTGCGCACCCGGCATACGTGCGTTCGGGAAGAGTGCGAACTAGCGTCGACGGAGCCGGCTCCACGCGCGCCGGGGCCAGTCGAGGACACCCGAGCGCAGGTCGCTCCACTGGCGGATCCCGTCGCCGGGAAGCAGGTGGGCGCGGATGCGGTCGCTGCGCTGGCGTGTCCCCAGGGCTGCCCGCCACACGGTACGGGCGTCCGGTGCGACGTCGTCGAACGTCGCCTGCGGTGGGGCGTACCGCGCCCGCTCGAGCGTCGAGACGATGCGCCCCATGGCCTCCTGCGGCTCGCCGCGGAGCACGGCGTCGTCGGTGAGTCGTGCCCCGGCCTGGCGCGGGCTCGCGCCGTCGGGGGGAGCGAAGCCGAGGTCGCCGAGCCGTGAGACGAGTGAGGCCCACTCGGCCTCGACCCGTTCGGCATCGTCACGGGCGCTGGCCCTGCGCCGTCGTCGCCGGACCCACGCGGCCGCCGGGACCAGGAGCAGCGCGATGACGAGGACGACGACGGCGAGGACCGTGAGGAAGTTCTGGCGCACCCACACCAGCGGGCCCGTGTCGGTCGTCGGCTCGGTCTCCGTCGTCCCGGCGTCGGTGTCCGGGCGCTGCGTGGGGGTCGGCGTCGCGGCGGGCGCGGTGGCCGTCGGCGAGGCCGTCTCGGTGGGGCTGACCTCAGTCGGGATGAGGCTGTACTCGGGCGCGGCCCCAGCCCGCACACCGGGCGTGGGCTCGAACCGCGTCCACCCGAGGTCGGGGAACCACAGCTCGGGCCACGAGTGTGCGTCGGCGGCGCGCACGGTGTAGGTGGAGCCGTCGATGTCCCGCGTGCCGGGCAGGAAGCCGATGGCCATCCGGGCGGGGATGCCGCGGATGCGGCTCGCCATGATCATCGCCGTCGTGAACTGGACGCAGTACCCGGTGCGCGAGATGAGGAAGTTCGACAGCGGGTCGGCCATCATCGTCCGCCCCGACACGGGGTCCGTGGGCTGGGGCAGCTCCAGTGAGTAGGTGTACTGGCTGCTGCGGAAGTGGGCCTGGAGCAGCCGGGCCGTCTCGAGGGCGCTCGCGTCCTGGGGGACCACCGTGTCGACGAGCTCGGACAGTCGGGCGAAGCTGGCCTCGTCGACGTCGAGGTAGTTGCCGACGTCGAGCGAGGGTGGCCCTGGGCCGTCACTGCCGAAGTCGCCCGCTGTGGGGTCGAGCCGGGTGTAGCGCGTCGAGTACTCGTCGACGGACCGGTCGACGGCGAGGCTGCCCACCTCGTCGGTCCGCAACACGGCGCCGCCGAGGTCGACGGACTCGACCGGCGTCGGCATCGCGATCTGCGGTGCACTCAGGCGGTTCTCGGTCACCGTGAACTCGACGGACTCGCGCTCGACCCCGGTGTCCGCGACGAGCGGCTCGGGCCGGCCCTCGACGACCCGGTCTGGCTGGAGGCGCGTGCCCCACTCGCCGTCGCGGTAGCGCGTGAGGATGGCCACGCGGAGCGGCTCCGGGGTGTCCGTCGAGGTGCGGTAGGTGACGACCGGGTTCTCCGACCGGTCCTCGAGCGAGCGCCGCAGGTCGAGGGTCGTGTTGAGGTTGACGGCGCCCCCGCCGCGGCCGTCGTCGGCCCGACCGAGCCCGTCGGCGATGAACGTCGTCGGCAGGTGGGGGACGAGGGCCGGCACGGCGACGGCGATCGCCATCGCCGCGACCCCGAGGATGCGGGCCGTCCCGGCGACGCCGAGGAGCGGGTCGTCCTCGCGGTCGTTCCCGGTGCGAGGCCGCGCGTTGCTCCACCGGCGCAGGGACCCGAGACCCTGGGTCGCGAGCAGCGCCAGCCAGGCACCGACGGGAAGCACGAAGTAGCGCCACGACAGGCCGTCGCCGGAGTTCGTCGCGGACACGAGGTAGGCGGTGAGCAGCCCGAGCCCGGCGAGGGCGGGCATCCGCCACGTCACCGCGACGGCGTCGACGACGAGCGCGGTCACCCCGACGAGCATGGTGATCGCGACGACGACCCCGCGCTCGGTCGGCACCGGCGCGCTGAACGTCATGACGGTCTGCTGGGCTTCGCCGAGCAGCACGCCGAAGGAGAAGAACGTGTCGGGGCCCGGCAGGAACCCGAAGTACAGGTGCCCGCGGCCGTGCAGCCAGCTCACGGCGAGGAGTCCCGCCACCAGCTGGCCGGACACGACGGCCAGCCGAGACGAGGTGGCCGCCCGCAGCCCGACGCCCACCACGGCGATGACCGTGATGACGAGGAGACTGGGGCGCACCCAGGTGTTGGCGTCGAACAGGGTGAGCAGCGGCAGCGCGACGCCGAAGGAGGCCAGCGCCGCGAGAAGGGCCTCGATCGGCCGGGTGCGGTTCATCGTGCACCCACGAGCGAACGAGCCCCTGCGACGGACGTCCAGGCGTCCGCGACGCCCATCTCCGGCCGCACGGTGAGAACCGACCAGCCCGATGCGGCGAGGGACGCGGTCGTCGAACGCGGATCGGCGCCGGCGACACGCGGGACCGCCGCGCCCTCGCGGACGAACGACGCCGCGTCGATGACGAACGTCAGTCCCGGTCCACCGGGCTGGCGCAGCGACGACAGGGCCCGGGCCGACGCGTCGTCCAGGCCGCCGACCACAGCGACGACGAGCCCGCCCTGGGCGGTGGCGGCGCTCGCGGCGTGCAGCAGGGAGTCGATGCCCGTTTCGGGGCTGGTGCCGATCCGGGCGAGGGTCTCGAGGGCGGCGTCGAGCTCGGTGTCCTCGCGCACCCCGGACTCCCGGTCCGGATCCGTGGTGAGCAGGTGGACGGCGAAGCCGAAGTCGAGCAGGTGCTTCGTGGCGGAGGCAGCCATGGTGACGGCCCACTCCAGCGACGAGCCGGGCCCGGTGCCCGCGTGCGACCCGGCGCGGGTGTCGAGCAGGATGACCGCGCGCCTCTTGGCGGGGCGATCCTCCTGACGGACCATGAGCTCGCCGGTGCGTGCGGTGGCCGGCCAGTGGATGCGTCGCAGGTCGTCGCCGTCGCGGTACTCACGGATCGACTGGTCGTCCTCGCCGTGCAGGGCGACCCGGTGGGGGACCGACCCCTCGGCGCCGAGTCCGCGACCGAGTGACCGGCCCGCGGCCAGCTGCTCGACCCGCGGGAGGACGAGCAGCTCGTCGTCGCTGCTGATCGAGGTGTGCCGCAGGGTCAGCCCGAACGGGTCCTGGACCCGGATGCCGAGCGGGCCGAGACGGTGCGCTCCACGCGCATGCGCGCGAACGGCATACTCCAGGTGCGTCGAGGTCTGGCTTGCGAGCCCGGGGACGACGAACCGAGGACGGTCGCCGAGCGCGTAGTCGAGGTGCTCCTCCGCGAGGAGCACGGGGGAGCGGGACGGGCCGGGGTTGCGGATCGTCATGCCGATGACCGCCGGCTCGTCGATGACGACGCGCGACGGGCGGGCCTCCCGCTCGACGTCGAGGCTGAGGTCGTGCCGGCGTCCGAGGAGGCCGGCGAGCAGCGGCAGGGCGCAGAGCACCGTGCCGATCCGGCTGAGGTCGTGCTGGCCGAGGAGGATCCCGGCGACGACGAGGACGCCCCCCGATGCGAGGAAGGCAGCACCTCGCGTCGTCAGGGACTCACGGAACCGGCGCATGCCTCAGCGGGTCGGCGCAGGGACGCGGACCCGCTGCAGCAGGTCGGTGAGCACGTCGGCCGCGGTGCGGTGCGCGAGCTGGCTCTCGCCGGTGAGCATGAGCCGGTGCGCGAGGACGGGGATGGTGACCGCCTGGACGTCGTCGGGCAACACGTGGTCGCGGCCGGCGAGGGCCGCGTGCGCGCGGCTGGCCCGCAGCAGGTGCAGGCTCGCACGGGGCGAGGCGCCGAGCCGCAGTGCCGAGCTGGACCGGGTCGCCTGGGTGAGGTCGACGACGTACTGCTTGAGGGCGGGGGAGGCGTAGACCTCGCGCACCGCCGCGATCATCTGGGTGACCGTCGCCGCGTCGGTGACCGGGCGCAGGTCGTCCAGCGGCGAGGACGCGCCGTGCTGGTCGAGCATCTCGAGCTCGCTGCGCGCCGACGGGTAGCCCATCGAGATCCGCGCCATGAACCGGTCGCGTTGGGCCTCCGGGAGGGGGTAGGTGCCCTCCATCTCGATGGGGTTCTGGGTCGCGAGGACGATGAACGGCCGGGGCAGTGCGTAGGTCGTCCCGTCGACCGTGACCTGGGCCTCCTCCATCGACTCGAGCAGCGCCGACTGCGTCTTCGGTGACGCGCGGTTGATCTCGTCACCGACGACGACGTTGGCGAAGATCGCGCCCGGCCGGAACTCGAAGTCGCGCACGTCCTGGTTGTAGACGCTCACGCCGGTGATGTCGCTCGGCAGCAGGTCCGGCGTGAACTGCACCCGTCGCACGGAGGCGTCGATGCAGCGGCCGAGCGTCTTGGCGAGCATCGTCTTGCCGACGCCCGGGACGTCCTCGATGAGCAGGTGACCCTCGGCGAGCAGGGCGGTGACTGCCGTGCGGACGGCGGCCGGCTTGCCCTCGATGACGGTGTTCATCGCGCTCTGCAGCTGGCTCGCGACCTGGAACACCTGGTCCAGTGACGCGCCTCGGGCGGTCGGGTCCAGCTGCTCCGTCTGCGGCTGTGGGTGCAGGTCTCGTTGGAGGTCGTCGTGTGCCGACACCGGGGCTCCTGTGCTCGCTGTCCCGAGGCCGTGCGCCGCGGGTCTTCGATCTTGCCCCACATTGCTCCACCTCGGTAGGCGCTTGCACCGCTTTGGGTCGGTTCACAGCGGGCGTGGAGGGTTCCGCGCGCGGCGCGCGGACGGCATACGGCGCCCCTCGTGCGGGGCGAGGTGGGCGTATGCCGTGCGCGGCCTTCCCGTGGAGGCTGCCGGTCCCATTCCTGCTCCACTTTGCACCACCGCTTCTGACCTGCGAAGAAAGCCTGTGAATGTGCTCAATGTGGTTGGTGCTGGCGCATAGGTGGAGTAAAGTGGAGGAAACCGGAGTGAAGTGTCGCCCACGGGTCGAGTCGATGGGGAGGTGAGCGGAACGTGTTCCTCGGTACGCACACGCCTCGCCTCGACGACAAGGGCCGGCTCTTCCTCCCCGCGAAGTTCCGCGAGCGGCTGGCCGGTGGCCTCGTCGTCACCCGCGGGCAGGAGCGCTGCCTCTACGTCTTCCCCATGGACGAGTTCACGAAGGTGACCCAGCAGATGCAGGAGGCGCCGACGACGAACCGCGCCGTGCGCGACTACATCCGCGTCTTCCTCTCCGGCGCCAGCGACGAGATCCCGGACAAGCAGGGGCGCGTCACCATCCCCGCTCACTTGCGTCAGTACGCCGGCCTGAGCAAGGAGTGCACCGTCATCGGCACCGGCTCGCGCGTCGAGGTCTGGGCCACCGACGCGTGGAACGAGTACCTCGCGAGCACCGAGCAGGCCTACTCCGAGCAGTCCGAGGAGGTCATCCCCGGACTCATGTGACCCCCGGCCCTCGGCCTCCAGCCGACCGGTCTCCCGGCACGACTTCCCCCGTGCCGGGCGCCGGACGGATGGGGACCCGGGGCCGGGGCCCACCGCCGACAACGCCAGGGACGACCTCACCACCACGAGCCACGACGACCAGCCAGCACCCACCCACCCACCGAGCCAGCCAGAACGCCCAGCGATGAGGAGCATGCAGATGGAGTCACGGGGAGCCGCCGAGCAGCGGCACGTTCCCGTCCTCCGCGACCGCATCGTCGACCTGCTCGGGCCGGCGCTCGAGGCGCCGGGGTCGGTCCTCGTCGACGGCACCCTCGGCATGGGCGGCCACACCGAGGCGGTCCTCGAGCGCTGCCCTCAGGCGCGGGTCATCGGCATCGACCGTGACGAGGAGGCGCTCGCGCTCGCGGGGGAGCGGCTCGCCCGCTTCGGCGACCGCTTCACCGGCGTTCACGCCGTCTACGACGAGATCGGCGAGGTCGTCGCTGACGCCGGCCTCGCCGGGTCGGGCGTGCAGGCCGTGCTCTTCGACCTCGGAGTGTCCTCGCTGCAGCTCGACGAGGCAGACCGCGGCTTCGCCTACGCGCAGGACGCACCGCTCGACATGCGCATGGACCAGGGCCGGGGCATGACCGCGGCCGACGTCCTCAACACCTATGCGCCGGGCGACCTCGTCCGGATCCTGCGCGAGTACGGCGAGGAGCGGTTCGCCAGCCGCATCGTCTCCACCGTCGTGCGTGAGCGCGACAAGGAGCCGTTCACGACCTCGGGGCGTCTGGTCGAGCTGCTCCGATCCGCGGTGCCGGCGGCGTCCCAGCGCACCGGTGGCCACCCCGCGAAGCGGACCTTCCAGGCGCTGCGCATCGAGGTCAACGACGAGCTCGGGGCGTGGCAGCGCGCCGTCACCGCCGCCATCGACGTGCTCGCCGTGGGCGGCCGCATCGCCGTCCTGTCCTACCACTCGCTCGAGGACCGCATCACCAAGCGGGCCCTCGCCGCCGGCGCGACGTCGTCCACCCCGCCCGGGATGCCGGTCGAGCTGCCCGAGCACGCGGCATACCTCCGGCTCCTCGTCCGTGGTGAGAAGCCACCGGCGCAGGAGCAGTCCACCAACCCACGATCCGCGTCCGCAGTCCTGCGCGTCGCCGAACGCATCCGCTCCACGAGGGGAGACCGGTCATGAGCCAGACCGCAACCGTCCGCCCGCTGAACCGGGCAGGCAGCCCGACGACCCGTCCGCGCCCGCTGCGCGTCGTGCGTGAGCAGCCGGCGCAGGGCCAGCCGGCGTTCGTCGGCGCCTGCCTCGCGCTGCTCGTCGCCGGACTGCTCGGCGTGCTCATGCTCAACACCGCGATGGCCAAGGGCTCGTTCGTCCTCGGCGACCTCCAGGACCGCTCGAACGAGCTCACCGCGACCGAGGAGGCCCTCGACCACGCCATCGACGCGCAGAGCGCGCCCTCAGCGCTGGCCCAGCGCGCTCTCGGCATGGGGATGGTGCCCGCGGAGACGGCGGCCTTCCTCCGGCTCGAGGATGGCAAGGTCCTCGGCGTGGCGTCTGCGGCGACGCAGCAGAAGGAATTTACTGTGGCGACACAGGGCAACACGACCGCCGCGGCCAAGCGCCCGGCCACCACGCCGAAGACGACCGTCCGGACGGAGGGCACGGTGACGACGACCACGGTCACGACCATCAAGGGGGACACGGTCGAGGTGACGAAGACCAGTGTCGACTCGCGCACGGGCAAGACCACGACCACGACGTCGAGCCGGCCGGTGCCCGCGGCACAGCCGCAGCCCACCCCGTCGGCCAGCGCCTCGAGCACCCCGCGGTCGTCGGCGACGCCGTCGACAGCCCCGTCCGCGACACCGTCGGCGTCGCCCTCCTCCGCACCGAGCGCGACCGCCACGCCGTGACGCCGCCGACTCCCCGCACGCCGCCGCCCTCCCGTGGACGCGCGACCCGACGGACTCCGTCCCCGTCGGGGCGCCGAGCGACGGGACGGGGGAGCGCCGGTTCCACCCCGCGCACCGGCTCCACCCAGCGCACCGGCTCGACCCAGCGCACCGGCTCGACCGGACGCTCCGCGTCGGGCACCGGGCCCACGTCCGGCAGCCGCCGCCCGAAGGGCACGCGGCCGGCCTCGGCGAAGCGACCCGCCGCCGCTCGTGGCGGCCGCGGAGGCCCGCCCCGCCGCCCGCCGTCCCGGCGCCGCGGATCCGGAGCGCCGGGCAACCCGCGCCGGCGGATGCGCGGACTGACCGTCGCCACGCTGTTCGTCTTCAGCCTCTTCGCTGCGCAGCTGCTGCGCATCCAGGGGTTCGACTCGGCAGCCGTCGCCGAGGCGGCGCTCAAGCAGCGCACCGAGAAGGTCGTCACGCCGGCGCTGCGCGGCAAGATCCTCTCCTCCGACGGCGTCGTCCTGGCCTCGAGCCGTGCCCGCGAGACCGTCGTCGCCGACCCGACGGCCGTCTGCACCTACAAGCAGAAGGACCGGCAGAAGTGTGACCCGGCGACGAGCGACGAGGCCGTCGACGCCGCCGCGACCGCCCTGGCCCCGCTCCTGGGCAAGAGCGCAGCCGAGGTCCGCACCAAGCTGACCGGAGCCGGCCGGTACCAGATCCTCGACCGCAAGGTCAGCCCTCTCACCTGGCGGAAGATCGCCGAGCTCGGCATCCCGGGCATCTACCGCGACTCCGCCGAGTCTGTGCCGGAGCGGGTCTACCCGCAGGGACCCGACGCCGCATCGCTCGTCGGCTTCGTCACCAACGACGGCAAGGCCGGTGGCGGGCTCGAGCTCATGGTGGACGAGCAGCTCGCCGGCAAGGCGGGGTACTCCGTCTTCGAGAAGGCGCCCGACGGGTCGAAGATCCCGGGTGGGCGACAAGGCGGTGTCGAGGCGGTCGACGGCAAGGACGTCACCCTGACGGTGAACTCCAACATCCAGTGGTACGCCCAGAACGCCCTCGCCCAGCAGATGGCCAAGATGGGTGCCCAGTCCGGCACCGCGGTCGTCATGAACCCCCGCACCGGTGAGGTCCTCGCTCTCGCGTCCTACCCGACGTACGACCCCAACGACATCGGCAGCGCCAAGGGCAGCCTCGTCAACAAGGCGCTCAACGACGTGTTCGAGCCCGGGTCCACGGCCAAGGTCATGACGGTCGCGGCCGCGCTCGAGGACAAGAAGGTCACTCCTGACCAGCCGGTCGTCATCCCCAACCGGTTGAAGCGCTTCGACACGAACTTCAAGGACAGCCACGACCACCCGACCCTCTACCGCACCGTCGCCGGCACGCTGGCGGAGTCGAGCAACATCGGGACGATCCTCATCGGCGAGACCCTCGAGCCGAAGCGCCTGGAGGAGTACTACCGCAACTTCGGCATCGGGTCGAAGTCCGGTCTGGGCTTCCCGGGTGAGTCCGCCGGCATCTTCGCGCCCGCCGAGAAGTGGAGCGGCACCCAGCGCTCGACGGTGATGTTCGGGCAAGGCCTGTCGGTCACCGCGATCCAGGCCACCTCGGTCTTCCAGACGATCGCCAACGACGGCGTACGGATCACGCCCTCGCTCGTCAAGGGCACCACCGACGAGAACGGCCAGTTCGCGAAGGCTCCGCAGAAGAAGAGCAAGCGCGTCATCTCCGAGGACACCGCGACCAAGCTCAACGCCATGCTCGAGGGTGCGGTGTCCGACGAGGGCACGGCTCCGGCGGCGCAGATCCCCGGCTACCGCGTCGCCGGCAAGACCGGCACCGCGGAGTACTACGACGCCAAGCTCGGGAAGTACTCCGGCAAGACGGCGAGCTTCATCGGCTACGCCCCGGCCGACGACCCACAGCTCGTCGTCGCGGTCATCCTCCAGCGGCCCACGGCGAGCATCTACGGCGGCACGGTCGCTGCCCCGGTGTTCCAGGACGTCATGACCTACGCCCTCCAAGAGCTCAAGATCCCGCCGACGGGGACCAGCAAGCCCCAGGTCCCGCTCACGGTGACACCCGAGCAGGCCGCCTCCGACCCGCGGACGCTGCAGGACGGGAAAGCCTCGGGCGGCAAGTAGTCTGGCTCGTCGTGTCCGCGCCCCGCCCCACCCTCGACCGCAGCCCGAGCCTTCGCGATCTCGCGCTGCTCGTCGACGCAACCCTCACCCCGCAGACCGAGGCCGGCGGCTCCTCCCCGGCGGTCAGGGGAGTGACGCTGGACTCCCGGTCGGTGCGTCCGGGTGACCTGTATGCCGCCCTGCCGGGCGAGCGTGCCCACGGCGCCGACTTCGCGGCGCAGGCGGTCGCCTCCGGCGCCGTCGCCATGCTCACCGACCCCGACGGTGCCCAGCGCGTGGACGCCGCGGGATCCGCCGTCCCCGTGCTCGTCGTCGACTCGCCCCGAGCCGTCCTCGGTGCCGTCGCGGCCGAGGTCTACGGCACCGGTCGCACGCCGCTCACGATGGTCGGCATCACGGGCACCAACGGCAAGACCACCACGGCATACCTCGTCGCGAGTGCGCTCGAGGCGCTTGGTCACCGCACGGGGCTCATCGGGACGGTCGAGACGCGCATCGGCGGTGAGCGCATCAAGAGCGTCCGGACCACCCCCGAGGCGCCGGACCTGCACGCCATCCTCGCCGTCATGGCCGAGCGCGACACCGACACCTGCGTCATGGAGGTGTCGAGCCACGCGCTGAGCCAGCACCGCGTCGACGGCGTCGTCTACGACCTCGCCCTCTTCACGAACCTCTCGCAGGACCACCTCGACTTCCACTCCGACATGGAGGACTACTTCGCCGCCAAGGCCGACCTCTTCACGCCGGAACGGGCTCGCCGCGCGCTCATCTGCGTCGATGACACCTGGGGTCGCCGGCTGGCCGAGGAGACCACCATCGACCGCACGACGTTGGCCACCGGGCCGGGGAAGGACGCCGACTGGACCGTGGCCGTCGACGAGACCGACCCGGCGCGGTTCACGTTGCGCGGCAACGACATCGAGCTCGACCTGCGTTCGGCGCTGCCCGGAGCCTTCAACGTCACGAACACAGCGATGGCGGCCGCCGCGCTGCTGCTCCTCGGGGAAGACACCGCTGCGGTGAGCAACGCGATCCTCACCGACCCCCACGTCCCGGGGCGGATGGAGCGGGTGCCCGGCGACGAGGACGTCCTCGCCGTCGTCGACTACGCGCACACCCCCGATGCGGTCGAGGCGGCCCTCGCCGCTCTGCGGCCCACGACGACGGGCCGACTCGTCGTCGTCCTCGGGGCCGGCGGGGACCGCGACCGGGGCAAGCGCCAGGGCATGGGCCGGGCCGCTGCCGGCATCGCCGACGTCGTCGTGGTCACCGACGACAACCCGCGCACCGAGGACCCGGCGGCCATTCGTGCGGCCATCGTCGAAGGAGCCCGGGAGGTCGACAGCGAGGCCGCCATCGTCGAGGTCGACGGTCGCCGCGCCGCCATCCGCGAGGCCGTCCGGCTCGCCCGTGCGGGTGGGGAGGGCTCGACGGTCGCCGTCGTCGGCAAGGGCCACGAGACCGGGCAGGAGGTCGGCGGGGTCACCCATCCCTTCGACGACCGTGACGAGCTGCGCGCCGCGCTCACCGACACGCGCGAGGTGACGTCGTGATCCCGTTGTCGCTGAAGGAGATCGCCGACCTCACCGGCGGTACCGTCCACGCCTCACCCACCACGGGTGCGGACGTCGTCGTCACCGGTCCGGTCGTCACGGACTCGCGTGAGGCGCAGGCCGGCAGCCTCTACGTCGCCCGGGTCGGCGAGACCGCGGACGGCCACGACTTCGTCGCCGGGGCAGCGGCCGCCGGCGCCGTCGCGGCGCTCACCTCGCGACCCGTCACCGAGCTGCCGTGCGTCGTCGTCGAGGACGTCCAGGAGGCGTTCGCGACGGTCGCGCGGGCCGTCGTTGACCGGGCCCGGGACCTCACCGTCGTCGGCATCACCGGCTCCTCCGGCAAGACGACGACCAAGGACCTGCTCGGCACGGTCCTGTCCGCCCTGGCCCCGACCATCGCTCCCGTCGGCTCCTACAACTCCGAGGTCGGCGTTCCACTCACCGTGACCCGCATCGACGAGGGCACACGCTTCCTCGTCGTCGAGATGGGGGCCCGCGGCATCGGGCACATCGCCTACCTCACCCGTATCGCGCCACCGCGCATCGCCGTCGTCCTCAACGTCGGCACCGCCCATGTCGGTGAGTTCGGCTCGCGCGAGGCGATCGCCGTGGCCAAGGGCGAGCTCGTCGAGGCACTGACCGAGGACGGCCTCGCCGTCCTCAACGCGGACGACCCGGTGGTCCGGTCCATGGCGGGGCGGACGTCGGCCCGGGTGATCCTCGTCGGTGAGTCCGAGGACGCGCAGGTGCGGGCGCAGGACGTCACCGTCGGCTCCGACGGTCGGGCGAGGTTCCGCGTCGAGACCCCGGCGGGCAACCGTGACGTCGCGATGACTCTCGTGGGGCGTCATCACGTCGGCAACGCCCTGGCCGTCCTCGCCGTGGCCCTCGAGTGCGGGATGGGTCTCGACGACGCCGTCCGGGAGATCGGTGCCGCCGGAGTCGTGAGCCGCTGGCGCATGGAGGTCACCGAGCTCGCCGACGGCATCACGGTGGTCAACGACGCCTACAACGCCAACCCCGACTCGATGCTCGCCGCCCTCGCGGCGCTCGAGTCGATGGGCTCCGGCCGCCGCACCTGGGCCGTCCTCGGGTCGATGCTCGAGCTCGGGCAGGAGTCCGACGACGCCCACGCCGGCGTGGGTCGGGAGGCGCAGCGGCGCGGCGTCGACGAACTGGTCGTCGTCGGTGAGGTCGCTCGGCCCATGTCCGAGATCGCCGCCGTCCCCGGCACGACCGTGCGCTGGGTGCCGGACGCCGCGGCCGCCGAGGAGCTGCTGCGGGCAGAACTCGCCGCAGGTGACGTCGTGTTGTTCAAGTCGAGCCGTGACGCGGGGCTACGGTGGCTCGGAGACCGAGTCATCGAGAGTTCAACTTCCACCACGACCACCGAGGAGGGCACAGCGTGAAGGGCGTCCTCGTCGCCGCCGTCGTGAGCCTCGTCGTCGCGCTCTTCGGCACCCCGATGTACATCAAGGTGCTCGTGAAGCGCGGCTACGGCCAGTTCATCCGCGACGACGGCCCGACCTCGCACCACACGAAGCGCGGCACGCCCACGATGGGCGGCGCGGTCATCGTCGGCGCGACCCTCACGGCATACGCCGCAGCCCACCTCCTCTTCTGGTCGACCCCGAGCTGGAGCGGTCTGCTCGTCCTGTTCCTCATGAGCGGTCTCGGTCTCGTCGGCTTCCTCGACGACTACATCAAGATCAGCAAGCAGCGCAGCCTCGGCCTGCGGTCCAAGGAGAAGCTCTTCGGGCAGACCCTCGTCGCCACCGTCTTCGCGGTGCTCGCCCTGCAGATGCCCAACGACGCCGGTCGCACCCCCGCGTCGACGAAGGTGTCCTTCGTGCGCGAGACCAACATCGACCTCGCCTTCGCCGGGACGATCGCCGGCATCCTGCTCTTCGTTCTCTTCGCGAACCTCATCATCGCCGGGACGAGCAACGGCGTGAACCTCACCGACGGGCTCGACGGGCTCGCGACCGGGGCGTCGGTGATGACCTTCGCGGCCTACGTCCTCATCGGGATCTGGCAGTTCAACCAGAACTGCCAGACCAACCCCGGCGTGAAGTGCTACGAGGTGCGCGACCCGCTCGACCTCGCCATCGTCGCGGCCGCCCTCATGGGTGCCTGCTTCGGCTTCCTCTGGTGGAACGGCTCGCCCGCGAAGATCTTCATGGGCGACACCGGCTCGCTCGCCCTGGGTGGAGCATTGGCGGGGCTGGCCATCGTCACCCGGACCGAGTTCCTCGTCGTCATCATCGGCGGGCTCTTCGTCACCATCACGCTGTCGGTGATCATCCAGGTCGCGTCGTTCAAGACCACGGGCAAGCGGGTCTTCCGGATGGCCCCGCTGCAGCACCACTTCGAGCTGCTCGGGTGGCAGGAGGTCACGATCGTCATCCGCTTCTGGATCATCGCCGGACTCTTCGTCGCGCTCGGTCTGGGCATCTTCTACGCCGAGTGGGTCGCAGGCGTCTGATGAGCACCCACGACGCGAACCCTGACCCGAGCGACCGTTCGAGCGACCAGCGCGAGCGCCTCGACGGCCTGACGCACCGCGAGGCCGACTGGGCCGGCCTGCGCGTCCTCGTCGCCGGCCTCGGCGTGAGCGGCTTCGCCGCGGCCGATGCCCTCCTCGAGAGAGGGGCGCACGTCCTCGTCGTCGACGCCTCGTCGCCGGAGGACTCGCCCGCGCTCGCCGAGCGCGCGCGGATCCTCGAGATCCTCGACGCCGAGCTGCGCTTCGGTCCCGAGCACGTGAGCCGTATGCCGTCCGAGCCGGTCGACCTCGTCGTCACCTCCCCGGGGTGGCCGCCGACCCAGCCGCTCCTCGCCGGCGCCGCAACCGCCGGCGTGCCCATCTGGGGCGAGGTCGAGCTCGCGTGGCGGATGCGCCCTCTCGAGGGTGCGGCACCCTGGCTGACGATCACCGGCACCAACGGCAAGACGACGACCGTGCAGATGCTCGCGTCCATCCTGCAGGCAGCGGGGGAGCGCGCCACCAGTGCGGGCAACGTCGGCACCCCGATCCTCGAGGCGATCATGGACCCGCAGCCCTTCGACGCCATCGCCGTCGAGCTGTCGAGCTTCCAGCTGCACTGGTCCGACTCGATCCGGCCGCAGGCCTCGGTCTGCCTCAACATCGCCCCGGACCATGTCGACTGGCACGGCTCCTACGAGGAGTACGTCGCGGCCAAGGGCAAGATCTACCAGGGCACCGAGATCGCCTGCGTCTACAACGTCGAGGACCCCCAGACCGAACGCCTCGTCGAGGACGCCGAGGTCCAGGAAGGCTGCCGTGCGATCGGGTTCACCCTCGGGACCCCGGCGCCATCGATGGTCGGTCTGGTCGATGACGTCCTCGCCGACCGGGCCTTCGTCGAGCAGCGTCGTCATGCCGCGGCTGAGCTCGCCACCCTCGCCGACCTTCGCGGCGACGCGCCCGACGTTGCCCCGCATCTCGTCGCCGACGCCCTCGCGGCGGCTGCACTGGCCCGCGCCCACGGTGTCCCCACCCGAGCCGTGGCGGCGGGCCTGCGCGCCTTCCGGCCCGACGCCCATCGCATGGCCGAGGTCGCCACGGTCGGCGACGTGCGGTGGGTCGACGACTCCAAGGCGACCAACCCCCACGCCGCAGCGGCGTCACTCACGGCATACGAGCACGTCGTCTGGGTGGCCGGCGGGCTCCTCAAGGGCGCCGACGTCGACGACCTCGTCCGCGACGCGGCGCCGCGGCTGCGCGGTGTCGTGCTCCTCGGCCGCGACCGGGCCCAGATCGCCCAGGCGCTTGCCCGACACGCCCCCGATGTCCCCGTCATCGACCTCCCCGACACGGACACTGGAGCCATGGACCAGGTCGTTGCGCAGGCCGCGACGCTCGCCCAGCCGGGTGACGTCGTGCTCCTCGCACCCGCGGCGGCCTCCATGGACATGTTCGACAACTACGGTGCGCGCGGAGACGCCTTCGCAGAGGCGGTGCTCCGCCGAGCGGCCACGGGGGAGTGATCCAGTGAGCAGCACGACCGGCCCCCTCAAGGGTGCGGCGACGAGGGCCCGCGCCCTCACCGACACCCCCGCATGGCTGCAGCGGCTTGACCGTCCGGTCACGACGTACTACGTCCTCGCCGGTGTCGCGACGACCCTCGTGACGTTCGGGCTCGTCATGGTCCTGTCGGCCTCGGTCGTCACCTCGCTGAACCGCACGAACTCCGGGTCGGCGTACTCGATCTTCCTCAACCAGCTCGTGTTCGCGGTCATCGGCACCGTCGCTCTCGTCGTGGCCTCCAGGCTCTCGGTGCCCACGTGGAAGAAGCTCGCCCTGCCGGTCATGGTCGTCGGCCTGGTGCTCCAGGCGCTCGTCTTCACCGGCCTCGGCTTCGACGTCAAGGGCAACCGCAACTGGCTCGACCTCCAGGTCTTCACGGTGCAGCCGTCCGAGCTGCTGAAGGTGGGCCTCGCCCTGAGCGGCGGGCTCGTCCTCGCGGCCAAGCGCAAGCACTTGCACCAGGTGGGGCACGCCCTCGTGCCCTACGTCTTCCCCATCGCGCTCGTCGCCGTCGGACTCGTCCTCCTCGGCCACGACCTCGGGACGGTGCTGATCCTCCTCGCCATCGTCGGCGGGGTGCTCTTCACCGCAGGTGTGCCGGGGCGCTGGTTCGCGGCGTCGGCGCTGCTCTTCGCCACCGTCGCGGTCTCCTTCGTGGTGACGAGCCCGAACCGGTTGGCGCGCTTCGACGTCTGGCTCGGCAACGACACCGACCCGTTCGGCGCTGCCCGCCAGAGCATCCAGGGCCGCTACGCCCTCGCCGACGGCGGCTGGCTCGGCCTCGGCCTGGGTGGGTCCCGGGAGAAGTGGCAGTGGCTCGCGGAGTCGCACAACGACTTCATCTTCGCGATCATCGGCGAGGAGCTCGGGCTGCTCGGCACGATCACCGTCCTCGGCCTCTTCCTCATCCTGGCGTTCGCGTGCTACCGGCTCGTGATGCGGACGTCCGACCCCTTCGTGCGGATCGCCACCGCCGGCATCATGTGCTGGATCGTCGTCCAGGCCATGGTCAACGTCGGCGCAGTCATCGGCCTGCTCCCGGTGATCGGCGTGCCCTTGCCGTTCGTGTCCTCGGGTGGGTCCTCACTCGTCACGACGATGTTCGCGGTCGGCATCCTGTTGTCCTTCGCCCGGGCCGAACCCGGTTGTGCCGCAGCGCTGTCCGGCCGCCCCTCGATCCTGCGGCGCTCCATCGCCGTGCTGCCGAAGCCGTGGTCCCGGTGAGCGAAGGTCCCGGTGGTTCCATCGGCTCGGTCGTGCTCGCAGGCGGCGGCACGGCCGGGCACGTCTCGCCGCTGCTCGCCCTCGCGGACTGCCTGCGTCGGCGTGAGCCCGACGTGCGGATCACCGCGCTGGGCACCGAGACCGGGCTCGAGGCTCGCCTTGTGCCTGCTCGTGGCTACGACCTCGAGGTCGTGCCCAAGGTGCCCATGCCCCGGCGTCCGAGCGGCGACCTGCTCCGGCTCCCACGCAACCTGCGCTCGGCCGTCGACGCCGCGGACCGGGTCATCTCCGACTCCGGCGCCCGCGTCGTCGTCGGCTTCGGTGGCTACGTCGCGACGCCCGCGTACCTCGCGGCGCGGCGACGCGGCATACCCGTCGTCATCCACGAGCAGAACGCCCGCCCGGGGCTCGCGAACCGGCTCGGCGCGCGGTTCGCGAAGCACGTCGCGGTGACCTTCCCCGACACCCCGCTCCCACGCGCGACCGTCACGGGTATGCCGTTGCGTCGCGAGATCGCGACGCTCGATCGGCGTGCGCGCCGCGCCGAGGCGCTCGCGGCCTTCGGGCTCGAGGGCCTGTGGCCCACCGTCCTCGTGACCGGGGGCTCGCTGGGTGCCCAGCGCATCAACGAGGCGTTCCACGGCGCGTCGACGGCACTGCGCGAGGCGGGGGTGCAGGTCCTGCACGTGACGGGCGCGGGCAAGGACTTCGTCGTCGAGGAAGGCAGCGGCGCCCCCTACGTCGTCGTGCCCTACGCCGACCGCATGGAGCTCGCGTATGCCGCCGCCGACGTCGTCGTCGCGCGTTCGGGTGCCAACACGGTGTGTGAGCTCACGGCCGTCGGGCTGCCCGCGGCCTACGTGCCCCTGCCGATCGGCAACGGCGAGCAGAGTCTCAATGCGCGCACGGTCGTCGACGCGGGGGGCGGCATCCTCGTCGATGACGCCCAGTTCACCGCGGGCTGGGTCGAGTCGACGCTCGTGCCGTTGCTGCGCGACTCTGAGCGCCTCTCGGACATGGCCAGGGCGGCTGCCTCGGTGGGCGAGCGTGACGGTGACGAGCTCCTCGCCGACCTCGTCGTCGACGCCGCTTCCGGAAGGGCCTGAGGATGGCGGCAGCGGCGCCCCGGTTCGACTTCACGACCGAGGTCCCCGGGCTCGGTTCCCTCGGCCGGGTCCACTTCATCGCCATCGGTGGCGCGGGCATGTCCGCCGTGGCGCGCATCATGCTCGCGCGCGGTGTCACGGTGAGCGGTTCGGACGCCAAGCAGAGCCCCACCCTGGACGCCCTGCGCGATCTCGGTGCACGGGCCTTCGTCGGTCACGACGCACGCCACGTCACGGACGTCGACACGGTCGTCATCTCGTCGGCGATCCCCGAGACCAACGTCGAGTTGCGCGCCGCACGCGACGCGAATCTCCTTGTGCTGCACCGGTCCCAAGGTCTCGCGGCGACGATGGGAGACACCCGCCGCGCGGCCGTGGCCGGTGCGAACGGCAAGACGACGACGACGTCGATGCTCACCGTGGCGCTCCAGTCAGCGGGGCTCGACCCGTCGTTCGCCTCCGGTGGCGAGCTGACCGGGCAGGGGACCAACGCCGCGTGGACCGGGGGAGAGATCTTCGTGGTCGAGGCCGACGAGAGCGACGGCTCCTTCCTCACCTACCGCCCCGAGGTTGCGGTCGTGACCAACGTCCAGCCGGACCACCTTGACTTCTACGGCACGTTCGAGGGGGTGCAGGAGGCGTATGCCGCCTTCGCGGCGACGATCGTGCCCGGTGGTCTCCTCGTTGCTTGCGCCGACGACGAGGGGTCGGCCCGGCTCGCCGGCGCGGCGGCTGCCAAGGGCATCCGCACCCTCACCTACGGCTTCGCCGAGTCCGCCGACCTCCGGCTCAGTGAGCACCGGGCCGACGACGCCGGGCTGGGGACGACAACCGTCCTGCGGCTGCGCGGCGGTGAGGCCCGCACTCTCGCCCTGCCCATCCCGGGTGTGCACAACGCTCTCAACGCCGCGGCTGCGTTCCTCGCGGCGACCGAGGGCTTCGGTGCGGACCCGGTGTCGGTCCTCGACGGCTTGGCCGGCTCGCTCGGCGCGCGTCGACGCTTCGAGGTGCGCGGTGAGGTTCGCGGCGTCACCGTGGTCGACGACTACGCCCACAACGCCGGCAAGGTCACCGCCGTCGTCGCGACCGCGGCCGAGCTGGCGCGCCGTCGCGGGGGTCGGCTCCATGTCGCGTTCCAGCCGCACCTCTACTCGCGCACGCGCGACTTCGCCTCCGGTTTCGCCGCTGGGCTGGCCCCGGCCGACACCGTCATCCTGCTCGACATCTACGGCGCTCGGGAGGAGCCGATGGAAGGCGTCACGAGCGAGCTCGTCGCGGCCCCGCTGCGCGAGCTGCCGGGGGAGCGGACCATCACGGTCGGTGGTTCGTTCCCGGAGGCCGCCGCCGCTCTCGCGGACGTGGCGGCGCACGGCGACCTCGTCCTCGTCGTGGGGGCCGGTGACGTCACCGATCTGGCCGATGACGTGCTGCGTGCCCTGGAGGCGCGATGAGCGCCCGTGGCAACGCCGGTCCCGGCCGCGGAGCACGTCCCTCGCGGGGCCCGGCGCGCCCCTCAGGGGCTGGCCCGGTGCGACCCTCGGGGGCTGGCCCGGTGCGACCCTCGGGGACTGCGCGGTCGGGCTACGGCGCCGCCGACCCGAGGTTCCGGGAGCGCGCGCTGCAGAACCGTCGCAGGCCGTGGCGACGCCTGCTGTGGGCCCTGGTCGGACTGGCCGCCCTCGCGGGAGTGGCGTGGGTCGCCCTGTTCAGTCCGGTCCTCGCCGTGCGCGAGGTCGAGGTCTCCGGCGTCCGCGGAGCCGATGCCACGGCGGTCGAGTCGTTGGTCGACGTCCCCGACGGGACCCCCCTCGCGCGGGTCGATGTCGACGCCGTCGAGGAGCGGGTCCGCACACGGCGCACCATCGCCGAGGTCTCGGTCGAGCGCGGCTGGCCGTCGACGCTGCGCGTCAACGTGGTGCCCCGCAAGGCCGCCCTCGTGCTCAAGAACCCTCAGGGTCAACTTGAGGTTGTGGACGCGACCGGGGTCGCGTTCGGCACCGTGCGCACCGCGCCGGCCGGGGTGCCGGTCGTGACCGCCGCCTCGACGAAGGGCATGAGCCGCGACTCGCTCGAGGCTGCATTGTCGCTGATCGGCGCCCTGCCGCAGGATCTCGCCTCGCAGGTGACGGCGATCCAGGTGAGCAGTGCCAACCTCGTGACGTTCACCCTCGGTGGCGTCAAGGTGGTGTGGGGCGGAGCCGACGCGCCGGACCGCAAGGTCGAGATCCTGCGGGCGCTGCTCGCGACCAAGCCCGAGCTCATCGACGTCAGCGCACCGGAGACTCCGGTCTCGCGATGAGGTCGCCTTTCGGCCTCACTCTCGACATCAGGCCGATGGTGCAGATGGGGGTGGTGTGACCCATGGGGCACAGGTGGGGCAGAATCGGCGAGCCGGGCTGCGACACGCCCATGACCTCGTTGCATGACGGCGTGCTGACGCCTAGCGTCTCTGCATCCGGGTCGTGACCAAACTGTGACTCTTGACTCGAGGTCGAGGCTTCGCACCGGATGCACGGACGCAATGAACCACACGCAGCAACCAGGAGAGGCCCACGCCGTGGCAACACCGCAGAACTACTTGGCCGTCATCAAGGTCGTCGGCATCGGTGGGGGTGGTGTCAACGCCATCAACCGGATGATCGAGGTCGGCCTCAAGGGCGTCGAGTTCATCGCGATCAACACCGACGCCCAGGCCCTGCTCATGAGTGACGCCGACGTCAAGCTCGACGTCGGCCGTGAGCTCACCCGCGGTCTCGGTGCCGGAGCCGACCCCGAGGTCGGCAAGAAGGCCGCCGAGGACCACGCCGAGGAGATCGAGGAGGTCCTCAAGGGGGCCGACATGGTCTTCGTCACCGCCGGCGAAGGCGGCGGCACCGGCACCGGTGGTGCTCCGGTCGTCGCGCGCATCGCCAAGGGCCTCGGCGCCCTGACCATCGGTGTCGTGACCCGCCCGTTCACCTTCGAGGGGCGCCGCCGCGCCAACCAGGCCGAGTCCGGTATCGGCAACCTGCGCGAAGAGGTCGACACCCTCATCGTCATCCCCAACGACCGGCTCCTGTCGATCAGCGACCGCGCCGTGTCGATGCTCGACGCGTTCCGCAGCGCCGACCAGGTCCTGCTCTCCGGTGTCCAGGGCATCACCGACCTCATCACGACCCCGGGCCTGATCAACCTCGACTTCGCCGACGTCAAGTCGGTCATGCAGGGCGCCGGCTCGGCGCTCATGGGCATCGGCTCGGCCCGCGGTGAGGACCGCGCCGTGCAGGCCGCCGAGCTCGCCATCAGCAGCCCCCTGCTGGAAGCCAGCATCGACGGCGCCCACGGCGTCCTGCTCTCCATCCAGGGCGGCAGCGACCTGGGTCTGTTCGAGATCAACGAGGCTGCACGGCTCGTCCAGGAGGCGGCTCACCCGGAGGCGAACATCATCTTCGGCGCCGTCATCGACGACGCCCTGGGCGACGAGGTCCGGGTGACCGTCATCGCCGCCGGCTTCGACGGCGGCGTCCCGGTCAAGCGACCCGACGAGCGAGGCATCGGCAGCATCCAGGGCCCGAGCCGCAGCCAGCAGGCGCAGCAGCAACAGCAGTCCGGCCAGCCGCAGTCGGCCGGTGCGTCGGCCCAGGGCCAGGGTGGCGCACAGCAGGCCCAGCCCGGTCAGGGACAGGTGCCGGCTCAGCGTCCCGGCGACGGTGCCGGCCAGCGCCCGAGTGCCGAGCCCTCGGCTCGTCCGGCACAGGCCGAGCCCCGTCAGGCTCCTGCTCCGCAGCAGCCTGCCCGTCAGCCAGAGCCGGCGCAGCGCGGCACGGAGCCGGAGCAGCAGCGCCCGGCGCCGCCGCGCACGGTGACCTTCGACGACGGCGACGACCTGGACGTGCCCGACTTCCTCAAGTGAGGCGTCAGGCGACCAGCTGAGCGAAGGGCGACCGGTGCGACCGGTCGCCCTTCGCCACGTCTACGGTGGTGTGGTGTTCTTCTGGCGCAGTGACACGAGCACTCTCCGTCGTGGCTTCACCGACCGCTTCGGCGGGGTGAGCGAGGAGCCGTATGCCGGCCTCAACCTTGGCGGGCACGTGGGCGACACCGCGGAAGCTGTGGGGGAGAACAGGATTCGCGTCGCTCGCGAGCTGGGGGTCGGGCTCGAGCGGCTCGTCTTCATGGACCAGTGCCACGGCGCCGACGTCGCGGTCGTCACCGAGAAGCCAGACGGCCAGCTCGTCGTCGACGGCGTCGTGACGGCCGAGCCCGGGCTGGCGCTCGGCGTGCTCGTGGCGGACTGCACGCCCGTCCTGCTCGCCGATGAGGCGGCCGGAGTCATCGGGGCGGTTCATGCGGGGCGCCCGGGTATGACGAAAGGCGTTGTGCCGCAGGCCATCTCGGTCATGCGGGATCTCGGTGCCACGCGGATCTCGGCGGCGGTCGGCCCCAGCGTCTGTGGCCGCTGCTACGAGGTGCCCGCGCAGATGCGCGACGAGGCGGCCGCAGTGGCCCCCGAATCCGTCACGGTGTCGTGGACGGGGACGCCCGCGATCGACGTCGCGGCGGGCGTGGTCGCGCAGCTGCGTGCCCATGGCGTCGACGACGTGGAATGGGTTCCCGGATGCGCCAGGGAGGACGAGGCCCTCTACTCCTACCGGCGCGACGGGACGACGGGACGGTTCGCCGGCGTGATCGTGCGGAGCGAGTCGTGACCGTGCGCCGCGACGAGCTCGCGGCCCGTCTCGACGAGGTTCGAGCCCGCATCGCCGATGCGGCACGGGCGTCGGGCCGCGACCCGCGGGAGGTCGAGCTCGTCGTCGTGACCAAGCGATTCCCGGCCTCGGACGCGGACCTGCTCGCAGAGCTCGGCGTGACGCACATCGGGGAGAACAAGGACCAGGAGGCTGCCGCGAAGGTGGCCGAGCTGGCTCACCGTGACGCCCTCACGGTGCACTTCGTCGGACAGCTCCAGTCCAACAAGGCGGCCCACGTCGCGTCCTACGCCGACGTCGTCCAGAGCCTCGACCGACCCAAGCTGGTCGGCGCACTCGACCGCGCGGCCCAGCGCCACGGACGCACGCTCGACGTCCTCGTGCAGGTCGGGCTCGACGAGGGCGGGGAGGACGCCGCCGCCGGGGTCGCGGGACGCGGAGGGGTCGCGCCCGAGGAGGCTGCTCGGTTGTCCGACCTCGTCGCCTCGGCCGAGGCACTGCGACTGCGGGGAGTGATGGGGGTGGCGCCCCGCGACGGTGACCCACGACCCGCTTTCGCGCGCCTGCGCGAGGTCGCGGACGGCATACGGGCGGACCACTCCGACGCGACCTGGCTGTCCGCGGGGATGAGCGGGGACCTCGAGGCTGCCGTGGCCGAAGGTGCGACACACCTGCGTGTCGGCACGGCAATACTCGGAACTCGCGCGTCACTTGGGTAACTTCAATCCCGAAGAACTGGCCACCCGGGCCGCCGATTCGCACTAGGAGTACTCATGGCTGGCGCGCTGCGCAAGACGATGGTCTACCTCGGGCTGGCCGAGGACGAGGGCCGGTACTACGACGAGGCCTACGACGAGTACGACACCGACGAGGCCTACGACACCGACGAGCCGCGCGAGCGTGAGCGCAGCGCGGAGGTGACCCCGCTCAACCGGCGCAGTGTCGCCCAGGTCGTCCGCACCCCCGAGGCGACCGGCGTCTCGCGGATCACGACGATCCACCCGCGCACGTACAACGAGGCCAAGACGATCGGCGAGAACTTCCGCGAGGGCACCCCGGTGATCATGAACCTCACCGACATGGACGACGCGGACGCCAAGCGGCTCGTCGACTTCGCGGCCGGTCTCGTCTTCGGTCTGCACGGAGCCATCGAGCGCGTGACGAGCAAGGTCTTCCTCCTGTCGCCGTCGACCGTCGAGGTCAATGCCGAGGAGGCCACGGCCGCACCGGGCCGCACCCTCTTCAACCAGAGCTGACGCGGCCCCCCTCAGCCGCATCACAGCCGGCTCGCGCACACTGGTCCCATGAACACCGTGCGTTCGCTGCTCGCACTCGTCGTGTGGCTGTACCTCCTTGTCGTCTTCGGGCGGCTCATCCTTGACTGGGTGCGGATGTTCGCCCGCGACTGGCGTCCGCGTGGAGTCATGCTCGTCATCGCTGAAGCGGTGTACACCCTGACCGACCCGCCGCTCAACGCGTTGCGACGGGTCATCCCACCGTTGCGGCTCGGTGGCGTGGCCATCGACCTCGCCTTCATGGTGCTCGTGATCGCTCTTTATGTCCTGCTGGCGATCCTCAACTAGGGTGTTTGGCTGAGCCCCGGAGTCCAGTCCCAGCCTGGAGCAACCGAACGTGACCGACACGACCCGACCGACCAGAGGAGTTGACATGGCGTTGTCTCCCGAGGACGTCCTCAACAAGACGTTCACGACCACCCAGTTCCGACGCGGCTACGACGAGCGCGAGGTGGACGACTTCCTCGATGACATCGTCGCCGAGATGCGCCGGATGTCGAAGTCCGGAGACGAGGTGCGCAAGCAGCTCGACGACTGCCGTCAGGGTCGCGGTCTCGAGCCGGCGACGGCGCCGATGCCGGTTCCGGCGAGCACCGGCGGTGGCGACCGCTCCGCCGAGATCGCGCGACTGGAGGGCCGCAACAGCGAGCTCGAGGCCCGCGTTCGCGAGCTCGAGCAGCTGGAGACGAACGGCCAGGGGCAGGGCGAGTCCAGCGACGCTCTGAACGCCCGCAACTCCGAGCTCGAGGCCCGGGTCAAGCAGCTCGAGCAGCAGCTCGCCGAGTCGGAGCAGCAGCTGACCGACCTGCGCGGCCAGCACGAGACCCTCGTGGGAGAGCGCGACACCCTGGTCGGTGAGCGGGACGCCCTGCGTGGCGAACGCGACTCGATTGTGGGAGAGCGCGACTCGGTCCTGCAGGAGCGCGACGCGCTCCGTGGCGAGCGGGACACCCTTGTGTCCGAGCGCGACCGCGACCGCTCCGAGCGCGAGGCTGCGGCAGCCCGCGACGACGAGGAGCGCCAGGCGGTCTACGACCGCGCCCAGAGCCAGAACGACGAGCAGCTCGCCACCCTGCGGGCGCGCGTCGAGGAGGCCGAGGCCGAGGCGCAGAAGCGCATCCAGAAGGCTCAGGCGGAGGCGGAGCAGGCCGAGGCCGAGGCCGAGGAGCGCATCAAGGCCGCCCAGGGTCAGGGTCAGCAGTCCGAGGGCGGAGATGTCGCTGCTCTCGCGGCCGCCGGTGGGGCCGGCGCCGGTTCGGCGGCGGGCGTGCTCGCACTCGCTCAGCGCCTGCACGACGAGCACGTGTCCGCCGGTGAGAGCCGTCGCGACGAGCTCGTTCGCGAGGCGCAGCAGCGTCACGACGAGCTGCTCCGCACGGGTGAGGCGAAGCACCAGGAGTTCCTCAGCACCGGTCAGAGCAAGTACGACGAGCTCATCTCCACGGGTCAGGGCCGTCACGACGAGCTCATCTCGACGGCGCAGAGCCAGCACGACGAGCTCATCTCCACGGCGCAGCACCAGCACGACACGCTGCTGGCCGACGCGAACAGCAAGCGCGAGGAGCTCATCACCGAGGCGCGCGAGCGGTCCACGGGCATGGTGCACGAGGCGCAGCAGCGCAAGGCGGCCATCCTCGAGGAGCTGAGCGAGCAGAAGGCGGCGCTCGAGCGCAAGATCGAGCAGCTGCGCGGCTTCGAGCGCGACTACCGCGGGCGCCTCAAGAACTACATCCAGGGCCAGCTCAAGGAGCTCGACAACACGGCTGTGGACCTCGAGGTCGAGGAGCAGGCCAAGCAGAAGCAGTGACGCGTCACTGACACCTGCACCAGCACTGGGCACCCGGATTCTCCGGGTGCCCAGTGCTGTGTCCGGTCGGCTCCGGACTCGCATGACCTGGGGACAAGGTGCGTTTCATCGTTGAGAAGTGCCTGTTCAGGCCTTATCCTCGCCGCACGTGGTCGAGCCCGCACGGGCCCGACCTTTGTTGACGAGTGAGGACAGGCATGGCTGCCAAGCGCGCTCCCTCGGGGGCCACCAAGGCTGGATCCGGCAAGGCGTCAACTGCGGCGCGCACCGTGAAGAAGGCACTCGCCCGCGCGACCGGGGGGTCGACGAAGAAGGCCACCGCGCAGAAGGCCGCGCCCGCCACGAAGAAGGCGTCGGCGACAAAGGCTGCGCCCAAGGCGAAGAAGGCAGCGACGAAGAAGGCTGCTGTGAAGAAGGCGGCGCCCGCGAAGAAGGGTGCAGCGGCCAAGGCGAGCTCGGTGAAGAAGGCCGCAGCGAAGAAGACGACAGCGAGGAAGGCAGCTTCGGCCGCGACGAAGGCTGCGGTGAAGAAGACTGCGCCGGCGAACAAGACGGGCTCGGCCAAGACGGGCTCGGCGAAGAAGGCAGCGAAGAAGGCGGCGCCCGCCAAGAAGGTCGCGCCGGCGAAGGCGAGTTCGGCGAAGAAGGCGGCGCCCGCCAAGAAGGCGGCGCCGGCCAAGGCGGGCTCGGCGAAGAAGGCGGCGCCGGCGAAGACGAGCGCGCCCGCCACGAAGGCAGCTCCCGCAGCCAAGAAGGCGGCACCGACCAAGACCGCGAAGAAGGCGTTCGTCGTCCGCGAGGACGAGTCACCGTGGACCGCCAAGGAGCTCAAGGCCGTCCGTGGTGAGATCGAGGCCGACATCGCCCAGCTCACCGACGAGCTCGCGCGCGCCGAGTCCGATCTCTCCGACCTCATGCGCGACTCCGGTGACGGGGCCGGCGACGACCAGGCCGACGCCGGCGCCAAGACGTTCGAGCGGGAGCAGGAGATCGCGCTCGCCGACAATGCTCGTGAGATGCTCCGCCAGAACGAGCATGCACTCGAACGGCTCGACGACGGCACCTATGGCGTGTGCGAGTCCTGCGGCCAGCCGATCGGCAAGCTTCGCCTTCAGGCCGCGCCTCGTGCGACCCTATGCGTGCGATGCAAGACGAAACAGGAACGCCGCTGAGCGCCGACACCACCACCTCGGCCGCGCCGGCTCCGGAGAACGTCCGGGGCCGGTCGCGACTGTTCGCCCTCATGACGGTCGCCGGGGTGATCACCCTCGCCATCGACCAGGGCAGCAAGATCTGGGCGTTGGCCACCCTCACCCCCGGGGTGCCCCGCGACCTCGTCGGTTCCCTGTTGCGGCTCAACCTCATCCGCAACCCGGGCGCCGCGTTCTCGCTCGGCGACGGCGTGACGTGGCTGCTCACGATCGTCGCCCTCGGCATCGTCGCTTGGGTCCTCCTGGCCGCCCGCCGCATCGGACACACCGGCTGGGCGGTGACGCTGGGCATCCTCCTCGGCGGGGCCATCGGCAACCTCGTCGACCGCATCTTCCGCGCGCCCGGATTCGGTCGCGGCCACGTCGTCGACTTCATCGACTACTTCGGCCTCTTCATCGGCAACCTCGCCGACGTCGCCATCGTCGTGGCGGCGGCGGTGGGCGCAGTCCTGTCGCTGCGCGGCATACCGCTCGAAGGCGTCGTGCCCGGACGGCACGAGAACGACGACACCATGGACGACACCACCGCCGACCCGGCCCCCGAGCACTCCGAGCAGCGCGAGCAGCCCGAGCAGCGCGAGCAGCCCGGCGACGCCCCGCGATGACCGGCCAGCGGACCGTCCTCGTCCCCGAGGGCCTGCAGGGCGAACGCGTCGACGCCGCCATCGCGCGGCTTTTCGGGCTCTCCCGCACCCGCGCCGCGGACCTGGCAGCGGCCGACGGCGTGTCCGTCAACGGGTCCCTCGTCGGCAAGTCGCACCGCGTGCACGGCGGCGACATGCTCGAGGTGACCCTGCCGAGCGCGGACCCGAGCCCGACTCTCGAGGTCATCGCCGAGCCGGTCCCCGGCATGGCCATCGTCCACGACGACGACGACATCGTCGTCGTGGACAAGCCCGTCGGCGTCGCGGCCCACCCGAGCGTCGGCTGGACCGGCCCGACCGTCCTCGGTGGCCTCAAGGCTGCCGGCTACCGGATCTCAACGAGCGGCGCGAGCGAGCGGCAGGGCATCGTGAGCCGCCTCGACGTCGGCACGTCCGGGCTCATGGTCGTGTGCAAGAGCGAGCGGGCCTACTCGATCCTCAAGCGGGCGTTCAAGGAGCGGCGCGTCGACAAGACGTACCACACGCTCGTCCAGGGGCTGCCCGACCCGCTCGTCGGCACGATCGACGCGCCCATCGGCCGCCACCCGGGCCATGACTACAAGTTCGCGGTCATGGAGTCGGGCAAGCCCGCCGTGACGCACTACGAGCTCATCGAGGCGTTCCGGCACGCGAGCCTGCTCGACATCCACCTCGAGACCGGCCGCACCCACCAGATCCGCGTCCACTTCGCGGCGCTGCGGCATCCGTGCGTCGGCGACCTCACCTATGGCGCGGACCCTGTCCTCGCGAAGCGCCTCGGGCTCGAGCGGCAGTGGCTGCACGCCGTGGGGCTGGGCTTCGAGCACCCGGGCTCGGGGGAGTGGGTCACCTTCGAGAGCCAGTACCCGCAGGACCTGCAGACCGCGCTCGACCGCCTCTGAGACGGCTCGATTCGCCACGGGTGTCTGGATTCGCTGGACCTCCCACGCATCGAGACACGCGCAGCGAGCCGAGTTCGTATGCCGTCCGCGCGCGTTTCCGGCGCGCTCCCGGTGAGTCCCACGGGCACCATTCGTCACAGGTGGGCGCGGCTCACGAGGGTGTCGGTTGGCCGACCTAGGATGGCCGGTGATGTCGTCGATCGCCCCCTCCTCAGCCCCGGACCGCAAGGACAACTTCGTCCACCTCCACGTCCACACCGAGTACTCCATGCTCGACGGCGCGGCCCGGATCGGGGACCTGTTCACCAAGGCGGCCGAGCTCGGGATGCCGGCCGTGGCGATGACCGACCACGGCTACCTCTTCGGGGCGTACGAGTTCTGGAAGAAGGCCCAGGGCACCGGCGTCAAGCCGATCATCGGCCTCGAGGCCTACGTCACCCCGGGCACGCACCGCACCGACAAGACCCGCGTCAAGTGGGGTGACGAGCGCACGCGTCCCGGCGACGACGTCTCGGGCTCGGGTGCCTACACCCACATGACACTGCTGGCCAAGAACAACAACGGCCTGCACAACCTCTTCAAGCTCGACTCCCTCGCCAGCCTGGACCAGGTCTACGCGAAGTGGCCGCGTATCGACCGCGAGCTGCTGAGCCAGCACGGTCAGGGCCTCATCGCGACGACGGGCTGCCCTTCCGGCGAGATCCAGACCCGGCTGCGGCTCGGCCAGTGGCGCGAGGCGCTCCAGGCCGCGAGCGACTACCGCGACATCTTCGGCGCGGAGAACTACTTCTGCGAGGTCATGGACCACCAGAACGAGATCGAGCGACGCACCATCAAGGACCTGTTGCGGCTCGCCAAGGAGCTCGACCTCCCGCTGCTCGCGACGAACGACAGCCACTACACCAACCCCGAGGACGCGACCGCCCACGGCGCCCTGCTGTGCGTCCAGTCCGGCTCCACCCTCATGGACCCGAACCGGTTCAAGTTCGACGGCGAGGGCTACTTCCTCCAGTCGCCCGCGCAGATGCGGCACACGTGGCGCGAGTTCCCCGAGGCCTGCGACAACACCCTCCTCGTCGCCGACATGTGCGAGGTGTCCTTCACCGAGGGCGAGGGACGGTTCATGCCGCGCTTCGACGTGCCCCCGGGCGAGAACGAGGAGTCCTGGTTCGTCAAGGAGGTCCAGAAGGGCCTCACCGAGAGGTTCCCGGACGGCATACCGCCGTATGCCCAGGAACAGGCGAACTTCGAGATCGACGTCATCGTCTCCAAGGGGTATGCCGGGTACTTCCTCGTCGTCGCCGACTTCATCACCTGGGCCAAGGAGAACGGCATCCGCGTCGGTCCCGGTCGTGGCTCCGGTGCCGGCTCGATGTGCGCCTACGCGATGAAGATCACCGACCTCGACCCCATCCCGCACGGCCTGATCTTCGAACGGTTCCTCAACCCCGAGCGCAAGTCGATGCCCGACTTCGACGTCGACTTCGACGAGCGCCGGCGCGGTGAGGTCATCAAGTACGTCACCGAGAAGTACGGCTCCGAGCGCGTCGCCCAGATCGTCACCTACGGCACGATCAAGGCCAAGCAGGCGGTAAAGGACTCCGCCCGTGTCATGGGCCACCCGTTCACCGTCGGTGAGCAGCTGACCAAGGCGATGCCGCCGGACGTCATGGGCAAGGGCGTGCCGCTGTCCGGGATCTACGACCCCGAGCACGCGCGCTACGGCGAGGGCAAGGAGTTCCGCGAGCTCGTCGAGACCGAGCCGCACTTCAAGGAGATCGTCGAGACCGCCAAGGGGCTCGAGGGCCTGAAGCGGCAGTGGGGCGTGCACGCGGCCGGCGTCATCATGTCGAGCGAGCCGCTCATCGACGTCATCCCGATCATGAAGCGCCTCCAGGACGGGCAGGTCCTCACCCAGTTCGACTATCCGAGCTGCGAGAACCTCGGCCTGGTCAAGATGGACTTCCTCGGCCTGCGCAACCTCACGATCCTCGACGACGCGATCGAGAACGTGAAGGCCAACCGCGACGAGGACATCGACCTCGACGCCTTGTCCAAGGACATGACCGACGAGGCGACGTACCGGCTGCTGGCGCGTGGCGACACCCTCGGCGTCTTCCAGCTCGACGGCGGCGGCATGCGCACCCTGCTCAAGCAGATGCAGCCGGACACGTTCGAGGACATCTCGGCGGCTCTCGCGCTCTACCGGCCGGGACCGATGGGCGTCAACGCGCACACGAACTTCGCGTTGCGCAAGAACGGCAAGCAGGAGCCCGTCCCGCTCGACCCGCAGCTCAAGGGCAAGCTCCAGCCCGAGATGGTCGAGGCCCTCGAGCCGATCCTCGACACGACCCATGGCCTGGTGATCTACCAGGAGCAGGTCATGGAGATCGCGCAGAAGCTCGCCGGCTACACCCTCGGCAACGCCGACCTCCTCCGGCGCGCCATGGGCAAGAAGAAGAAGGAGGTCCTCGACGCCGAGTACGTCCCCTTCTCCGAGGGCATGAAGGCCAAGGGCTTCAACGAGGCCTCCATCGCGGCCCTCTGGGGCGTCCTCGTCCCCTTCTCGGACTACGCGTTCAACAAGGCGCACACCGCGGCATACGGGCTGGTCTCCTACTGGACCGCCTACCTCAAGGCGAACTACCCGGCCGAGTACATGGCCGCGCTGCTCACGAGCGTCGGCGACGACAAGGACAAGTCAGCGCTCTACCTCGGCGAGTGCCGCCGTATGGGGATCAAGGTCCTGCCGCCCGACGTCAACGAGTCCGTCGCCCGGTTCGCCGCCGTCGGCAACGACATCCGGTTCGGTATGGCCGCGATCCGCAACGTCGGCCACAACGTCGTCGAGGCGATCATCCGGGCGCGCGAGAGCAAGGGTGCGTTCACCTCGTTCAAGGACTTCCTCGACAAGGTCGACGCCGTCGTCTGCAACAAGCGGACCATCGAGTCGCTCATCAAGGCCGGCGCGTTCGACGAGCTGGGCGAGACCCGGCTCGGGCTGTTCCGGATCCACGAGCAGTACGTCGACGCGCTCGTCGAGGTCAAGAAGCAGCAGGCGATCGGCCAGGACAGCCTCTTCGCCTCGCTCGGCTTCGGTGACAGCGACGACGCGGGTGCCGGTGTGGACCCGTTCTCCGGGCTGCCGACGATCCCGGACGTCGAGTGGGACAAGTCGACCCTGCTGTCCTTCGAGCGCGAGATGCTCGGCCTCTACGTCTCGGACCACCCGCTCTTCGGGGTCGAGCACGTGCTGCAGCAGCACGCCGACACGGCCATCGCCTCCCTCGGCGCCGAGGACGGCAAGCCCGAGGGCTCCATGGTCACCGTCGCCGGCCTCATCACCGGCCTACAGGTCAAGCGCACGAAGAAGGGCGACCTCTGGGCCATCGCGACCGTCGAGGACCTCGAGGGCGCGATCGAGTGCCTGTTCTTCCCGAGCTCCTACCTCACCGTGTCGACGATGCTGCAGCAGGACGTCGTCGCCGTCGTGCGCGGCAAGGTCAACCGCCGCGACGACTCGGTGTCGATCTACGCCCAGGAGCTCACCCTGCCCGAGATCACCGACGGCCCGCGCGGACCCGTCGTCGTCACCCTCGACACGATGCGGGCCACGATCGGCCGGATGGAGGAGCTCAAGGGCGTGCTCGCCAACCACCCCGGCACGACCGAGGTCCACCTCAAGCTGACCAAGCCGGGCCGCGCCACCCTCGTCAAGCTCGACGACGCCTTCCGGGTCACCGCGACGGAAGCGCTGTTCGGTGACCTCAAGGTCCTCTTCGGCCCGAGGTGCCTCACCGGTGGCTGAGTCGCAGGGCACCGGCGCTGCCGCGCCGGAAGGAGCCGGTATGCCGTCCGCTCCCGTCGCTGCCACGCGCGAGTACGTCCGCGAGCACCACGGTGACCGCGTCGTCGACCCGTACGAGTGGCTGCGTGACGGCGACGACCCCGAGGTGGTGGCCTACCTCGAGGCCGAGAACGCCTACGCCGACGCGCGAACCAGCCACCTGGGACCGTTGCGGCAGAACATCTTTCGCGAGATCAAGTCACGCGTCCTCGAGACCGACCTGTCGGTGCCGGTCCACAGCGGGCCCTTCTGGTACTACTCGCGCACGGTCGAGGGGCAGCAGTACGCCATCCACGCCCGGGTCCCCGTCACCGACCCGGCAGCGCGCCCGGTCCTCGAGCCCGGCAGCGTCCCGGACGGCGAGCAGGTCCTCGTCGACGGGAACGTCGAGGCCGGCGACTCCGAGTTCTTCGCCATCGGGGCCCTCACGGTCAGCCCCGACCACACCCGCCTCGCCCTGGCCACGGACCTCACCGGCGACGAGCGCTTCGACCTCGTCGTGCGCGACCTCGTCACCGGCGACGTCCTCGACGACTCGCTGACCGACATCGGCTACGGCGTCGAGTTCTCCCGTGACGGCGGCACCGTCTTCTACACCCGGCTCGACGACGCGTGGCGCCCATACCAACTGTGGCGGCACGTCGTCGGGGGTGACCCGGCCGACGACGTCCTCGTGCACGAGGAGGGCGACGAACGCTTCTGGATGGGCATCGGCTCCAGTCGCAACGACCGCTGGCTCATCCTCGCCCTCGGCTCCAAGACGACCTCCGAGGTCCGTCTCCTCGACGCCACGACACCGGAGGCAGAGTTCCGGGTCGTCGCGCCCCGTCGCGACGGGGTCGAGTACGACGTCGAGCCCGCCGCCGCCGCGCTGCTCATCGTGCACAACACCGACAACCCCGACAGCGACCTCGCCTGGGCCCCGCTCGACGCGACGAGCCACGAGCAGTGGCGACCGCTGCTGGCGGCGCAGTCGGGCGAGCGGTTCCTCGGCGTCGATGCCTTCGACGACGTCGCGGTGCTGTCCCTGCGTCGCGACGGGCTGACGTCACTGTCTCTGCTGCCGGTCGACCCGGCGAGCGAATCCGGTTGGGGCGCAGCGGTTCCCGTGACCTTCGACGAGCCGATCTACTCCGTCGGCCTGGGCGACAACCCCGAGCCGGGCCAACAGTCGCTGCAGGTCGTCTACGAGTCCTTCGTCACGCCGCGCACCGTGCTCGACCTCGATATCGCGACGGGGGAGCGCACCGTCCTCAAGCAGCAGCCCGTGCTCGGCGACGTCGACCTCTCCGACTACGTGCAGCGCCGCGAGTGGGCGACGGCGAACGACGGCACGAAGGTGCCCATCTCGGTCGTCCACCGGACCGACCTCGCACCGGACGGCACGAACGCCGGGTTCCTCACGGCATACGGCGCCTATGAGCACTCGAGCGACCCCTACTTCTCCGTGGCCCGGCTCAGCCTGCTCGACCGCGGCGTCGTCCACGTCACCGCCCACGTGCGCGGTGGTGGTGAGATGGGCCGGCACTGGTACGACGACGGCAAGCTCCTCGCCAAGCCCAACACGTTCACGGACACCGTCGCCGTCGCGGACCGTGTCGTCGAGCTCGGCTGGGTCGCGCCGGACCGGCTCGCGCTCGAAGGCGGTTCTGCCGGAGGGCTGCTCGTCGGAGCCGTCCTCAACCTCGCACCGGACCGCTTCCGGGTGGCGCACGCCGCGGTGCCCTTCGTCGACGCCCTGACGACGATCCTGCGGCCGGACCTGCCGCTCACCGTGGGGGAGTGGGAGGAGTGGGGCAACCCGCTCGAGGATCCCGAGGTCTACGCGGTCATGAAGGGCTACACGCCCTACGAGAACGTCGCTGCGCGCGACTACCCCGCGATACTCGCGACGACGAGCCTGCACGACACCCGGGTCTACTTCACCGAGCCGGCCAAGTGGGTCGCGAGACTGCGCGCCACCGTCATCAATGACCCGGCGACGCGGCCGATCCTGCTGCGCACCGAGATGTCCGCCGGCCACGGGGGCCGCAGCGGCCGGTATGCCGCGTGGGAGCAGATCGCGTGGGAGTGGGCGTTCGTGCTCGACCAGCTGGGTGCGACGTCGCGACTGCCGGCGACGTCACGGCTCCCTGGCGTGGACGACGACGAGCGGGCTGGCGGTCCGGCCGAGGAGCGCGTTCGAGACTGACCCGAGGTGCAGGCCCGGGAAGCCGCCGGTGCCGCGAGCGCCGACGACGACGAGATCGGCCTCGTCGGCGGCCCGCGTCAGCGCGGCGACCGGTGCCGACCGGACGACCTCGTGCGTCACCTTGACGGCGGGGTGCTGCGCGCTGCGCGAGGAGATCGCGCGTCCCACCGCATGCTCGAGGTGTAGTTCGTATGCCGGCCAGCTCGAGCCGGTGCCCAAGGTCGGGTCCTCGGGTCCCTTGGCTTCCCAGGCGTGGATGACGACGAGCTCGGAGTCGTCCCGTGCAGCAGCGTCGAAGGCTGCGTGCAGCGCGGCCACCGACGCGGGAGAGCCATCGACCCCGACGGCCACGCGGTGATGGCGCGGCTCCGTCCGGCCCTCGTGTCCGACGATGACGACGGGGCAGGCGGCATGAGCGGCGACCTGCTGCGCCACGGCACCGATGGTGGCCCGACTGAACAGGCCGTGGCCGACCGCGCCGAGGACGACGAGGCTCGCGTCCCGCGAGGCTGCAACGAGCGAGCGGGAGGCGAAACCGTGGGGCAGCGACGTCGTCACGGTGAGCTGGGCATCCACCGCGTGTGCCCGGGCGATGGCCGTGGCGAGGAGTCGCCGAGCCTCCCCGTCGAGGGCGTCCTGGTCGGTGCTCCCGAAGCCGAGCATCGGGATGTCTGGTGCGAACGCATGGATGAGGTGCAGCGGTGCGCCGAGCTCGGATGCGTGGGCGGCTGCCCAACCGAGGGCAGCCCACCCGTGGGCGGAACCATCGACGCCGACGACGATCCGCGGGCTGGGTGCAGGTGACGTGGTGCCGCTCATCATTCCTCCACGGGGGTGGACCTGGCGGCGGGACCTCGTGTCGGGGGACCTCGCGGTCCCGTCGTCGCGGGGGTTGCCCGCTCTCCCATGATGCTCCTCCTGGGCCGGTGAAGGCGAGGGCTGACGACCGGCGCACCGATGAAGGACAATGCTTCATCGTGAGAAAGTAAAGAAATATGCTTATCTTGTGCTGAATGAAGGTATCATCTGAATATGAGCGAGATGAAGCCCAGCCCTGTCGTGCTCATCGGAGATGTCGTCGCCTCCCGGGCAGCCGGTGACCGCTCGGCCCTGCACCGTGAGCTCGAGAGAGCGCTGGCCCGGACCAACGAGCGCGTCACGGCCGTGGAGCCCCTCGAGGTCACCGTCGGCGACGAGTTCCAGGGCGTCTACGCCACGCTCGGGGCCGCGCTCGACGCGGCATTGCGGACGCGGCTCGCCCTGCGACCCACGGCCGAGACCCGATATGGGCTCGGTCGTGGCGACACGACGACGCTCGATGCCGACCGTGGCATCAAGGACGGCCCGGGGTGGTGGGCCGCCCGGGACGCCATCGTCGAGGTCGAGGAGCTGGCGGGGCGTGCTGCCTTCGGCCATGTGCACACGGCATACCGGATCGCCGAGGGCAAGGACGACCCGCACGGTCTCGCGCTCGCGGTCGAAGCCGCTCTGGACTGTCAGGACCACATGGTTGGCTCGTTGTCGGAGCGGTCAGGTCGACTGCTGGAAGGACTGTTGGACGGTATGACCCAACGTGAGCTGGCGCAGGCCGAGGACATCAGTCCCTCGGCGGTGTCGCAGCGCGTGCGCGCCGACGGGCTGGCCGTGCTCGTCCGGTCGGCCGAGCTGCTCCGGGAGCTGCCATGACGTGGCTCGGACTGTGGCTGCTCGGGATCGGCGTCGCCGACCTCCTGCGGGCGGTGGAGCAGCGTCGGGTCCGCCGTGCCGCCGTGCCGGTCGGAGCGGTCGTCAGCCTCGTGACCGCGGTCCTCGCCGGGCTCACCGGGGTCGCCGACCTCGTCGCAATCATCGCGTCGATCGGGCCGCTCGCGGCGTGGGCCGCCCTGTCAGACAGGTCGCTCCGACGAGGGGGCGGGCACGTCGAGGCCCTCCTCGTGCTGGCGCTGACCGGAGCCGCGCTCGTGGGGTTCTCCGGCTTCGCCTCTCCCGCCGATGGCCCGCTCGCGAGCTGGCTGGCCTGGGCCGACGTGCCGCTCGTCGGGAGTGCGGAGTCCCTCGACACGGTGCTGCTCGTCGTCGGCCTGTTCGTCGCGAACCTCAGCACCGGCAACATCATCGTGCGCCTCGTCCTGGTGAGTGTCGGCGCGCTGCGCCCCTCGGAGTCCACCGAGCACCCCAGTGACACGCCGGAGCCCCCGCGGCTCAAGGGCGGTCGCCTCCTCGGGCCGATGGAGCGCGTCTTCATCCTCGGTCTCGGCCTCGCCGGCCAGGTCACCGCGGCGAGCATCGTCATCGCGGCGAAGGGGCTGCTGCGCTTCCCCGAGCTCCAGGCCGTCCGCAAGAGCGACGGCGCGGAGGTGCGCGGCGCGGGCATCGACGAGGTCACCGAGTACTTCCTCGTCGGCAGCTTCGTCAGCTGGCTCGTCGCACTCGTCTCGCTCGCCCTGACCCGCTGAGACATGCAAGCGGGGGCCGACCCGTGGGTCGACCCCCGCTCCGCACGGTCTTCGGCTCAGCGGTGAGCCGAAGACCGTGCGGTCAGGCTCACTTCAGCTTGAAGCTCGCCGAGATGGCCGAGCCGTCCGCGGCCGTGACGGTGACCTTGTAGCAGGAGCCGGCCGCCTTCGGCGTCTGCCAGTTCTGGATGAACTGACCGTCCGCGTAGCGCAGGCTCGTGCCGCCGGTGGTGACGACCTCCACGGCGTCCTCGGCCAGGCCCGTGGCGCAGGTGATCTTGGCCGCGGTGAACGTGGCACCGAGCTGGCTCGTCGTCGTGATCTCGGTCGCCCCGACGAACGCCTCGAACTTCAGCGGGACGGTGGAGCCGCCCTTGACCGTGTTGAGGACGCCCGCGCCCATGTCGACGGGCTGGTAGAAGCCCTTGAGGTTCCACGGGTTGATCGTGAAGGAGCCCGTGCCGGTGCTGCCGACGTGGTTGGCGTCCCCAGCCCAGGTCGCGGTGACTGTGGCCGTGCCGGCCTTGGTGTTGTTGGCGTAGGTGAGGTCGGTGACGGTCACCGGGTCCATGCCGACGCCGGTCGCCGTCGCGGTGCACGGCGTGAGTGCCGAGCCGGTGAAGTCGACCGCGGTCGGGCAGGTCACCGTCACGCTGGACGGTGCCTTGGCGATGGTGAAGGTGACGTCGCCGCTGTCGGCGGCCAGGTGGTTAGCGTCGCCGTCCCACAGGAGGCGGGCCCCGCCGGTGCCTGCGTTGGTGTTGTTGGTGATGCTGAGCTGGGAACCGGGGATGGTGAGCTCCAGCCCACCGGCGCCGGTCACCGTGCCGGTGCAGGGGCGCTGCTCGGTGCCGTTGAAGACGATGTCCTGGCAGGTGACCTTCGCCGTGGCCGGGGCCTTGGCGATCGCGAACGTCACGAGCTCGCTGGTCGAGCCGGTGTGGTTCGCGTCGCCCGCCCAGACGGCCTGGACGCTGCCGGTGCCGGCGTTGACGTTGTTCGCGTACGTGAGCTCGGGATTGACCGACTCGTCGACGACGCCCGCGCCGGACACGATGGCCGTGCACGGCTTCTGGGCCGAGCCGGTGTAGGTGACGGCATCGCAGGTGATGGTGACCGAGGACGTGGCCCTGGCGATGGCGAACGTTGCGACGCCGGTGCTGCCCTCGTGGTTGCGGTCGCCCGCGTACACCGCCGTGGCCGTGGCCGTGCCCGCGTTCGTGTTGTCGGCGTAGGTCACCGCGACGTCCTCGGAGAGGTTGCCGACGCCGGTGACCTTGGCTGCACACGGATTCTGGGCCGAGCCGGTGTAGGTGACGTCGTCACAGCTGATCGCGACGGTCGAGGGCGCCTTGGCGATGACGAACGACGCCGTTGCCGTGCTGCCCTCGTGGTTGCTGTCGCCCTCGTATGCCGCGGAGACGGCGACGGTGCCCGCGTTGACGTTGTCGTCGTAGGCGACGGGGACGACCTCGTCGAGACCGCCGGGGCCGGTGACCCGGGCCGAGCAGGCGTCGAGCGCAGCGCCGGTGTAGACCTGCGGAGCGTCGGCACAGGTGATGGTCACCTGGGAGCCGGCCTTGCCGATCGTGTAGGTGCCAGTTGCGGAGGAGCCGTCATGGTTGGCGTCGCCGCCCCAGGTGCCGGTCGCGGTGACGGTGCCCGCCGAGACGTCGTCGGGGCTGTAGGTGAGGGACGGCTTCGCGGTGAGCCCGCCCGCGCCGGAGACGGTGCCGGTGCAGGGGTGCGCCTCGCCGTCGAAGGTGACGTCGGTCGGGCAGGTCAGGGAGACGCTGCTCGAGGCCTTGCCGATGGCGAAGGTCGCCGAGCCGGTGCTCGCCGTGTGGTTCGCGTCCCCGGCGTAGGCCGCCGTGGCGGTCGCGGTGCCCGCGGTCGTGTTGTCGGCGTAGGCGACCTCGAGGTCCTGGGCCAGGTCACCGGCACCGGTGACGCCGGCCGTGCACGGCGTCTGGGCGGACCCGGTGTAGGTCACCGACGACGGGCACGAGACCGAGACGGTGCTCGGTGCCTTGGCGATCTGGAACGTGGCCGAGCCCGAGCTGGCGAGGTGCTTGGCATCGCCGGTCCAGCGGGCCGTGGCCGTCGCGGTGCCGGCGTTGAGGTTGCCGGAGTAGGTCACCGGGAGGCTGGTGCTCCAGCCGTCGCCGGCGGTCGCCATTGCCGTGCAGGGCTCGAGCGCCGCACCGGTGAAGGTCGTGGGGGAGTCGGGGCAGCTCACCGTGGTCGTGGTCGGAAGGCTGCACGGCCCGGTGGTCCAGGAGGCGTTGAGGGTGGCCTCCTTGGTGAGGCTGCCGCCGCTGGAGTTGACGCCCTTGGCGGAGAAGGTGACCGAGCCCGTCCCGGCGCCGGCCGTCGACGACGTGAGCGTGACGGTCACGTCGACCGCCGCCGTCTCGGTGCCGTTCGACGCGGTGCTCCACGTGCTCGGGATGGTGATGGCCTGCGCGCTGTCGCTGGTCGAGAGGCCACTTGCCGAGCCGGACGCGACCGCCGCCGTGACCTGGGCGGTCGAGCCCGCCTTGTAGGAGTTGTTGTTGGTGTAGTTGCCGGAGCGGGCGATGGCAACGGATGCGGTCCTGGTGACCGTGGTGCCACAGGGCACGGTGCCGAACGAGATGGACGACTCGCTCGTGGTGGGGGTCAGGGCGTCGCCGTCGACGACGATGCCGTCGGCGGTGGCGAGGCCGGCGCTCGCGACGACGACCGTCGCGGAAAGGACCGTCGCCGCGAACGGGCGCAGTCCGAAGGATCGGGACATGAAGGAGCTCCTGAGACGTGGAAGTGGCTGGAGGAGAAGCGTGGGAGAGCGGCGCTGTGGTGCGCGAGGAGGACAGTAGGGGTCGGAGGAATCGCGCGGCCACTTTTCGGACCAGATCGACGGGCGAGGCGCTACGTCCTGAACGGGGGGTTCGAAAAAACCCTCCCGCAGCGGGAGGAATGGATAGCTCGCAGGAACTAGGAAACCGACTGCCGGCAGCACCGTTGGAGTCATTCGCGGGTGTCCAGCCGACCTTCTAGTAAGGGGTCCTTACGGCTATTGCGGGGCGATGGCATCTGCGCGGGGGCCACACGGAGTCATCCGAGGGATGTTGTCGAGAGCTCCAATCGGGGCATGCTGGACACACGGCGACACCAGCCGACGCCCCGACGGAAGGACGACGACATGGGATTCCTCGACAAGCTGCTCGGCCGAGAGCCGCGTGAGCAGTACCCGCAGACCTCAGGTGGGCAGCACGGCCAGCAGCCGCAACACAGCCAGCAGCCGCAGTACGGCCAGCAGGGTCAGTACGACCCTCGTGGTCGGTACGGGCAGGCACCGTCCGGCGGCGGATCGGCGACCGAGAGCGATGACGAGCGAGCCGTCGCGCGTTATCGCTACCTCCTGCGCACCGCTCCGCCGGAGTCCCTGGAAGAGGTGCATGCGGAGGCCTTCGCGCGGCTCACGCCCGAGCAGCGCCAGCAGGTGCTCGACGAGCTGAGCAAGGACGCGCCTGCCGGCGAGGCGCCGCGCAGTGCGCAGGCCCAGGACCTGGCGCGGGCAGCCACGCGCGCCGAGATGCGTCAGCCGGGCACGCTCGAGCGCACGTTCGGTCGCGGCGGCATGGGCGGGCCCATCATGGGCTCGATGATGGGCACCATCGCGGGCGTCGTCGTCGGCTCGGCCATCGCCAACGCGTTGTTCGCGGACTACGGGTCCTCTCCCGAAGCGGCCGAGGCCGGAGAAGCCGGCGCAGACGTGGGCAACGAGAGCGCCGCTGACGGTGGGGACGCCGGCGATGCCGGTGACGCGGGGACCGACACCGGGGGTGACGCCTGGGGAGGCGACTCCGGTGGCTCGGACTTCGGCGGCGGTGACTTTGGCAGTTCCGACTTCGGTGGCTCCGACTTCGGCGGTGGCGACTTCGGTGGAGGAGGCGACTTCGGCGGAGGCTTCTGACGCGAAGGCGCGCGGACGGCGTACGGGCTGAACGGCATACGGGCTGAACGGTCCATGTCGGCGCAGGCGCCGGCATGGACTACATTCCGCCTGTGAGTGCACAGGCCCCCAACGCAGTCATCCTCATCCGCGCCGAGAGGTTCACGCCCAACCCGGCGACCGCGGCGGACAACGCGTTCCAGCGTGACGTGCCGTCCGGGCAGTCCGACGACGCCACCGCGACGAAGGCGCTGGCGGAGATGGATGCTCTCGCCGACGCGCTGCGCGAGGTGGGTGTCACGGTGCACGTGTTCGCGGACGAGGACGTGACCCGACCGGACAGCGTTTTCCCGAACAACTGGCTGTCGACGCATGCGGGCGGGTATGTCGCGGTGTACCCGATGTATGCGTCGAACCGGCGCCACGAGCGCCGCGCCGACGTGCTCGAGATGCTCAAGTCGGAGTACCGGGTGCAGACGATCGTCGACTACTCGGGGCTCGAGCCGGACGGTGTTTTCCTCGAGGGCACCGGCGCGATGGTCCTCGACCACGTGTCGCGGGTGGCGTACACGGCGCGGAGTCATCGCGCGGACATCGCTGTGCTGGAACGCTTTTGCACCGACTTCGGCTACGAGCCGATGGCGTTCGACGCGGTCGACTCCGACGGGGTGCCGGTGTACCACACGAACGTCATCGCCTGCATCGGCACCGACGTCGCGATGATCGCACTGTCGATGATCCCGGACGAGGTGCGGCGCGAGCAGGTGCGCGAGCGGCTCGCCGTCACCGGCCGGACGATCGTCGAGCTCAGCGAGGAGCAGATCCGCGAGTTCGCCGGCAACGCCGTCGAGCTGTGCGGTCGGACCCCCGAAGGCAAGCGGCGTTACGTCATGGCGATGTCGGCGCGGGCGCGACGGTCCCTGACGCCGGCGCAGGTCGCCGTCATCGAGGAGTCGTGCGAGATCGTCGCCGTCGACATCCCGACGATCGAGCTCGCCGGTGGGTCGGTGCGCTGCATGATCGCGGGCGTGCACCTCGACCACCGACCGTCGGCCGAGGGTGAGCCCACCGCCGCCGTCGAGGCGATCGACGAGAACCCGAACACCGCCGACGGCCAGGAGCTCGTCGACATCATCCAGCCCAGCTGACGGGCGCCGGTCGATCTCGGTCCTGACGCGGACAAAGGTCATGCCGAACCCGGCAGATGTGCCCGGTTCGGCATGACCTTGTCCCGTCGGCCCCGTCGGGAAGCGCGTCAGTCCAGGAACGCAGGAACCTCGAACCCATGCCCGCAGCACGGGCAGGTCGCTCGGCCGAAGACGTGCCGTAGCTGCTCGGTCACGGTCGGACGGCCGTGGCTCCCTGCGAGGTCGAGCAGGCGCTGCTCGACCGGGTCGCCGGCGTTGCTGGCGGGTTCCACCGTGGTGGGTTGGCACGAGTCGTCCTCCCCACTCGTCAGGATGAACGACTCGTCGAGGGCGAGCCGCAGGTACTCGCCACACTCGGGGCACTCACCCTGCAGCTCGCCGTCGACCAGGCTCTCCAGCTCGCGCTGCCACGGGCCGAGGTCCTCGAACGCCGCCACGAATTGCAGCCCGTAGACGAAGTCCGCGTCCGACTCGGCGTTCGCGAGGTTCTCGACGGCGATGGCGCCGAGGGCTGCGATGGTCTCGGCGTTGTCGCGGCGTACGTCCGCTCGGTCCCGGGGCCCGTCCGTCGAGGCGACGATGCCCGAGGCCAGGTGCAGTGGTGCCATGTATGCGCCACCCGGGTGGCGTCGGGCCATCTCGAGCAGCAGAGGCAGGGCGGCATAGCTGGCCTCCGCGACCGTGCCCTGATGGCACAGACGGCTCCACAGGTCCTGCCACGTCGCCGACTCGTCACCGTCGGCCTCTGCTGTCGCGAGCAGGTCCGGGACCTCCGTCGCAGGGCCGTACACGTCCTTGACCGATGACCACGTCGTCATGGACAGATCCAATCAGCCGCGTCGCCATCCAGTCATCGACTCGAACAAGGTCATGCCGAACCCGGCAGATGTGCCCGGTTCGGCATGACCTTGTTGATCGCCGGCTACGCCGGTCAGATGCTGTGCCTTCGCTTCGACATCAGAGCCGTTCCACTACGGGCGGACGCGGCGCTCGTCCCTCACGCCACCTCCACCCTCCGATGCACGGCTCAGATGTCGAAGTACTGACTGACTCACCCATGCTGACCTGCGCAAACGTCGAGGTTGGCCGGCTGTTTGTACCGGATGTGTAACAGGCTACCGCGTTGCTCTGGGCGTCCCCGGATGAGTGGGAGCGCCTAGATTGATCTAGATGTCAGCCGCTTTCTAGATCGGCTGAACGTCGCCAGCCCGGGGAGTCGCGCAGATCAATGAGAGCCATCCGTGCGCCGAGCGCTGATCCAGGTGAACTGCTGCTCGGAGCCGCCGGGGGTGCGGTGGATCCGCGTTTCGGCATGGGTAAGGGTGAAGGCACGCGCGACGAGGGCGGCGAGGTGGTCAAGTCCGGATCGGTGGTGTACGACGGTGATCCGTCGAGGGTTGTGGTTTAGGCGTTGATGGCGCCGGCGATCAGCTCGGTGGTCAC
>NZ_PVTI01000019.1 GCF_003002895.1 Knoellia remsis | reverse complement strand
CCTCGGGGTTGAGGTGCGGCTTCATCAGTCGCATCTCGCCGATGGTGACCTTGGCGGTGCCGATGCTGACCCGTCCGGTGGTGACCGCGTCACGCAGCACGTGGTGGCGAGGGTCGCGGCACGCTTCGGCGACGTCGACGAGGCGGGAGGCGCCGGCGACGGCATACCGGCGGTGGTGGGTGCGGACCCAGTCTCGTGCGGAGAGCGGCGGGGAGCTGGAGGCGGGTTCGCCGCGGTCGAGGGCTTCGACGGTGATGGCGACCTCGGCCGCTTCGCCGTGGGCGGAGAGGTCCCCGAGGGCCTCGAGGGTCTCGCCGAGCTGGTCGCCGGTGGCGTGGAACAGCACCGACGGAAGCACGGTCAACGCCTCGCGGGCAGCACGCAGCCGGTCCACGCACTCGGCGTAGCTCAGCTGCGGCGTTTCGGTCATGACAGCAACGCTAGAACCCGGCACTGACAGTCTCCCCGGACCGGATTCCGCTGTCGCGCAGCGCTATTCGTGCGCCGGTATGCCGCTCGCCTCACGAGTCACAGCCGTCACGTGAGTTGCGCATCGTGCGGGAAAGTTCGCCGAGAAGTGGATGGTCATGCATCGCAACACCGGGATGAACGGGGATGACCGCCCAAGCACGTGCGGCCGGCTGGCGTCAGGAGCGGATGCGGCTTCCGGATGCGATCACGAGCGCCGCCACGGCCGCCGTCCCGAGCCACATCGCGACGAAGACCGGCACATCCTGACCGGCCGCCGTGTGCAGGGCCGCGAAGACCGCGCCTGTTGCCGCGATCCCGATGACCGACCCGAGGACGTCGGACAGCTGCAATGACGACGACGCCGAGCCGTGGTCGCGCGGCGGCGTCAGGGACAACGCGAGCACCGAGAGCGAGGCCGTCCCGAGGCCCATCCCGAGGCCGCAGAACGACAACGGCACGACGACCCACCACGGCCACCAGCCGAACGCAGTCACCGCGACGACCCCGAGAAGCCCGAGCGCGAGTGACAGCCCGCCGAGGACGACGAGCCGGTCCCGCCGACCGGCATACCGGTCACGGCCCTGGATCCACGACCCGACCGACCAGCCGAGCGAACCGACCGCGAGCACCGCACCGGCCTGGGTGAGGGTCATCCCGCGTTCGCCGGTGAGCATGAGTGGGATGTACGTCAGCGTCCCGAAGAACGCGCACGGCAGGAAGAACCGGCTGAGCATCACCGACGGCAGGCCGCGCCGCATGGCGAACGTCCCGGCGGGCAGCAGCATCGGCGCGACGACGGCCACACCGACGAGGCCGACGAGTGCCGTCACGGTCTTGGGGGACCAGGCGATCTCGAGCTCGTGCGTGCCCCACTGCAGCAGTCCCGCCGAGACCGCGATCGCGAGACCGAGCCACGCCGCGCGACGGTGCTCGCGGTGGTCTCGGCTGGACGCCTCGACCCCGGCGTCGGCGGCCGCGATCTGGCCGCGTCGCGTCACGACCGCCACGAGCGCGACCGCGACCGGCAGCACGACCGCCCAGAACACCAGCCGCCACGACACCGCACTTGTCAGCCACCCGGCGATCACGGGACCGAGCAGCGAGGGCAGCACCCACGCCGCCGAGACGACGCTGAACACCTTGGGCCGCAACGCTTCCGGATAGGCGCGCCCCACCACGACGAACGCCGCGACGAACGTCAGACCGGCCCCGAGCCCGGCGACCGCCCGCCCGAACAGGAACGGACCGAAGGACCCGGCCGAGCCGCATACGGCACACCCCACGGCGAACAGCACCTGTCCCACGAAGAGCGACGGCAGCGATCCCGAGCGGTCGGTCCACACCCCCGACAGAACGATCCCGAGCAGCTGGGTCGTGAGCATGACCGAGAACGCCAACCCGTAGGAGCGGACCGCGTCGAGCTCGCGGGCCACCTCGGGCATGGCGGTCGAGACGGCCATGCCCTCGAAGGCGATGACGGTGATGAGCGCGACGAGGCCGAGCGTCAGCGGGCGGAAGGTTGGGCCGAACAGACCTTCCGTATGCCGGCCGGTGGCCTCTGCGGGATCGGTCGCCGTCACTGCGCGTCGGCGGCCCAGCGCGGCGGACGGCGCTGGAGGAACGCGGTCATGCCTTCGAGCGCCTCGTCGGAGGCGAAGAGGCTCGCGGACTGGGCCGCGACCCGCTCGCGCTGGTCGTCGAAGCGGGCGACGAGGTCGTGGTTGACGAGGGCCTTGGACTCGCGCAGCCCCTGCGGCGAGCCCTGCCCGAGCTCGGCGACGAGCGCGGCGAGCGCGCCCGCGACGTCGTCCGGCGCCGACGTCACGAGCCCGATCCGGGCCGCCTCGGCCGCGTCGAACTTCTCCCCGGTGAGGAAGTAGCGCGACGCCGCCCGCGGCTCGACTCGGGGCAGCACCGTGAGCGAGATGACCGACGCCGCCAGCCCCAGCCGCGACTCGGTGAGCGCAAAGGTCGACGACGGCCCGGCGAGGACGATGTCGCACGCCGCGACGAGGCCCATGCCCCCGGCGCGGACGTGCCCGTCGATGCGGCCGATGACCGGCTTGGGGTGGGCGACGATCGACCGGAGCAGGTCCGCGAGCTGCTCCGCTCGCGCGCGCACTGGGTCGTCGCCGGTGCTGCTCGACGCCTCGCTGAGGTCGGCGCCGGCGCAGAACGTGCCGCCGGTGTGGGTGAGCACGACGGCGCGCACGGAGTCGTCCTCCGCCGCCGCGGCCAGGGCCTCCGACAGCTGCGTCACGAGCAGGTCGGAGAGGGCGTTGCGGTTGTGCGGCGAGTCGAGGGTGACGGTCGCGATGCCGCCCTGCGTGCTCGTGGTGACCCGTCGCTCGGGCGTGCTCGTCTCCCCAGTGGTGCCGGTCATGCCCTCGAGACTACCCAGCGGCCAGGGGGTGTCCGCGCTCGGCAAGGACGTCACGCAGCGTCGCGATGTGGTCGGTGACGATGCCGTCGACGCCGAGGTCGAGGAGGCGGTTCATCTCCTCGGCGCTCTCGTCGCTCCATGGGTGGAACCAGACGTGCACCTGCTTGCCGAGCCGGTGGGCGGCGGCGAGCAGTCCCGGTGTCACGAGCCGGATCTCGCGCCCGCGCAGCCGGTGCAGCACCGGGATCTGCAGGACGGGCGCCGGCGTGTGCAGCCACCGCGACACGAGCCCGGGCGCATAGCGCAGCACTCCCGTCCCGACCTGCCCGGCCGCCGTCGCGAGGCGAGGTCCGAGGGCCCGCCGCGCCGCCCGCACCCGACGCTCGCTGAACGACCCGATGCACACCCGCTCGACGGCGTCGTGGGCGCGGATCACCTCGACGGTCGGCTCCAGGGCCGCCCACGCCTTGATGTCGATGTTGAGCCGGGCGTCGGGGAACTCCTCGAGCAGCTCGGTCAGCAACGGCACCGCGTCGGTGCCGTTGATGCGCGCCTCGCGCACCACGGCATACGGCAGCTCGGCGACGGCACCGCGACCGGTGGTGACGCGGTCGAGGCGACTGTCGTGGAAGGCGACGAGCTCACCGTCGGCGGTGGCGTGGACGTCGGTCTCGAGGTACCGGTACCCCATCGCCACCGCGCGCCGGAACGCGCCGAGGGTGTTCTCGAGACCGACGTTCGGACCGTATGCCGCGCCGCCGCGATGTGCCATCGCGATCGGGTCGTCGTGGTCGAAGTAGGCGAAGTCCGCGGCGCGCGCCATGGTGGGTTGCCGCGCCCGCTCAGATGCGCGCCCAGACGGCGGTGTCGGTCGGGACCGCCCCGTCGTCCGTGAGGTCGCCGGAGCGGTGGGTCACCTCGGCACCGGCCGGCAGCTCGACCGGCTCGGAACCGAGGTTGACGACGACGAGCGTCTCTCGGTCGCCGTCCTGCGAGCCGTTGACGAACGCGACGACGTCCGGGGAGGACCCGACGAGGGCATGCCAGCGGAACGAGCCGAGCCCCAGCCGGCCGTCTCGGCGCGCGGCGAGCAAGGACCGGTAGAGCTCGAGCGTGGACCCCTCGACACCCTTCTGCACGTCCACCGCATACCGCGCATAGGACTCCGGCTGCGGCAGCCACGTCGCATCGCCCGGACCGAAGCCCAGCGAGGGCGCGTCGGCCTTCCACGGGATCGGGACGCGGCAGCCGTCGCGACCGATCTCCTTGCCCTGGGTGCGGTGGAACGTCGGGTCCTGGCGGAACTCGTCGGGCATGTCCGTCGACTCCGGCAGCCCGAGCTCCTCGCCCTGGTAGATGTAGGCCGACCCCGGCAGGGCGAGCATCATCATCGTCGCGGCACGGGCGCGGCGCAGGCCGAGCTCGGCGTCCGGCTGCGGGTTGTCCGCGCCGATGCCGTTGGGACGGGGGAGGGACTGGTCGAGGCCGAGGCGCGAGGCGTGCCGGACGACGTCGTGGTTCGAGAGCACCCACGTCGTCGGGGCGCCGACCGCGTCGTTGTTCTTGTACGACTGCTCGATCACCGCGCGCAGGGCGTCGGCGTGCCAGTGCGTGTCGAGGAAGTCGAAGTTGAACGCCTGGTGCATCTCGTCCGGGCGGACGTAGCGGGCGAGGCGCTCGGCGGGCTTGACCCACGCCTCGGCGCAGAGGATGCGCTCCGGCGACGGCTGGTCGTCGAGGATCGAGCGCCAGCGCCGGTAGATCTCGTGCACGCCCTCCTGGTCCCACATCGGCGGGCGGGCGCCGAGGCCGGTGTCGTGGATGCGCTGCGGCTCCTCCTCCTCGTGTGGGACCGGCTCGTGTGCGGGGGCGTCACCACTGGGCCGGTTCTCCCGATCCTCCGGCGGCAGGGCGGCGGCCTCGCTCGAGTCGGTGGCGTCGAGCATCTGCAGTGGGCCGTCCCAGTCGGGCAGGCCCTCCTCCTTGACGAGGCCGTGCGCGACGTCGACGCGGAACCCGTCGACGCCGCGGTCGCACCAGAACTTCAGGATCTCGACGAACTCGTCGCCGACCTCGGGGTTGTTCCAGTCGTAGTCGGGCTGCGTCGTGTCGAAGATGTGGAGGTACCACTCGCCGGGCGACCCGTCGGCTTCTGTGACGCGGGTCCAGCCCTCGCCGCCGAAGACGGACGGCCAGTTGTTCGGCGGCTCCTCGCCGTCCGTGCCCCGACCCTTGCGGAAGATGTAGCGCCCGCGCTCGGGGCTGCCCGGCTCACTGGCCAGCGCGGCCCGGAACCACTCGTGCTCGCTCGAGGAGTGGTTCGGCACGAGGTCGACGAGGACCTTGATCCCCAGGTCGTGCGCCGTGGAGATGAGCGCGTCGGCGTCGCCGAGCGAGCCGAAGACGGGGTCGATGTCGCGGTAGTTCGCGACGTCGTAGCCGGCGTCGTTCATCGGCGAGACGTAGAACGGCGACAGCCAGACCGCGTCGACCCCGAGGTCGCGCAGGTAGGGCAGGCGCGCCGTGATCCCCGGCAGGTCGCCGACGCCGTCGCCGTCGGAGTCCGCCCACGAGCGCGGGTAGATCTGGTAGATCACCGCGTCGCGCCACCAGGGGGCGTCGCTCGCGTCGGCGGGGTGCAGGGTGCTGGTGTCCGGTGTGGTCTGGGTCACCCGCCCCATCGTTCCGTATGCCGTCCGCTCACCCAACCCCCACCCGTCGCCCGAGTGTCCGGCTGGGTCCGTCAGGCGAAGGGGTTGAGCCAGGACACCGCCGAGAACCGGGCGAAGTCGCTGTCAGCGGACACAACGGGCACGCCGTTCTCGAGGGCAAGTGCCGCGACTGGGCGTCGGGGACGAGGTTTCGGGCGCTCGGTCCGGGTCGTCAGTCCGGGGTGTTGACCATCATGAGCGCGGCGCGGGCGAAGTAGTCGCGCATGACCTCGGCGTGCGCCTCGGGCAGGTCGAGTGTCTCCATTGCGGCGAGCATGTGCCGCATCCAGCGGTCGCGCATGTCGAGCGTCACCGGGAAGGGCGCGTGCCGCATCCGCAGCCGCGGGTGACCGCGCTCCTCGCCGTAGGTCTTCGGGCCGCCGAAGTACTGCTCGAGGAACATCCGCAGTCGGCGCTCGGCCGGCTCGAGGTCCTCCTCGGGGTAGAGCGCGCGCAGCGGCGGGTCGCTCTTCACCCCGACGTAGAACTCGTGGACGAGGCGCTCGAAGGTCTCGGCGCCACCGACCTCGTCGTAGAAGCTCACGATCGTCCTCCCGTGCTGCCCCCGCCGGTCCCCGTACCCCCAGCGCCTGGACCGCCACCTGCCGGGCCGTAGGGGCGTGCCCCGAACTCGCCGTAGGGAGCGATCGGCGGTGCCTTGACGCCCGCTGCGTCGAGGGCGGTCTTGATCCGCTGGCGCAGCTCGCGCTGCACCTCGAACTTCGCGCCGGGTGATGCCTCGGCGAAGACGCGGATCGTCATGGCCTGACCGGTGATCGACTCGACGCCGGCGACGGTCGGGGTGTCGAGCAGCCGCCCGTCCCAGTCCTCGTCCTTGGCCATGGCGTCGACGGCCTGCGTGATCACCGAGGTCACGTGGGCGACGTTCTCGTCGTACGCGACGGGGACGTCGACGGTGATCGTCGCGCGGTGCTGGCTGAGGTTGCCGATGCGAATGATCTCGCCGTTGCGGATGTACCAGGTGACGCCGTTGGCGTCGCGCAGCTTGGTCACCCGGAGCGTGACCTCCTCGACGGTGCCGATGGCCTCACCGGTGTCGATGACGTCTCCGACGCCGTACTGGTCCTCGATGATCATGAAGATCCCGGAGAGGAAGTCCTTGACGAGGCTCTGCGCACCGAAGCCCAGCGCGACACCGCCGACACCGGCCGACGCCAGCAGCGGCCCGAGCGGGATGCCGATGAGCGCCATGATCGTCAGCACGGCGATGAGCGTCACGACGAACGTGACGATGCTCTGCAGCAGCGACCCCAGGGTCGCCATCCGCTGCTCCCGGCGCGCGTTCGCCAGCCCCGTCGCCTCCGCGAGGAGCCGGCCGGCGCGTGAGCCGTCGGCACTGCGGGCGTCCGCCGTCTTGTCGGTCATCGTGCGCACGGTGCGCGAGATGAGCCGGTGCAGCAGCCACCGCACGACGACCGCGAGGACGACCGTGAGGAGGATGCGCAGCCCGTCGGTGAGCAGCCAGTCCTGCAGCCGTTCGACGGTCACGATGGTGCGGGCGATGTCGGCGTCGTTCATTCGCAGGCGTCACGCTCCTGGGCCGCGAGGGCGCGGGTGATCGGGTCGCGGTTCTCGGCGACGAGCCGGCGCAGCGCGTCGGGTGCGTCGGGGTTCGTGTCGAGCCAGGCCTGCGTCGCGTCGCGCAGCTCGGCGCTCGCGAGCCCGCGCGGGTAGAACCCGGTGACGATCGACTCGACGAGCGCCATCGAACCTTTCGACTCCTGCAGCGACGCGAGCACGTCGTGGTAGCGACCGACGAACGGCTCGAGCGCTGCGACGTCGCCGAGCCGGCCGAAGCCGAGGGCGTAGGCGTCGACCATCGAGTTCGACAGCCCGCTCTCGGTGACCGCGGCGCTCCACGCCGCCTCCTTGGCCTCCGTGGTCGGCACCGACGCGCGGGCCCGGGCGGCTCGCTCGCGGCCGGTCGCCGTGGGGTCGCGTTCGAGCTCGGCGTCGATCTCGCCGTCCTGCAGGGCGTTCGCGCCGGCGAGCCCGGTGAGCAGGGTCCAGCGCATGTCCGTGTCGAGCGCGAGGCCGTCGAGGGTCTCGGTGCCCTCGAGCAGGCCGCGCAGGTATGCCGTGTCGTCACCGGTCGTCGTGAAGCCGGCCGCCGCGGTGACCGCCTGGAGCTGGGCGTCGCTGCCGGGCTCGGCCGTGCGGGCCACCTCCCACAGTCGCTCGAGGGTCGCGCGGCGCGTCGTGTCGCGGTGCTCCGGTGCGACGTAGAGGTTCACCGCCGTCGCGAGCTGGGCGTAGAGGGTGCGCAGCAGCGTGGAGTCGGACTCGCCGGGCAGCACCTCGAGGACGAGGTCGACGAAGGTCCGCGCTCCCATCTCCGCGTCGCGCGTCATGTCCCACGCGGACGCGAGGACGAGCGACTTCGGCAGTGAGCTCTCGAAGCCCCGCACGTGCTTCAGCGCCGTTGCCAGAGAACGCTGGTCGAGCCGGATCTTGGCGTAGGTGAGGTCGTCGTCGTTGACGAGCAGCAGGTCGGGCTGCTCGCGGCCGAGGAGCTCGGGCACCTCGGTGCGTTCACCGGTGAGGTCGAGCTCGATGCGGTCGGTGCGCTCGAGGCGCGAGGCGCCGTCAGCACCGGAACCCAGGCCCTCCTCGGAACCGGAACGGACGGCATACAGGCCGATCGCGAGACGGTGCGGGCGGATCGTCTCGAAGCCCTCGGCATACGACTGCTCGATCGCCGCGGACGAGATGAGCCCGCGGTCGTCGACCTCGATGACGGGGCGCAGGGTGTTGACGCCGGCGGTCTCGAGCCACGCCGTGCTCCACGCGCGCAGGTCGCGCCCGGACGTCGCCTCGAGCTCGTCGAGGAGGTCGTCGAGGGTGGTGTTGGACCACTGGTGCTTGGCGAAGTACGCCCGCAGCCCGTCACGGAACGGCTCACGCCCGACATACGCGACGAGCTGCTTGAGGACGGAGGCGCCCTTGGCGTAGGTGATGCCGTCGAAGTTGACCTCGACGTCCTCGAGGTCGCGGATCGGCGCGACGATCGGGTGGGTCGAGGACAGCTGGTCCTGGCGGTAGGCCCAGTCCTTCTCGTGCGTGCAGAACGTCGTCCACGCCTCGGTCCACTCGGTGGCCTCGGCCTGGCACGTCGTCGACGCCCACTCGGCGAACGACTCGTTGAGCCACAGGTCGTTCCACCACTTCATCGTCACGAGGTTGCCGAACCACATGTGCGCCAGCTCGTGCAGGACGGTGAGGGCGCGACGCTCGACGATGGCGTCGGTGACCTTGGAGCGGAAGACGTAGACCTCGTTGAAGGTCACGCAGCCGACGTTCTCCATCGCGCCCATGTTGTACTCCGGCGTGAAGACCTGGTCGTACTTCTCGAACGGGTACGGCTGGTCGAACTCGGCCTCGAAGAACTCGAAACCGCGCTTCGTCAGGTCGAAGAGGTTGTCCGCGTCCAAGAACTGCGTCAGCGACTTGCGGCAGAAGATGCCGAGCGGGATCTCGCCCTTGCGGGAGGTGAGGCTGTCGCGGACGACGTCGTAGGGGCCGGCAACGAGCGCGGTGATGTAGCTCGAGATCGGCTCGGTCGCGGTGAACCTCCACGTCGAGACGCCGTCGCGGTCGGTCGGCTGCGGCTGCGGCGTGGGGGAGTTCGACAGCACCTGCCAGTGGCTCGGCGCCGTCACCGTGAAGGTGAACCGGGCCTTGAGGTCGGGCTGCTCGAACACGGGGTACATCCGGCGGCTGTCCGGCACCTCGAACTGGCTGTAGAGGTAGACCTCGTCGTCGACCGGGTCGACGAACCGGTGCAGCCCCTCGCCGGTGTTCATGTACGTCCCGGTGGCCTCGATGCGCAGCTCGTTGGTCTCGGCCAGCCCGTCGATGGCGATCCGGGCTCCGTCGTATGCCGGCTCGCGCGCCTCGCCGTTGAGCGTCACCGACTCGACCGACTCACCGAGGAAGTCGACGAACGTCGCCGACCCGGGGGTGGCGGTGAAGCGGATCGTGCTCGTCGTCGCGAAGGTCTTCTCCGACGTGGTGAGGTCGAGCTCGACGTCGTAGGAGTCGACGGTGACGAGCGCGGCGCGCTCCTCGGCCTCGACACGGGTGAGGTTCTTCCCGGGCACAGGGATCTCCTGATCTGGCGTGTGGTCTGGCGGGGTTCGCCGTGGCCGCGGCGTCGCGAGGCGCGCCCTCGGCCGGCTCCTCGCCATCCTCGCACGCGCCGCCGACGGTGCTGCCCGCCCCGGGGCAGAAGGGGAGTGGCACGATGAGCGCATGAGCGACACGCGCCACTCCGCCGACTTCTGGTTCGACCCGCTGTGCCCGTGGGCGTGGATGACCTCGCGCTGGATGGGTGAGGTCGAGCAGGTCCGCCCCGTCGACGTCACGTGGCACCCGTTCAGCCTCGCCGTCCTCAACGAGGGACGTGACCTGCCCGACGACTACCGCGCGATGCTCGACCGCGGCTGGGGTCCGGCCCGCGTCGTCACGGCCGCCCGCGAGCTGCACGGGCAGGAGGCCGTCAAGCCGCTCTACGACGCCATCGGCACGGCGATCCACCCCGGCGGCACCAAGGACTACGCCGAGGCCATCCGGATCGGGCTCGAGGGGGCCGGGCTGCCTGCCGACCTCGCGCGGTTCGCCGACACCGACGAGTACGACGAGCAGATGCGGGCCTCGACGCAGCAGGCGCTCGACCTCGTCGGTGACGACGTCGGCACGCCCGTCGTCGCCGTCGACGGTGTCGCGTTCTTCGGCCCCGTCGTCACCCCCGCCCCCAAGGGCGAGGCGGCCGGCAAGCTCTGGGACGGCTGCGTCCTCGTCGCGAACACGCCCGGGTTCTACGAGCTCAAGCGCACCCGCGACGCCGACCCGCAGTTCGACTGAGCCCGACCCCTCCGGCGTTCCCGACCCTCGCTTCGACCCACCACGGAAGGCACCCCCACGATGCGCGTCCACATCGGCGGCGACCACGCGGCATACGACCTGCAGCAGGACCTCATCGGCTTCCTCGAGGAGGAGGGGCATGAGGTGACCAACCACGGCCCCTTCGAGCTCGACCCGCAGGACGACTACCCGGTCTTCGTCCTGCGCGCGGCGCGCGCGGTCGCGGAGGAGCCCGGATCGCTCGGCATCGTCCTCGGCGGCTCCGGCAACGGCGAGCAGATGGCCGCGAACAAGGTCGAGGGCGTCCGGGCCGCGCTGTGCTACAACGACGAGCTCGCCCAGCTCGCGCGCGAGCACAACGACGCGCAGGTCATCTCCATCGGCGGCCGGATGAACACCGTGGAGGAGGCGCGCTCGATGGTGCGCATCTTCCTCAGCACCGCGTTCTCCGGCGAGGAGCGCCACCAGCGGCGTATCGACATGGTCAGCGCGTACGAGCGGGACGGCAGCCTGCCCGACCTGCCCTGAGGCCTCCGCACCGGCGCTGACCAGCCCGGATGGCCCAGCGCCGCGGGTCTTCCGCGTGGGCTACTGGTGAGTTACTGTGACCCCGCAGTGCTGCCCAGGAACAGGAGACACAGCTGGTGGCCACGGACCTCAGCGTCCTGTCGCGCAGGGATCCCACGACGCTCACCCGACGGCTCGGCCCGGTGGTGGCCTCCGCCGGACCGCGCCGTGACCGGCTGGTCTTCTCGCTGCTCGTCCTGCTGGCGTTCGTCTTCGTCCTCGCCGTCGTGGCCTGGCCGACACGGGTGCCCCTCGTCGCGCTCGCGCCGTTCATCCTGCTGAGTGGGCTCTACCTGCCGCACCGGCACCTCGTCGCGCTCTACATCATCATCGTCGTCGGCCTGTGCACCGCGGCCCCGCGGCTGCCGATGGGCGTCACCGCCGTCACCCTCACCGCGGCGTCACTGTGCGCGCTCATGGTGATGATGGTCATCGTCGCGTCGTCGCGAGTGCGGGTCGGGTCGACGGGCTTCCACGGCGAGAACCTCTTCGTCGACCTGCGGGACCGCATCGCCCGCGCGGCGACGCTGCCCGGCCTGCCGAGCGGGTGGACCGCGGAGAGCGAGGTGCACTCCGCCTACGGCGAGGGCTTCTCCGGGGACTTCATGGTCGCCGACCGCACCCACGACGGGCGCCACCTCGAGGTCGCCCTCGTCGACGTCAGCGGCAAGGGCCGCGAGGCGGGGACCCGCTCGATGCTCCTGTGCGGTGCCCTCGGCGCCCTCCTCGGCTCGCTGCCGCCGCGCGAGTTCCTCGACGCGGCGAACACCTACCTCGTCCGGCAGGGCTGGGAGGAGGGCTTCGCCACCGCGGTGCACGTCGACATCAACCTCGACACCGGCGAGTTCTCCGTCGGCAACGCCGGGCATCCGTCGGCGGCGCACTACGACGTCGGCAGCGGCACGTGGGAGGTCCTCGAGGGCGGTCGGGGCCCGGTCCTCGGGATCATGCACGGCGTCTCGTTCACGCGCACCCACGGCACTCTCGACATGGGCGACGCGCTGATGATCTACTCCGACGGCATCATCGAGTCCCGCGGGCACGACCTCACCGAGGGCACCGACCGCATGCTGGGTGCCGCCTCCGACGCCATCGTCCGCGCGAGCGGGTCGGTCGCCGAGGCCGTCGTGTCCTCGGCCCGCTCCGGCGAGGACGACGACCGGGCCGTCTTCGTCATCACCCGCCGCTGAGCTGAGCCGGGGGCACCCCGGCATACGGTGGGCACAGAGGTGCGCGGCCGGCACTGGTGAGCGGCGCGGACGGCATACGCCTGCCCGAGCGGTGCGCGGCCGGCATACGGCGGCACAGTGGCGCGCGGCCGGCATACGGCTGCGCAAGACGGCTCGCGAGCCGCGCCGTCGTTCGTCGGCCGGATCGAACCGGCCCACGAAGCACGCGACGGCTCGCGAGCCGGAACGCGTCTTGTCAGCTCGCGCCCATCGACGGCTGACGCTGCCCGCCGACGAGCTGCTCGAGGGCGTACTCGGTGACGCGGATGAGCGCCGCCTTCGCCGACTCGCGCTCGCGGGCGTCGATCGCCATGACGGGCGTGTGCGGCGGCAGGGCGAGAGCGTCCCGCACCTCCTCGAGGGGGTAGCGACGGGCGCCGTCGAACTCGTTGACCGCGACGATGAACGGCAGGCCCTTGGCCTCGAAGTAGTCGACCGCCGCGAAGGCCTCGTCCAGCCGATCGGTGTCGACGAGGATGACTGCCCCGATGGCGCCACGGACGAGGTCGTCCCACATGAACCAGAAGCGGCGCTGACCCGGCGTCCCGAAGAGATAGAGGACGAGGTCGTCACCGAGCGTGATCCTGCCGAAGTCCATCGCGACGGTCGTCGACGACTTGTTCGGAGTGTTCGTGAGGTCGTCGACGCCGACCGACTCCTTGGTGACGAGCGCCTCGGTGCGCAGCGGCAGGATCTCCGAGACCGTCCCGACGAGCGTCGTCTTGCCGACCCCGAAGCCACCGGCGACGACGATCTTCGTCGACGCGGCGCCGGCGGAGGCCGACCTAGATGGCGCGAAGTCCACGGAGGGTCCTTTCGATGAGGCTCCGGCGCTCGCCGACACTCGAGGCGTCGGTGAGGGTGGCGGAGGAGACTGTGACGAAGCCCTGCTCGACGAGGTCGCCGAGGAGCACCCGGACGACGCCGATGGGTAGACCGACCTGCGCCGACACCTCGGCGACGGAGGTGCGCTCGTCGCAGGCGGCGACGATCGCGGCGACCTGGTCCTGCCCGGTCCAGTCGTGGTCGTCGGCACGGGGGAGGCTTTCGACGAGAGCCTCGACGGGCAGGTCGACCGAGCTGTGGGTGCGTCCGGAGGTCAGGGCGTACGGGCGAACGATGCCAGCGAGGGGGGTGTGCTCGTCCTCGTGGTCGTCGGGGCGTCCGGGTCGGACGGGTCGGTCGAGCCCGTCGGATCGGTCGGGTCGCGGTCGGGGAGAGTTGTCGGCCATGGCGGCATCCGTCAGCCGTGGCCGAGGCCGCGTGCCTCGGCCTGGATCATCGGGCCCACCCGCTGGACGAGGAGGGCCATCTCGTAGCCGACCTGTCCGAGGTCGGCGTCAGCGGCGGTGAGGACTGCGAGGTGCGAGCCGTCACCGACGCTCATGAGGAGGAGGTAGCCGCGCTCCATCTCGACGACGGTCTGGAGCACCGCGCCACCATCGAAGAGCTGGGCCGCACCGGTCGCGAGGCTGGCCAGTCCGGACGAGACGGCAGCCATCTGCTCCGCGCGGTCGGCGGGCAGGCGCGAGCTCCCGGCGACGAGGAGTCCGTCGGCGGAGACGAGGATCGCGTGGGTCGCGCCCGCGACGTCGTCGACGAACCGGGAGACGACCCAGTCGAGGTTGCGTCCCGTCGTCGTTCCGGTGGCAGTGGCCCCGTTGTAGGTACCCGAGTACTCGGTCATGAGCGGTCCCGCTCCTCGTCTCTCGTCGGCTGCGTCGTCGGGTCGGCCGGTCCGGTCGCCCCGACGGTGGTGACCATGGCGTCGTCGTCAGGTGCGGCGTCCGTCGCCACACCGGCCCCGTTGCCGGCCGGTTCGCCGGTCGACCCCGAGCTGTCGGTGCTCCCCTCCAGGCGGCCACGGCGGACGCCGGCGAGGTGGCGGTTGAGGTGGGCCCGGATGGCCTCGGGGTCGCGAGCGGTTGCCGCGTGCCGCCCGACACCCGTCTGGCCGGGCACGAGGCTCGAGCCGGGGCGGCGCACGGGGAGCCCGCTGGCGGACGTGCCGGCGGAGCTGTCGACCTCCTTGGCCGCGACCCGCTCGGCCGCGAGCCACCCCTCGTCGATCGACTCGCTCGCCCAGGGCAGCTCGTCGTCGTTCTCGGTGAGCCAGCTCGACTGGAGATCCGTGAAGATGGGGGTCTCGGCGAGCGGGGTCGGCTGGCTGGGGTCGTGAGGATCGGCCGCCGGGAAGTCCGCCTCCGACCAGGTGCGCTCGTCGTCGGCCCCCGTGTCGGGGGCAGGGGCCGGGGCCGGCTGGGTCGACGCCGGAGCGTTCGGCCGCGTCAGTGAGTCCTCGCCGGCCTTGGCGGCCTTGGCGGCCTTGGTGGCCTCGGCGCCCTCGGCCTCACGGGCCCGGAGCGCACCCAGCGCGCCGAACCCATCACGCCGCGGCAGGGCAGGCAGCGAGCCGTCGCCCCGACCGGCGTCGGAGGGGGTCTCCGCGGAGGTGTCGGTGGGCGCGGCCGGCTTGCGGACGGCCCACGCTGGTCGGGCCGGACCCGCTGGGCTCGCGTCGGTGCCGAAGGGCGCGGCCCCCGCGCCGGTGGCCCCGGGGCGCCGCCGGGGCAGGCCGGACTCGGAGCCGGCCGCGACGTCGTCCGTCTGCGTGGACTGCGGCCCGGTGTCGTCGAGTGGTCCCGAGTCGGCGCGGGTCTCAGCCCCGTCGACAGCCGGCGGTGTGCCCACGACCGGGGGCAGCATGGTCGGGGTGATGCGGGGCATGGGCCCGGTGATGGGGTTCACCCGGGTGGCCAGCTCGGAACGGAGGGTGGACAGCTGGCCGGGTACGGCGGTGAGGCGCGGTCGACCTGTCGGGGAGCCGGCGGGCGCCCCGGTTGCCTCGGGCGAGCCGGGGTCGGCCGACGGCTGCAGGACCGTCACGTCGTCGCCGTCGGTCGCCCCGGTCGACGGTTCCGGAGCGGCCTGCGTCGGGTTGAGCAACGCCGACGGCAGCATGACGGACGCGATCGTCCCGCTTCCGTCGGGGTTGGCCCTCAGGTGGACCGTGACGCCGTGGCGGGCGGCGAGCTGGCCCACGACGTAGAGGCCCATCCGGCGCGCTGTCTCGGTGGTGACCTCCCCGCCGGTGACGAGCGAGGCGTTCGTGGCCGACATGTCCTCGGGGGTCATGCCGAGGCCCTGGTCGACGATCTCGACGAGGGTGCCGCCATCGACGCCGCGGAGGGTGAGCACGTTGACCCGGCTCTCCGGCGGCGAGTAGGCGAGCGCGTTGTCGATGAGCTCGGCGAAGAGGTGGACGAGGTCCGGCGCCGCCTCGGCAGGGATGACGAGGTCGGTGACCGAGAGCCGCACGCGCTGGTAGTCCTGCACCTCCGAGATCGCGGCGCGCACGACGTCGCCGAGCGGGAGGTCGGCTCCGGCGATGGTGCGCGACGGCGCGCCGGCGAGGACGAGCAGGCTGTCTCCGTTCCGGCGGATCCGGGCCGCGAGGTGGTCGAGGCGGAAGAGGCTCTCGAGTCGGCGCGGGTCGTCCTCCTCGCGCTCGAGGTTCTCGATGACGCCGAGCTGCTGGTTGACGAGCGAGGTGCTGCGCCGCGAGAGCGTCTCGAACATCGCCCGGACCTGTTCACGCAGCCGGGCCTGCTCGGTGGCGAGGTGGATGGCTTCGCTGTGCAGGGTGTCGACGGCACGGGCGAGCTGACCGGTCTCCTCACCGGTGTGGACCGGGAGTGGCTCGACCGGTGCGGGGACCTTGCCGGCGCGGATGTCGGTGAGCGCCGCCGGCAGCTGGACCTGCGCGATGTCCAGCGCGCCCTCGCGCACACGGCGGATCGGGTCGAGCAGCATCCTCGCGACGGCGAGCGCGAGCCCGACGGCGACGGCGAGCAGGCCGAGGGTGAAGATCGAGTCGCGGATCGCCGTGGCCCGCGCGTCCGCAGCCCGATCCGACATCGTCTCGACGACGTCGCCCGTGACGCGGTCCGCAAGGTTGGTGTAGACGCTGGACGCGTCCTGCGCGCGGGGGAGAGCGGAGGTGCCCGCGGCGACCTCCGGGGCCGCCGTGAGCCGCAGCTCGTTGCCGGACGCGAGGGCGTCGACGAAGCTGTTCGTCGCGCCGAGGCTGCCCTCGAGTGCGGTGATGGCGGTGGCCTCCTCGCCGATGGCGTTGCCGAGGGCGAGGGCATCGACCTTCTGCAGGCCGTCGCGGGACGTTGTGAGGAGCCGCTGCTCGGTGAGCGCCACCTGGCCCGCGAGGATGTCGCGGATCGTCGTCAGCCGGGTGTCCGAGGTCTCACCGGTGAGGTTGCTGAGGACCGGGCCGACGAGCGTCACGAGCTCGCCGAACTGCGACGACACCGTGGCGGCCGGGGCGTCGGCGGGCGAGTCGCGCAGCCCCTGGGCGGCGGCGAGCGCCTGAGTGAGCGCCGTCGTCTGCTCCTCGCCGATGCCGGAGTCGCCGATCGCCGAGCGCAGGTCCACCGCGGCCGCGTCGAATGCCGTGCGGGTGCGTTGCACCGCCCCCGGGTCGGCCCCCCGGCCGGCCACGACCATGGCGGACGTGCTGTCGACGAGGCGGACCGTGGGCTGGAGCACTCCGACCCGGGACTTGAGCTGGGCGAAGTTCGCGGCGTCCTGGGCGGCGCCGACGACGCGCATCCCCCCGAACGTCGCGGCGAGCAGCATGGGGATGGCGAGCGCCAGCGCCAGCTTGCGGCGGAGCGACCACTCACTGATGTCGAACCACGGGACGTCCTCGGACGTCGCGCCGCTCTCGGCGTTCTCCGTGTCGCTCACGTGGGTTCCTCGATTCCGTGTCGTGCTCCCTGCCGCCACCCGAGCCTCGTCACGCCATCCCTTGCGGCCGCGTCGGGGCGAGCCGGACACGGTCGGTGGGTGGGCATGGCGAAGCGCGCGCGGCGTACCACACTCGTCGGGGGACCGTAGCAGGACACGCCGCTGTCCAGTGCAGGGTTGGCGGAACCCCCTCCGAACGGGTCAGGAGGGCACGGCCGGACCCGTTAGCCTCGTGCGGTGTCCGACGCGCACCCGACCCTCGACCACACGCCCCGCGAGGGCGTGCGGACCTTCACCCCCCGGTGGCGCAACTCGCCGCTCACGGCCGAGCGGATGGAGCGGCTGCTCCCGCACCATGCGATCCCGGAGTCGGGTGACCTCGATCCCGAGGCCTGGTTCGGCCGCGCCGCCCCCGTCGTGCTCGAGATCGGCTCCGGTCACGGAGCCGCCGCCCTCGCCTACGCGCTCACGCACCCCGAGCACGACGTCCTCACCGTCGAGGTCCACGTCCCGGGCGTCGCCCGCATGCTCGCCGCCGCCGAGCCGCACGCCGTGACGAACCTCTGGGTCCACCCCGGTGACGCGATGCCGCTGCTCACGAACCGCATCCCGACCGGCTCGCTGCACGCGGTGCACCTCTTCTTCCCCGACCCGTGGCCGAAGGCCCGGCACGCGAAGCGTCGGTTCATACAGCAGCACACGCTCACCCTCCTCGCCGACCGGCTCGAGCGCGGTGGCGTGCTGCGGATCGCGACCGACCACGACGTGTATGCCGCCCACGTGCGCGAGCAGGTCGCGTACCACGGGGGGTGGCGTGTCGTCGAGGGGGAGCGGCCGGCGTGGCGTCCGCAGGACGGCTTCGAGGCGAAGGGTCGGCGCGCGGGTCGCACGGTCACCGAGCTCTTGCTTGTGCGGCAGGACTGACCGCGGCTGCTGCGTGGAGCGGGTGACGAGAATCGAACTCGCGTAATCAGTTTGGAAGACTGAGGCTCTACCATTGAGCTACACCCGCGCGCTCCTGCCTGCCGCAGTCGAGACGGTCGCGGTGGGCGCTGGAGCAGGGGTTAGCCTAGTGGCCGCCTGCGCGGGATCCGAAATCGGTCGGACCGTCCTCGTGTCCCGACCATGTCGTATGCCGCGCGCGGCCGACCGGGGTATGGCGCAGCTTGGTAGCGCGTCCGCTTTGGGAGCGGAAGGTCGCCAGTTCGAATCTGGCTACCCCGACGAACGATGCCCGCGATGCGCGAAGCGCACGCGGGCATCGTCGTGGGGGAGCCGGATGATGGGAGTCCGGGTCCCGGGGGTCAGGGACGGACCCGCGGACCCGGCGGCTCTGGCTACCCCGACCGGTGGGGACCCGGCGGCTCTGACTACCCCGACCGGTGCGGACCCGGCGGCTCTGGCTACCCCATCGAGGGGGAGGTCACCTCGCGAGCCGATGCGCGGCATACCGGATCTGCGTGGCATTCTCATCCGCGATGCCCGCCCTCCCCAGCACGGGCGCGCCCAGCCCGACGCGCGCCGCCAAGCCGGTCCGGATCTTCACTCATCCGGGCCAGGTCGTCGTGGCTGCGTTCGGCGGCGCCATCCTCGTCGGGACCCTCCTGCTCATGCTGCCGATCTCCCGCGCGGGTGCCGGCACCGGCGGCGCGCCCTTCATCACGGCGCTCTTCACCTCGACGAGTGCGGTGTGCGTGACCGGGCTGACGACGGTCGACACCGAGCTCTACTGGAGCGGTTTCGGGCAGGCCGTCATCCTCGGCCTCATCCAGGTCGGCGGCTTCGGGATCATGACGATCGCCTCCCTCCTCGCGCTGCTCGTCTCGCGGCGCATCGGCTTGAAGTCCGGCCGCGGAGACCAAGAGCGGCATCGGCGATGTGCGCGCCGTCCTCGTCGGCGTCTTCACCATCACGCTCACCATCGAGGCGATCGTCGCGACGGCACTGACGCTCCGCTTCTGGCTCGGGCTCGGCGAGGACCTCCCGCGCGCGATCCAGCTCGGTGTCTTCCACGCGGTCTCGAGCTTCAACAACGCCGGCTTCGCGCTCTACAGCGACAACCTCATGGGCTTCCTCACCGACCCGTGGATCGCGCTGCCGATCTGCGTCGCCATCATCACCGGCGGTCTCGGCTTCCCCGTCATCCTCGAGCTGGCCCGGCAGCGCCGCCCGCGCCGCTGGTCCCTGCACACGAAGCTGACGATCTTCATGACCGCCGTCCTCCTGGTCGGTGGCTGGGTCTTCGTGACCGCCGCCGAGTGGGGCAACGACGGGACGATCGGCACCCTCAGCGCGCCGCACAAGCTGCTCGCCGGGTTCTTCCACGCGGTCCAGCCGCGCACCGCCGGCTTCAACGCCTGGGACTACGGCGAGGCGACGGACGAGACGCTGCTCGGCACGATCATGCTCATGTTCGTCGGTGGCGGTTCGGCCGGAACCGCCGGTGGACTCAAGGTCACGACGTTCGTCGTCCTCTTCTTCGTCATCGTTGCCGAGGTCCGTGGCGAGCGTGAGGTCGTGGCGTTCGGCCGCCGCATCGGGGAGCGCACGATCCGCCAGGCCATCACCGTGGCCCTGCTCGGCGTCGCGGCGGTGGTCGGCTCGACGATGGTCCTCACCCTCGTCACCGACTTCGTCTTCCGGGACGTCCTGTTCGAGACGACGAGCGCCTTCGCGACCGTCGGCCTCTCCACCGGGATCACGCCGGACATGCCGCCGGCGGGGCAGGTCGTCCTCGTCTTCCTCATGTTCCTCGGACGCCTCGGTCCGGTCACGCTCGTCTCGGCCCTCGCGCTGCGCGAACGCCAGCGCCGCTACTCGCACGCGGAAGGATGGCCCCTCATTGGCTAAGAACATCGGCGACGACGCCGTCGTCGTCATCGGCCTCGGTCGGTTCGGCAAGTCTCTCGCCCTCGAGCTCGAGGGCGACGGCATCGAGGTTCTCGGCATCGACACCGACCCTCGCGTCGTCCAAGGGCTGGCGGGACGGCTCACCCATGTCGTCGAGGCCGACTCGACCGACGCGGAGGCCCTCAAGCAGCTCTCGATCCAGGACTTCGACCGCGCCGTCATCGCCATCGGGTCCTCGCTCGAGGCGAGCGTGCTCACGGCGTTCGTCCTGCGCAGCCTCGACGTCTCGCACATCTGGGCCAAGGCGACGTCGGAGTCGCAGGCCAAGACCCTCGAGCAGATCGGCGTCGAGCACGTCGTGCGCCCCGAGCACGAGATGGGCCGGCGCACCGCCCACCTCGTCCGCGGCAAGATGCTCGACTACATCGAGTTCGACGACGGCTACGCCATCGTCAAGACCCGCCCGCCGCGCGGCATCCTCGGCAAGACCCTCGCGGAGGCCGGGGTGCGCTCGCGCTGGGGAGTCACCATCGTCGGCGTGAAGTCGCGCGACGAGGACTTCACCTACGCCACCCCCGAGACCGTCGTCGAGGACGGCCAGCTGCTCATCGTCTCCGGCGACCGGCGCAGGGTCGAGACCTTCAGCAACCAGGACTGACACGGCATACGCCGCGAAAAGCCCACTGCCACAACGGGTATGCCGTTCGCTCACCAGAGCGAACGGCATACCCGTTGTCGTGTTCGTGCAGTGAGCGTCAGGCTCTGAAGGCGAGCCAGGCGTCGTTCATGCGCTGCACCTGGCCCGGCGTGAACATGTTCATGCAGGAGTCCTGGGTGTAGTCCATGAAGTTGTGGATCGGGTCGAGCCCGGGCGCGGCACACGTGTCGGCGCCGACGGGGCAGTTGAACTGCGGGACGGCCTCGCGCGGGGTGTCCGCGACCCAGTCGCCGCGCGCCGAGCAGCCACCGGCGAAGGTGTGTTCGAGCATCATCCAGTGGCCGACCTCGTGGACGAGGGTGTCGCCGAGGGAGTACTTGCCGGCGGTGCCGCCCGGCATCGACTCGTCGAGCATGACGACGCCGTCGATGTAGTCGCGACCGTTGTTGTAGCCCTTGGGGAAGTACGCCCAGCCGAGGAGGCCGTCACCGATGTCGGCGACGTAGACGTTGAGCGTCGTCGAGTCACCGGTGTAGAGCGCCTTCTTCATGTCGCGCTCGGCCTTGCCCGGCGTCACGGTGTTCCACGTCTCGTTGACCGTCCACGTCGTGTCGGTGAGCTCGAAGCGGAACGGCGAGTCCGCGGCGTCCGGCGCCGTCGCCCCGGAGAAGGAGTCGTTGAGGACGTCCATCTGCGCGTCGATCATCGTCTGCATGCGCGTCTTCGCGGCCGCGTCAAGCGTCGACTTCGAGACGACGTGGAAGACGGTCGGGATCGTCACCGACCCGGCGGCCATGAGCGGCGAGCTGGGCAGGACGCCGTAGGCGTTGGCCTCGTTCTTGCTGTAGAGCTCGGGCTCCTTGGCGTTCTTGGCGTCGTCGCGGACGCGGGCGGCGGAGCCCGCGGCACCGGACCCGTCGGCGCACTCGGCGACGGCGGGGGAGGGCGTGGGTGCGGCGCTCACGGTCGCGGGCGCGGACACGGTGAGCGTCGACGCGGCGAGCGCGATGGCGCCCAGCGCGGGACGGAAGAGGCGTCGTGACATGGAGTACTCCTCGGGAGCGGGCGGTCGGCCCGGTCGGGCCGCCTTCTCGGACCGTAGCGCCGAACGCCCCGGCCGTGGGGTGGATCGGGCCAAGGATTCGGTGGGCCGCGCCCGGTTCGTTAGCATGGGCCGCGTTGATTTCCTCGGTATGCCGTGCGCGCGCCCCGCGCGTCCATCTCAGCCTTCCGGCCGGCCCACCGATCCGTGATCTTCGCGGGACAGACGCCCGCAGCAACCCGTGATCGAATCCGCGATCCCGAACCAGTGATCCCAACACGTGTGGAGTGCCTGAAGTGAAGAGTGCCGTCGAGACCCTCAGCCCGACCCGGGTCAAGCTCATCGTCGAGGTCCCCTTCGACGAGCTCAAGCCCGAACTCGACAAGGCCTACGCGACGATCGGCTCCCAGGTCCAGATCCCCGGCTTCCGCAAGGGCAAGGTCCCGGCGCGGATCATCGACCAGCGCGTCGGTCGCGGCGCCGTCGTCCAGGAGGCCGTCAACGAGGCGCTCCCGCGCTTCTACTCGGAGGCGCTCGACGCCGAGGGCGTCAAGGCCATCGGCCAGCCCGAGGTCGACGTCACCGCCGTGCCCCTCGAGGATGGCCAGGACTTCGAGTTCACCGTCGAGACCGACGTGCGTCCCGAGATCGAGCTGCCCGAGCTCGAGGGCATCGAGGTCCAGGTCGACACGGTCGCCGCGACCGACGAGGACATCGACGAGCGCCTCACGACGCTGCGCCAGCGCTTCGGCACTCTCGCAGCCGTCGACCGCGCCGTCGAGGACGGCGACGTCCTCTCCATCGACCTCTCCGCCAAGATCGGTGACGAGGACATCGACGCCGTCGAGGGCGTCACCTACGAGGTCGGCTCCGGCAACATGCTCGAGGGTCTCGACGACGCCGTCCTCGGCGCGAAGGCCGGCGACACCAAGACGTTCACCGCCCCGCTCGCCGGCGGCGACCGCGAGGGCCAGGACGCGGAGTGCACCGTCACCGTCCAGTCCGTCAAGGTCCGTGAGCTCCCCGAGCTCGACGACGAGTTCGCCCAGCTCGCCTCGGAGTTCGACACCCTCGAGGAGCTGCGCGCCGACGTCGCGAAGCAGGCCGAGCAGGCCAAGAAGTTCGAGCAGGGCGTCCAGGCCCGCGACAAGGTCCTCGAGCACCTCCTCGACCAGACCGACGTCCCCGTGCCCGACGGCATCGTCGAGGCCGAGGTCACCAGCCACCTCGAGGGCGAGGGCCGGCTCGAGGACGACGAGCACCGTGCCGAGGTCGACGAGAGCACCCGCAAGGCGCTCAAGGGCCAGTTCGTCCTCGACGCGCTCGCCGAGAAGCTCGAGATCTCCGTCGAGCAGCCCGAGCTCATCGAGTACCTCATCATGAGCGCCCAGCAGTACGGCATGGACCCGAACCAGTTCGCCCAGGCCATCGACCAGCAGGGCCAGGTCCCCGCGATGGTCCAGGAGGTGGCTCGCCGCAAGGCGCTCGCCGCCGTCCTCGAGAAGGCCAAGGTCACCGACACCGACGGCACCGTCATCGACCTCAACGAGCTCGTGCCGCAGGCCGAGACGGTCGACCCGGCGCTCGAGGAGGGTGACGAGGTCGGAGCCGAGCTCGACGCCGACGAGCAGACCGAGGCGGCCGCGTCGGAGGAGCCGACCAAGGCCTGACCCACGGTCCTCCGCCGTTCCGGACCACCACGTATGCCGGGTGCGCACCTCGCGAGGTGCGCACCCGGCATACGTGTGTCTGCTCCCATCCCGGGCCGGCTTCCCCGACTGATTGCCGATTCCGTTCGCTGGGTCGGCCACTGATTGCCGATTCCGTTGGGTGATGCCGCAGGTCGCGGGGGTTGCGGCGGCCCGCAAACCGTGGTGAGGATCGAGCATGAGCGACAACACCAAGATCACCGTTTCGCGCACCATCGACGCCTCGGCCGACGCCGTCTTCGACGTCCTGAGCAACCCGCAGCGGCACGCCGAGATCGACGGCTCCGGCTTCGTGCGCAGCGACGAGAAGTCCAACCGCATCCAGGCCGTCGGCGACGTCTTCACGATGAACATGACCGGCGACCACATGGGCGGCGACTACCAGACCGACAACCACGTCACCGGCTACTCCAAGAACGCCCTGCTCGCGTGGCAGACCGCGCCCGCCGGCACCGACCCCAAGGGCTGGGAGTGGGTCTGGGAGCTCGAGGCGCAGGGGCCGGACCAGACCCTCGCGACCCTGACCTACGACTGGAGCAAGGTCACCGACCCTGAGCTGCTCAAGAAGGTGAAGTTCCCGCTCGTCAAGGAGGAGCAGCTCGAGGACTCCCTCGCCAAGCTCGCGGAGGCCGCCAGCGGGTCGTGACTGGCGGCCGTTCGCTCACCCGACTCGCGCAAGTTGAGCGGATCTGATCACTTCTCCTGCTTTTCGCGCACAAATGTTGCGACGCCCGGCGAGGTGCGGGAGGTTCGTGGGTACCGGGTCACCCAATGGCGGGTGAGCCCCCGACGAAGGTGGTCAGTGATGTCCGAACACTTCCAACCCACACGTCGTGCGCTCCTCGGCGGCACGCTCGCGGCCGGAGCCGTGGGCCTGGCGGGCTCGCCCGCAGCCGCCGCCGAAGCCGTGGTCGACACCTCGACGGGCCGCGCCCCGGCGGCCGCCAAGGGCCGGCGCACCATGATCGGCGTCCCCTACGAGGTCCACGAGACGGTGCGGATCGCCGTCGTCGGGCTCGGCAACCGGGGCACGGGCATGACGAGCGGCTGGGCCGCCGTTCCCGGGGCCCGCGTCACCGCGGTCTGCGACATCCGGGGCGAGCGCGCGGAGCGGGTCGCAGACCGGGTCGCCGCGGCCGGGCGTCCGCGCCCCGCCACGTTGAGCGGTGCGAACGGCTACAGCCAGATGCTGGAGCGCGACGACATCGACTTCGTCTATGTCGCGACGCCGTGGGAGTTCCACTACAGCCAGGGTCGGGCCGCCCTGCTCTCCGGCCGTCACGTCGGCATCGAGCTGCCGATCGCGACCGAGCTCAAGCAGCTGTGGGACCTCGTCGACACGTCCGAGAAGACCCGCAAGCACCTCTTCCTCATGGAGAACTGCAGCTACGGCCGTAACGAGCTGGCCATGCTCAAGATGGCCCACGACGGCGTCTTCGGCGAGGTGACGAACGGGCACGGCGGCTACCTGCACGACCTGCGGGCGCTGCTCTTCTCGGACACGTACTACACCGACGCGTGGCGGCGGCTCTGGCACACCCGCAGCATCGCGAGCTTCTACCCGATGCACGGTCTCGCGCCGATCGCGGCCGCGATGGACGTCAACCGCGGCGACCGGTTCGCGACCCTGCGGGCGACCTCGACCGAGGCGAAGGGCCTCGCGGACTACCGTGAGCGGTTCGTCCCGCGCAGCCACCCGTCGTGGAGGGAGACGTACATCAACGGCGACCTCGTCACCTGCCTCATCGAGACCGAGCGGGGGCGCATCATCCGCGCCGAGCACGACGTCTCCTCGCCGCGTCCGTACAGCCGGATCAACAGCCTCGCCGGCGACCGCGGGATCATGGAGGACTACGTCGGCGGCGACCCGACGGGCGCGCGGATCTACGTCGAGCCGGACCACACGAACCACGCGTGGCGCGGCTTCAAGCCTTACCGGGACGAGTACGACCACTGGCTCTGGAAGAAGGTCGGCGACGACGCCGCGGCCAACGGTGGGCACGGCGGCATGGACTACGTCCTGCAGTGGCGGGTCGTCCAGCAGATGCGGACCGGGCAGGTGCCCGACATCGACGTCTACGACTCGGCCGCCTGGTGTTCGCCCGTGCCGCTCAGCGTCGCATCGCTGGAGAAGGGTGGCCGCCCGGTCGCGGTGCCCGACTTCACCCGTGGTGCGTGGTCGCGGCCGCGCGCGGGCCTGGACTCGGAGGAGACCGACATGCCGCCCACGCCGGACGCGCCCGTGGCCGCGACGAAGCTCGACAGCACTCCCACGTCGCAGCGGCTCGCCTCCTGATCGCAGCAGTGCCTGACCCGGGTTCGCAGCCCGGGTGAGGCGCTCAGGGCGGTGGCGCAGTCGTCGAGCCGACCCGCAGCGTGACCTCGAGGGGCACGTCGCGGGTCGGCTCGCCCGCGAGGGCGTCACGGGCGAGCTGGCCGAGCAGCCGGCCCTTGGGTTCACCGGGCTGGACGATGGTCGTCAGACGGTGGTCGAGCCACGGCAGCTCCACGCCGTCGAAGCCGACGACCGACACGTCGTCCGGGACGTCGAGCCTGAGAGCCTCCGCGGCGCGAATCACCCCTGCTGCCAACAGATCCGACTGTGCGACGATCCCCGTGGGTCGCTGCCCTGGGGGGACGTCGAGGAGCAGTCGCCCGGCGCGCTCGCCCTCGGCGACGTCGGCCTCGGCCGTCTCGACGAGCCGCCCGTCGGGCGCTGCGTCGAGGAACCCGAGTGTGCGGTCGCGAGCGTCGGGGTATGCCGCCCGCTCCAGCTCCACGGTCGCGTCGCCCGGTGCGACCGCGCGCGTGGAGTGGCGTGGGCCGAGCGGCATGAGGACGTGCGCGACGCGCGTGTGGCCGAGGTCGAGCAGGTGCTCGGTCGCGGCTCGTGAGGCCCCGCGCTCGTCGACGAGGACATGGCTCACCCGGTCGTCCCGCGGAGAGCCGGCGCCGACCATCGGGATGTCCCGGGCGAGCAGGTGCTCGACGAAGGGGGAGTCGGTCCGGCCGCACAGCGGGAAGACGGCCGCGTCGAGGGCGTGCCCGGCAAGCGGGTTGGCCTGCTCCTCGCCCCCCGGGTCGGCGATGAGCAGCATGCTCTGGCCCATCGCGTCGAGCTCCTGTGCCAGCCCGTCGAGCACGGTGAGGGCGAACGGGTCACGGAAGGCGTGCAGCAGGCGATCCTCGACGATGACCGCAACGGTGCCCGAACGGCCCTGCCGCAGCGAGCTCGCGAGCGGGTCCGGGCCGGCATACCCCAGCGACTGCGCGGCCGTGCGGACCTTGTCCGCCGTCGCCGCGGCGACGGGACCGCGGCCGCTGAAGACGAGCGAGGCGGTGCTGATCGAGACGCCCGCGGTGTCGGCGACGTCGCGCAGCGTCACCTTGCGGCTCCGACCCGGCGGGCGACTGGACTTCGGCATGGGGAAGAGATTACAGTCGAATCGATTCGATTCGTCACCCGGCCCGACAAGGAACACCGTGAGCACCACCGTCCTGCCCCGAGAGCGTGTCGTCACCGCGCGCACGGCCGTCTTCGTCGTCTTCGCCCTCGCGGGAGTCGCCTTCGCGACGTGGGCGTCGCGGATCGCCGACGCCAAGGCCGGTCTCGACCTCTCCGCCGGCCAGCTCGGTGCCACCCTCTTCGCCATGTCGGCCGGGTCGATGCTGGCCATGCCGCTGACCGGCCGCATCGCCGACCGCTTCGGCGCGGTCGCGACGATCAGAGCCGGCATGCTCGCCGGCATCGTCGGGTTCACCACCGTCGGGTTCGGCGTCGACATCGCACAGTCGCGGCTCGTCCTGGGCCTGGGCCTCTTCCTCATCGGGACGGGCATCGGCATCTGGGATGTCGCGATGAACCTCGAGGGCGCGACGGTCGAGCGCCTCCTGGGCCAGACGGTGATGCCCCAGTTCCACGCCGCCTTCAGCGGTGGCACGGTCGCGTCGGCGCTCATCGGCTCCGGGATGTCGTGGGCGAAGGTGCCGCTGCTGCCGCACCTGCTGGGGTCGGCTCTGCTCGTGACCGCCGCGGGCTTCTGGGCCATGCGCTCGTTCCTGCCGCGTTCGGTCGAGGAGGCGGCGCACGCCCAGGAGCAGGCGGAGCAGGACGCCGCCGAGGGGACCGGGGGAGCGCGCGGCGCCGCGCCGCGCTCGGCCTGGCTCGAGCCGCGCACGCTGCTCATCGGCCTCGTCACCCTCGTCGCGGCCTTCACCGAGGGCACCGCCAACGACTGGCTCGCCGTCGCCTTCGTCGAGGGTCACGAGCTGCCCGCGTGGGCCGGCGTCCTCGCCTTCGCCACCTTCCTCACCTTCATGACGGTCGGGCGGCTCCTCGGAACCCGCTGGCTCGACACCTACGGACGGGTGCCCGTCCTGCGGGTCACCTTCGCGGCCGCCGTCGTCGGCTCCCTGCTCGTCATCTTCGGTACCGCGTGGATGGCCTTCCTCGGTGCGGCGATCTGGGGTGTCGGCGTCTCGCTCGGCTTCCCGGTCGGCATGAGCGCCAGTGCCGACGACCCGAAGCGCGCCGGCGCCCGGATGTCCGTCGTCGCGACGATCGGCTACTTCGCCTTCATCGCCGGGCCTCCGGCGCTCGGGTTCCTCGGCGACCACGTCGGCGTGCTGCGCAGCCTGCTCGCCGTCGGCACGATGGCGCTGCTCGTCCAGCTCATCCTCGAGAGCGTGCGCGAGTCGGGGGACCGGCCGGCGCCGGACGTCCCCCAGGGTCCGCAGAGCCCCGCGGTCCCGGCCACCCGCGACGGTGCCGAAGCCCACGAAGCCCGCTGACCGGCATACCCCCACTCCCGATGGCTTACGTCTGCGTGGATGGTCGAGAACCTCACCATCCACGCAGACGCACGCCCGGGGGACAGGTGGGACGCCTTGCCGATCGGCATACCGGAAACCTGAGCCGGTTGTGCTCAGGGCGAACACGGACCCCCGGTGGGAGTGCCGCACCGACCCTGCGCGTTAGGGTCAGCGAAAGGCACGACCACCATCACGGCAGGAGCGAACCAGCGTGAGCAGCAACGAGATCGTCGCGGCCGGTCAGGGCGAGAAGCTCGGGCTCGACGACAGCATCTACAACCGCCTCCTCAAGGAGCGGATCATCTTCCTCGGCTCGGACGTGCGTGACGACAACGCCAACGCCATCTGCGCCCAGATGCTCCTGCTCGCCGCGGAGGACTCCGAGAAGGACATCTGGCTCTACATCAACAGCCCCGGTGGCTCCGTGACCGCCGGCATGGCGATCTTCGACACCATGCAGTGGGTGCCCAACGACGTCGCGACGGTTGCGATGGGCATGGCCGCGTCGATGGGGCAGTTCCTGCTCTCCGCCGGCACCAAGGGCAAGCGCTACGCCACGCCGCACGCGCGCGTCATGATGCACCAGCCGTCCGGCGGGATCGGCGGCACCGCGTCCGACATCAAGATCCAGGCCGAGCAGCTGCTGCACATCAAGAAGCAGATGGCCGACCTCATCGCCGAGCACACCGGCCAGAGCGTCGAGCAGATCGAGAAGGACTCCGACCGCGACCGCTGGTTCACGGCCGAGGAGGCCAAGGAGTACGGCTTCGTCGACCACGTGTTCTCGCGCGCCGAGCAGGCCGGCAAGAGCACCGACAACCCGGTCACCGACTGACCCGCCGACGAGACGAGCGAAAGAGACTCATGAACGCGAACTACCCCACTCGCCCCAGCGGCCTCGCCGTGCCCGGCCCGTCCAGCCGCTACATCCTGCCGCAGTTCGAGGAGCGCACCTCCTACGGCATGAAGCGGACCGACCCCTACACCAAGCTCTTCGAGGACCGGATCATCTTCCTCGGCGTGCAGGTCGACGACGCGTCCGCCGACGACGTCATCGCCCAGCTCATCGTGCTCGAGTCCCAGGACCCGGACCGCGACATCCTCATGTACATCAACAGCCCCGGTGGCTCGTTCACGGCGATGACCGCGATCTACGACACGATGCAGTACATCCGCCCCGACGTGCAGACGTTCGTCGTCGGCCAGGCCGCGTCGGCGGCGGCGGTGCTCCTCGGCGCCGGCGCCGAGGGCAAGCGCTACGCCCTGCCGAACTCGCGGGTGCTCATCCACCAGCCCGCGATCGAGGGCACGGGTGGCATGGCTTCCGACCTCGAGATCCACGCCAACGAGGTGCTGCGCATGCGCGAGTGGCTCGAGGAGACCCTCTCGAAGCACTCCGGCCGCTCCGTGGAGCAGGTCCGCAAGGACATCGAGCGCGACAAGATCCTCTCGGCCGAGGAGGCCAAGGAGTACGGCCTCATCGACGAGGTGCTCTCCTCGCGCAAGGCCGCTCTCGAGAGCTGACCGCTCGCCCGTCCACGACGCCGGTATGCCGGCCGCTCACCGTGAGCGGCCGGCATACCTGCGTTTGGGCTTGCTCGGTGGGCATCCCGGAGCTCGTCTCGCCACGGAGGTCTCGATTCGCGGGACGTCCGGCGAATCGAGACGCCGCCGGCGAGGCGAGCCACGCCGACCCGAGCCGAGCCGACCCGGCGTGACCCTCGCGGGGCTCAGTGCTCGTCGGCGCCGACGAGGGAGTCCTCGGCGGCCTCGAGCTCAGCCTTCTTGCTGGCCCGCAGGCTCGTCACGGTGACGATGGCGAGGATGCCGACGATGACGACGAGCGAGGCGACGATCGGCACGGTGGGCACCCACGCCCAGATGCCGTGCGCCCAGTGCAGGACGAGCTTGACGCCGATGAAGCCGAGGATCGCGGCGAGGCCGTAGCCGAGGTGCACGAGCTTGGACAGGGCGCCCTCGAGGACGAAGTAGAGGGCGCGCAGGCCGAGCAGCGCGAACGCGTTCGTCGCGAAGACGAGGTACGGGTCGCCGGTGATGCCGTAGACGGCGGGCACCGAGTCGACGGCGAAGACGATGTCGGTGCCGAGGATCGCGATGGTCACGAGCGCGAGCGGGGTGAGAGCCCGCCGACCGGCCTCGCGCACCGAGAACGCCGTGCCGCGGTAGTCGTCGGTCACCGGCATGAACCGGCGGACGAGGCGGGTCGTGCGCATCGTGTTCGGGTCGACGTTGTGCTCGGTGTCCTTGATCGCGTCCCGGAGCAGCTTGACGCCGGTGACGAGCAGGATGAGCCCGAAGAGCAGGAAGGTCCAGTCGAAGTTCGCGAGCATCTGTGCGCCGAGGGCGATGAAGATGCCGCGCAGGACGAGGGCGCCGACGACGCCGATGAGGAGGACGCGCTGCTGCAGCTCGCGCGGCACGGCGAACGCCGCGAGCACGAGCATGAAGACGAAGAGGTTGTCGACGGAGAGCGACTTCTCGACGAGGTAGCCGGTGTAGTACTCGAGCCCGATCTGGCCGCCGAAGCGGCTCCAGATGAAGACACCGAACGCCACGGGCAGGGCCACGTAGAACGAGGACCAGCCGATGGCCTCGCGCATCGAGACCTCGTGCGGCTTGCGGGTGAGCAGGAAGTCGAGCACGACGAGCACGAGCACGGCGGCGATCGTCGCGCCCCAGAGCATCGGCGTGCCGATGGAGTCGACGGCGCCGGTGGCGCCCTCGGCAGCGAGCAGGGATGACTGCATGGATGAAACCTCAGATCACTGGTGGGTCTGAGGTCTCCTTCACCGCGGCTGCGGCGTCGACCCGGGAGCGCTGCTGAGCGCTCGAACTGACCGAGTCGAACTTGGGAAGTACTCCCCTCGTGGCTCCATCCTACGAAGCCGAGCGGGCCGCGCCAAATCCGCGGACGGCATACCGAGATGCCGTATGCCGTGTCCGCCCTGAGCGGACAAGCGCGACGCGCGCGCCCTTCGGGGCGTTCAATGGGAGGAGACGACGCCCCCGCGAGGTAGCGTCGGTCGCGTCGAAGGCCCCGGCTCCCCGCCGTGGCGTCGGCGGCCCCACTGTCTTGGAGGAAGGGACCGGAAGCCCGTGGCACGAGTCGGAGAGACCAGCGACCTGCTGAAGTGCTCCTTCTGCGGCAAGTCCCAGAAGCAGGTCAAGAAGCTCATCGCCGGACCGGCGGTGTACATCTGCGACGAGTGCATCGAGCTCTGCAACGAGATCATCGAGGAGGAGCTGGCCGAGACCAGCGACCTCGGCGGCCTCGACGAGCTGCCCAAGCCGCGCGAGATCTTCGACTTCCTCCAGCAGTACATCATCGGCCAGGACGTCGCCAAGAAGGCGCTCGCCGTCGCCGTCTACAACCACTACAAGCGGATCCAGGCCGGCGACGCCATCGGCAAGAAGGACGCCGACCACGTCGACATCGCCAAGTCGAACATCCTGCTCATCGGCCCGACCGGCTGCGGCAAGACCTACCTCGCGCAGACGCTGGCCAAGATGCTCAACGTCCCGTTCGCCATCGCCGACGCGACGGCCCTGACCGAGGCCGGCTACGTCGGCGAGGACGTCGAGAACATCCTCCTCAAGCTCATCCAGGCCGCCGACTACGACGTCAAGAAGGCCGAGACGGGGATCATCTACATCGACGAGGTCGACAAGATCGCCCGCAAGTCCGAGAACCCGTCGATCACGCGCGACGTCTCCGGTGAGGGCGTGCAGCAGGCGCTGCTCAAGATCCTCGAGGGCACGACCGCGAGCGTGCCGCCGCAGGGTGGCCGCAAGCACCCGCACCAGGAGTTCATCCAGATCGACACGACGAACGTGCTCTTCATCGTCGGCGGCGCGTTCGCCGGCCTCGAGAAGCTCATCGAGTCGCGCAACGGCAAGAAGGGCCTCGGCTTCGGCTCCGAGCTGCACACGCCCAAGGACCTCGCCGAGTCGATCCACGAGGTCATGCCCGAGGACCTGATGAAGTTCGGGCTCATCCCCGAGTTCATCGGCCGCCTGCCCGTCATCACGACGGTCGCGCCGCTCGACACGAGCGCCCTCGTCCAGATCCTCACCGAGCCGCGCAACGCCCTGGTGAAGCAGTACCAGAAGATGTTCCGCATCGACGGTGTCGAGCTCGAGTTCACCGACGAGGCGATCGAGGCCGTCGCCGAGCAGGCGCTCGCGCGCGGCACCGGCGCCCGCGGCCTGCGCGCGATCATGGAGGAGGTCCTCCTCCCGGTGATGTTCGACGTGCCGAGCGACGACGAGATCACCAAGGTCGTCGTCACCGACGAGGTCGTCCGCAAGAACGTCCTGCCGACGATCGTGCGCCGCGACGAGGGTCCCAAGCGCCGCAAGCGCACCGCCTGACCCTCACCGTGGCGACCGCGGCCTTGCGCGGGGGCGGTATGCCGTCCGTTGTGGTTGTGCGTGCCCCTCACCGGGCCATGCTGAGCACGTCGCCCGGTTGACAGTCGAGAACGTCGCAGATCGCGGTGAGCGTGGAGAACCGCACGGCCTTGGCCCGGTTGTTCTTGAGGATGGACAGGTTGACGATGCTCACGCCGACGCGCTCGGCGAGTTCGGTGAGAGTCATACCCCGAGCCTCGAGCAGCTCGTCGAGGTGACAGACGATGCGATGGCCGTCCTCGAGATCGGCGGGGCTCACACCAGTCCCTCCACGTCCTCCTCGAGCTGGCTCCCACGGCGCCAGACCACGGCGAGTGCCAGGAGGACGAGGCCGAGCGTGATCGTCGTGTAGTTGGGCACCTCGACCCAGCTCTCGGCGAGCTCGAACTTCCCCGCGGCGCGGGACTCGGCGAGCAGACGGCCGTCGATGACCCGGTTCGCGACGACCCACCCCGTCGGCCCGACGATGAGGCCCCCGCGCATGACGACGAGGCGCTGGACGCCGCGACGAGTGAACACGGCCCCGCGTCGAGCCTCGCGGATGATCCCGGCGAGCATCCACCAGAACGCGGCGAAGCCGATCGCGCCCAGGGCCCCGAGGCTGGCGATGGCGACCCGGGCCCCCCACCCGACGTCGAAGGATGCCGTGAAACGGTAGCCGTTGCGCACATTGACGCCCTCGGCGCCCTGGTAGCTGTCGGCCCCGGGGTCCTGCTCGACCCCGGGATCGAGCATCGACGTGGCGACGGCCTTGTCGAGCGCGAAGACCAGGTCGCTCACCTGCCTGTCGGCGGGGACCACGGAGGCCGTCGGCTCGAAGAGGTCCTCGACGAGTGGTGCCCGGCCCAGCCCCTGCCACACCCAGTTCGGTGTCCCATTCGGGAGGCCTGTGCCGGCGCCCGCTCCGAAGACGGCATAGCCGCACAGTGTCACCAGTCCGGCGAGTGCGACGACGCGCGACGCGAGCTCGGCAAGTCGCAGAATCGGTTCCGAACGCATGTCAGCTCCTGCCCCCGGGCGACGGAGCGTCTCGATCCGTCAGCCGTGTTTAGCGATAAACGTTATTATTGATCATCGTTAACACAGGGGTTGATGTCAAGGTCCTGCTCCCGGTTCCGGATTGGCGTCGCGGTGGTCGCGTCTGGGCTACGGGGGGTCATGTCGACGCCTTGGGGGCGAGGAGCGGGTCGTCCAGCACTGGCTCGAGCGCGAAGTGCGCCCCGCCGGTGGCGCTGGACAGTGCTCCGAGCCGTGAGACGGCGAGGTCCACGACGGAGCCGAAGTCGCGCTGCCGCTGCTCGAGTGCCCGCGCCACGGGTGTGGCGATGAGGTCACCGACCGCTGCGAACCAGCCGCCGAGCACGACGACCTGGGGGTTGAGCAGGTCGATGCCGACGGAGAGCCCGGTCGTGAGGTCGACGACCAACTGCTCGATGGCGGCGTGGGCGTCCTCATCGGCAGCAGCAAGGCGGGAACGCAGCTCGTCGATCCGGCGGGGGAGCGGGACGGAGTGGTCGCGGAGCGGGTCCCCCGGGCTGGTGGCCCGCTCGACGACCGCGCCGAACCCCACGAGGGTCTCCCAGCAGCCGGTGCGCCCGCACCGGCACGTCGTCCCGGCGGGGTTGAGGGGGAGGTGGCCGACCTCGCCCGAGAATCCCGAGGCGCCGGTGATGATCCGTCCGTGAGCGATGATGCCGGCCCCGACGCCCTCGTCACCGGAGACGTAGAGCAGCTCGGTCAGCGCGGGGTCGCCGTATGCCGCGTGCTCGGCGACCGCGGCGAGCTGGTTCGCGCTTTCGACCGAGACCCAGATGTCGTCGGCGAGCCCGAGTCGTCGGCGCACCTCCGAGACGACGGGCACGTCACGCCAGCCGAGGTTGGCGGCGAAGGTGACGACTCCGGCGGCGTGGTCGATGACACCGCTGGTCGAGAGGGCGAGGCCCATCGGCGTCACCCCGTCGGCCCGCAGCTCCTTGAGCAGCGGCCCGACCAAGTCGGCTGCTGCGTCGAGTGCCGCCGCTGGGCGGAGGTCGGCGATGTCGAGGTGGCGCACGGTCTCGGCGAGACGACGTCCGCGCAGGTCCACCGCGACAGCGGCGAGATAGTCGGTGTTGAGCTCGAGCCCGACCCCGGCGACATGCCGGCCGTCCGGGTCGACCGTGAGGCCGGGTCGACCGGCGCCGCCCGTGCGATGCAGCTCGCTCTCGCGCACGAGCCCGCGCTGGCCGAGCTCGCCGACGAGTGCTGACGCCGTGGCCTTGGACACCCCGAGGTCCTGGGCGAGCTGCGCGCGAGAGCGGCCGCCGTTCGTGCGGAGGTGACGCAGGGCGAGCGAGAGGTTCGTGCGCCGCATCCCCTGCGGCGCGAGCGGGCGCGCCGCAGGGGATGCGGGCGGCAGTCCGGTGCCGCGCGGGCTCGCCGGTCGCTGACCGTTCTCGACGCCATGGGTGCTCAGCTCGGACCTCCTCTTGACACGGTGGACAGTAGCCGAGAGCATCGGGGAAACCAATTCGTTCGGAATCTCCACTAATTCCGATCGCTGGTCAACGAAGCCCAGGAGGAAGTCGTGCGCCGGTTCCGTCTCGTCGGTCTGGTCCTGTCCGTCATTGCCGCTCTGATCGCGGCGCTGTCCGTCGCGGCTCCGGCCACGGCGCGGCCGGCGAAGGGATCAGCAACCGCAGCGACTGCGCCGTCGGCAACTGCGCCGGCGGGCGTGACCGGCACTGCGCAGACCGAAGCGACCGAGGCACTCAAGCGTGCCTTGGAAAAGCGGAAGACGGCGTGGGGCAAGCCGGCGTTCGACTCGCGGGCGGCGAAGGCGGCGATCGAGCGGCTCGTCGGGGGTGAGATCGCGCGCAAGCTCACCCTTCGTGCGAGTGAGAAGGTGAACGGTGAGGAGTTCTTCCGGGTGTCGGCGGACCCGCAGCGGCGTCTCGTCATCGAGGGCACCTCGAACGCGGTGCTGCTCACCGGGTTCAACTGGTACCTCAAGTACGTCGCGAAGTCCGACATCTCCTGGGATGCCGGGCAGGTGAGCTTCGACAAGAAGACCATGCCTTTGCCTTCGAAGGCGATCGTGCAGCGCGCCAACGTCGGCGTGCGGCTCTACGGCAACGACATCTGGACCGACTACACGTCGGCGAACTGGACGTGGAAGGAGTGGGAGCGCGAGCTCGACGTCCTCGCGCTCCAGGGCTACAACACGGTCTTCATGCCGATCGGCCTCGAGGACGTGGCCCACCGCACGCTGGAGGAGTTCGGCTACTCGCGGGCCGAGACGCTGAAGTGGACGGCTCCCTTGGCGCACAATGCGGCCGGCATGTGGCAGGGCGGATGGACCCTCGCCGACGGTGGCATCAGCGAGCAGGTCCAGCAGGCGCGAGTCGAGCTCGGCCAGAAGATCGTCACCCGGATGCGCGAGCTCGGGATGACACCGCTCATGCCCGGCTTCGTCGGGTTCGTTCCCGAGGACTTCGCCCAGCGCAACCCCGGCGCGAACGTCGTCGACCGCGGCTACTGGTTCAGCCAGCGCATGCTCTCGTGGCTCGACCCCCGGACCCCCAAGTACGCCGAGGTGGCCGCACGGTTCTACGCGATCCAGAAGGAGATGTTCGGCACCACGACCATGTACGCGATGAACCCCTTCACCGAGGGCGGCAAGATCACCTTCCCCCTCGAGGACGCGGGCGTCGGCATCCAAGCGGCACTGCAGAAGGCCAACCCGGGCGCGATCTGGCAGATGCACGCCTGGCAGGACAACCCCCGCGGCTCGCTCATCTCCGGCCTCGACCCGAAGACGACCTTCGTCGTCGACTTCAACTCCGACCGCTACGCCGGACTCGACCGCGAAAAGCAGTGGGGCGGAACGCCGTACGCCTACGGCGGGGTCTGGAACTTCGGTGGCCACACGACGATGGGCGGCAACCTCGGCGTCTGGAACACGGACTACTACGCGTGGCTGAACAAGCCCAACTCGGCCGTGCGCGGCATCGCCCTCTCACCCGAGGGCGGCCATGGCGACGTGCTGCCGCTGGAGTTCTTCGCCGAGCTCGCCTGGCGCGACGGCCCGGCCGACCTCACGCAGTGGTACCGCGACTACGGAACCCGGCGCTACGGCGGTGAGGACGAGCACGCGTCGAAGGCGTGGGAGATCATGGGCCGGACGGCATACGCCCTGCCGAAGGACGGCTGGGACGAGGCGCAGGACGGACTGTTCGCCGGACGCCCGTCGTTCACGAGGAAGTCCGCCGCTGCGTGGTCGCCCGAGTACTCCCGCTACGACATGCAGGCGTTCGCGCAGGCACTCCAAGAGCTGCTGAAGGTGGCTCCCGAGCTGCGTGACACCGACACCTACCGCCTCGACCTCATGATGGTGGCCCGGCAGGTACTCGACAACAACAGTCGGATCATGCTGCCGAGGATCAAGGCCGCCTACGACGCCAAGGACCTCGAGCGCTTCCGTGCCCTCAGCGAGGAGTGGCTCGAGCAGATCCGACTCCAGGACGCCGTCGCGCGCACCCAGGTCAGTTCACTGCTCGGACCGTGGGTCGAGCAGGCCCGCGCCGCCGGTGCCACGCCGGAGGAGAAGGCGAAGCTCGTCATCGACGCCAAGGAGGTCCTCACCACGTGGGGTGGCCGCGAGCTCTCCGAGGCCGGCCTGCGCGACTACTGCAACCGGTCGTGGAACGGCCTCATCGGCACGCTCTACCTGCCGCGCTGGGAGAAGTACCTCGGCGACCTCGAGAAGGCTCTCGTCACGGGCACCGAGCCGGTGAAGACCGACTGGTTCGCGGTGGACCGGGCCTGGGTCGAGGACGTCGACGCCACGTTCCCGACGACCGCCGCCGGTGACATCCACGCCCTCGCCACCGAGGTGTGGAACCGCTACGAGGCGCTCACCCGCTGAGGTTCGCGGGCGGCATACCGGAACCACGCCGACGCGCCGTATGCCGGCCCACACAGAGCGTGGGACCCGCGCGCACCTCCCGTATGCCGGCCCATGCCTAGCGTGGGACCCGCGCTCACCCGTCCGTCCCGGCTCGCTTGGGCGGACGGGTGCTCAGCGCGAGGGCGGCGCCGACGCCGACGAGGCCGGCAAGGGCGGCATACATGAGGAAGGCGTCGCCGGGTGCAGCGGCGCGCGTCGCGACGATCATGACCGACCACACCGGCACGCACGCGAGAACGACACCGACACCACGGCGCAGCCACCGCCGGAGTGTCGCGGCAGGAACGGGCGCGGCCGGGGGCAGCACCGTCGCCAGTGCACCCGCGAGGTGCACGACGAGCAGGGCGAGCGCCACGAGGAACGTGAGGGCCCAGTGGCGCAGGCTCGACGGGGCCGGGGCGCTCCACAACCAGACCGCGGCGAGAAGGGCCATGAGCAGCGTGGTGCGGCGCGAGCCCGGGTCGAGGACGACGAACGCGGTGAGGACGACCAGCCCGAGGGCGGCGATGAGGGAGCCGCCGGGCGTGGCGAGCCACGACGCGAGGGCCACGGCGGTGGCGGCGGCGCCCATGAGCGCGCGCAGGACCCGCTGCGACGTCGACAGCGACGACAGGAGTGTCATCGCGTCATCACCCGCGGCGAGCGCCGCTGCCGACCGAGGTCACGCAGGACGGCATCGAGCGTGCCCGGCCCGACCCAGGGCACGATCGGCACACCGCTGAGCCGGGTGCGCTGCAGCTCGCGCTGCCGCTCGAGCAGGCGGATGCGCCAGGCGAGGCGGGCGCTGTCGCCGACCTCGTCCTCGTCGGGCACGAGGTCGCGCAGCAGGTCGTCGGGGAGCTCGCCGGTGGTCATCGAGACGGGCAGCGTGTCGACCACGACGACCGGCTGTCCGCGGCGGGCCAGCTGGGCGGCATGGGCGAGGACGTCGACGGACACGGCCGGCGTGAGGACGACGACGAGGGTGCCGAACGGCACCGGGTGACGCAGCTGTGCGCGCAGCCGCCGCTTGTCGACGACGCCACCGTCGGCGACGCGTACCCGTGCGAGGACGTCGAGGATGCGCCGCAGCTGGTTGCTGCCCAGCTCGGCCGGGATGCGCGGGCTCGCCTGGGCACCGAGGACCTGCAGGCCCACATGGTCTCCGACGCGCAGGTAGTGCTCGGCGACCGCCGCCGCGGCGCGCACACCGCTGTCGAGGCTGCTGCTCTCGCCGTCGTACCCCGTGCTCGTGCCGAGGTCGTGCATCGCGTCGACGAGGAGGAGCACCTCGGCGTCCTCGTCGGAGAAGGTCGTCGTGACGTTCAGCTCACCGGTCCGCACGGACACGGGCCAGTGGATCCGCCGGAGCCGGTCACCGAACCGGAAGGCGCGCACGTCGGCGAGCTCCGCGCCGTCGCCGGCCCGACGCGAGCGGCTGCGCCCGACGAGCCCGTCCGGGTCGGGTGTCGCGGTGCGCGCACTGAAGACCTCGGGCAGCGGCACCGTCGGCAGCGGCTCTGCCGAGACCGGTTCCGGTGCCCAGGTCCACGCCCCGAAGGCCGCGCTCACCGCGCACGTTGCCGCGCCGGGGGAACGCACACCCCACCGGATGCTCTGGCACTCGACGTCGAGCAACACGAGCCCCCCGACCGGCTCGGCCGGCCCGGCCTGCTCGGCCGGCCCGGCCGGCTCGTCGGTCGTGCCCGAACCGTCCGACCCGTCCCGCCCATCCGGTCCGGCGACCTGCGTCGGGGTCGCCGCGGCCCCGATGTCGCCGCGGGCGACGCTCTGGCTCGGCGGCGTGTAGCGCGTGAACGGCGCCTCGCTCACCGCGAGCCCGACGTCCTCGACGCCGGCTCCGGGTGCCACCGCCATCGTCCACGCCGTGGTCTGCCCCTCCCGCAGCACCGGGTGCCGCAGCCACACGTGCACGCGGGGCAACGCCGTGGGCCGCCGCAGCACCGACCACGCGGCGACGGCGACCAACGGTGCGCCGATGACGACCGCATCCGGACGGCGCATGAAGACGCCGATCGCGACGAAGCAGACACCCAGCACCGAGGCGCGCAGGTGGGCTGCCGTCGGCCGCCAGCGTGCCGACAGCGGCGTGGTCGGGGGCGTGGTCACGGACGTTCGAACCCGGTCCGTATGCCGTCCGCGGACCGCGCGGGTGCCGCGCCCGGCGCACCCGGCGCACCGGCCTTGGCGGCTGTGAGGCCCGGAGCGCCGGCCGTGGCGGCCGCGCCACGGTGGGCCCCGGCGCTCGTCGGCGAGGGAACCGGCACCGAGTCGAGGACCGACGTGACGACGCTGGACGCGCTGACGTCGTTGATCCACAGCTCCGGGCGGACCGTGACGCGGTGGTCGAGCGCAGCATGCGCGACGGCCTTGACGTCCTCAGGGGTGACGTAGTCACGGCCGCGGATCACGGCATACGCACGGCTGGCGAGGAGCAGCGCGAGCGACCCACGCGGCGAAGGCCCCATGACGAGGCTCGGGTGCTCGCGTGTCGCCGCGACGAGGCGCACGCAGTAGCGCCCGACCCCCTCGTCGACCGTGACGGTCTCGACGGCCTGCTGCATGGCGATGAGCCCCGTGGCGTCGGTGACCGCGGGCACCGTCTGGGCCTCCTGTCGGCGCTCGACGCGACGCCGCAGCACCTCCCACTCCTCACCGGCGCCCGGGTAGCCGAAGGTCACGCGCAGCAGGAAGCGGTCGAGCTGTGCTTCCGGCAGCGGGTAGGTGCCCTCGTACTCGACCGGGTTCGCGGTGGCGAGGACGTGGAACGGCCGGGCGAGCGGGAAGGTCTCGCCCTCGACGGTGACCTGGCCCTCCTGCATCGCCTCGAGGAGGGCCGCCTGGGTCTTCGGCGGGGTGCGGTTGATCTCGTCGGCGAGCAACAGCTGGGTGAAGATCGGCCCCTGCCGGAAGGTGAACTCGTGGCTGCGCTGGTCATAGATGAACGCGCCGGTGAGGTCGCTCGGCAGCAGGTCGGGGGTGAACTGGGCCCGGGCGAAGTCGAGTCCGAGGGCCTGCGCGAACGAGCGGGCGGCGAGCGTCTTGCCGAGGCCGGGGAAGTCCTCCATGAGGACGTGACCGCCGGAGAGGATGCCGGCGAGGACGAGCTCGAGGTGGGCGCGCTTGCCGACGACGGCTCCCTCGACGGCGTCGAGCACGGCGGCGGCGCGGTCGGAGACCTCGGCGAGGGTGGGTAGGTCGGTCACTCAGTGCTCCTCGAGCTCGGTGAGGTGGGCGTCGAGCCGGGCGGCGTCGACATCGGGTGGGTTCGTGGCGTTGAGGTATGCCGTGAGGTCGGGACCGAGGTCCGTGCGGTCGCGGGCGAGCGAGCGGAGCGTGTCCTGCACCGTGGCGCGCGCCACGAGGTCACCCCGTCGGGACGCCTCGATGGCGCGGGTGAGTGCCGTGATGCGCCGGTCGTGCCCCCGGACACGCGCCGGGGTGCCCGAGCTGGTCGTCCACGTCAGCTCGGGTTCGCCGTGGACGAACCGCTCGATGAGCAGGACGGCGAGGACGAGGACGCTCGCTGCGCCCACGAGGAGGACGAGCCGCTCGACCCGGGGCACGGCGAGCAGGATCAGGCCGAGCGCGACCGCGACGAGCAGGCCGGCAACCACCTCATGCCCGCGGACCGCTGCCCGGATGCGCTGCGTCATCGAGGTCCGGGCCCGGTCGGGGCGGTCGTCGCGAGCGGCTCGAGGAGATCGGCACGAACCTGCCGGACGGCGTCCCGGGCGGCCTCGCGGTGGGTCTCCTCCATCGGGTGGACCGAGAACCGGGCCTCGCGGTACAGCGCCGCGAGGCGCTCGATGGCGTCGCGGTCCACGTCGTGGTTGGCGAGCACCACGGCGACGAGCTCGGTCGGTGTCCGCGAGCGGTCGTCGTCGAGGCCGCTTGCCAGGGCGGCCTCCTCGAGCGCGAGCCAGGCGTTGATCACGGCCTCGGACGACGTGCCGCTGTCGAGCTCGGCCTCGCTGCGGTCGAGTGCCGCGACGAGCACGTCCGGCAGGACCCCTGCACGCACATCCTGCTTCGGCGTCGGCACATCGCGCCGCAGCCGCCGGACCAGCGCCCTGACGACGAGCCCGAGGACGACGAGGACGATGAGCGCAATGAGGAGCCGCAGCGTCCACGCGACGAGGTTCGCGACGCCGTCGGCGACCTCCTTCTCCGCGGCGGTCGCCGGTCGCTCACTCCTCGGGTCAACCTCGTCGGACGGGACGGTCTCGATGTAGGCCTTCGAGGGTGAGGCGTTCGGCTCCGGGGTCGTGAAGGCCGTCACCGTGCCCGAGGCGGAGACCCACCCCGCAAGCAGCAGAGCCACCAGCACCCCCGCTCCCGCCAGCCACCGCCTCGTCCGCATGACGTGGAGCCTAACCGCGGGACCGATCCGCCACTGGAGAACCGAAGGCTGGCGGTCCGCGACGCGAGAGGCAAGGATGGCGGGCGTGGCGACGGCATACCGACTCCGGGCCGGAGACACGGGCCCGGTGCAGCAGTCACCCGTGACGTGCGGGTCGGCATGCCTCACCGTCGCCCGAATGCTCGTCGACCCGGTCTTCGCGAGCTGGGTCCGCACGGGGGCACCGCATCCCCCTGGGTCCCCGGCGGGCGGGACCCAAAGCGAGCGCTTCGCGGCATACGAACGCATTGTCATGCGCCGCACCAACAGCGCCCTGACCGGATCGCGCCACCCGCAGCCGCCGTGGCCGCGCGCGCTCGGGACACCCCCGTGGGGTGCGCGCCGCGAGCTCGAGCTCGGCGCGTCGACACAGGGGACCCGCTACGAGGTGCAGGCGGTACGACAGCTGTCGCGTGAGCCGCTGCAGGCGGCTTTCGAGCGGCTGGTCGACGTCGTGGCCGAGGGGGAGCCGGGGTTGCTCTACGTCGGGAACCGTCGGCTGCCGAGGCACGTCGTCCTCGTCCTCCCCGGTGACGGCGACCGGGTGCTCGACGTCTACGACCCGGGGACGGGACGTGTCGACCACCTGCGCCGTGACACCGTCATCGAGCACCGGTTGGGCCTGAGCGGGTGGCAGGTGCCGTGGTTCGTCGTGCAGCCGACGGGGGAGCGGCGGGTGCGGCTGCGCGACCGGTTGCCAGCCCTCGGCACGGCCCGACGCGCCGGCGCGGCCGTGCAGGCCTGAGGAACCTCAGGCCTGGGTCTTGGGCTTCTCGACGGGGATGAGCTCGACGTCGCGCGCCTGCCACGTCTCGGCCGGTGTCAGGTCGAGGGTGCCGGTGATCTTGCCTGCGGCCCGCAGGTCGGCCTCGCCGGCCCGGACGTGCTCGAGCAGGGCCTCGGGTCCGGCGAGGGTCACCCGCGCCACCTCGGCGCGCATCGACAGCTTGGCCTCGGACTTGCTCTTGCGCACCGTCGCGAGCGCGGCGCCGACGGCACCGAGCATGGCCGGGTCGACGGCCTCGCCACCGACCTCGACGTCGGCCACCGTCGGCCACGAGGTGCGGTGCACCGAACCCTCGTGCCACCAGGACCACACCTCCTCCGTGACGTAGGGGAGGAAGGGTGCGAGCAGACGCAGCACGACATCGAGTGCGATGCGCAGCGTGGCGCGCGCGGAGGCCGCCTCGGCGTCCCCCTGCGAGCCGTAGGCCCGGTCCTTGACGAGCTCGAGGTAGTCGTCGCAGAAGGTCCAGAAGAACGTCTCGGTCACTTCGAGCGAGCGGGTGTAGTCCCACGCCTCGAAGCCGGCGGTGGCCTTCTCGACGACGGCGCGCAGCTCGGCGAGCACGGCCAGGTCGAGCGGGTTGGTCACCTGGGCCGCGAGGTCGCCCGCCCCGGCGATGACCCGGCCCTCCGGGCCATCGCCGGGGGCCCGGACCTCGCCGAACGACAGCGCGAACTTCGACGCGTTGAGCACCTTGATCGCGAGCCGGCGGCCGACCTTCATCTGGCCGACGTCGTAGGCCGCGTCGGTCCCGAGCCGTCCGCTCGCCGCCCAGTAGCGGACCGCGTCGGCGGAGTGCTCGCGCAGCACGTCCTCGGGCGTGACGACGTTGCCCTTGGACTTGCTCATCTTCTTGCGGTCGGGGTCGAGGATCCAGCCGCTGATCGCGGCATTGGTCCATGGCACCGTGCCGAACTCGAGGTGCGAGCGCACGATCGTCGCGAAGAGCCAGGTGCGGATGATGTCGTGAGCCTGAGGTCGCACGTCCATCGGAAAGACCTTGCCGAAGAGTGGATCCGTTGTCACCGAACCGGACTCGTCGATGCGGCGCCACCCGCCGGCGATCTGGGGAGTCAGCGACGACGTCGCCCAGGTGTCGAAGACGTCCGGGTCCCCGACGAACCCGCCGGCCTGCCCACGCTGCGACTCGTCGTAGCCCTCGGGAGCCTGCGACGCGGGGTCGACGGGCAGCTGCTCCTCGGACGGCACGATCGCCTTGTCCCACACCGGGTCACCGTCGGCGTCGAGCGGGTACCAGACCGGGATCGGCACACCGAAGAAGCGCTGCCGCGACACGAGCCAGTCGCCGTTGAGGCCAGCGACCCAGTTCTTGTAGCGCGCGCGCATGAAGTCGGGGTGAAACGCGATCTCGTCGCCGCGCGCCTGGAGCGCCGCGTTGACGTCGGCGTCGCGCCCGCCGTTGCGGATGTACCACTGGCGGGACGTGACGATCTCGAGCGGCTTCTCGCCGCGCTCGTAGAAGTTCGCCTTGCGCTGCGTCGCCTTGGGCTCGCCGTCGAGGTCGCCGGACTCGCGCAGCGCCGCGACGACCGCCTCGCGCGCCGAGTGCACCGTCTTGCCGGCGAGCTCGCCGAAGAGCGCGGCGCCCGGGCCGCCCGCGATCCACTCCGGCGTCTCGGCCTGGACGCGGCCCTGCCGGGTGATGACCGAGCGGGTCGGCAGCTGCAGCTCGCGCCACCACATGACGTCGGTGAGGTCACCGAAGGTGCAGCACATCGCGATGCCCGCGCCCTTGTCCATCTCGGCGGCCGCGTGCGCGAGCACCGGCACCTCGACCCCGAACAACGGCGAGCGGACCGTGGAACCGAATAGGCCGGCATACCGCTCGTCGTCGGGGTGGGCGATGAGCGCGACGACCGAGGGGATGAGCTCGGGACGCGTCGTCTCGATGAAGATCGGCTCGTCGCCTTGGGTCGGGTGGAAGGCCACGCGGTGGTAGGCGCCCGGGTAGTCGCGCGCCTCGAGCTCGGCCTGCGCGACCGCCGTCTGGAAGGTCACGTCCCACAGGCCCGGCGCCTCGGCCTGGTAGGCCTGCCCGGCGGCGAGCTCGCGCAGGAAGGCCTGCTGCGCCGTGGCGCGCGAGTGGTCGTCGATGGTGCGGTAGGAGATGGACCAGTCGAAGGACTGCCCGAGCCGGCGGAAGAGCGACTCGAACGCCTTCTCGTCCTCGACGGTCAGCTCGTCACAGAGGTCGATGAAGTTCTGCCGCGACACCGGCGTCGCGTCGCCCGCCTTGAGGGACTTCGCGTCACCACGGTGCGGCGGCACGAAGTCGGGGTCGAACGGCAGCGACGCGTCGCCCCGGACGCCGTAGAAGTTCTGGACGCGCTTCTCGGTCGGCAGGCCGTTGTCGTCCCAGCCGATCGGGTAGAAGACGTTGAACCCGGCCATCCGCTTGTAGCGGGCCATGCAGTCGGTGTGGGTGTAGGAGAAGACGTGACCCATGTGCAGGCTGCCGGACGCGGTCGGCGGCGGGGTGTCGATGGAGAACACCTGCGCGCGGTCCCCGGCGAGAGCGGCGTCACGGTCGAACGCGTAGGTACCCTGCTCCGCCCATACCTGCCCCCACTTGTCCTCGAGACCGTCCATGGACGGCCGCTCGGGGATGGAGGCGGCGCGAGGCGGAGTGAGGGAGGCAGACATGGGTCCGATTCTCCCAGAACCTCACCCGCGCTCGTGCCCCAGGTGCGCAGCGTCGTTGTGTATGCCGTTCGCCCGCCAGGCGTCAGGACTTCGAGGTGGCACGCAGCATCCGCAGGAGCCCCAGCCCGATGACCGCGGCGACCGAGCCGAGGAGGAGCCAGAGCACGGCGTTGCGGTCGGGGGCGCGCGGATCCGGTGCGGGGGTGAGGTCGACCTGCGACACCTGCGGCGGGGGAGTGGCGCGTGGTGTGCCGCCGGGGGGCACGGGCCCGGCGACGCTGTCGTCGAGGACGGCCGTCATCGCCTCGTAGGGCTGGACGATGCCCCAGCCGGAGGCGTCGTCACGGCTCGTGCGCGACCCGCGGGACGCCGTCGTCTCGAGGCGATAGGAGATCTCCGCCGGGCTCGCGCTCGGGAAGCGCTGTTTGAGGAGTGCGGCTGCGCCGCTCACGTATGCCGTGGCGTAGCTCGTCGACTGACCCTGCTGCGAGAAGACACAGTCGCCCCACGAGCGGAACGTCGTCGCGATGTTGTCGCCGGGTGCGGCGAGGTCGACGTGGCTGCCCCTGATGGAGTCCTGGGTCACGATGTCGGCGGAGTTCGCGGCCGAGACGCCGATGACCCCGGGGTTGGCGGCGGGGAAGCGCGGCCCGTCGCGGGTCTCGGCGGCTTGGTCCCGGTTGCCGGCGGAGGCGACGACGACGACGCCCGCCCGGGTCGCCGAGGCGACCGCTGCGCGCACGTCCGGCCGGTTCGCCGAGGTCGACAGCGAGAGGTTGATGACGTCGGCACCGGCCGAGACGGCATACGCGATGCCCTTGGCGAGGTTCGCCGACCGCTGGGCGGCTTCGTCTCCGCCATTCTCGCCGCCGGTGATCTTGACCGGGAGGATCGTGGCGTCGCGGGCGATCCCGACGACGCCCGAGCGGTCCCCGATCGAGCGAGCGGCGATGATGCCGGCGATGGCGGTGCCGTGGCCGGACTCGTCGGTCGTCGCCGGTCCACCGACGAAGCTGCGGCCCGGCAGGACGCTGCCTTTGGGGAAATGGACGTTGTTCGCGGCCACCCCCGAGTCGACGACCGCGACGACGACGCCCTTGCCGGTCGCGAGCTCCCACGCCTTGCGGGCGCCGAGCCGGGAGAGGGCCGCCGGTGCCTCGGCGACATAGCGCGTCTGCCCCTCAGTGCAGGGCCTGGCCTCCGCGGTGAGCGAGGTCGCTGAGGTGGTCACCGTCGGCGCGACGGCGGCGTTCGCGACCGGTGCCGGCACGCCGCACGTCGCCGCGCCAGTGAGGAGCGCGGCGGCGACGACGGCCCGTCGGGACGCCGTGCGGGTGCGAGCCCTGCCGGTGCGGGTCGTCACGACGTGGCGGCCACGGTCGTCTGGGCGGCCCGAACGCTCAGCTCCGGCCCCTCGCGGAAGAGCTCGGCCCACGACTGCGGGATTGGCGCGACGTCCCGCGGCTGGTAGCCGAGGCGCTGGAGGATGTCCGGCGTCGAGGCGTCGATGGCATAGGACGTGCCGGTCTGGTCGATGGCGAGCAACGGCCCCGCCGAGAGGGACCCGGCCCCGACGGCGCGCACGAGTGCGCCGGTGCCGAGACCCACCTGGGCCGTGGTCTTGCCGGGTTCGGGCGTGACGGTGTCCGAGGTCGAGAGGGCGACCTTTGGGGCCTGGCCGCGAGCGGTCGTCAGGGTTGCGCACGGCTGGTCGGTGAGCAGCGTCGGCATCTCCGACGGCCAGGCCTGGGGCGCGAAGCGCTGCTGCTGGACGGTGAGCTGCGCGACCTGTGCCGGCGTGGCCTCGATGTCCTCGGTGTTGCTGCCCGAACCGAGCCGGTAGAGGGCGTAGGCGAAGTCGGGCAGCGGCTCGAGCTGGCCGGCCTCGTTGACGAGGTAGCGACGCGTATCGGCCGCGGTGTTGCCGACGGCGAGCACCGAGCCGACGCTCGCGCCCGGCGGCAGGCCCGGTGCGGGCTTGCCGAGGTTGGGGAGGCGCAGGGGGGCGAGCTCGGGGCCGAGCTCGAAGAGGTTGGTCCACACCGCCGGTGCCTGCCGCGCGGGTGCGGCGTCGAGGCCGAGGGCGATGCTGACCGGGCCGAGGTTCGCGGCCGCGACGGGGTAGCGCATGCCTCCGGCGATGACGAACGCCTGGTTGCCGGTCTTCACGACACTGGCTGCAGGGGCGGCCGGTGTGCTGCGCACGGTACCGCCGAGGCCGGTGGCGACGCCGTTGTCGGCGCCGAGGCAGGAGACCCACCCGCTGTTCGAGAGCGAGTCCGCAGGGGTGAGCGAGTCCGGTGCGCCCGCGATGCCGACGGTCGACCCGCGCTTCTGCGGGGCGAGCTTGTCGTCGGCTACGGTGATGACCTTGAACTGGTCGGCCGGGATGAGCAGTCGGGCGCTCGTGGTGTTGAGCACGGGGTGGAGCGTCTTCTTGATGGTGACGTAGCGGGCCCCGCTCGTCTTGGCGATGACGAGCTTGTTGTTCTCCCAGCCGTCCGGCAGGGACCCCCTCAACCAGCCGAACGCCATGCTGCCGATGACGAGGACCACCGTGAGGGCGAGTCCACCGATGACGGCCTTCATGGGCCGGTGTGGCTCGACCTCGCGGCCGCCGGGTGCCCCGCTGACGAAGGCCGTCGTCAGGCGACGCTTGCTGAACGACTGGGCTTCGACGAGGTCCTTCTTGGTCGCCATCGCGGGCCCTCAGAGGAGCCCGACCGCGAGCGCGGCCAGGGGGACGAGAGCGACGAGGGCGACACCTTCGATGCCGTCGGCCACCCGGCCGAGCTGCACCCGGGTGCGCGGGAGGACGAGGGCGAGACCGACGACGACCGCAGCGGCGATCGACAACCCGAGGGCCAGCACCGGCCGCCACCCGGGGTGGGTCTGGGCGGCGGTCACGGCGGCGACGGCAGTGCCGGTGATGCCGGCGATCATGGCGATGAGGACGGTCGTGCGCGTCCGGCTGTGCCGGGTGCGCAGGAGTGTCGCGACGAACCCGACGGCGACGAGCAGCGTGCCCCACAGCCCCGAGGCCACGAGCTGTGGCGTGCAGAGGACCATGACGGCGGCGCTGGCGACGCCGAGCCCGATCATGAGCTCGTGCCCGGCGGCGACCTGTCGGCGCACGGCGTCCCGCTCGACCTCGGGGACGTCGGCGAAGATCTCGACGTCGGACTTCGGCGGGTGGGTCGTGAGCCGGCTGGAGGACAGGCCGACCCACGGGAGCACGTTGCCGACGAGTGCGGCGACGAGGAAGACGCAGGCCGCGACCGTCGTCATGTCCCAACCGACGAAGTGCGTCAGGGCACCGAGCAGGAGCATCGCGACGCCGACGACCGCCACGGCGGCGACGAGCAGCCGCTGGCGCGTCACGGCGAGTGCCCCGAGGGTGCCCACGACGGCGACCGCGCCTCCGGCATACGTCAGGCCCTCACCCCAGAGCGCGGCGTCCGGGAAGGCGGCAAAGCCGGCCACCGCGGCATACGGGACAGCGGTGAGCGCCAGGGCGACGGCCGCCGACGGCAGCTTGCGCACGTGGGCGAGGACCGCGGCGGCACCGACGAGCAGGACGGCGCACACACCGGCGAGGGCGGCGACGAGGAGCCCGCTGTCGCGGGCGGTGAAGAGTGCGTATGCCGCGGCGACGAAGAGGACTCCGGCCGCACCCACCGCCGTGCCGGAGCTGTTGGCCGCGGTCCAGGGGGTGAACTGGGTCTCGACGAGGTCGGCGACGGCCTCGACGACGTCGTCGTAGACCTTCTCGCCATCGGGGCGACCGGGCTCGAGGACGAGCACAGCGCCGTCCTCGATGCTCTGCGCGGCGAGGCTGCGGTCGTTGTCGACGACGCCGCCGTCGGGACGGACGAGCCGGTAGCCCAGGCTCGCGGACCGCGCGTCGAGGACGCCGAGCTCGCGCGCGAGGTCGGGGATGACCTCGGCGACGGGGATCGAGCCGGGGATGCCGAGGTCGGCACGGCGGGTGCCCGAGGAGACGGACAGGCGCACGAGCGACGCCGTGCCCTGCGCGCCTGGGCTGCTCTGACTCACGTGTGGTCCTCCCCGATCGTGCTGTGGTCCTGCGTGCGCGAGATGCCCCCGCCGCCGTGGGGGAGCGACACGAGCATAGACCGGGGAGTTCTCCCCATTGGCCTCCGCATCACTCGCCCGTATGGTCTTCCATGTCAGGACTTCGGGGGATCGACATCAGCCGGGGTCCACCACCAAGAGTGGTCGAAGGGCCACCAGGTCCGGTCGGACCAAGATGAGTTGAAAGGAAGCGAGATGGGCAACCAGAACTTCAGCGTTGGCGCTGGCGCCATCACCAAGAGCGCTGAGATCGTCGACACTGCTCGTACGGACCTCAAGAGCAAGCTCAAGGACCTGCAGGGGCAGATGGAGCAGGTGAAGGCGCACTGGGAGGGTGCCGGCGCCGGCGCCTTCCAGAACGTGCAGGTCGCGTGGACGACGCAGGCGCAGGACCTGGTCGACATCCTCGACCGGTTCCGCGAGAACCTCGTCGCGAACGACAAGCAGTACACGGCCGACGACCAGGCGTCGTCCGACCTCCTCAGCAAGTACACGAGCCAGATGGGTGGTAAGTGATGTCCGGTCAGAACATCAAGGTTGGTAGCGGCGGTCTCGACATCCTCATCGCCGACATGCAGCGCGGCGTCAACGACCTTCGGGGCAAGGTCGAGGACATGGAGGGCAACCTCAAGCCGCACATGGGCGCGTGGGAGGCGGGCGCGAAGCTGGCGTTCGAGGACACCAAGCGCAAGTGGAACACCGAGGTCAACGACCTCAACGAGCTGCTCCTCGACATCAAGAAGGCCGTCGAGCAGTCCAAGGAGGCCTACCTCGCCGGTGAGCTCCGCAACAAGAACAGCTGGGGCTCCTGACCGTCAGGTCATGACCAGCGACGCCGTGCCGGCACCTCGATCGGGGTGCCGGCACGCGGCGCGTCGCACCGTCGCCGCGGAGCATGGCGACGCCACGGACGAACCACCACCAGGGGAAAGAACGCGCGATGGGCGACAACACCAACTACCCGACCGGGTACATGACGCAGCTGGCACAGACGAAGCAGTCCAAGTGGGAGACGGAGGCGACGCTGGGCGTGGAGAAGGTGCGCGACGGCATCGCGACCCAGGAATCCTTCGGCCAGATCCCGTCGCTCGCGAAGTACGCCGCCACCTTCGAGCAGGCGAGACGTGAGTACACCGGGCTGATGCGGGGCGCGAAGCTGGATCTCGAGGCGGTGGCGGACGGAATCAAGAAGTCCGCCAAGCAGATGCAGGACAACGACGACCGGGCCGGCGAGGCTTTCCTCGCGCTGTGGTCGCGCTGGGAGAACGGTCCCCTGCAGAGCACGCAGAACCGGCAGGAGGCCGGGTCCACGCCCGAGGCGCAGGAGGCCGCGCAGACCGTCAATGACGCGCAGGCGCCGGCCGACGGTGACAGCCCGCAGGAGGTCCCGACCGGCGGCGACGAGGTCCCGACCGGCGGCGACGAGGTCCCGACCGGCGGCGACGAGGTCCCGACCGAGCCCGCATCGGCCGATCCCGCAAACCTGGCATCAGGCCCCGAGACCGGCAGTCCTTCCACCGGCCCGGCGGACCCGTCGTACTCATGAGCCGTCGCCGTACCACACGGAGCCGCGCCGCCACGATGGTGGCGGGTGTCACGGCCGCGCTCGCCGCGAGCGTGCTGAGCGCTCCCGCGGCCAGTGCGGACCGTCTCGACGATGGACAGTGGTGGCGCACCGCCATGGGCGTCGACGAGCTCGCGGCAGCGGGTGCGACCGGCAAGGGGATTACCGTCGCGGTCATCGACGGGCCGATCAACCCTGACGTGCCGGAGCTCAAGGGCCGGGTCGCGTCCACGACCACGTCGTGCTTCTCGCCGCAGGGGGAGAAGGAGAAGTCCACGGGAGTCGGTGCCGAGGCGTCCCATGCCACCAGCATGGCTGCGCTGATCGTCGGCTCTGGCAAGGGCACCGCGAGTGGGGGCCGGGGCATCACGGGCATCGCACCCGAGGCCACGTTGCGCCACTACGCAGCGCTCTACCGTGACCAGTCGAATCCCGATGGTGGACTCACCTGCGCAGCCTCTGCCGAGGTGGGGACAAACATCAGTGACGAGGCCGTGGCCCGGGCCATCGAGCAGGCAGCGGCAGACGGGGCAAAGGTCATCAGCGTCAGCCTTGCTGTCGGCTACGACGAGAGCTTCGTGCCGGCGCTCTTGGCGGCCTACAAGGCAGGTGCCATCGTCGTGTCATCCAGCGACAACCGGACGGGGAGGGTGGCTTGGCCGGCCGCGGGCAACGGGGTGGTGACAGTCAGTCCGGTCGGACCGGACCGGAAGCTGCCCTCGTTCGCCCCCAAGGACAACGCACTCGTCGACTTCGCAGCGCCGGGAGTCCAGATCGCCAGCGGCATCCTCGAGTCGGGCAAGTGGCAGAGTGACGTCCTGCGGGATGGCAGCTCGCAGGCCACGGCCATCACCGCCGGTGGTCTCGCGGCGGTCTGGTCGGCGCACCCAACGGCGACGGCCAACCAGGTCCTGAGCGCGGCCCGCGAGGCCATTGGCATGCGCCAGCAGGACGGCAAGTACGTCACAGACTTCCGACGCGTCGGCGGCGATCTACCGCGGGCGACCGGCAAGACCACGTCCTACGGCTTCGGCATCTTCGCCCCGGCGGACGCGGTCAAGCTCGACGTGGCGTCGCTGCCGAACGTGAGCCCGATGGTTGCCACCACCGGCGTGGGGAACGAGCCGACCGCCGAGCAGATCGCTGCCGCGACGGGGACGCCCGTGTCGGAGAGCCCCACACCAACCGACGCGTCATCGCCATCAAAGACGCGCCCCACGGTCGAACGACCGGGCGACGCAGCCGACCGGGACGACGGCACGGCGATCCCGTGGCTCGTGGCGGGGGCTCTCGCCCTGCTCGTGGCCGGTGGTGCGCTCGCCCTGTGGACGAGAGGGCGAGGCAGGTCGAACTCGACCCGGATCCCGGATACCACGGAACACAACGACTCAGCAGCGGCGGAAGGGGCCGCCAACACCACGACGAAGGAGCACATTCGATGATTCCCGAGGGACAAGGCACACCTCCGCCCACGCTGAGCCCCAAGGCTCTGCCGAACGAGCGACGGCTGCACCAGATCTTCGCGGCGTCGCCCGGGCAGGTCTTCAGCACCCAGCTCGACTGGCAGGACGCCAAGGAGCAGCTGGACCTGCTCGCCAAGGACGTGCGCAAGGTGCGTTCCGAACTGCAGTCGCCGGAGGACGGCTCGAAGGGCTGGTCGGGCCCCGCAGCGGAGGCGGCACTCGAAAGCCTCAACAAGCTCAGCGAAACCCTCGAGCGTCACGCCGGAGATGTCGGTGATGTCGATGGGAGTCTCGGCGTGGTTTACGACGCGATGTGGGCGGCACGCAACGGGTACTTGACCGAGGTCGACTCGATCTCAACCTACGTCAACCCAGAGAGCTACAAGAAGCTGCCCGACAACGCACCCAAACCGAACATCGACCTCTACGGTGTGACCGACACGGCGGCCGTTCAGGCAGCCGAGGACGAGCAGTGGCGCAAGCGCGACGAGGCTGCCAAGAAGGTCCTCGACCAGCTCGACACGGACATGAAGACCGCGACCGCCAAGATGCCGATCACGTCCACCGAGGCGAGCACTCCGTACACCGGCTCGGGTCAGGCTCCCGGCGGCAGCTACGGGTCGGGCACGACGCAGTCGGGAACCGGCGTCCAGGACTACGACGGTGGCGGCCGAGAGACGAACGTCGAGCCGAAGGGGCCACGCCCGCTACCCCCGATCGACCCGTGGGAGCCTCCGATCACGCAGCCTCCCCACGAGCACTACCCGAACCCCACGCCGAACCCGCTCCCGGGCGTCGACCCGGAGCCGTTCGACCCGACGCCGAACTCGCCCCTGCCGGGCGGATACGACCCCGACCCGATCAGCTCCGACGGTGACACCGGCGGATCGATTCCGGGTGGCTCCATGCCCGGCGGTCCCGGTGTTCCCGCTGGTCCCGGCGGCACCGGCGGAGGCGGCGGCATCGGCACCGGCGGGCTCGCTGCTGGCGGCATCGGTGGCGCGGCCGGTGTCGGCGGCCTGCTCGGCGGGCTCCGCGGTGGCGGTGGCGCCTTCGGTGGTCGTGGCGGTTCGCCGACGGCCGGGGTGCGCGGCTCCTCCGGGGTCGTGTCCTCCGGTGGCGCCGGCAGCCGTGGCGGCGCGGCGGGCCGCGCCGGAGCCACCGGACGAGGCACCACGGCGGTTCCCGGCGGCGGTCAGGCCCGCGCGGGCGGCGGTGCCCGCGGGGGAGGCGGTGCCCGCGGTGGCAGCAGCGTCAAGGGAGCAACCGGGTCAGGCCGTTACGGCGTACCCAAGGTCGGCGGCAACAGCGCCGTCGCCGGGGGTCAGGCAGCGGGCCGCGGTGGCGCCCAGGCCGGTGGCCGCGGCGCGGCGAAGGCCGGCGGTCGTGGCGGCGCGGTCGGGACCGGGTCGGCCGCGAGGTCCGGCGCGGCCGGTCGTGGCGCGCAGGGCCGCACCGGTGCTGTTGCCGCTGGCGCCGCTGGGTCCCGCAAGGGCAAGGACGAGGACCAGACGCAGGACGTCGAGCTGCTCACGACCGAGGACGAGGAGACCTGGTTCGACGGTTCCGAGGAGTCCAGCCCGCAGGTCTGGGAGTGACGCGCACACGGGCCTGAGGGCCCACGCGCACTCTCGGTCCCGCGCGGTACCTCGGTGCCACCCGGCATACGGGAGCGGTCCGAGCGGTCGGTGCGGGTGGGCGCCTCGGTGCCCACCCGGCAGACGGGGAGCGGTCCGAGCGGTCGGCGCGGGTGGGCACGCCGGTACCCACCCGGCATACCGGCGGATGGCCTCAGCCCGAGGTCATCCGCCGGATCGCTTCCACGCCGCCCGCGGCGACGATGCCGAGGGGGAGCGACAGGGCGACGGTGAGGGTCTCGATGCCGTCGGCGAAGCGGGACATGCGGGTCGAGCGGTAGCCCTTGGCGATGGCCGCCGAGCTCGCCACCGCGACCCACGCGATGCCGAACGCCACGAGGAAGAGGGTGACCAGCGCCCCCGACCATCCGGTCGCCAGCAGGGCCTGAGCCGCAGCGAGCAGCAGGACGCCGCAGGCGGCGAGCATGCTGTACCGCGGCAGGCGGTCACGCACCGACCGCGACTGGTAGCCACACGCGAGTGCCGCGGCGACGAGGAGGGCGAGGGTCCCCCACGTCGACGTCCGGTCGGGCGCCGGTGTGGTCACCGTGAGCCAGCCGCTCACCGCGGTGGTGAGTGAGAGGTATGCCGTGCCGATCGCCACGATCTCGCGCGCCGCCTCGAACCGCTGGCGCATGTCGCCGCGTGTCACCCGGCGACGCCTGCCGGCGCCGCGCTCGCGCACCGACCAGATCGTCGTGGAGAGCCGTTCGGTGTCGACGAGCTGGTTCGCATCGACGGTCAGGCTCGTCGTCGGGAGCAGGCGCATGAGCAGGGGGCCGAGACCCGTCGCGACGGCTGCGATCGCGTGACCGGGCCAGTCGAGGACGGTGCCCAGCCCGACGAGCAGCCCGAGACCGCCGATGGCGGACATGACGGTGCGGTCACCGGGGGAGTCGACCTCGACGCGGGTCCGGGTGATGGCGAGCGCGAGCACCGCCACCGCGCAGCCGGCGACCACGGCGACGGACTCGCGCCCGGGTGTGGCGCCGAAGGGAAGGGTGAGACCGGCCGCGAGGCCCATCGCCGGGGCGGTGGCCGCGGCCGCGAAACGGTGCGCGACGGACGTCCCGAGCGCCGCCAGCCCGAGGGCCCCGAGGGTGAGGAGTGCTGCAGCGGCGGCGGGCAGCCATCCGGTCGGCACCCCGAGGACAGAGGCGCGAGCCGCGGCGCCGGCGTCGTCGGCGAGGCTGCGGGCCGCGACGAGACTGATGATCGCGCCGATCGCGGCCGACAGCCAGATGAGCTGGGACGCGAGCGACGGGGGAGCGGCGGGGAGCCCACGGGCCGTGGTCTCTCTCCGGGATCGCCGCGCCGGGGTCGCGGGGCCGCCGAGGGTGCTGCGGGGTGCCGTGATGTCGAGGGCATCGACGTCGTGGGCAGTGCTCACGTTCACGGGCGCGGCCGCGCTGCCCCGGCGGCGGGTCGAGTCGTCGACGTCGGGCAGCGGCGCGGGTTCCTCGACCTCGCGGTGGCGACCGCCGGAACCGCCCGGCGCACTCGCCGCGCTCGCGCGGGACCCGCCGGCGCTCCGGCCGCGGTCAAGGTTGAGGATGTCGCGCGTCACGGCATGTGTCGTCACGGGGACGACGCTGAGGACGGAGCCCGTCGGCACCGAGTCGTCGAAGGTGTCGTGTGGGCCGAGGACGCGACCGCTCGGGGTGGCGATGGCGTGCGGGTTGGCACGCGAGGCGATGCCGAGCACGGAGAGCACCTCGGTCACCTGCGCTCCGAACGGGACCACGAGGTCGTAGCGACGACCGCCGGCGACGAGGCTGATCTGGAGCCCCGTGCCCACGTCCGAACCCGGCATACCGTCCCTCCCTCGTCGACGCGGCACCGGCCACTTGGAAGGATAGGCCGCGATGCGGGCCGATGGTGCGCCACCCTCCGCCGTGTGGGGCGCTCGGGATAGGTTGGCCCACGAACGAGCACTCGGGAGGGAAGCGTGACCGCGACAGTCGGAGGGACGCGACAGGACGCACCGTCGGTCCCCACCGGACGGATCGTCCTGCAGCCACCGCCGGAGATCACGCCGGCCGAGGGTGTGAGCAACATCCTCATGCAGGCGGTGCCGATGCTGGGCTCGGTCGGCTCCATGGGCTTCGTCGCCCTGTCACAGCCCGGCCCCCGGGGCATCATCGGCGCGGGGATGTTCCTCGTCGCCTCCCTCGGGTTCGTCTTCTCCAGCGGTCTGCGCCAGCGCCAGCAGCACACCAGCGAGGTCATCTCGAACCGGCGCGAGTACCTCGCCTACCTCGCGGAGGTGCGCGAGACGGTCCGGGACGCCGCCGCGAAACAGCGGGAAGCGGGACTGTGGAACTATCCCGCCCCGACGTCGCTGCCGCTCCTCGCCGAGGAGAAGAGCCGCGTGTGGGAGCGGCTCCCGGCCGACGACGACTTCCTCCACGTGCGCATGGGCACGACGGCGCAGCCACTGTGCCTCACCCTCGAACCGGCCGAGACGCCGCCGCTCGCCCAGCTCGACCCCGTCGCGGCGTCGGCGCTGCACCGGCTGCTGACCACGCACCGCGTGCAGCAGGGGCTGCCCGCGTCGGTGTCGCTGCCGGCCTGGGCGCGAGTCCAGATCACCGGTGAGGCGGCGCCGGCCCGGGCGCTCGCGCGCTCGCTCGTCGTCAACGCCGCGGTCATGCACTCACCGGACACGCTCATCGTCGCGGCGCTCACCGGACCGGACTCTCGCGAGGAGTGGGACTGGCTCAAGTGGCTGCCGCACGCGCTCAGCCCCACAGAACGCGACGCCGTCGGTCCGATGCGCCTCGTCGCCGAGTCGGTCGACGAGCTGCTCGAGCTGCTCCCCGACGACGTCACCGACCGGCCTCGCTTCGGTCCGACGAGCCAGCCTCCGGCTCCGCACGTCGTCGTCGTCGTCGACGGCGCCCGCCTGCCGCGGCACAACCCGCTCGTGACCGAGGAGGGGGTCCTCGGTGTCACGGTCATCGACCTGCCCGAGCAGTGGGGTGAGCTCGACTCGACGACGACCCTGCGGCTCGCGGTCGAGAGCGAGCGACACGGAACGACGACCGGGCAGGTGCCCTTCGAGATCCTCAGCCTCAGCCGTGGCGGCGCGAAGGGGCTCGCCGACCAGATGACGGTGACCGAGGCCGAGGCCGCGGCACGCCGCCTCGCGCCGATGTTCGTCAGTGGCGAGGTCGAGGTGCGCGATGCCCTCACGACGAGCACCGAGCTCGTCGACCTCCTCGGCCTGGGCGACGTCCGCGACTTCGACCCCGCGACGGCGTGGCGGCCCCGCCTCCAGCGCGACCGGCTGCGGGTGCCCATCGGTGTCGGCGGCAGCGGCCAGGTCGTCGCGCTCGACATCAAGGAGTCCGCCCAGCAGGGCATGGGGCCGCACGGCCTCGTCATCGGCGCCACCGGTTCCGGCAAGTCCGAGCTGTTGCGCACGCTCGTGCTCGCGCTCGCGATGACGCACTCGTCCGAGCAGCTCAACTTCGTCCTCGTCGACTTCAAGGGTGGCGCGACGTTCGCAGGGATGGCGGACATGCCGCACGTCTCCGCGGTCATCACCAACCTCGGCCAGGAGCTCACCCTCGTCGAGCGCATGCAGGACGCGCTCCAGGGCGAGATGACCCGCCGACAGGAGCTGCTCCGCTCCGCCGGCAACTTCGCCAACGTCACCGACTACGAGAAGGCGCGTGCGGCCGGGGCCGACCTCGAGCCGCTGCCGGCGCTGCTCATCGTGGCCGACGAGTTCTCCGAGCTGTTGTCCGCCAAGCCGGAGTTCGCCGACCTCTTCGTCGCCATCGGGCGACTCGGGCGGTCGCTGTCCATGCACCTGCTGCTCTCCTCGCAGCGCCTCGAAGAGGGACGGCTGCGCGGGCTCGAGTCGCACCTGTCCTACCGGATCGGTCTGCGCACCTTCTCCGCCGGTGAGTCCCGCACCGTCATCGGGGTCCCGGACGCCTACGAGCTGCCGCCGGTGCCGGGTCTGGGCTACCTCAAGCCGGACCAGACGACGCTCCTGAAGTTCAAGGCGGCATACGTCTCCGGTCCGCCGAAGGGCCGACGGCGGGCGGCCACCGGCGGCGGCGCGGGCGCGGCGATGCAGGTCCTGCCGTTCACCACGGCCAAGGCGATCTCGGCTGCCCCCCGTGTCGAGGAGGAGGCCCAGCCCACCGGTGAGCCCGAGGAGACCCGCGCCGTCTTCGACATCGCGGTGTCGCGCATGAAGGGCAAGGGCCGCCCGGCGCACCAGGTGTGGCTCCCGCCGCTCGACGTGCCGAACTCGCTCGACCAGCTCCTCGGTGACCTCGCCCCCGACCCCCAGCTCGGTCTCGTGAGCAAGCGCTGGCGCGCCCAGGGCAGCTACGTCTTCCCCATGGGCATCGTCGACCGCCCGCTCGAGCAGCGCCGCGAGCTCTTCGTCATGCAGCTCGGCGGTGCGGCCGGCCACGTCGCGGTCGTCGGCGGTCCGCGTACCGGGCGCTCGACGTTCGTCCGCACCCTCGTCTCGTCGATCGCGCTGACGACGACCCCGTTGGAGACCCAGTTCTACATCCTCGACTTCGGTGGCGGCACCTTCACGCCGTTCTCGCGGCTGGCTCACGTCGCCGGCGTGGCGAACCGCAACGAGCCCGACGTGGTCCGCCGCACCATCGCCGAGATCTCCGGGATCATCGACAAGCGCGAGGCCTACTTCCGGGCCCAGGGCATCGACTCCATCGAGACCTACCGCCGCCGCCGCGCCGAGGGCCGGGCCGACGACGGCTACGGCGACGTCTTCCTCGTCGTCGACGGGTGGCCGACGATCCGCGCCGAGTTCGACGAGCTCGAGGCGACGATCAGCGGGCTCGCCGGTCGCGGTCTCACCTTCGGCATCCACGTCGTCATCACGACCTCGCGCTGGATGGACTTCCGCATGTCGATCCGCGACATGCTCGGGACCCGGGTCGAGCTCGGTCTCGGTGACCCCGGAGACTCCGAGATCGACCGCAAGGTTGCCGCCAACGTCCCCAAGGGCCGGCCCGGCCGCGGTATCACGATGACCAAGCACCACTTCCTCTCCGGCATCCCGCGCATCGACGACAGCGGCAGCGTCGACGACCTCGGCGAAGGTGTCGAGGACCTCATCGCCAAGGTCGACGCCGCGTGGCAGGGCCCCACGCCGCCGAAGCTGCGGCTGCTGCCCGAGATGATCACGCTCGACCAGCTGCGGTCCCAGGCCGGAGCGGGCGACAAGCGCGTCCTGCTCGGGATCAACGAGAGCAACCTCGAGCCGGTCGGTGTCAACGTCGAGGAGGACTCCCACCTCTACCTCTTCGGCGACTCGGACTCCGGCAAGTCGGCGATGCTGCGCGCCTATGCCAGCGAGGTGGCCCGGCTCTACACACCGGACCAGGCGAAGCTCTTCGTCGTCGACTACCGCCGATCGCTGCTCGGCGAGCTGCCGCAGGAGCACGTCGCCGAGTACATGACGACCGAGGAGCAGGTCACCGCCGAGATGGAGGGCCTCACCGCCTTCCTGCGGACGCGCCTGCCCGGGCCGGACATCACCCCCGAGCAGCTGCGTGCCCGCAGCTGGTGGTCCGGGTCGGAGGCGTTCATCCTCGTCGACGACTACGACCTCGTCGTGACCTCGTCCGGCTCGCCGCTGCGTCCGCTCGTGCCCCTCCTCGCCCAGGCTGCCGACGTGGGTCTGCACCTCGTGCTCACCCGCCGCTCCGGAGGTGCGTCGCGGTCGAGCTACGAACCGGTCCTGCAGGCGCTGCGCGACCTCGCCGCGCCCGGGATCATGCTCTCGACGCCGCCTGACGAGGGTGCCCTCGTCGGCAACATCAAGGGCTCGATCCAGCCGCCCGGCCGTGGTCGCCTGGTCACCCGCGACCTCGGCAACCAGTTCGTCCAGTTCGGCTGGCTGCCGGCCAAGCACAGCTGACCGCTGCTGAGCCGTGCCGGTCTGCGGGGGCATTTCTCCCCTATTGAGACAAGTCTTGAGCGAGTCCTTTCCGGCGACGACGACAGCTCCGAGGCAGAGTTCGTCCGTTCGGTCGCAGAGGAGAAGGCGGACAAACTCCCGGAACTCCAGCAAGAACCGGAATCGGACGAGGACTACCGCCTCAACTACTCCACCTTCAGTGCGGTGCGTGAAGAGCAGGCCGAGGTCATGAAGATGGTCCGGGAGCTGAGGGAGCGTCCCCTGCCGCCGCTGGACTGACGCCGGGTCGCGACGAGTCGGTGATGAAGCTGCGCCGCCGGGTCAGCACCGATGCGATGACCGCCGAGAGGACCACTGTCCCCAGTAGCGCGGGCGTGGCGTACAACAGGGCCGACGTGGTGCCTTCCGGCGTTCCTTCGGTGCGACTTGCCGTGCGCGGAGGCAACACGCCTCGTGGATCGCGCATCACCGTGACCTCCGTGCCCACGCTGGGTGCGGTGTAGTTCGCATCGCCGCGGCTGCCATAAGGGGAGACGTACTCCCAGGTTCCTCGCTCGGTGCTGCCGTCGACGAACCTGTATGTGACCACGTAGGGGCCGCGTCCGGGAGCAGCGCCTACTGCTGAGACTTCCGCGGGTACTCGGTCCATTACGAACTGACCGTACAAGGCAGTTGCACCGACCGCGCCGTACAGCGGCATGGGAAATGCGAGGATGAAGGCGATGCCTATTGTAAACGGGCGAATCTTTGCGCTGACCTGGAATAGGAGTAGCACAAGCAAGATCACCCACGAGATCGCCGCAACGGGGTTTGGGAACCTAGCGCTGAGAAAAATACTGTTCAGATTCGGTCGGGTTGCGGTCCACACCGAGATCGTCAACGCCAACAGGGCCAGTGCTACAAGGACGAGTCTTCGCGAAAGGCGCATCCCCTTACCCTCAGGATCGAGGTATGCGTCTGCGGGGTCAGCCATGGGATCCGTCACAAGGCGACCCTACGAAGAGGTGCGCCGGCGGCATACCGCGGGCGACGGCGCACCGACGCAACCTAGGGAGCACGGACGCAACCTACGGCACCGTAGGCTGTCCGCCATGGCGCCCATCGAACCGCTCTACACCTCGATCATCGGCACGGCCCGCGTTGTCTTCTTCGGGCAGGGGCTGAAGTTCGTCATGGAGGGCGAGGACAACGTGCCTCGCAGCGGCGGCGCCGTCATGGCGATCAACCACACCGGCTACTTCGATTTCACGTATGCCGGGCTGGTCGCCCGCCGCTCGAAGCGTCTCGTGCGCTTCATGGCGAAGAAGTCGATCTTCTCGCACCGCGTCGCCGGCCCGCTCATGCGCGGCATGAAGCACATCCCGGTCGACCGACGCGACGGCCGCGAGTCGTTCAACCGGGCGGTGCAGGCCCTCAAGCACGGCGAGATCGTCGGTGTCTTCCCAGAGGCGACGATGTCGCGCTCGTTCGAGCTCAAGGAGTTCAAGCCGGGAGCGGTCCGGATGGCGCAGGAGGCCGGCGTGCCGATCCTGCCGACGACGATCTGGGGCTCGCAGCGGGTGTGGAGCAAGAACCTGCCCAAGCACCTCGGCCGGAGCAACATTCCCGTCTTCATCACGGTCGGTGAGCCGATCACTGTCGCGCCGGAGGAGGACCGTGCGGCTGCCACGTTGCGGCTGCGCGACGTCATGCAGGCGCAGCTCGACGCGCAGCAGGCGGCGTACCCGGCGATGACCGGCGACGACCTCGTCTACCAGCCGGCCCGGCTCGGTGGGACGGCACCCACGCCCGAGGACGCGGCGGCGCTCGACAAAGCCGACATGACGCGCACCGTCGACAAGTTCAACAAGGGCCGCGAGCGCTGACCGGTGGAGCAGGTGCTCTCCACGAGAGGTGCCTTTGCTCCGACATACGGGAGCAAATAACCACACTTGCTTCGGCCCGCTGGAGCAAATAACCACACTTGCTCCGGCCCGCTGGAGCAAACAACCACATCTGCTGCAGCGGGCGGAAGCAAAGGCACGTCGCGAGCAGGGGATGGCCGGGCGCCGGCCGTCGTCCCGTCCGCTGCGCTCAGGTCCGTCAGACGGGGTGCCCGAGGTGGGCGAGCGCCTGTCGCAGCAGCACACCGTGGCCGCGGTCCATCTCGGCGAGCACGGCGGGGGCGAGCGCGTCCTCGGGACTGAGCCAGGCGAGGTCGAGCGCGTCCTGCTGGGGCGCGCAGTCGCCGGCGACGGGCACGACGAACGCAAGCGACACGGCATGCTGGCGCGGGTCGTGGAACGGCGTCACGCCCGGCGTCGGGAAGTACTCGGCCACGGTGAACGGCACCGGTGACGGTGGCACGGCCGGCAGCGCCATCGGGCCGAGGTCCTTCTCGAGGTGCCGCAGCAGGGCGTCCCGCACCCGCTCGTGGTACATCACCCGCCCCGACACGAGCTCGCGCTGGATCTCACCGTCGGAGGCCCGCAACAACAGCCCGACCGACGTCACCGCGCCGCGCTCGTCGACCCGCACCGGCACCGCGTCGACATAGAGAATCGGCAGGCGCTCGCGGGCGTTGTCGAGCTCCTCCCGGCTCAGCCAGGCGGTCGTGTCGTCGAGCTCGAGAGGACTCATGGCGGCGATTGTGCCAAAGCCCGTCGTGGGTCAACCGGACGTGGTCTGCGTGTGGGCGGTGGTGGGCGCGGTCGATGTCGCCGATGGCGGCCCGGGCTCGAACGTGACGGGCGCTGCGAACGTGACGGGCGCTGCGAACGCCGCCCTGCGAGCCGCCCGCCGCAGAGTGCGTAGCACGATGCTGCCGGTCAGCGAGATGAGGGCGGCATTGGTCAGGGCGCGGCCCACGTCCCAGCCCAGTGAGCTCGCCAGGCTGAAGACGACGAACCGCTGCAGGTTCTCGACCACCGGTGCCCCTGCGACGAACGACAGTTCGGTGTCCAGACCCGTCGTGAAGGGCCAGAACATGAGGTTGAGCGCCACGCCGTAGAGCAGTCCGGCCACTGCGCCGTATGCCGCGAGCATCGCGATCTCGGCCTTGCCGCGCAGTGGGGGCAGCAGCCCTGCGCCGAGCCCCACCCACGCCGCCCCGAGCATCTGGAACGGCAGCCACGGCCCGACACCGCCGGTGATGAGGGCCGACGCGAACAGGGTCGTCGCGCCAAGGACGAAGCCGAATCCCGCACCGAACACCCGGCCACCGAGGATGAGAAGGAAGAAGACGGTCTCTAGACCTGCAGTGCCCGCGCCGACGGGGCGGAGGGCGGCGCCCACGGCGGAGAGGACGCCGAGCATCGCGACCGCCTTGACGTCGAGGCCACCCTCGGAGATCTCCGCGAGGACGACGGCGAGGAGGAGCGGCATGAGGAGGGAGAACAGCAACGGGGCGTTCGTGGAGTCCGCGAGGGCCGTGCCCGGGTCGACGAGCAGGGGCCATGCGAAGGCGACGACACCCGCGAGGCTCACGGCAGCGATCGCCGCGGCCGACCGGGGCCGCAAGGTGATGGCCCGGGTACGGCGCGGTTCGACTCGTAGGGCGCGCGCACCGGTCATGGCCGGTCCTCCCCAGCGTCGACCCCGTCTCGGCCGGCAGTACCCACGAGCCCGTCACGGCCGGCGGTCGCCACGACCGTGTCGGTATCGGTGGTCCCCACAACCCCGTCGGTGTCGGCGACGGCCGCACGCACGTCGTCGAGGGTGAGCCACGGTTGAGGGGAGGTGATCTTGGAGATCTGGGGCGCGAAAGCCGGGGAGGCGACGACGACCTCGCGGGTCGTGCCGTCGGCCACGACGTCACCGGCGGCCATGACGACGACGCGGTCGGCGGTCTCGGCGACGAACTCCACGTCGTGCGTGGACACGACGACGCAGCGGCCGTCATCGCTGAGAGCGCGCAGCGCCTGCCGCAACGCAGCCTTGCCCGCATAGTCGAGGCCCCGCGTCGGCTCATCGAGGAGCAGCACCGGTGGGTCCGCGGTGAGCTGCACGGCGAGGACGAGCGCGAGACGCTGTCCCTCGGACAGGTCCCGGGGGTGACGGTCGTCCGGTATGCCGGGTGCGAGCCTGTCGAGGAGCGCGCGGCTGGTGCCCGCCGGGCGACCGCTCTCGCGGTCTGCCTGTCGACATTCGGCCACGACCGAGTCGAGATAGAGCAGGTCGGCGGCGGACTGCGGCACGAGGCCGACGTGGCGGCGTCGCTGCCCCGCGTCGAGACGCCGGGGGTCGATGTCACCGGTGACGCGCACCGACCCGGAGCGCATCGGACCCGAGCCCTGGAGTGCCCAGAGGAGCGAGGACTTACCGGCGCCGTTGCGGCCCATGAGTGCGGTGATCTCGCCGGGGTGCAGGGTGAGGTCGACGCCGGCGACTGCGACGACGTGGCCGTGGGTCACCGCGACGTCGGTGGCCACGAGAGCCGACTGCTCGGTGGCGTTCCTGGCCGTGCGCCATGCGGGCCGCGCTGCTTCGGACCGTGTTGCCCGGGGCCGGGCTGCTTCGGACCGCGCAGCATCCAGCCGGTCGAGGTGGTTGTGCGGCAAGGATTCCGAGGTGTGGGGGAGGCCGCGGAGCGAGGCGGCCCGGCGGCGCGCGTCGCGCACGGACAGCGGCAGTGGTGACCAGCCGGCCCAGCGGCCGAGCTGGACGACCGGCGGAGCGACGGTCGAGGTGGCCATCGCGGTCGCCGGATCTGCTTGCGAGACAAGACCATCGGTGCCGACGTGGATGACCGTGTCGGCGTACTGCAGGACACGCTCCATGCGGTGCTCGGCGACGACGACGGTGACGGCGAGGTCGTGCACGAGACGGGTGATCGTCGCGAGCACGTCCTCCGCGCCGGTGGGGTCGAGGGCCGACGTGGGCTCGTCGAGGACGATGACCTTGGGATGGGTGGTGAGGACCGAACCGATCGCGACCCGTTGCTGCTGGCCGCCGGAGAGCTCACGCAGCGCCGCCCCGCGCAGGTCGGCGATGCCGAGGAGGTCGAGTGTCTCCTCGACACGCTTGCGCATCGTCGCAGCGGACAGGCCCAGCTGCTCCATCCCGTAGGCGAGCTCCTCCTCGACGGTGTCGGTGACGAAGCCCGCGAGCGGGTCCTGCCCGACGACCCCGACGAGATCCGCGAGGTCGCGCGGCCGGTGCTCACGGGTGTCGCGTCCGTGGACGAGGACGCGGCCCGAGAGCGTCCCACCGGTGAAGTGCGGGACGATGCCGGTCATGGTGCCCAGCAGGGTCGACTTCCCCGAGCCGGTGCGTCCGACGACGAGCGCGAGCTCGCCCTCCTCCACGTGGACGGACACGTCGCGCAGGACCGGCGCGTCGGCGTCGTCAAAGTGGACGCTGACGCGGTCGAGGACGACCGCGGGCCCGGTCATGACTCGCCCTCCACTGCCCAGGCCTGGGACTTATTGCGCATACTTCGCACGCGTCGGTGCGAACTCTGGGCAATCAGTCGGGGAGACGTGCGGGAGGAGGGGGCGTTCGGATGCGAAGTCTGCGCAATCAGTCGGGGAGACGTACGGAAGGAGGGGGCGTTCGGATGCGAAGTTTGCGCAATCAGTGGGGTTCTGGGGGTGTCGGGGCGCACGGAATCGGCAATCAGTGGGGAGGCGGGGCCCCGGGGTGCGGGGCGCGGCGGCTCGGGCGTCACGAATGCGGGGAGCCCGGCCACCAGGAGCCCACCGAGCGCGAGCAACGGCAGCGCGGGGACGGCGAGGGGCGCGACCGGCATACCCAATGACGCGGCGTCGCCGCGCAACGTCAGCTGCACCCCCACGACGGCAGCGGTGCCGCAGGCGACGGTGACCCACTCCGGAGCGCCCCAAGGGTCGCGGCGGTAGGTCGTGCGCGCGTTGGCGCGGCCACCGAGCCAGATGCCGAGGAGGGACATGCCGACCCCCGCGGTGAGGGCCGGTGCGCCCAGCCAGCCCGGGGTCGTCGCGTCGAGGACGCCGTAGATGCCGATGGCGCTGAGGAGCAGGCCGCCGAGGGTGCAGACCGCCGTGAGCACGCGCACCGCCGGCGAGAGGACCCGGCGCCGCCCGTAGCCGCGCGAGTCCATCGCCGCTGCCAGCATGATCGAGCGGTCGAGGGTGTCCTCGAGGACGGGCAGCGCGACCCGGGGCAGTGCCCGTATGCCGCGTGCGGACTCCCCGCGCAGCGCGCGGGCGCGCATGACGCGCTGCACGCTGTCGGCGAGCTGCGGTGCGACGGTGATCGTCACGACGATCGCCGATCCGACCTCCGACAGCGCGCCGGGAAGGCTGCGCAGGAGACGCTTCGGGTTGGCGAGGGCGTTGGCCGCGCCGATGCAGGCGATCATCACGGCGAGACGGAGGCCTTCGCAGACGGCCGCGACGAAGCCCTCGAGCCGGACGTCGCCGAGGAGGTTGATCCCGGAGGCCCACGACGGCAGCGCGACCTCGGGCAGGGGCAGGATCACCGTCTCGCCGGTCTTCAGCCCGGCGACGATGTGCAGGACGGCCCGGACGGCGACGATGAAGGCGCCGAGCCACAGGTAGAGCCGGAAGGACCGGGCCCACGGCGACGACCCGCGACGGGCCACGACGACCAGCGCGGCGACGCCGAGTGCAGTGAGCAGCACGAAGGGGTTCGTCACGCGGCTCACCGCGACGGCCAGCGCGATGGCCCACAGCCACCACGCGGCAGGATGCACCGAACGCGGCACGGCCCCGCCGAGGCCGTTCACCCCGCCGAGGCCGTTCACCCCACCGTCTCGCCCCGGCGTCGGCGCGCGGCGACGAGAGCGACGGCCGCGACGAGGGCCGCGAGCAGGACGAGCCCCGCGACGAGGGCCCAGCTGCCCGACCCGTCGTCCGCGGTCTCGTCGGCGGCGTCTGCCGCGTCGGTCGATGCGTCGCTCGACGGGGACGCCGCGGCCGACGGGCTCGCCGACGCCACCGCTGCCTCCGGAGAGGTCTGCGGCAGCGCGCCGTCGCCGAGCCGGAAGCCGATGGCGGTCCCCGGCGCCGGGTCGACGTCGCTGACGCCCGCGGTGGCGAAGGCCCACGCGGCACCGGGCTTCTGCGGGTCGGCCTGGAAGAAGCCCCAGAACGCCGTCGCCGGCGGCATCGCCGCGCAGGTGTCCGACTCCGGGACGCCGTCGATGCGGCAGATGACCTTGCCGTCGTAGGCCTTGGTCCAGGTGATCTCGTGCCCGGCGGCCTCGAGCGCCTCCGTGGCGGTGGCCGGGTCGCCCGGCGCGCACCTCGTCGTCGTGCCCTCGGAGGACTCGACGACGACGGTGACCCCGGAGCAGGCCGACGCGCCGGGTGAGGTCTCGGCGACGGCCGCGGCCGGCATACCGACGAGCGCAGCGAGCGCGAGAGGCGTGATGACGCGAAGGCGACGAGCGATGCGAATCATGGTGGGCGAGAGCCTTCCTCAGCGGTTCGTGACGACCGCCCGAACCCGGCTCCTGCCGACCGTCCGGGCTCCGTCCCGTGACCTCGACGGTGATGTGGAGCCGCTCGCGACGACGGGGCATTCCGGCTCGCCACCCTCGCGGGCGGCCTACGGCTGCGGGTCAGCGCCGGACTTCGACCGGCTTCCCCCCGCGTCGCGGTGGGTGCTCGCCGATGTCCGGCGAACCCACCGAGTGTAACGCGGTTGGGTGGCGCCCGGCGGCCTGCGTAGACTGCCCTCACAGGCGTTCGAGCCGTCATCAGCGGCGAGCCTTCGGAAGAACGGCGGGGCCCTTGCTCCGCTCACTAGAACCGAACGTCGGGGTCACGTCACGACCTGGTGCAAGAGCGGCCGTATGCCGTCCGCCCGCCTCGGGCGAGCGGCTGCGGCAAGCGAGGTGGTACCGCGGAGGCGACCGGACGGCATACGCCGGACGGGACGGCCCTTCGTCCTCGTCAGCAGACCGACACCCGTCGAGCCACACCCTGACGACCGACGACCCGCAGGAGCCACCCGACATGACCTACCCCAAGGTCTCCAGCCACCCCGGCGCCGCACTCGGCGTGCCCGCCTCCCCGTCGTTCCCGCAGATCGAGGAGGGGGTGCTCGCGTACTGGGCCGACGACGACACCTTCCGGGCCTCCGTCGAGCAGCGCGACGCGGGCGAGAACGGCGAGAACGAGTTCGTCTTCTACGACGGCCCGCCGTTCGCCAACGGGCTGCCGCACTACGGGCACCTGCTCACCGGCTACGTCAAGGACCTCGTGCCGCGCTACCAGACGATGCGCGGGCACCGGGTCGAGCGCCGGTTCGGGTGGGACACCCACGGCCTGCCGGCCGAGCTGGAGGCGATGAGCCAGCTCGACATCAAGACCAAGGACGAGATCCTCGAGCTCGGCATCGAGAAGTTCAACGACGCCTGTCGTGCCTCGGTGCTCAAGTACACCGACGAGTGGCAGGCCTACGTCACCCGCCAGGCGCGGTGGGTCGACTTCGACAACGACTACAAGACGCTCAATGCGCCGTACATGGAGTCGGTGATGTGGGCGTTCAAGGCGCTCCACGACAAGGGGCTGATCTACGAGGGCTTCCGCGTCCTGCCCTACTGCTGGAACGACCAGACGCCGCTGTCGAACCACGAGCTGCGGATGGACGACGAGGTCTACCAGATGCGCCAGGACCCGGCGGTCACCGTCGGCATGGTCCTCGACTCCACCGGTGAGGACGCCGTCCTCGACGGCGCGCACCTGCTCGTGTGGACGACGACGCCGTGGACGCTGCCGAGCAACCTGGCGGCCATGGTCGGCTCCGACATCGACTACGTCGTCGTCGAGGCGCCGGTGCCGGGGCGCGAGGCCGGTGGGGACGGCGCGGACGGCGCGGACGGCGCAGACGGCGCGACGGCGCGGTACCTGCTCGCCGAGGCGCGGCTCGGGCACTACGCGCGCGAGCTCGGGGAGGAGCCGACGGTGCTCGGCCGCTACAAGGGCTCCGAGCTCGTGGGGCGCACCTACACCCCGCCGTTCTCCTACTACGCGGGGCACGAGAACGCGTTCCGCATCGTCGCCGCCGACGACGCCGTGACGACGACCGACGGTACCGGTGTCGTCCACACCGCCGGCGCCTTCGGTGAGGTCGACAAGGAGGTCACCGACCGCGAGGGCATCGAGCCGGTCATGCCGGTCGGCGCCGACGGCGCCTTCACCGCGCCGGTGAACGAGTACGCCGGCATGCTCGTCTTCGACGCCAACGTGCCGATCATCGAGCACCTCAAGGCGGCGACGCGCGGCGCGGGCGCCGGCGACATCGGCTCGGTGACGCCGGGCACGGTGCTGCTGCGCCGCGAGTCCTACATGCACTCCTACCCGCACTGCTGGCGCTGCCGCGAGCCGCTCATCTACAAGGGTGTCTCGTCGTGGTTCGTCGAGGTGACGAAGTTCAAGGACCGCATGGTCGAGCTCAACCAGCAGATCGAGTGGGTGCCCGAGCACGTCAAGGACGGCCAGTTCGGCCGCTGGCTCGAGAACGCCCGCGACTGGTCGATCACGCGAAACCGCTTCTGGGGCAGCCCTGTTCCGGTCTGGCGCTCGGACAACCCCGAGTACCCGCGCATCGACGTCTACGGCTCGTTCGAGGAGCTCGAGCGCGACTTCGGGCGGCTGCCGCGCGACCGTGACGGCGAGCCGAACCTGCACCGCCCGTTCGTCGACGAGCTGACCCGGCCCAACCCCGACGACCCGACGGGCCAGTCCACGATGCGCCGCGTCGAGGACGTCCTCGACGTGTGGTTCGACTCGGGCTCGATGTCGTTCGCGCAGGTGCACTACCCCTTCGAGAACCGCGACTGGTTCGAGCACCACTTCCCGGGCGACTTCATCGTCGAGTACATCGGGCAGACGCGCGGCTGGTTCTACACGCTGCACGTGCTCGCGACGGCGCTGTTCGACCGGCCCGCGTTCACGTCGGTCATCTGCCACGGCATCGTCCTCGGCAACGACGGCCAGAAGATGAGCAAGTCGCTGCGCAACTACCCCGACGTCACCGAGGTGTTCGACCGCGACGGCGCCGACGCGATGCGCTGGTTCCTCATGAGCTCGCCGATCCTGCGCGGCGGCAACCTCATCGTCACCGAGGAGGCCATCCGCGAGGGCGTGCGCCAGGTGCTCATCCCGCTGTGGAACAGCTGGTACTTCTTCTCGCTCTACGCCAACGCCTTCGGCGGTGGCGACAGCGGTGGCGGCGCCGATGGCGACGGCGACGGCGAGAGCAAGGGGTATGACGCCCAGCGCTCCACCGAGTCCACCGCACCTCTCGACCGCTACCTGCTCGCGAAGCTGCGCCAGCTCGTCGAGACGACGACCGCCCAGCTCGACGGTCTCGACGTCGCCGGGGCCTGCGACTCGGTGCGCGGCTTCGTCGACGTGCTGACGAACTGGTACATCCGCCGGTCGCGAGAACGCTTCTGGGACAGCGGAACCGGTGCCGAGACCACCGAGAGCGCGGCCGACGCGCGTGCCGCGTTCGACACGCTCTACACGACGCTCGAGGTACTGACCCGGGTCACGGCTCCGCTCCTGCCGCTCGTCTCGGAGGAGATCTGGCGCGGCCTCACCGGCGGCCGCTCGGTGCACCTCACCGACTGGCCCTCGCCGGACGAGCTGCCGGCCGATGACGAGCTCGTCGCCCGGATGGACCAGGTGCGGGCGATCTGCTCGGTCGCCTCGTCGCTGCGCAAGGCCGAGAAGCTGCGGGTGCGCCTGCCGCTGCGTGACCTCACCGTCGCGGTGCCGGACGCCGCCGCGCTGCGCGACTTCGCGCCGATCATCGCCGACGAGGTCAACGTCCGCCAGGTGTCGCTGCTCGACCTCGACGCGGTGGGCGAGAGCGACTTCGGCGTGACGCAGCGGCTCACCGTCAACGCCCGCGCGGCTGGCCCGCGCCTGGGCCGTGACGTCCAGCAGGCCATCAAGGGCAGCAAGTCCGGTGACTGGTCGGTCGCCGAGGACGGCACCGTCACCAGTGGCGGGCTCGAGCTCGTCGAGGGCGAGTACGTCCTCGAGACGGTCGTGGAGGGCGGGGGCGAGCAGTCGCGTGCCACGGCGGTCCTGCCGGGCGGCGGTTTCGTCGTCCTCGACACGGAGGTCACGCCCGAGCTCGCCGCGGAGGGCCTCGCCCGCGACGTCATCCGCGCGGTGCAGCAGGCCCGTCGCGAGGCCGGGCTCGACGTGAGCGACCGGATCTCGCTGACCATCACGGGCTCGCAGCCGGTGTGGGAGGCGACGGTCGCGCACCAGGGCCTCATCGTCGACGAGACGCTCGCGACCCAGTTCGGCTCGGCTCCGCAGCTCGAGGCCCTGCCGCTGGAGAACGGGACCGTCGAGGTCGACCTCAGCGACGGCGAGAAGGCGCGCATCCGCGTCGCCAGGCTCTGACGCGGGAGCCGGCCCACCGGCATACCCGTTGGTAACCTTCGGGGTCATGGACAGCCCCTGGGCGATCATGAGCGACCCGACGCACGACCCGGTGCTCTTCGCGCTGCCGTTCTTCGCGCTGTTCATCGGTCTCGAGCTGCTGTCGCTGAAGTACCTCGACGACCACGACGAGCCGGGCGACCCCGGCCGGATGGGGTATGCCGCGAAGGACACCGCGTCGAACCTCGCCAGCGGCTTCGGCTCCGTCGTCATCAACCTCGGGGCCCGGTTCGCGGCACTGTTCCTCTACTTCGCGCTGTGGTCGGTCGCGCCGTGGCACCTCGATGCGAGCAGCCCGTGGACGTGGGTGTTCACGCTGCTCGCCGTCGACCTGCTCTGGTACGCCTACCACCGCGCGAGCCACCGCATCCGCATCCTCTGGGCGGCCCACCAGGCGCACCACTCGTCGGTGTACTTCAACTACTCCGTCGCGTTGCGGCAGAAGTGGAACCCATGGGGTGAGCTGCTCTTCTGGACGCCGCTGCCGCTGCTCGGGGTGCCGCCGTGGATGATCTTCTTCGCCTTCTCGCTCAACCTCATCTACCAGTTCTGGGTGCACACCGAGACGATCCCGAAGCTGTGGGCGCCGGTCGAGTTCGTCCTCAACACCCCGAGCCACCACCGGGTCCACCACGCGAGCCAGAAGCAGTACCTCGACCGCAACTACGGCGGGATCCTCATCGTCTGGGACCGGCTGTTCGGCACGTATGCCGAGGAGGAGGACGTGCCGGTCTACGGGCTCACCGTGCCGGTGACGACGCACAACCCGTTCCGGCTCCAGTACGTCGAGTTCGCTGCGGTGTTCCGTGACGTATGCCGCGCGCGCACCTGGCGCGAGCGCGCCGGCTACCTCTTCGGGCCGCCGGGCTGGGCGCCCGGTCACCCGACGCTGCCCCCGGGGTCCGAGACGGTCACCCGCTGAGGCGAGCCGGTCCACGGTGCGGCACGGGACGGCATACGACGCCTGAGACAATGGGCGGCATGTCACCGGCCCCCGACTCCGCCCAGCGCGAGGCAGCGCGCACCCTCGAGATCACCAAGCGGATGCGCGAGGTCGAGGAGTCGATCCTCGCGCGCGCCCCGGAGCACGACCTCGAGCCGTCGATCGACCGGATCCAGGCCGTCATGGAGCTCGCCGGAGACCCGCAGCACACGTTCCCCGTCATCCACCTCACCGGCACGAACGGCAAGACCACGACGGCCCGGGTCATCGAGACGGTCCTCGACGAGATGGGGCTGAAGACTGGGCGGTTCACGTCGCCGCACCTGCACTCGATGCTCGAGCGCATCGTCATCGGGGGGCGACCGATCACGGCCGAGCGGTTCCTCGCGGCCTACGACGACGTCGCGCCGCTCATCGGGGTCGTCGACGCGCGCTTCACCGCTGAGGGTGGTCCGCGGATGACGTACTTCGAGGTGCTCGTCGCCGTCGCGTATGCCGCGTTCGCCGACGCGCCCGTCGACGTCGCCGTCGTCGAGGTCGGCATGGGCGGGGCGTGGGATGCGACGAACGTCGCCGACGGTTCGGTCGCGGTCATCACGCCCATCGCGCTCGACCACCGGCACTTCCTCGGTGACACCGAGACCGACATCGCGCTGGAGAAGTCGGGGATCATCAAGGCCGACGGCATCGCCGTCTCCGCCGTGCAGAACGACCCGGCCGTCACCGCGATCCTCGACGAGCGCGCCGAGGAGGTCGGAGCGCAGATCGCGCACGAGGGTGAGCAGTTCGGCATCGAGTCGGCCGACGTCGCGGTGGGCGGTCAGGCGCTGACGATCCGCGGGCTGGCGGCCACGTATCCCGACCTCTTCGTGCCGCTGCACGGTGCGCACATGGCCCAGAACGTCACGCTGGCCGTCGCGGCCGTGGAGGCGTTCGTCGGCGGCGGAGAGCAGGCCCTCGACGTCGACGTGCTGCGCGCCGGACTGGCGCGGGTGACCTCCCCGGGCCGGCTCGAGGTCGTGCGCCGCAGCCCCACAGTGCTCGTCGACGCGGCGCACAACCCCGCCGGTGGGCTTGCCCTGCGCGACGCGCTGAACGAGGCGTTCACCTTCACCAAGCTCGTCGGGGTCATCGCGATCCTCAAGGACAAGGACGCCACCGAGATGCTCGAGATCCTCGAGCCGGTCCTCGACGAGGTCGTCATCTCGCGGACGACCTCACCTCGCGCGATGCGCCCGCACGACCTCGGCGAGATCGCCCGGGGTGTCTTCGGGGATGCGCGGGTGACGGTTGTCGAGGACCTGCCCGACGCGCTCGACCGGGCCGCGGCCCTTGCGGACGAGGGTGGCGTCGGTGGCGGCGTGCTGGCCACGGGCTCGGTCATCACCGCCGCCGAGGTGCGCATGCTCTTGGGCGTCACCGACGCCTGACCCGCGGGGCCGGCCGGCCCGGGAGTGCCCTCCTCTCGGCGCGGGTCGGCCGGCCCGGGAGCGCCCTCCTCTCGGGCGCCGCCCCGAGGTTGGGGCGTCGCAAGTCGGGCCACCCGAGCTCGCGCCGCCACATGCTCTGATCTTGCGTCGTCCTTTGGACCACCCCGAGTGGCCCAAAGGACGACGCAAGATCGGAGTGTTCGATCAGGAAACAGACGATCCGTCCCGCTCAGCCTCCAACGGTCGTTCAGCCCCACCCGGCGCGTCCTCACGCGGCGCGCCCTCACGCGTCGCGCCTCCCTGTGGCGCCGTGGCGGGCAGCGCCCGGGCGACCGCAGCGGCGACGAGCAGCAGCCCGACGAGGACGAGCAGCACGACCTGGAACGCCGGGCCGAACATCTGCGACGGCACGGCCGACGCGTGCGCTTCGAGCACCGAGAAGAACAGCGACCCGATCACCGCCACGCCAGCAGCACCGGCGAGCTGGCCCGTCGTGCTGAAGAGCCCCGACGCCGAGCCCGCCTTCTCCACCGGCACCCCGGCCAGCGTGAACACGCCGATCGGCGAGACCATGAGCCCGAACCCGACACCCGACACGACGAGCGCCGGCACGAACGCCCACCACGACGTCGTCGCGTCGGCGCCGTGCACGGTCAACGCCAGCAGTCCGGCACCCGCGGCCCAGACCAGGGCCCCGAGCTGGAGCACGCGCCGTCCGATCCGCGGCACGAGCACCGTGACCGCGAGCCCCGCGCAGACCGTCGTCGCCACCGCGAACGGCACCCCCACGAGCCCGGCCTTGAGCACCGACCAGCCGAGCCCCGCCTGGAGGTAGATCGTCTGGCAGAGGAAGTACGCCGCCATCGCCATGAACAGCACCGCGTTGAGCACCGACCCCGCAGCGAACCCGCGCTCGCCGTAGAGGCTCAGCGCCACCAGCGGCTCACGCCCGGCACGCTCCGCACGCACCTGACCGCGGGCGAACCACGCGAGCACGACCACGCCGCCGGCCATCGCGGCATACACCCACGCGGGCCAGCCGAGCTCGCGACCGAGGGTCAGCGGGTAGAGCACGGCGAACAGCCCGACCGCCAGCACGGTGACCCCGCGCACATCGAGCCGAGGCGCCACTGCCGCAACGGATTCCGGCACCCAGCGCAGCGCCGCGACGATCGCGAGCACCCCGAAGGGGACGTTGACGAGGAAGATCGAGCGCCACCCCAGACCACCGAGGTCGGCCTCGGTGAGCACGGCACCGACCACTGGCCCAAGGATCGCCGACAGCCCGGCGAGGCCGGTGAACAGCCCCATCGCCTTCGCCCGCTCCTCGGGGCGGTACATCACCTGCAGGCTCGAGAGCACCTGCGGGATCATCGCGGCGGCCGCGAGCCCCTGGAGGGCGCGGGCCGCGACGAGCAGCTCGGGGTTCGGTGCCAGCCCGCAGGCCGCCGACATCGCCGTGAACCCGGCGAGCCCCACGATGAAGACGCGCTTGCGGCCGAGCAGGTCGCCCAGTCGCGACCCGGTGATGAGCCCGAGCGCGAATGCCAACGGATACGCCGCCACCATCCACTGCAGCTGGGTCGCGCTCGCACCGAGGGCCGCCTCGATCGTCGGGAGCGCGACGTTGACGATCGTCGTGTCGAGCAGCTCCATCGTCGAGGCGAGGAAGAGGCTGAGCAGCGCGATGGTGCGCGCCCTCCCTGTCGGAAGCAGCCCGTGCCGAGCGTCGTCTTGCGTCGCGAAATCCGTTGTCCCGTATGCCGTTCCGTCGCCTGTCGGGTCTGCCTCCGGTGTCGCATCGGCCGGGGGAGTGGCGGTGGTCGCCGTCGTCATCACTGCTCCTGTCGTCGTGCTCTCCTGCTTCGGTCGATCTCGACGCTAGGGAGCATTCAGGCCACTTCCTGACCGCATTGCGAGCGATGATGGATTCATGGCGAACACGAGCTCCCGCACCCTGCGACTCCTCTCGCTCCTCCAGACGCACCGCTTCTGGCCGGGCAGCGAGCTCGCCGGTCGCCTCGAGGTCTCCGAGCGCACGCTGCGGCGCGACATCGAGCGGCTCCGCGAGCTCGGCTACCCCGTCGATGCGACGCGCGGCGTCGACGGCGGCTACCAGCTCGCCGCCGGAGCCGCGATGCCGCCGCTCACCGTCGAGGAGGACGAGGCCATCGCGATGGCGGTCGCCCTCGGCAGCGCCGCGCACCAGGGCAGCGGCCCACTCGCGGAGGCCTCCCTCTCCGCGCTGTCCAAGGTCGTCCAGGTCCTCCCGGCGAAGCTCAAGCGACGCGCCGAGGCGCTGCGCGCCGCAACCGTCGACTCACCGTTCGCCCCGGCTCCCGAGGTGTCGGCCGAGGTCCTCGCCACGCTGTCGCAGTGCATTCGCGACGGCGAGCGGCTGCGCTTCCGCTACACCGCGGCCGGTGGCGCGGCGGCCGGCGAGGACCGCGGGCGCCACGTCGAGCCACACCAGCTCGTCACCGTCGGGCGGCGCTGGTACCTCGCGGCCTACGACCTTGAACGCTTCGACTGGCGGTCGTTCCGGCTCGACCGGCTCTCGGCGCCGATGGGGACCCGGGCCCGGTTCCGGCGGCGCGAGATTCCCGGCGGCGACGCGGCATCCTTTGTCCGACAAGGACTCTCGCAACGCGACCGTGGCCAGCAGGTGACCGCACTGGTCCATGCACCGGCCACGGAGGTCGAGGAACGCATCGGCCGGTGGGCCCAGGTCACACCGGTCGGCCGGGCAACCTGTCGCGTCGAGATGGACGCGAGCCAGCCCCAGTGGGCCCTGCTCGGGCTCGGTGTCGTGGGTGCGCCGTTCGAGGTCGAGGACGCACCCGAGGATCTGGTCCGCGCCCTTGACGACTGGGCCACCCGCTTCACCGCAGCGGCGACCGCGCGCTGACAGGCAGACCACGTACGCCACGTGAGCCCCAGCCCGCCCTCGCCCCGATTGCTTGCGTCTGCGTGGGTGGTCAGTTTCTTGACCATCCACGCAGACGTTGCCGTATGCCGTCCTGTTGCGTCTTCGTGTGCGCTGACTCGCGGAGTGGGTCGGCTCATGCTTCGCACTCGCGCTCAGCCTTCGCGCTGACGCTCAGCCGATCTCCTCGCCAGCGAGGGCCTTGGCCGCCAGCCGCTCCTCACCGGCGGCTTCCCACACCTCCGCCGCCGAGTGCAGTGCCAGCGCGATGATCCCGAGGCCGAGTAGGAGGTCCGGCCAACCGGACCGTGTCACCGCCGTGACGAGGCCCATCACGATGATCGCGACGTTGACGAGGACGTCGTTGCGCGCAGAGAGATAGGCCGCCCGCGACAGGCTGCCGCCGGAGGTCCGGATCCGGACGAGCAGCCACGCGCAGAACCCGTTGACGACCGCCGCCCCGCCGGCCGTCGCGACGAGCCAGCGCACATCGGGCGCCTCCGGTGCGCCCCACTTCGACACCGCCTGCCAGAGCGCCGCCCCCGCGGGTAGCAGCATGAGCCCGGCCATGACACGTCCCGCGACCGCCCGGTGCCGCAGGCCCCAGCCCAGCGCGAAAGCGATGAGCAGGTTGATCGAGGTGTCCTCGAGGAAGTCGACACTGTCGGCGAAGAGCGCCACCGACCCGATCGCGAGCGCCACTGCCGCCTCGACCCAGAACGCGGCGAAGTTCAGGCCGGCGACGACGAGCACGACCCGGCGCAGTCGTCCCGGGTCGACGGTGTCCCCGGGCGCATCCGGTCGTGAAAGTGAGGACGCTGCGTCGGGCCGTGAGGGTGAGGACGCTGCCTTGGGCCGTGAGGGTGAGGACGCTGCCTTGGGCCGTGAGGGTGAGGACGCTGCCTTGGGCCGGGAGGGTGAGGACGCTCCCTCGGGCGCAGGCGAGCGCGAGGCGCGCGGCTCGGTAGGGGACACGGCTCCATCCAACCAGCGCACGCGGCATACCCTCGTGGCATGCACCCGATCACCAAGCTGCTGCTCATCGTCGTCATCGCGGTGCTCGTCTTCTGGCTCGTGACCAAGGTGCGCGAGAGCACCCGTGGCGACCGGGTCAGCTTCCGGCCGGTCGAGGACCTGCCGCTCGACGTGCAGCAGTCCATCGACCACGCCCTCGCCAAGGGCAAACGGGGTGCAGCGGTGCGCCTCTACCGCAAGGCGACCAAGGCGCCGCAGGACGCGGCCCAGGCGGCGATCGACGTGCGGGAGTGGAAGCGCGGATGAGCCGGCGCACCTCTCTCCAGCTCACCGGCCCGGTCGGGACGTTCACCTGGCGGATGCTCGCGACCGTCCTCGGTGGCCAGGGGATCGTCATCCTCCTCGGCGCGCTCGTCGCGCGCGCGACCGCATCCGCCGCCGGGTCCCCGCATGCGTCGACCTACCTCTGGGGAGGGGTCGCCCTCGGAGTGTTCGCGTTCGTCGTCGCCGGCCTCATGCGGACCCCGCTCGGGCTGCCGCTCGGCTGGGTTGTGCAGCTCCTCACCTGGGCGAGCGCGCTCGTCGTCCCCGCGATGATCGGCGTCGGCCTCGTCTTCACCGGGCTGTGGGTCTACTGCCTTCTCAAGGGCCGACAGGTCGACGTGATGATGGCGCAGCGGGCGCGGGCCGCCGACTCCGGCGACGCGGACGAGTGGCCCGACGTGCGGCCCGACGCGAGGCCCGGCGAGCGGCCCGACGCGAGGCCCGGCCAATGACCGCCGAGGACACTGCGCGAGGCCGCGGGCCCGCTCGCTAGGCTGGCGCGCGTGACCACCGAACGCTCACTCGTCCTCGTCAAGCCAGACGGCTACGCCCGCGGTCTCACCGGGGAGGTGCTGCGCCGCATCGAGGCGAAGGGGTACACCCTCGTCGCGCTCGCGGTGACGACCCCGACCCGCGAGATGCTCGCCGCCCACTACGCCGAGCACGAGGGGAAGCCGTTCTACGAGCCGCTCGTCGAGTTCATGTCCTCGGGCCCGGTGACGGCCGCCGTCATCGAGGGCCAGGGCTGCATCCCGGGCTTCCGCTCGCTTGCCGGCGCGACGAACCCGACGGAGGCCGCGCCCGGCTCGATCCGCGGCGACCTCGGCCGCGACTGGGGCGAGAAGGTGCAGAAGAACATCGTCCACGGCTCCGACTCGCCCGAGTCCGCTGCACGCGAGATCGGCATCTGGTTCCCCGACCTCTGAGCCACCGGCTCCTCGAACACGCCTCTGAGCCACCGGCTCCTCGAACACGCCTCTGAGCCACCGGCTCCTCGAACACGCCTCTGAGCCAGTGGCTCCTCGCTCATGATGTCCCCGTATGCCGGCCGCGCAGCAGCGCGGCCGGCATACGTCTCCCACCCGCCACGGTGAGCCCACCCTCGCGGGTGGGCTGCGCTGGTGGCGATGGGCAGCCGCCGGCGTCCTCCGGGTGGAGCCGCGCGTCAGCCCGCGAGCTCGTCGCCGAGCGGGGTACGCCAGTAGAGCACCTCGCGCCCGGACCGGCGTCGGGTCACCAGCCCGGACTCGCGCAGCACGGTGAGGTGGTTGCCGACCGAGCCGAGGGTCAGCCCTGAGCGGGCGACGAGCTGCGTCGTGGACGCGGGCGCGTCGAGCAGTCGGAGCAGTCTGGCGCGGTTGCCACCGATGAGTCCGGCCAGCGCCGTTGCCGGCGGGGTCGACTCGCGCAGGCCGGTGCCGGTGGCCGGGTAGGTCAGGGCGAAGCGGCGCGCCGGAAGGTCCCACATGACGTAGCCGCGCCCGGCCTGCACCGGGTGGAAGGTCAGGTCCGCGTCGGTGAGGTCCTTGGGCGGCAGGTCATGTGAGCTGATGCGCATCACCCCTTCGCCGAGGTATGCCGTCCCCGGCCGCAGGTCGGTCAGCGCGGCCGCCCAGCCACCACGGCTCAGCGACGTCGTGCGCGAGACGATGTCGGACTCGAGAACCCGGCGCAGCCGCGGCCAGTCGTCGGCGACCTCGAGGCCCCACGCGAGGGTGTGCAGCTCGGCGATGGCATCGCCGAGACGGCGGGCTCGACGCAGGGTGGATGACGGCATCACGCCGCGTACCTGCTCGATGTCCTGTCGCACCTGGCGGTCGGGGGTCCGCCGGACCGCGTCGAGCTCGTCGTGGAGGGAGTCGGCAGGCTCGGTCGCGGGCGTGAAGCAGTCGGCGATCCAACGCCGAGCGATCCCCTCGTCGAGCAGCGCCCGATGAACGGGTCGGTCGGCCAGCGTCGCGGCGAACTCGGGTGAGGGTCGCGCGTGCAGACGGCCGAGTGCGGTCATAGCGACGGCCAGATGCGACACGGCGAAGCGGGCACGCGCGAGCACGTCCGGACCCAGCACCCAGTCGCTCATCTTTCGCCTCCACACGAAAGTCTATGTGCGGGTGCCGGCTCGCGATGGGCTGGTGCGCGTGACCTCGTACTCGACCCTGTTGCGGCACAGGGAGTTCCGCGCGCTCTTCGTGAGCTTCGCCGCCCTCATTGCCGCGACGTCGCTGGGCGGGCTGGCCCTGGCCACCCTCGTCAACGACGAGACGAGCTCTCCGCTGCTCACCGCGCTCAGCCTGTTCGGTCCGGCGCTCGCGACGGTCGTCGGCGCGTCCACGGCCATGTCGGCTGCCGACACCGGGAGACCGCGACGCGCCCTGCTCGCGCTCACGCTCCTCGCCGCGGCGATCATGCTCGTCCAGACCGTGCCCGGTCTGCCCGTGCTCGTCCGGCTCGCGCTGGCCATGGTGTTGGGGCTCGTCCTGTCTGTGGCCGGCGGGATCCGCCTCGGGCTGCTGGCCGAGGTCGTCCCCGAGCAGGCCTACGCCCTGGCGCGATCCCTCATGAACGTCGCGACGGGCGCGATGCAGATCGCTGGTCTCGGGGGTGCGGCGCTCCTGCTCGCGGTCATGACGCCGCGGCAGTTGTTCTTCCTCACGGTGCTGCTTCTCATCGTGTCCGCCGTCCCGGTGCTGGGTGTCCGCCGGTCCTCGGCCCGCCCCGTCGACCGGCCGAGCCTGCGCCAGACGCTGAGGGTCAATGCGTGGCTCATCCGACAGCGGCGGCTGCGCCCGGTCCTGCTCAACCTGTGGGTGCCCAACGGCCTCATCGTCGGGTGCGAGGCGCTCTTCGTCCCGTATGCCGGTCAGGGCGCCGGGGTGCTGTTCGCGGCCGGGGCGCTCGGCATGCTCGCGGGCGACCTCACGATGGGCCGCCTCGTCACGCGCGAGCAGCGGCGCCGGCTCACGTCGTGGATGCGGGTCGTGCTCGCCGTGCCGTTCCTCGCCTTCGCGCTCGATCCCGCGTTGCCCGTCGCGGCGGGACTCGTGCTCGTGGCAACGGTCGGCTACTCCGGCACGCTCGCGCTCCAGGAGCGGCTGCTCGCGCTCACGCCGGCGGCCGTCCGAGGTCAGGTTCAGGGAGTGGAGAGCTCGGGCCGGATGACCATGCAGGGCGTGGGCGCGATCGTCGCCGGCTCGCTCGCCGAGGTCGTCCCGGTGTCGATCGCCATGGCGATCTGCGCCGCCGCTTCTCTCCTGCTCACGCTCTCGACCCTGCGCCCGCTCGCCCGGGAGCTGCGTTCACCGGTACCCATGCCGGGCGCGTTTCGGTGACCTGCCGCGTCCCGGGCTCGTCGGTCGTGGCGCAGCGGGTCGGCACAGCGGGACGAGGCGCGGCGGGTGCAGCACAGTGGACGCGACACATCGCTCGACTGGGCGAGGCACAGTGGTCGTTTCGGGGATGGAGGTGGCGGGGGCGGGGCGGTCAACCCGTGGCTTGTCGTTGTCGGAAGTGGATGGTGATGCGGCCGTCGGCATCACGTTCGATCCAGTGTTCGGTGTCGGCGCGGTCGATGGCGTGGTGGTGGGTGCCGCAGAGGGGGACGGCGTCGTCGATGCGGGTGTGGCCGCCGTCGCGCCAGGCGGTGAGGTGGTGGGTTTCG
>NZ_PVTI01000018.1 GCF_003002895.1 Knoellia remsis | reverse complement strand
TGTCCAGGTCCCGGTGCCGGTACCCGTTGCGGCTATTGGTGCGGTCCGGGCTACGGGTGCCGTACTCGGCACCGCACACGCTATCGGCCTGCGCCGACAGCAGCGCGTTGATGAACGTGGTCAGCAGATCGCGCATCAGGTCCGGGCTGGCCTGGGCGAGCTGGTCGTGCAGGAAGACGGCAGGGTCGATACTGGTGTTCGCGGTCATCGCGATGCTCCATTCGAGAGTGCTGTGAGAGGTTCACTCGAAGGATCACGCGGTGACCGCACCTACGTGCGTAGGGACACGCTCACCGGTGTCGTCGTACACCAACCCTATGGACTCAACTTTCGACACTGCCTCGAAGTCGGCTGTGTCGGCGCTCAGCTTCGTGTCGGCGGTAGCGCGTCTGGCCTGAATCCACGCGGAATCGAGGCGCTCGAACCTCTGCCAGATGTTCGGTTTGAGTCCGCCCCCGTCCACAAGCGGAGATGGCAGGCGCTGGCGCGTCAGCCACCTCCTTCTTGTGTCCGTGATGGGGCCCGCCTTCACGTCCACCCTCACGTCCACCCCCTATCGTGAGCGCGTGACTGACCTCGTCGACGAGCTGGCCGGGACCTGGCACATCGTCGCGACGACGTTCCCGATGTGGCTCGACGGGTCGCGCACGAACCCCACCTTCACCTACACGCCCCGCGGCGACGTGATGGACGACGACGTGGCGTTCCGGACCCGCCGGGGACGCGCCCGCCACATCCGCGGCGTCGACACGCGCACCGGGCCGCGCTCCTTCCGGTGGCGCGGTGCCGGGCTGCTCCGGCCCCTGCGCAGCGACTGGCGGGTCAGTCACCTCGCGTCCGACAGCAGCTGGGCGGTCGTCGAGTTCGACCGCACGATGTTCACGCCGGCCGGGGTCGACGTCATCACCCGCGCCCGGCGACCGAGCGCAGCCACCTGGGCAGAGGTCGACCGGGTCCTCGCCGATCTCGGCCACGACGGCGTCACGCGCATCGGCTGACGCGCCACGCGTGGTTGTCGGTTGCGGCTGCCCGCAGGGGTGGGCGTAGCGTCGGACCATGGAGCGCGCACTCCCAGCGGACCCGCAGCCAGCGGTCAGGAACCGCACGGCGGGGGAGCGCGCCCTGCTCGACAGCTTCGCCGCCATCCCGCGCACCGAACGGGTCCGGCTCGCCAAGCGCACCTCCAACCTCTTCCGCCAGCGCACGGCCACGGTGACTCCTGGCCTGGACACGAGCGGGCTCACCGGCGTCCGCGTCGTCGACACCGGCACGCGCACCGCCGACGTCGACGGCATGTGCACCTACGAGGACCTCGTCGCCGCCACCCTCCCGCACGGGCTCGCGCCCCTCGTCGTGCCGCAGCTGCGCACCATCACCCTCGGCGGCGCCGTCACCGGCCTCGGCATCGAGTCGACGAGCTTCCGTAACGGCCTCCCGCACGAGTCGGTCCTCGAGCTGGACGTCCTCACCGGCACCGGCGAGATCGTCACCGCGAGCCCGACCAACGAGCACGCCGATCTCTTCCGCGGCTTCCCCAACTCCTACGGCTCCCTCGGCTACGCCACCCGGCTGCGCATCGAGCTCGAGCCGGTGCAGCAGTACGTCGCCCTGCGGCACCTGCGGTTCCGCGACCTCGACAGCCTCACCGCGACCCTCGCGACCATCGCCGAGACCGGCACCCACGACGGTGAGCACGTCGACCACCTCGACGGCGTCGCCTTCAGCCGCGACGAGGCATACCTCACCCTCGGCGCGCAGACCGACGACCCCCACCCCGATGGTCCGGCGACACCGAGCGACTACACCGGACAGCAGATCTACTACCGGTCCATCCAGCACGACGACCCGAACCCGAAGCGCGACCTCCTCACCACCCACGACTACCTCTGGCGTTGGGACACCGACTGGTTCTGGTGCTCGCGCGCCTTCGGCGCCCAGAACCCCCAGGTGCGACGACTCTGGCCGCGTCGCCTGCGCCGCTCGAGCGTCTACTGGAAGCTCGTCGCGCTCGACAACCGGACCCACTTCTCCGACCGGCTCGAGGCCCGCAGGGGCAACCCACCACGCGAGCGCGTCGTCCAGGACGTCGAGGTCCCCATCGAGAACACAGCGACGTTCCTGTCGTGGTTCCTCGACGAGGTGCCGATCGAGCCGATCTGGTTGTGCCCGTTGCGTCTTCGCTCCACGACACCATGGGACCTCTACCCGCTCGAGCCGGGCCGCACCTACGTCAACATCGGCTTCTGGTCCAGCGTCCCGGGAGGCGCACCGGGGGAGACGAACCGCGCCATCGAGAGGGCCGTGAGCGACCTCGACGGACACAAGTCCCTCTACTCGGAGTCGTTCTACGAGCGCCACGAGTTCGACCGGCTTTACGGCGGTGAGCGGTATGCCGTCCTGAAGCAGACCTATGACCCGGACTTCCGCTTCCCTCACCTCTACGACAAGGCGGTGCGCGGCGCATGACCAGCTCGATCCACCACACCCGCACCATCGCCGAGCTCCTCGACGCGGTCGTCGACGGTCCACTCCCGGTGCGCGTCACGGCATACGACGGGTCGAAGGCGGGCCCGGGCAGCGCACCGCGAAGTCTCCACGTCGCTACGCCGCGCGGGCTCTCCTACCTCGCGACGGCGCCGGGCGACCTCGGCATGGCCCGCGCCTACGCGACGGGCGACCTCGTCGTCGAGGGGGTGCACCCGGGCAACCCCTACGACCTGCTCGTGGACCTCGAGGACCTGCGCTTCCGCCGTCCCGACCGGCACGTCCTCGCAGACGTCGCCCGAACCCTCGGGCCGCGCGGGCTCACCCCGCCACCGCCACCACCGCAGGAGGCGCTGCCGCGCTGGCGCCGGGTCACCGAGGGCCTGCGGCATTCCTTGCGCCGGGACAGCGAGGCGATCCACCACCACTACGACGTTTCCAACACGTTCTACCGGCACGTGCTCGGTCCCACGATGACGTATACCTGCGCGGCATACCCGCACCGCGAGGCAAGCCTCGACGAGGCGCAGGACAACAAGTACCGCCTCGTCTTCGACAAGCTCGCGCTGTCGGAAGGTGACCGCCTCCTCGACATCGGCTGTGGGTGGGGAGGAATGGTCCGGTATGCCGCGCGCCGCGGCGTCCGTGCGCTCGGCGTCACGCTCTCGCGCGAGCAGGCGACGTGGGCGCAGGAGGCGATCGAGCGCGAGGGGCTCGGTCACCTTGCCGATGTGCGGCACGAGGACTACCGCAACGTCACCGAGACCGGGTTCGACGCGATCTCATCGATCGGCATCACCGAGCACATCGGGGTGCGCAACTACCCGGCGTACTTCGGCTGGATGCTCGAGCACGTCAAGGAGGGTGGGCTCGTCCTCAACCACTGCATCACCCGACCCGACAACCGGCCGACGAGCACCGGCGCCTTCATCGACCGCTACGTCTTCCCCGACGGGGAGCTCACCGGCTCGGGACGGATCATCACCGTCATGCAGGACACCGGGTTCGAGGTGCTGCACGAGGAGAACCTGCGCGAGCACTACGCGCTGACCCTCGCCGGCTGGTGCGACAACCTCGTCGAGCACTGGTCGGAGTGCGTCGACGAGGTCGGGGAGGCGACGGCGAAGGTGTGGGGGCTCTACCTTGCCGGGTCGCGGCGCGGCTTCGAGCGCAACGTCGTCCAGCTGCACCAAGTGCTCGCCGTCCGGCTCGCCGGTGACGCTGCCCCGGCAGTGCCGCTGCGTCCGTGGTGGAATGCGTGAGGACCCTGAACCGACCGAAAACCCCTGCACCGCAACGAGAAGGGACGAACCAGAGTGAGTGACAAGGCCAAGGACCAGGAGAGCGTCGTCATCGTCGGGGGCGGGCTCGCCGGCGCCAACGTCGCGGAGTCACTCCGCGAGCGCGGCTTCGACGGGCCGGTGACGATCATCGGCGCCGAGGACCACCTGCCCTACGAGCGGCCACCGCTGTCCAAGGACGTCCTGCTCGGCAAGAAGAGCACCGACGACGCGACGGTCCACGACACCGACTGGTGGAAGGAGCACGCCGTCGACGTGCGCACCGGCGAGCGGGCGGTCTCCATCGACCGAGACCGCAAGGTCGTCGTCACCGACAAGGGCGAGCTGCCCTACGGCACCCTCGTCCTCGCGACCGGCTCCGAGCCGCGTCGGCTCGAGGTCGCCGACGACTCGGGTGCGCCGGTGCACTACCTGCGCACCGTCGAGGACTCGAACTCGCTCAAGGACGCGCTCACCGAGGGCGCCAAGGTCGTCATCATCGGCGGCGGCTGGATCGGCCTCGAGGTCGCCTCCGCTGCCCGCAACGCCGGTGCGGACGTCACGGTCTTCGAGGCGGCCGACCTGCCGCTCGTCAACGTGCTCGGGCCGGAGGTGGCGCAGCGGTTCGCCGACCTGCACCGCGACCAGGGAGTCGACCTCCGCCTCGGGTCGCAGGTGACGACAGCCGACCTCGAGGGCGCCGACTGCGTCGTCGTCGGGGTCGGGCCGACGCCGCGCACCGAGCTCGCCGAGGCGGCCGGGCTCGACGTCGCCACCGAGGCGCCGGGAGGCGTGCTCGTCGACGACCAGCTGCGCACCTCGGACCCGGACATCCTCGCCGTCGGCGACATCGCCCTCGAGGAGCACCCGTCGCTGGGGCGGCGCGTGCGGGTCGAGCACTGGGACAACGCGATCGAACAGGGCAAGGCTGCCGCGGGCACGATCACCGGCGACGACACGGCATACGACCGTCAGCCGTACTTCTTCACCGACCAGTACGACCTGGGCATGGAGTACTTCGGCAACGTCGGCCCCGACGGCTACGACTCGGTCGAGACGACGGGCGACTTCGACGGGCCGTTCCGGGCCTGGTGGGTCAAGGACGGCACCGTCGTCGCCGCCATGCAGGCCAACGACTGGGATGCCTCCGACGAGATGCGCGACAGCATCGGCAAACCCCCGCCCGGCGTCAAGCCCACGTCCGGCCAGTCGTCCTAGTTCTGCTCACCTGATGCGACTGGTTGCGACTTCGCAGAGTTCGTCGCTGCGCTCCTCACTCTGCGAAGTCGCAACCAGTCGGGGGTGGTGGCGCTACTTGACGTCGCCGCGGGCGGTCATCCGGGTGTAGTTGGCGTCCGCGCCCGACGGCGGCGTGAGCGCGTCGGCGGCCGCCCACGAGGACGGGCTCGACCCGAGGGTGAAGCTCAACGTCGCACCCGGACGGACCTTGCGCATCGGCAGCCACGACGCCGGGTAGGCCTGGTCCCCGAGCCGTGCCGACTGGATGAAAGGCGCCGCGGTCGCGTCCTTGTCGGTCTCGAGGCGCAGCTTCTTGTTGCCCATCCACACGGTGATGCCGGGGAACTGCGGCGTCGAGATCGCGAGGCCGTCCGCGGAGGCGACGACGGGGAAGAGGCCGAGCGCGGACCAGACGTACCAGCTCGTCGTCGCACCCATGTCGTCGTTGCCCGGCAGACCGGCCCGGCCGGTGTCGAACGTCTGCTGCATGATCTGCTGCACGACGTACTGCGTCGACGCCGGCTTGCCCGCCCAGTTGTAGGCGTAGGGCGCCGGGTAGCCCATCTCGTTGCCGATGTAGAACTGCATCGAGCCCTCGCCGCCGTTGAGCGAGCGCTTCGTCGGTGGGATTGAGAAGGTCGAGTCGATGCCGAAGAGCCGGTTGAGGCGCTCGACGCCGGCATCCTTGCCGCCGCTGGCCTCGATGAGTCCGGTGAACGCGAACCCGAAGGACCAGAAGTAGTTCGGCTCGGTCGACTCGTGGAAGGCGTCTCCCGGGATGAAGGCACCCTTGCCCGCCTCACGTTGCATGAGGGTCTTCGTCGCCGGGTCGAAGATGTTGACCCACCACTCGGCCCGGTCGTAGAGCTCGGCGATCTGCGCGGACGTGACGGCGACGCTCGGGTCGGTGCGCACCGACTCCGGAACCGCGTCGAGGAACGCGGCGGCTGCCCGGTCGTCGTTGACGCGCTCGATCGTCTCCGACGACGAGTTGCCCGTCGTGTTCGGGTAGTAGCCGTTGGCGAGGTAGGTCTCCATGTCGGGGAAGCTCTTGCGGCCGTTGCACGCGCTGCTCGGGTCGAAGGCCGACTGCTTCGTCAGCCGTGCCGCCGTGGTGACGTCGAAGTCCTTGGCCCCGAAGGCATACGACCCGGCGATGACCGGCAGGGCGCTGTCCCCAGCCATCGGGGTCGAGTCGTCGCTCGCGTCCACCCAGTGCGGGAACGCGCCGCACTGCAGCCCGTCGACGACGAGGGACTGGTTGACGTCACTCGCGACGTCCGGTGCGAGCAACGCCAGCAGCTGCGCCTGGGAGCGGTAGGTGTCCCACAACGACAGCCCGGAGTAGTGCGTCGCGTAGCTGCCGGCCGAACCGTCGGGGTTGGTCCACGAGTAGTCGCGCACGTTGGCGACCGGACGCTCCTCGACGCCGCCTGCGCGGTCGACGCCACCGGCATACGGCTCCTTCGCGTCCATCGAGCGGAAGTCACCGTTGACGTCGGAATACGTTGTCGGAGAACCGAGGACGCGGTAGAGCGAGCTGTAGAGCTTCACGAGGTCGGTGCGCTCGGAGGTGGTGAGCGAGCCCGGGTTCGCTGCCTTGTCCACCTGGACGGTGTTGAGCCGCGCGTTCCATGCCTTGACCGCCGCGTCGCGCACGCCCTGGAACGACGTCGACGCGTTCTCGGTCTCGAGGTTGAGCCTGGCGTTGGCCACGCTCACCGCGGAGATGCCCACGCGCATCGACAGCGTCGGGTCACCCGCGGGCAGGTCGTACTGCAGGACGGTGGCGCCGTCCTTGACGGTGTTGACCGTGCTCCCGGCGGACTGCGCCTTGAGCGACCGGTTCAGCTCGGCGTGGAAGTAGACGTTGGAGTTGTAGGGCGTGCCGTACGGCGTGCAGAACGCGGGCGCCACGGTCTTGCCCGTGATCGTGCGCCCGTCCGGGCTCACCGAGAGCGACACGTTGTCCGGCGTGATGGCCACGCGCGAGCCGGAGCCGTTGGCGTTGCCGTTGAGCCGCATGTCGAGGCTGAGGTAGCCCTTGTCCTGCCCGGGGTAGGAGAAGGTCGCCAGTCCGGTGCGGTTCGTCGCCGTCGTCTCGACCTTGACACCGGTGTCGAGACCGACGGAGTAGTAGCCGGGGGATGCCTTCTCCGTGGAGGTGGAGAACCCGACCGGGGTGACCCGGCCCGTCGACCCGACGATCGGCGTCGGTGTCGAGCCCGGGCGCATGCCGACCGCGCCCTGACCGGGACAGCCCACCCCGTTGAGGTGGGTCAGGCTGAAGAAGTTGATCTGGCCCTTCGCCGCGTTCTCGCCGACGAGCCCGCCACCGGAGCCGTTGAAGTTCGTCCGCGGCATGTCCGGGCCGAAGGTGACCATCCCGAAGGGGACCTTGGCACCAGGGTTGATGTTGCCGGCATACCCGCTCGTGGAGTTGACGGCGGTGCCGATGAGCGGGTTGACGAACTGGGTGAGCTCGAGGGTCGGGCGCTTGTGCGGGGGAGTCGCGCCCTTGTCGTCACCGGGGGCGGCGGTGGCCGGCGCTGCCGTGATGGCGAGACCGGCGCAGAGGGCGCCGATGCCGAGCCGGGCGAGCAGGGCCGCGCCCGGGGCTCCGGACGGTGTGAGGCGCCAGCTGCGGGCCAGGATTCTGCGAGAGGTCTGCCGTGGCATCGCCGCCACACTCCTTCGTGCTCGTGGCAACTGCGTCGTCGCCCGTGCCGTTCACGCTAGAGATCGGAGGAATGGTCGGACAACGGTGACCGGAGATCCTGTCCGGTGGACAAGCGCTGGCGGACAGGACGAATACCTACCCGTCAGTCACTTGTGTGGTATACATATCAACAACAGTCGTGGAGCGTCCCACCCCGTGGGGCGCTCTTTTGCGTGTATGCCGTGAGGAGCGTGAGCAGCACATGTCCCGTCAGACCCAGACCATGGCGCCCCGCCCAACTCGCCGGGCCGTGACCCGTGGGCTCGCGTGGAGCGTGCCTGTCGTCGCAGTGGCCGGGGCGGCTACGGCCTTCGCGGCATCGCCCATCGCCTGCCCGACTCTCACGGCTGGCACGGGATGGACCACCACCTACACCGGCACTCTCGGGCCCAACTCTTCGGGTGGGCAAGGCTGGGACGCCGGCAACACGACCTTCTCGGTGTACCGCGACAACGGGTCGAGCACGGCGCCCCTCACGATCACGAGCACCGCCACCTTCGACGTCGTCGTCGGAGCGACGTATGACGTGAGCTTCCTCTTCAACTGGGGCTACGGCAACGGAGTCGCCAGCCAGTCCACGGGCGGCACCTTCACGCTCACGATCAATGACGTGCCCGTCAAGACACTCACGACGCGCACCGCGGCCGTCGACGGCAACACCTCGGTCAACGGCGTCCAGCCCGGAACGACGACGCAGACGTTCACCCTCAAACCCACGACGTCCACGATCAAGGTGACCTACGAGTACACGATCACCCCGAAGACCGAGCAGGCCAACGACGACATCAACGTGAGCAGCCTGAACTTCACGAAGTGCGTTCGCTGACCCCTGCTCGCGCGAGCAGCCACACGGCATACGAGTCGTTCGCGGGGTGCAGCTCGTAGCTGCCTGCGCGCAGCGTAACCGTGAGTCCCACGGACTCCGCGTCAGCGACGAACTCCTCGGGCGGATAGGCGCGGCTCCCGCTCGGTCCCTCGCTCAGGTGGAAGCCGATGAGCATCCGCCCTCCCGGTGCGAGCAGGTCGAGCAGGGCCGCCAGGGCTCGCCGTTCGGTTCCTTCGGCGAGGAGGATGAAGACGTTGCCGACCGCCACGACGAGGTCGTATGCCGCGGGGCGGCCGTGTGCGCGCAGCACCTCGGGCGTCGTCTCGAGGATGTCGAGCGGCAGCAGGCCGATGCCGGGATAGGTCCGCTCGGCCTGGGCGACGAGGTCGCGGTCCGGCTCGATGCCGGTGACGTCGTGGCCACGGGCCCGCAGCGCCGCGGTCACCCGGCCCATGCCGGCCCCGGCGTCGAGCACCCGCCCACCACGCGGGAGCAGCGCGTCGGCGAGGCGGGCCTCACCGTCGATGTCCGTGCCGGACTCCACGAGCTCGGCGAACCGGCGGCCGTAGCCGCGCGTCGCCTCACCGCCCAGGGCCCAACGAGACTGCGGCACAGGGGCGTTCGGCTCGGTCACGACTGACGTGCCGGCTAGGGCCGGGACTCGGGCAGCGGCTCGGGCAGCGGCTCGGGCCGGGACTCGGGCAGCGGCTCGAGCAGCTGCGGTGCGCCGAGCCAGGCATCGGGGATCGCGAAGGCGTCGACGAGCACGCGGGCGCGCGGCGCGAGGGAGTCACAGAGCTCTCCGACGTCGCGGATGACACCCTTGGCGGCCCGGGCGGTGAGCCGTCCGTGCTCCTGGTACCAGCCGCGGTTCGCCTCGATCGTCGACTCGGCGAAGAGGTCGGTGACGTCGTCGAGGAGCTCCTTGGCGGGGCCGTCCTCGCAGCGTTCGACGGCCGCGCACAGGGCCTCGAGGAGGACGCGGTCGATGTGTGCCTCGGCCGCGCGGATGAGGTGGTCCTGGGCGTTGTTGAAGATCCGGAACGCGACGTCGGGCTCGGCCTTGGCCGCCTTGGAGAGCCGCAGCGCGACGCCCTCGAGGAGGTGCTTCTCGCGGTCGACGAAGAGCGCCACCTGACGGCCCCGATGCCGTTCGGCGCCGTCCTCGTCGCTGCTCGGGGCGCGCGCGATGAGCTTCGAGATGAGGCCGGCGGCGGGCGTGCGCTCGAGGATCGACGACGCCGTGAACCGCGAGGCGAACGTGATCATGGCCAGCGGCGAGTTGTCCTCGAACGACTCCTGGAACTCGGTGAGCAGCCCCTTGGCGACGAGCTGCATCAGCACCGTGTTGTCACCCTCGAACGTCGTGAAGACGTCGGTGTCGGCCTTGAGCCCCGTGAGCCGGTTGTCCGCCATGTAGCCCGCACCCCCGCAGGCCTCCCGGCACATCTGGATCGTGTCGGTGGCGTGCCGGGTCGCGACCGCCTTGATGCCGGCAGCGCGGGCCTCGAGCTCACGCTGCCGGTCCTCGGGTGCCTCGCCCTCCTGAACGGCGACGTCGTGCATCATCTCGACGAGCTCGTTCTGGGCAAGCATCAGCGCGTAGCTCTTGGCGATGGCGGGCAGCAGCTTGCGCTGGTGCGCCCGGTAGCTCATGAGGGTGAGCTCCTCGTCGCTCCCCGGTGCGGCGAACTGCCTTCTGTGCAGGGCGTATCGGGTCGCGAGGGTCAGCGCGGACCGGGTCGCGGCGCCGGCGCCACCGGCGACCGAGAGACGTCCACGCACGAGGGTCCCGAGCATCGTGAAGAAGCGCCGCGACGTGCTGTCGATGGGGGAGGAGTAGGTCCCGTCGGACGCGATCGACCCGTATCGGTCGAGGAGGTTCTCGCGCGGCACCCGCACCCGGTCGAATGCCAGTCGGCCGTTGTCGACGCCGGGGAGGCCGCCCTTCGCGCCGCAGTCACCGATCGTGACACCGGGCATGGGGTTGCCGTCCTCGTCCCGGATCGGCACGAGGACGCAGTGCACCCCGTGGCCCTCGCCGTCGGCGGTGATGAGCTGCGCGAAGACCGCCGCCATCCGGCCGTCGCGAGCGGCGTTGCCGATGTAGTCCTTGCGGGACCCCGGCGTCGGTGAGTGGATCACGAGCTCGTCGGTCTCGGCGTCGTGGGTGGCCGTCGTCTCGAGGTGCTGGACGTTGGACCCGTGGCCGGTCTCGGTCATGGCGAAGCAGCCGAGCAGGCTGCCGTCGAGCATGCCGGGCAGGTATGCCGTGTGGTGCCGTTCCGTTCCCAGGTTGGCGATGGCGCCCCCGAAGAGCCCGAACTGCACGCCCGCCTTGACGAGGAGGGACAGGTCCCCGTGACCGAGCATCTCGAAGGCCGTGACCGACGCACCGATGTCGCCGGTGCCGCCCATGCCGCGGGTGAGTCCGGCGCGGGCGAAGTCCTCGCGGGTGATCGCGAGGAGCTGGCTCGTCGTGTGCGCCCGGTGCTCCTCCATGGACATCGGCTCGTCGGGCGGTCCGAACTGTGTCGGGTCGTCGTGGCCGCGCAGCCGGCGCCGCACCGCACCCCACCGTCCGTCGAGGATCGTCGTGAGGCTGTCGGCGAGCTGCTGGTCGTCCACGGCTACTCCAGTACTTCCTTCGCGGGGCGGCGGTCCACGTCAGGCCAGGTTGCCGACAGTCCGCCCCAGATGAGCTTGGTGAGGTGTTCCCGCAGCGTCTCACGGCTCGTGCCCGATGACTCGGCTCCCTCGCGCAGCCATTCGTCGGCTGCGGCTCGGACCATGCCGACGACGGCGTGACCCCACGTCGCCCCGGGAGTGGTGTCCTTGCCCGTCGCCTGCAGGGCCGTCGTGATCAGGACGCCGACCTGTCGGCCCACGGACTGGCTCACCCCCGACGCCGCGTCTCCCGTGTCGGTGCGCTCGGAGAGCGGCACCAAGGGGGCGTTGACGATGAAGCGGTAGACCTCCGGGTCGTCCTCGACGAGCCGGAGATAGGCGTCGATCGCGGACGCGAGCAGCTGTCGCGGGGACCACGCGGCGTCGGTGTCCGGGCCCTCGGCGAAGGCGACGACCTCGTCGACGTTGCCGACGGCCCCCGCGACGTCGCCGATGATGTTCGAGTTGACCCGTTCCGCGACCGCGTCGTAGAGCCCCGCCCGGTCGGTGAAGTGCCGGTAGAACACCGTCTTTGACGTCCCGGCGACGGCGGCGATGTCGTCCATCCCGACGCTCGCCCCGTGCCGCCGGATGGCGCGCAGCGTCGCGTCCACGAGCTCGGTCCGACGCCTCGCCCGGTGCTTTTCCCAGCGGCGGTTGCGTCCGTCGACCACCGTCTCGTCGGCCTCCACCGGAGCCGCCGAGCCACGTCCCGAGCCGTCTGGTCGGCCCGCGCTGGTGGTGCTGGTCACAAGGTCGGACCGTAGCAGGTGCGAACAGGTACCTGCTACCGTCGGTATCGGATATGTGGCGCGTCCCACGCGGCCATCGACCACCTCGTCCCCAGGAGCAGAACGGTGCCTTCAACCAGCCCAGCCACGCCTCGTCGGGCCGCCATCCTCGGCGGCAACCGCATCCCCTTCGCCCGGCAGTTCGGGCCCTACGCCAACGCGTCGAACCAGGACATGTTCACCGCCGCTCTCGAGGGGCTCGTGGCGCGCTACGGCCTCCAGGGCCAGCGGCTCGGCGAGGTCGTCGGTGGCGCGGTCATCAAGCACAGCCGCGACTTCAACCTCACCCGCGAGAGCGTCCTCGGCTCGAGCCTCGACCCGCACACGTCCGCCTACGACGTGCAGCAGGCGTGCGGCACCGGCCTCGAGAACGCGATCCTCGTCGCGAACAAGATCAAGCTCGGCCAGATCGAGTCCGGCGTCGCCGGTGGTGTCGACACCGCCTCGGACGCGCCGATCATGGTCTCCGAGAAGCTGCGCCAGAAGATGCTGAAGATCAACCGCGGCAAGACGACGGTCGACATGGCCAAGCGTGCCCTCGCGCTGCGCCCGACCGATTTCGGCATCGAGACCCCGGCCAACGTCGAGCCGCGCACCGGGCTGTCGATGGGTGAGCACCAGGCCATCACGACGAAGAAGTGGGGCATCACCCGCGAAGCCCAGGACGAGCTCGCCGCAGCGAGCCACCAGAACCTCGCCGCGGCATACGAGCGCGGTTTCTTCGACGACCTGATGACGAGCTACCTCGGCCAGTCCAAGGACCAGAACCTGCGCCCGGACTCGACCGTCGAGAAGCTCGCCAAGCTCAAGCCGGTCTTCGGCAAGGGCGAGGGCGCGACGATGACGGCCGGCAACTCCACGCCGCTCACCGACGGCGCCGCCGTCGTCCTGCTCGGCAGCGAGGACTGGGCCAAGGAGCACAACATCCCCGTCCAGGCCTGGTTCGTCGACGGGGAGGCCGCGGCGGTCGACTACGTCCACGGCGACGAGGGCCTGCTCATGGCTCCTGCGTATGCCGTCCCGCGCCTTCTCGAGCGCAACGGCCTTTCGCTGCAGGACTTCGACTTCTACGAGATCCACGAGGCGTTCGCCGGCACCGTGCTCTCGACGCTCAAGGCCTGGGAGGACGAGGACTTCTGCCGCGACCGGCTCGGGCTCGAGAAGCCGCTCGGCTCGATCGACCGTTCCAAGCTCAACGTCAACGGCAGCTCGCTGGCCGCCGGCCACCCCTTCGCCGCCACCGGCGGCCGCATCGTCGCCTCGCTCGCGAAGATGCTCCACGAGAAGGGCCCGGGCAGCCGTGGTCTCATCTCCATCTGCGCTGCCGGTGGGCAGGGCGTCGTCGCGATCCTCGAAGGAGCCTGATTCATGGCGCTGTCGTATGGCCAGCTCGTCAACAGCGGGGTGGGCAAGCAGCTCGCCGCCACCCTCGGTCTGCCGCGTCCGGCGAAGCTGCGCCGGCACGTCGTAGGCGGCTCGCTCGTCCCGGGCGCGGTCCTCGTGACCGGCCACGGTGACGCCCCGGTCGCCGAGCGCGTCCGTGTGCTGCTCGACGACGCAGGGGTGCAGGTCGCGTCGAAGCCGTCGACGTCGGTCGCCGCGGTCGTGCTCGACCTCACCGCGGTCGAGAGCCCGGCCGATCTCGAGACGCTGCGCGGTGTCGTCGGCCCGGCGCTCAAGACCCTCGCCCCGACCGGGCGCGTCGTCGTCGTCGGTCGCCCTCCGGAGGAGGCCACGTCGGTCGCGCAGGCCGCGGCCCGCCGCGCTGTCGAGGGCATCGTGCGGTCCATCGGCAAGGAGATGCGCGCCGGCGGCACCGCCAACACGGTCCTCGTCGCCGACGGCGCCGACGCCGGAGTCGACGCGACGATCCGCTTCCTCCTCTCGGGCCGGTCGGCCTACGTCTCGGGACAGGTGTTCCGCGTCGGCAAGCCGGTCGCGCCGATCGAGGCGCCGGCGGACTGGGACAAGCCGCTCGCCGGCAAGGTCGCGGTCGTCACCGGTGCCGCGCGCGGCATCGGCGCCGCCATTACGGACACCCTCGCCCGTGACGGCGCGACGATCGTCGCCGTCGACATGCCGTCGGCCGGCGGCCCGCTCGCCGAGGTCGCCAACAAGCTCGGTGGCTCGGCGCTCCAGCTCGACGTCACGGCCGACGACGCGGGTGCCAAGATCGTCGAGCACGCCAAGGCCCGGCACGGCGGCTTCGACATCGTCGTGCACAACGCCGGCATCACCCGCGACAAGCTGCTCGCGAACACCGAAGCCGACCGTTGGGACTCCGTCCTCCAGGTCAACCTGCTCTCGATCCTGCGGATGAACGAGGCGCTCGTCCCGGCGATCAACGCCGGCGGTCACATCGTCAACGTGTCCTCGATCGCGGGCATTGCCGGCAACCGCGGCCAGACGAACTACGCCGCGTCGAAGGCGGGGGTCATCGGCATGACCCAGTCGCTCGCCGCGGACAAGACGATCCTCAAGAAGGGCGTGACGGTCAACGCGGTCGCGCCGGGGTTCATCGAGACGGAGATGACGGCGAAGGTGCCGTTCGCGACGCGTGAGGTGGGCCGGCTGATGAACTCGCTGTCGCAGGGCGGCCTGCCCGTCGACGTGGCCGAGACGATCGGCTACTTCTCGTGGGACGCCAACCGCGGCGTCACCGGCAACGTCGTGCGGGTCTGCGGCCAGATGATGCTGGGGGCCTGATGACCGAGCCCACCTCGTCGTCCGTCGCCACACGCCCCCAAGAGACGTTCAGCAGCGCGCCGTCCCTGGCGAAGGTCTTCGTCAAGGCGGCCATGTCGGGCAAGAAGTCCGGCTCGACCCTCCCTGCCACGGAGCTGGCCCTCACCGGTCACGCCGTGGACCGAGAGCACCTGCTGCGCTACCAGCGGCTCTGCGGGTTCCCGGTCGACGACGTCCTGCCGCACACCTACCCGCACATCCTCGGGTTCCCGCTGCAGGCCGAGCTCATGGGCCGCTCGTCGTTCCCGCTGCCGCTCGCCGGGCTCGTCCATGTCGAGAACACGATCACGGTGCGCCGGACCCTGACCGACGACGACGTCCTCGACATCGCCGTCCACGCCGAGGACCTGCGCGACCACCCCAAGGGCCGTCAGGTGGACCTCGTCACCGAGGTCACGGTCGACGGTGAGCCGGTGTGGAGCGGCCGGTCGACCTACCTCGCGCGCGGCAAGGGCAACCCGGACGCCGAGCGCGGCACCGAGGCGCCGCCCATTCCCAAGGGTGTCGCCGCGGCGCAGTGGCGCCTCCCCGGCGACCTCGGGCGGCAGTATGCCGCGGTGTCCGGTGACGTGAACCCCATCCACCTGCACCCGCTCACCGCGAAGGCCATGGGCTTCCCCAAGGCCATCGCGCACGGCATGTGGACGTACGCCCGCGCGCTCTCCGCGCTGGGTCGCGGCGCCAACGGACCGAGCACCTCGCACGTGTGGTTCAAGAAGCCGGTGCTCCTGCCGGGGAAGGTCGACTTCGTCGTCGACCGCAGCGGAGAACCGGTCGTGGCCGGGCTCCGCTCGACCCGCAAGCCCGAGACCGAGCACCTCGTCCTCACCCTCGAGACCGCCTGACCCACCCCGACTTATTGCGCACAGTTCGCAGGCTCGCCGGGGCTCGCCTGCGAACTGTGCGCAAGAAGTCGCCCTCGGACCTCAGACCTCAGGCGGGGGTGAAGCCGAGGACCCGGCCGTAGAACGCCAGCTCCCGCGTCAGGGAGTCCTCGATGGCCGACGCGGCCCGGAACCCATGACCCTCGTCGGGGTAGATGACGAGGTCGACATCCTTGCCGGCCTCGCGCAGCGCCTGCTCCATCGCCTCGGCCTGCGCCTGCGGCACGACCTCGTCGATGCCGCCTTGCAGCAGCAGCACCGCGCCCGTCACCGCGTCGAGGTGGTGTACGGGGGATCGCTCGACGTAGACGTCCTTCGCCTCGGGGTAGGGCCCGACGAGCCGGTCGAGGTAGCGCGACTCGAACTTGTGCGTGTCCGTCGCGAGCGCCTCGAGGTCGGCAACCCCGAAGTACGACGTCCCGGCCGCGAAGGCGTCACTCGTCGTCAGCGCGCGCAGCACCGTGTACCCGCCGGCCGACCCGCCTCGGATGGCGAGGCGCGATCCATCGACGTGGCCTGCCTCGGCGAGGGAGCGGGCGCCGGAGACGACGTCGTCGATGTCGGCGACACCCCACTGCCCGAGCAGCCGGTCGCGGTAGGCGCGGCCGTGGCCGGTGCTGCCCGAGTAGTTGACGTCGAGGACGGCGAAACCGCGCGTCGTCCAGAACGCCCGCGCCAGCTGGAGCCCGGCCTCGCTGCGGCTCGTCGGCCCACCGTGGACGAAGACGAGGAGCGGCGGCAGCTCACCCTCCGGGCCGGTGACGTCGGGGTGCGTGGGCGCGAGGAAGACGCCGTGCACGTCCTCGCCGCGCGTGTTGGTCCAGGTCCACGGCTGCGCCGTCGCGGCGTATGCCGGGTCGAGGCCGTCGTCGCTGCTGCGCCGCAGCGTCGTGAAGGGTCCGGTGACCAGCCCGCGGACGATGACGGGTAGGGCCGAGAGGGTGCCGACGCGCACCGCCACGTCTCCTCCGGCCGACTGGAGCTGGTCGAACTGGACGGCACCCTCGAGCCCGATGTCGAGGTCCTCGAGGGCCCCGGTCGACGGGTCGAGGATCCCGAGCCGCCCGACGCCGTCGGCCCACCAGTGCACGAGGACCCGGCCGTCGTCGAGGAGGGCGAAGTCGCTCATGCCGAGCACCCACTGCGGCTGCATGACGTCGGCCTCGGTGGAGTGGACCGACTCGGCGCCGGAACCGTTGTCCCGCTTGAGGTTCCACCACCCCGACTCGTCCGAGACGAACCACAGTGAGTCGTCCGGGCCGAACCGGGGCTGGCCGACGGCGACGTCCGCGCCACCGGCGACGACCGACCAGTCCAGCTCGCCGTCACCGTCGACGAGGGCGGCCCGGCGCAGTGTCGTCGTGTCCCAGGGCATGTTCGGGTGGTCCCAGGTGACGACCGCGACCTGCGTCCCGTCCTCGGACAGCGCAGGACGCGACACGAAGTCGGAACCGGCCCACATCACCCGGCCACCGTCGGCGTTGTCGCCGTCGAGCGACAGCCGCACGAGCGTGTTGACCGGATCCCCGCCGCCGGAGTGGTCCTCACGCACCGCGAGGACGAACCCGTCGCCGAGGACGAGTCCGCCATAACGGAACCCGCCCTCCGGCGTGATGGCGCGCAGCGACCCGTCGGCCTCGACGACGTGCACCCGCAGGTCGGGCATCGTCGTGACGACCACGGTCCCCGAGCGGACGGCATACGCCCCGCCGCCGTACTCGTGGACTCGTGAGCGCACGTTGACCCCGGACCCGACCACGTCCTCGACGGCGCCGGTGGCGCCGACGTGGCGGACCAGGACCACCCGGCCGCCCTCCCACGGACGCCCTTCGAGCCAGTAGGTGTCTGCGCCGTCGAGGCGGACCTCGTCGAGGGCGCGGGTCGCCGCGGTGAGGGCGGCGGGGGAGAGCGGGGAGGGCCAGGAACCGTGGGGCTGCGCAATCACGCGCTCCAACCTAGGTGCTCACCGGTCCGGTGGCGGGAGAACGCCTCCGGTGAGCGAGAGGCCGTAGTAGCGCGACGTCCCCGACGCGGCGTAGTGACCGAACGCCAGCGTCGGCACCCAGCCGGCCGCCTCGTACAACGCGACCGCCTCGGACTGGGCGGTGCCCGTCTCGAGGACGAGGGCGTCGACGCCGGCCTCGCGCGCCGTCGCCACGAGCCGCTCGAGCACCGTGGCCGCGAACCCCCGACGACGCACCCGCGGGCTGACGAACATCCGCTTGACCTCGGCGACCCGGCCTCCGAACGCACCGAAGAGCTCGGGGCGCAACCGCCAGCCACCCATCGCGACCGGCTCGCCGTCCACTGTCCCGATGACGAACAGCCCCGTGGGAGAGTCGAACTCGCGCGGGTCGACTGGCGACTCGTCCGGACCGCCATAGATCTCGACGTAGTACGCCTGCACCTGCGCGACGAGGGCCGTGACGCGCGGGTCGTCGAACGGGACCTCCGACAGCACGAGCGGGGAGTCGGCGGGCATGGGCACAGTCTCACCCACTGTCCCGCCCGCGCGTGCCGCGCGCACTCACAACCGGTGGCGCACCCACACCCCGGGCTCGACGTAGACCGCATGGTTCTGCTCGACGCTGACGTGGACCGGGTTCAGCGCCTCGGGCACGACGACGTCGCCGGACCTGTCGAACGGCAGGCCCGTCCACGACCGCCACTCGTCGAGCGTCCCGGGGATCGCCATGGCCCGCGAGCAGACGCCCTCGATGACCCCGCCGGCACGCACGTGCAGCCGCAGCCACGGGTCCGCCGGCAGCCCGTCCTCGCGGGTCCGGAACGCGTACTCGCTCATCGGCGTGTGCGGCTCGAGGTGCTTGGCGTTCGGCCGGACCGGCGCCACGAGCTCGGTGAACCCGAGACGAGCGGCGTTGCGGCGCTTGGCCTCGAGCATGACGGACGCCAGCCCGGTGCCCTGCAGGTCAGCACGGATCGCCACCTCGAGCGCGGACAGGTGCGTCGGCTCGCGCCCCGCGACCTCGTCGAGCCACGCCCACATGAGCACACCGTCCCAGCCGGACTCGGGCAGCTCCGGCCGGCCGATGTCCGCGCCCATCGCGAACGGCACCGAGTTCGACTCGGCGACGATGCGCGTCGGGTCCGCCGCGTCCCACGCGACGAGGCAGTACTGCGCGTATGCCGTCCGCGTGCGCGTGTAGTAGAGGTCGCCGAGCGGGTCCCACTTCATGAACTCCGGCCACGGGTTCTCGAACGCGGCCTGGGTCTCGGCGAGGTCCGGCCGCTCGGCACGGGTGGCGATGACGAGGTCCATGGCGCGACGGTCGCACACCTGAACTCCGTCGCGCCTGCTCTTTTCCGACGGATAGCATCGGTATGCCGCCCGCGCACCGCGGGTGCGCGCGCGAGGCGCGCGGGCCGCTCACCGCAGCGGACGGCATACCCCTTCGCAGTCCCCACCTCTCAGGAGCAGCACCGTGTCGTCAGACCAGATCACCGTCCGCGTCGCAGGAGACGAGCGATCGGTGGACCGGGAGACGACAGCGGCCGACCTGTTCGAGGGCCAGCGCGACGTCCTCGTCGCCCGCGTCAACGGCGAGCTGCGCGACCTCGCCCACGTCCTCGCCGACGGCGACACCGTCGAACCCGTGACCGCGCAGGAGCAGGACGGGCTGGATGTGCTGCGGCACAGTGCTGCCCACGTCCTCGCGCAGGCCGTGCAGGAGGTCAACCCGCAGGCCAAGCTCGGGATCGGACCACCGGTGCGTGACGGGTTCTACTACGACTTCGACGTCGACAAGCCCTTCGAGCCGGAGGACCTCAAGGCTCTCGAGAAGGTCATGCAGCGCATCGTCAACGAGGGGCAGTCCTTCGTGCGCCGCGAGATCAGCGACGACGAGGCCCTCGTCGAGCTGAGGGATGAGCCCTACAAGGTCGAGCTCATCGGCCTCAAGGGCGGCTCCGCGGGAGACGCGGCCGAGGGCGCCGACGTCGAGGTCGGCGGCTCGCAGCTGACGATCTACGACAACGTGAAGAAGGACGGCGAGCGCGCGTGGGGTGACCTCTGCCGCGGCCCGCACGTCCCGACGACCAAGGTCCTCGGCAACGCCTTCAAGCTCATGCGCTCCGGCGGCGCCTACTGGCGCGGCAGCGAGAAGAACCCGCAGCTGCAGCGCATCTACGGCACCGCGTGGGCCGACAAGGCCGACCTCAAGGCCTACCTCGATCGCCTCGCCGAGGCCGAGAAGCGCGACCACCGCAAGCTCGGCGCCGAGCTCGACCTCTTCAGCTTCCCCGACGAGCTCGGGTCGGGGCTGCCGGTCTTCCACCCCAAGGGCGGCGTCATCAAGCGCGAGATGGAGGACTACGTCCGCCGTCGGCACATCGAGGAGGGCTTCGACTACGTCGGGACGCCGCACATCTCCAAGGAGGCGCTGTTCCACACCTCGGGGCACCTGCCGTTCTTCGCCGACGGGATGTTCCCGCCGTTCGACCTCGACGGCACGGACTACCGCCTCAAGGCGATGAACTGCCCCCTGCACAACCTCATCTTCCGCTCGCGCGGCCGGTCCTACCGCGAGCTGCCGCTGCGGCTCTTCGAGTTCGGGTCGGTCTACCGCAACGAGAAGTCCGGCGTCGTCCACGGCCTCACCCGCGTGCGGGGCCTGACCCAGGACGACTCGCACTCCTACGTCACCCGCGAGCAGGCGCCGGGGGAGATCAAGCACCTGCTCGACTTCGTCCTCGGGCTGCTGCGCGACTTCGGCCTCGACGACTTCTACCTCGAGCTGTCCACCCGGGACGAGGAGGGCGAGAAGAAGGACAAGTTCATCGGCACCGACGAGCAGTGGGCCGAGGCGACCGCGATCCTTGAGGAGGTCGCGACCGAGTCCGGGCTCGAGCTCGTGCCCGACCCCGGTGGCGCGGCCTACTACGGGCCGAAGATCTCGGTCCAGGCGCGCGACGCCATCGGCCGCACCTGGCAGCTGTCGACGATCCAGTACGACTTCAACCAGCCGCACCGGTTCGGTCTCGAGTACCAGGCCTCCGACGGGTCTCGTCAGGAGCCGGTGATGATCCACTCGGCGAAGTTCGGCTCGATCGAGCGGTTCATCGGCGTCCTCACCGAGCACTACGCGGGCGCCTTCCCCGTGTGGCTGAGCCCGGTGCAGGTGCTCGGCGTGCCCGTGGCCGACGAGTTCGCCGACTACCTGAACGACGTCCTGAAGCAGATGCGCGCCAAGGGGATTCGCGTCGAGCTCGACGACTCCGACGACCGCTTCCCCAAGAAGATCCGCAACGCGTCCAAGTCCAAGGTGCCATTCATCCTCATCGCCGGCGACGAGGACCGCAGCAACGGTGCGGTGTCCTTCCGCTACCGCGACGGCTCGCAGAAGAACGGCGTGCCGGTCGAGGACGCGATCGCCGAGGTGCTCACCGCGATCGAGACGCGAGCACAGGTCTGAGGCGCACCCGGACATGACCCTGGCCGCCCCCGTCGTCCGGCTCGCCGAGCCCCGTGACGCGTTCGCCGTCGCGGCGCTGACGATGCAGGACGACCGGGAATGCGGAGCCACCATCGAGCCCGGGTTCCTCGACCGGTACGCCGACGCGTGGCTCGCCGACCGGCGGCGCGTCACGTTCCTCGCGGAAGCAGCCGACGGGCGGCCGCTCGGCATGGTCACGGCTGCCATCGTGACGAAGCTGCCGAGCTCGCGCCGACCCGACGAGCGCTGGCTGCACGTGAGCCTGCTCTTCGTCACCGCCGACGCGCGGGGAGCCGGGCTCGGTGGCCGCCTGATCGAGGCCCTGCAGGTGTGGGCGAGTGACAACGGGGTCACGCGCATGCAGCTCAGCGCGGATCCCAAGGCGCGCAGCCTCTACGAGCGCGCCGGCTTCACCACTCCGGACAGCCGACTCATGGAGTGGCGGCGGGGTTGACCCGCCACGGATGCAACCTTTCTCCGTCCGGCGTGCGTCTGCGTCGGTGAGGGCGGGCGAGGGGCCCGCCCCGGACAGCAAGGGGATCAGGCATGTCCAGATACACACGCATTCTCTCGACGGCACTCGTCTCGGGGGCTGTGCTCGTCGGTGCCAGCACGCAGGCGGTCGCCGCCCGTCCGGCGCCGACCATCCCGGACGTCGCGCCGGAGACCATGGCGGGCCAGCCGCTCCAGTGGGACCTCGGCAACTACCCGCTGACGCCGACGGTCAGCGGTGCGCAGGTGTGCGACCCCGCGAACGAGGGAGCAACGGCGACCCTCATGGGGCGCCAGTGGACGTACTACGACGGGTCGAACGACCTCGACCAGCTCAGTGCGGACCTCACCGTCACGCTGTGGAAGAACGCGAGGAACGCTCTCCAGGACGTCGCCACGGACGGCGGTGTGTGCTCGCTCATCGAGGGCTGGGCGCCGACGACGTGGGAGGGCACGAACCCCAGGACTCACCTGCTCCTCACCGACGGTGACAGCTACGCGGCCGTGGTGGCCCAGGGCAAGTACGTCGTCTCCGTGGTGATCCGGGACTGGTCCGGCGACGCCGCGACCCCGGAGGAGGCCCGCGAGGCCGCCATCGCGGGCGTGGAGGACACCCTCGACAACTTCTGAGTCGAGGGGGCCCGCGGAGGGCGGGCGGACGGCATACCGACACGGCGCGCCGGTATGCCGTCCGCTCACCTCACGGGAGCGGTTTGTGCGCCGTCTCGCGCAGTGCGAAGACGTAGACGAGCAGCGACACGAGGCAGAGCACGCTGATGTAGATGGGGAAGGCCGAGTCCATGCCCTGTCCCTTGAACCACGTCCCGACGTAGGGCGCGGTCCCGCCGAAGAGGGCGACGGAGAGCGAGTACGGGAAGCCGATCCCCGACGCTCGCACGCGGGCGGGGATCGTCTCGGCGTTCACCGCGGCCGAGATCGAGGTGAACATCGCGAGGAAGACCATGCCGATGCACTGCACGAGCAGCAGCCGCGACATCGACGTGTCGAGGAGGCGCAGCAGCGGCACCGTCGCCACGACGAAGAACGCCGCGAACGTGATGAGCAGCGGCTTGCGGCCGATGCGGTCCGAGATCGTGCCCATGACCGGCTGGAGCAGCGCGAAGAAGACGAGCGCGATCGTCCCGGCCTGGAGCGAGTCCGCCTTGGAGACGTCCGCGTAGGTCTGGGCATAGGTGGGCAGGTAGGTCGTCCACGTGTAGTACGCGATGGTGCCGGCGATGGTGATGCCGACGATGAGGAGCGACTCGCGGGGGTGGTGCTTGAGCGCGTCGAACAGGCCCGGTCGGGCGGTGCGGCCGGTCCGCAGGTCCTCGGCGTCCTCGAGTGTCTCGTGGGCGCCGGCGCGGATGACGAGACCGACGAGCGAGAGCCCGGCCCCGACGAAGAACGGGATGCGCCAGCCCCACGACTGCATGTCGCCCTCGGAGAGCGACGACGCGAGCCACGCCGCGAGACCGGACGCGAGCAGCTGACCGATGGTCGTCGAGACGTACTGGAAGCTCGAGAAGAACCCGCGGCGCTTCGGTGGCGCGCTCTCGACGAGGAACGTCGTCGCGGCGGCGAACTCACCGCCGACCGACAGGCCCTGGATGACGCGGGCGAGGACCAGGAGGATCGGCGAGAGGATGCCCACGCTCGCGTAGGTCGGCAGGACGGCGATGAGCAGCGACCCGGCCCCCATGAGCAGGATCGTCGCGGTGAGGGCCGGCTTGCGCCCGATCCGGTCGGCGAGTGCACCCATGAGCAGACCGCCGACGGGGCGGAAGAAGAAGCCGACCGCGAAGATCGCGAAGGTGTTGAGCAGCTGGGTAAGACCCGACTCCGACTCGGGGAAGACCTGGGTCGCGAAGTACACGGCGAGGAAGCTGTAGGCGTACCAGTCGTACCACTCGACGAGGTTGCCGACCGAGGCCGCGGCGAGCTGGCGGGGCGAGTGGGCGCGGGCGCGCTCCAGGGTGCTCGTGGACCCGGAGGCGTCGGGCGCGGACGGTCCGGAGGGGGTGCCGGGAGTCGTGGTCATCCCTGCACCCTGCGACGACGGAGCGTGCACGACAAGCGGCGCCCGACAGCCGAGACGGAAATTGTTTCCGACACGAGGCAACCTCACGGGCATTTCAGGCGTCTGAGTGGGTGAAGGGCCGCGGTGCCGAGTCAGGGGACGGCACCGCGGCCCTCACACGTGTCGCCCGACGCTGCCGGCGGCAGCGGGTGCCCTACCGGGTGCTTAGGATCGGACCATGAGCGACGTCCCGACGACTCCCGCCGCCGACTTCGCGGGCGAGCCGGACGGGTTCGACCGGCTCTGGACTCCCCACCGCCTCGCCTATGTCACGGGGGAGCGGCCGTCGAAGGAGGCCGGCGAGGGCTGCCCGTTCTGCGCAGCGCCGGAGCGCGAGGACGCCGAGGGGCTCATCGTCCACCGCGGCGAGCACTGCTACGTCGTCATGAACCTCTTCCCCTACAACCCGGGGCACGTCCTCGTCTGCCCGTACCGGCACGTGTCCCTCTACGTCGACCTCACCGACGAGGAGACGGCCGAGTTCACCGCCCTGACCAAGTCCGCGATTCGCGCGCTGACCGAGAGCTCGGGTCCGCACGGCTTCAACATCGGGATGAACCAGGGCGAGGTCGCCGGCGCGGGCGTCGCCGCGCACCTGCACCAGCACATCGTGCCGCGCTGGGGCGGGGACATGAACTTCCTGCCCGTCGTGGGGCAGACCAAGGCGCTGCCGGTGCTGCTCGAGGACGCCCGGACACGGCTCGTCGCCGCTTGGCCGTCGGCCTGAGCGGGATGACGGCCACTGGCCACTAGGCTGGCGCCACCATGCTCAACAAGTACGCGCGGCCCTTCTTCACGAAGCTCTTCACGCCCCTGGCGTCGCTGCTGATCCGGCTCGGGATCAGCCCCGACGTCGTCACGGTCGTCGGCACCCTCGGGGTGAGCCTGGGCGCGCTGCTGTTCTACCCGCGCGGCGAGTTCCTCATCGGGACGCTCGTCATCACGGCCTTCGTCTTCTCCGACACCGTCGACGGGATCATGGCGCGCCGCATGGAGCGCTCAAGCACGTGGGGTGCCTTCCTCGACTCCACCCTCGACCGCGTGGCGGACGCGTCGGTCTTCGGCGGGCTCGTCCTCTTCTACGCCGGCGGGCGCAACCTGCGTCCGGACGGCTGGCTGCAGGTGCGTCCCGGTGTCATGGCCGCCCTCGCGCTGGCGTGCCTCATCCTCGGCATGGTCGTCTCCTACGCGAAGGCTCGCGCCGAAGGCCTCGGCATGACCGCGAACGTCGGCATCGCCGAGCGTGCCGAGCGGCTCGTCGCCGTCCTCGTGACGACCGGCCTCGTCGGCTGGTTCCTCCCCGAGGTCTTCCTCACCGTCGTCCTCGCGCTCCTCGCGCTGGCCAGCCTCATCACGGTCGTGCAGCGCATGCTCGAGGTCCGCCGCCAGGTCCTCGCCGCGCGGTGACCGGCGCGATGGGGGTGCTCGGCCGGGTCCGGGACGCGGCGACCGTGGCCGGCTTCCGGGGCGGCTGGGCCTTCCTTCGCCGTATGCCGGAGGGCGCGGCGTACGCGCTCTTCGACCGGATCGCTGACCTCACCGTGGCGCGCGGCGGGGCCGCGCGGATGCGCTCGAACTACGCCATCGTGCGGCCCGAGCTCGACGACGCAGCCCTCGACGCGCTGGTCCGTGACGGCATGCGGGCGTACCTGCGCTACTACTGCGAGGCCTTCCGGCTGCCCGTCCTCGGTCCGGACGAGCTCGCGGCCCGGGTGCGGGTCGAGGGCGACGAGCCGGTCCGGGCCGTGCTCGACGACGGCGGGTCGGTCGTCTGCTTCCTCGGCCACCTCGGCAACTGGGACCTCGCCGGCGCGTGGGGTGCCGTCCACCTCGCCCCCGTGACAACCGTCGCGGAGCGGCTCGAGCCGGAGGAGGTCTTCGAGGAGTTCCTCGCGTTCCGCACCGGACTCGGGATGACCATCCACCCGCTCACCGGCGGACCGGCGCCGTTCCCGTTGCTGCGGGAGGCGGCGCGGCGGCGCGGGCTCATCCCGCTGCTCGCGGACCGCGACCTGTCGCGTTCCGGGGTCGAAGTCGACTTCTGCGGGTCTCCCGCTCGCATGGCGGCCGGTCCGGCGGCCCTCGCGATCGCGGAGCGACGACCGCTGTTCCCGGTGTCCATCCGGCACGAGAAGTTGCCCGTGGGGAGCGGCGCCCGATGGGGGATCGTCATCACCTTCCACCCGGCCGTGGCCGACCCCGGGACCGGGACGACGGCCGAACGGGTCGCGGCGATGACCCAGGCGTGCGCGGACGCCCTCGGTGGCGCCGTCCGCACCCATACCGCGGACTGGCACATGCTCCAGCCGGTCTTCACCAAGGACCTCGACGCGGACCGCCTGGCCCGGGCCGGGGCGGCGCACGTCCCGGGGTCGGAGGCGGCGGGGGAGGCCGCTGCGGGTGAGACAACCGCGGGGGAGGCGCGGTGAGGATCGGCCTCGTCTGCCCCTACGCCTTCGACGTGCCAGGGGGCGTGCAGTTCCACGTCCGCGACCTTGCCGAGCACTTCACGGCCCAGGGGCACGAGGTGGGCGTCCTCGCTCCGGTCGACGACCCCGTCGGCGACCTCCCGGCATACGTCACCTCCAGCGGACGCGCCGTCCCGGTGCGCTACAACGGGTCCGTCGCCCGGCTGACCTTCGGGCCGGTGACGTCGTCGCGGGTGAGCCGCTGGCTCGAGGAGGGCGAGTTCGACGTCCTGCACCTGCACGAGCCGGTGACGCCGAGCGCGTCGCTCATGGCGCTGTGGGCGTCCTCCGAACCGGTCGTCGCGACCTTCCACACGGCGAACCTCCGCTCACGGGCCATGCACGCGGCGAACCCGCTGCTGCGGCCGTCGACCGAGAAGATCCGCGCCCGCATCGCCGTCTCGGAGGAGGCGCGCAGCACGGTGGTGAGGCACCTCGGGGGCGACGCCTACATCATCCCGAACGGCGTCGACACCGGCCGGTTCACGCCGTCGGGGGAGACGACCCGCTTCTCCGGGACGGCCGAGCGCCCGGTCCTGGCGTTCCTCGGTCGGATCGACGAGCCGCGCAAGGGCCTGTCGGTCCTCACCGACGCGATGCCGGCGATCCTCGACGCGGTGCCGGGCGTCCGGCTCGTCGTCGCAGGTCCCGGTGACGTCGACGAGATCCGCGGCGCGTTGGACCCGCGCGTGCGGGCGGCGACCGAGTTCCTCGGTGCGGTCTCGGAGGCCGACAAGGTCGACCTGCTGCGCTCCGCCGACGTCTACGTCGCACCGCACACTGGCGGGGAAAGCTTCGGCATCGTCCTCGTCGAGGCGATGGCCGCTGGCGCGCCGGTGCTCGCGAGCGACCTGTGCGCCTTCACGGCCGTCCTCGGGGACGGCCCGGACGGGCCCGCCGGTGCGACCTTCGCCAACGGCGACTCGCCGGCGTTGTCGCAGGCCGTGGTCGAGCTGCTCCGCACCCCGGACGAGAGGTCGCGACTTCGTGACCTCGGCCTGCGCCGGGCTCGCTCCTTCGACTGGGACGTCGTCGCCGAGCGGGTCATGGCGGTCTACGAGACGGTGATCGACGGCGCTGACCGCGCGCCCCTGGACCCGATCCAGCGACCGGGGCTGCTGAGCCGGCTGCGCTGGCCCGCGAGAGGTGAGAGCTGATGCAGGTCGACATCCTCCAGGTCGCGACGATCGTCGCCCTCGTCGTACTCGCCGCGGCGTGGTACCTCTCCTACTCCGCTTCCCGCCTCGACCGGCTGCACGCCAAGGTCGAGGGGGCGGTGTCCGCCCTCGACGCCCAGCTCGTCCGTCGCGCCGAGGCCACTCTCGAGCTCGCGACGAGCGGCGCCGTGGACCCGGCCACCTCCCTCCTGCTCGCAGACGCCGCGAGCGGAGCCCTCGAACGGCATACGCACCACCCGCTCAGCCACGACCTGCTCGACGGACAGAACTTCGCCGGGCGCGAGCACACCGAGACCGACCTCACCGACGCGCTCAAGGCGGCGCTGACGCCCGAGACGGTGGCCGAGCTCCGTGCCGATCCCCAAGGTCCCGGCTCCGATGCGCTGGCCCGGGTCGAGGCCAGCGCCCTGCGCGCGCAGATGGCGCGACGCTTCCACAACGACGCGGTCCGCGAGGTGCGCCGCGTGCGCGAGAAGTGGTTCGTCCGGCTGTTCCGGCTCGCCGGTCGGGCCGCGCTGCCCGAGCCGGTCGAGTTCGACGACGACCTGCCTCCGGCCGTCGTCGACTGACAGAGGATCGCTCGCGAACGGGCCGCCGTGGACGCGGTCCGTGGCACTCTCGCGTCGGTCCTAGACTTCGTCGCATGAGCCAGCCCTCCCTGCCTGCAGCGTCCTCCACCGATCCGTCCACCCCAGCCGAGGCGACCGCCGCCGTCACCGGCGCGACCGGCACGACGCGGGTCAAGCGGGGCATGGCGGAGATGCTCAAGGGCGGCGTCATCATGGACGTCGTCACGCCCGAGCAGGCGAAGATCGCCGAGGACGCCGGCGCGGTCGCGGTCATGGCGCTCGAGCGGGTCCCGGCCGACATCCGCGCCCAGGGCGGCGTCTCGCGCATGTCCGACCCCGACATGATCGACGGCATCATCGAGGCCGTCTCGATCCCGGTCATGGCCAAGGCCCGCATCGGCCACTTCGTCGAGGCGCAGGTGCTGCAGAGCCTCGGCGTCGACTACATCGACGAGTCCGAGGTGCTCACGCCGGCCGACTACAGCAACCACATCGACAAGTGGGCCTTCACGGTTCCCTTCGTCTGCGGCGCGACGAACCTCGGCGAGGCGCTGCGCCGGATCACCGAGGGGGCGGCGATGATCCGTTCCAAGGGCGAGGCCGGCACGGGCGACGTCTCCAACGCGACGACGCACATGCGCCAGATCCGCCAGGAGATCCGGCGCCTGCAGAGCCTTCCCGAGGACGAGCTCTACGTCGCGGCCAAGGAGCTGCAGGCGCCCTACGAGCTCGTCCGCGAGGTCGCCGAGGCGGGCAAGCTGCCGGTCGTCCTCTTCACCGCCGGCGGCATCGCGACTCCCGCGGACGCGGCGATGATGATGCAGCTCGGCGCCGAGGGCGTCTTCGTCGGCTCGGGAATCTTCAAGTCGGGCAACCCCGCCCAGCGCGCGGAGGCGATCGTCAAGGCGACGACGTTCCACGACGACCCCGACGTCATCGCCAAGGTGTCGCGCGGCCTCGGGGAGGCCATGGTCGGCATCAACGTCGACGACATCCCGCAGCCGCACCGCCTCGCCGAGCGCGGCTGGTGAGGTGAGCGGGCGGCATACGGGCGCTGCCTGACGCTGCTTGACGCTGCCGGGGCCGACGCGGTCAGCTCAGGTCCGCGACGGGGTCGGTCACCGCGAGCCCGAGGTCTCGTGCGACCGACATCATCGAGGTGTCGTGGGTCGCCACGGTGACGGGTTCGCCGACCAAAAGCGCCGTGGCAAGGTGCATGGCGTCGAGCGTCCTGACGTGTGGTCCGATGGACTCGGCCACGGTGTGTGTCTCTCGGGTGATGTCAAGGAGCCCCGTGCGGGTGAGGAGCGCGTCGGCCTGGTCGAGCGGTCGACCTTCGCGGCGGAGCACGCGAACCATCTCGGTTCGCAGCAGCCTGGACGACACCAGCGGGCCGGAGAGGGCATCGACCCACGCCTGGAGCCGTGGGCGTTGTGGCACGTCGAGAATGGTGCGCAGTGCCACGGACGAGTCGAGATAGACGATCCCGGTCGCCATCGATCAGTGGTCCTCTCGCATCTCGGCGAGGAGGTCACCCAGCTCGGCTTCGGAGTACCGGCGACCGAGGGCTCGGCGCGGCCACGGACTGGCCTCGGCGGCGGGCGGGGTGTAGAGGCCTTCGCGCTCCAGGCGGGACAGCGTCGACTCGGCCTCGCGCACGGTGCTGACCCGCCAGCGCGGGACGCCGCGCTCGGTCACGACCACGTCGTCGGCGTCCGTGACTTCACTGAGCACGGCTGCGGTGTGCTGGTTCAGCTCCCGCTTGGAGACGATCTTCATGCCATGACTGTAGTACGTGTGTCTGACATGGGCGAGCCGCGAGAGTCACCCGCGCCTTGGCACGACCCCGCGGACCCGGCCCGTCCGGATCCGGGTCGGCATACGGTAGGTCCGTGAAAGCACTCGACGTGGTGTCCTGGGCCGGTCCGATCCTGATCATCCTCGTGGGCCTCTATGTGAACTACCGGATCGCGACGCACGGCCGGCGGGTGAAGAACAGCGGGGCGCCGGGCTTCGTGCAGGTCCAGCCTGGCGCCCGCTCGGGGGAGTGGAACGCTGTCGTCACCGATGACGGCAAGCATCCGAGCTTCCGGGGCCGCAAGGGGCACGTCCGGATCGAGAACGGCTGGCTCGGATTCCACGAGGGGCGTGGTCCCGAGCCGACCTGGCTCGTGCCGGCCCACCAGTTCCGGGGCGGCAAGAACAGCGTGCTCGCCTTGTCCGAGATCTGGCTCGACTCGCCACAGACCGGGCGGATCAACCTCACCGTGAGTCACGAGCACATCAACGCTTTGGTGGACAACGACTTCAAGGACATCCGCGAGCGGCGCTATGCCGACGAGTTCCTCGCGATGCTGGCATGGCACGGGGCGCAGGTGAGCCGCTGAGCTCTTTGCGGTATGCCGTCCGCTCCGGTTCGCGGGTCAGTGCGGGATGCGGTGGTCGTGCGTGTAGACGCCCATCTTCGAGCCGCGGGCGAAGGCGACCAGCGTCACGCCGAGCCGGTCGGCGGCCTCGATGGCGAGCGAGCTCGGCGCTGAGACGCAGGCGAGCACCGAGATGCCGGCGACGGCCGCCTTCTGCACGATCTCGAAACTGGCCCGGCTCGACACGACGAGCAGCGCGCCGCGGGTGTCGACGTCGGTGACCAGGGCAGCGCCGAGGACCTTGTCGACGGCATTGTGCCGGCCGATGTCCTCGCGCACGATCGCGAGCCCGCTCGTCCCCGCCGGCACGAGACCGGCCGCGTGCACGCCGCCGGTCTTGTCGAACACCGGCTGGCGAGAACGCAGCTCGTCGAGGGCAGCGACGATCTGGGTTGGCTCCCACAGGGTCTCCGGAGGCTTGGCCGCGACGACGTTCTCGATGGCGTCGACCGCCGTCGTTCCGCAGAGCCCGCACCCGCCGAGCGAGGCGAGGTTGCGGGTGGAGGTCACCGCGCGCGACGGGTCGCGACCGGGCACGTCGAGACGCAGCACGTTGAGGGTGTCGAGGTCCGAGCAGAACCGCGCCGACACGACGTCCTCGCGCGAGGAGATGACGCCCTCGGCGCGCAGCAGCCCGTGGGCGAGGTCGATGTCGTGGCCCGGGGTGCGCATTGTCACGGTGAACACCTCGTCACCGAGGCGGATCTCGAGCGGCTCCTCGCACGCCACGGTGTCGATGACGCGCGAGGAGTCCCCGCCGACGTCGAGGCGGAGGACCTTGTGTCTCGATGTCACGCGTCCCATCGCCCCATTGTCACCCGGTCAGGTCACGAGGTCACGCCGCCGGTGCTCGGGACGCGCGAACTCCTCGCCGACGAGGACCTCCCGCAGTGCCGTCGCCGCGTCGAGCACGTCGCCGTGCGAGAGGTAGAGCGGCGCGAAACCCAGCCGCACGATGTCCGGCTCACGGAAGTCGCCGATGACCCCGCGCGCGATGAGGGCCTGCACCACGGCATACGCATCGGGGTGCCGCAGGCTGACCTGTGAGCCGCGCCGCGTGTCCTCGCGCGGGGTGGCGACCGGCAGGTCGATGCCCAGCAGGTCGAGGCAGTCGAGGAAGAAGCCGGTGAGCGAGAGCGAGCGTGCCCGGACGTCGCCGACCGAGAGGCCGTCGTATGCCGTGAGCGCGCCTTCCAGCGCGACGATCCCGAGGACGGGCGGGGTGCCGACCCGGGCCCGGGTGATGCCCTCGGCGGGGACGTGCTCGGGCGACATCGCGAAGGGGGTGGCGTGACCGTTCCAGCCGAGGATGGGGTTGGTGAACCGCGGCAGGTGAGCCGGTGCGACATAGAGGAACGCCGGGGCGCCGGGGCCGCCGGAGAGGTACTTGTAGCCGCAGCCCACGGCGAAGTCCGCGCCACCGCCGGCGAGGTCGACGTCGACGACGCCGGCCGAGTGGCACAGGTCCCAGCAGGCGAGGGCGCCGGCGTCGTGGGCGGCCCGGGTGATCGCGGCGAGGTCCCAGAGCTCGCCGGTGCGGTAGTCCACGTGCGAGTAGGCCGCGAGGAGAACGTCGTTCGAGCCCTCGAGGCGCGAGGCGGCTTCTGTCGGGTGCACGAGCTCGAGGGTGAGTCCGAGCTGGTCGCACACGCCGCGGGTGACGTGGACGTCGGTGGGGAACGAGTCGGGGTCGGTGAGCACGACGCGACGTGAGTCGTCCGCGCGCAGCCGCGCCGCGGCATACACGGCCTTGTAGAGGCTCACCGTCGTCGAGTCTCCGACGACGATGCTGCCCGCCGGCGCGCCGACGAGCTCGGCGATGCGGTCGCCGACTCGCTCGGGGGCGGTCCACCACCGCGACTCGTTCCAGGCGCGGATGAGCTGCCGGCCCCACTGTCGGTCGACGGCGTCGCGCAGGGCGTCACGGGCGGCAAGCGACAGCGCGCCGAGGGAGTTGCCGTCGAGGTAGGTCACGCCCTCCGGCAGCTCGAACGCGTCGCGCCGGTCGGTGGCGACGTGCTCGGCGTCGAGCCGGTCGGCGCGCTGGCGGAGCTCGGTGAGGGCGTCGTCGCTCATGCCCTGACTCTCTCACCCGGCGAGATGCGCCCCGCGCCGGACCTCATGGGTGCGTTCAGACGTCTATGACGGATAGGTACTTGTACATACCTATCCGTCATAGACCGGACAAAGAGGGACCGGGTCTGTGGCGGCCTCCCCTCGCGGCAGGCGGGAAGCAGGGGGGTGTCGGTCACCGTCCGGGCCTCGCGACTGCGGAAGGATGACCGGGCAGTCCGGGTCGACCGAGGAGGAACGCATGCGGGGCGTCGCGCTCAGTGGCGCCATCGCGCTGACCCTCACCCTGTTCGGCACCCGAGCAGCCGTCGCCTGGTTCCGCAAGCACGGCTTCGGCCAGCCCATCCGCGTCGACGGACCGACGACCCACCTCGTCAAGCGCGGCACCCCGACGATGGGTGGCGTCGTCATCGTCCTCGGTTCCACCGCGGCATACCTCGTCGCCACGTTCGCGACCGGCCACACCCCGAGCGCGAGCGCCTGGCTGCTCATGCTGCTCTTCGTCGGCTGCGCGGTCCTCGGGTTCCTTGACGACTTCATCAAGGTCTACCAGCAGGACAACCGCGGCCTGCCCGGCAAGGCGAAGATGCTCGGGCAGACGGCGATCGCGCTGGTGTTCGGCGTCCTCGCGACACAGTTCTTCGCCGACGAGCGCGGTGTCCGGCCGGCCTCGCAGTCGCTGTCGATCACGCAGGACTGGGGCGTGAAGCTGCCGCTCGTTGTCGTCCTGCTGCTCATCTGGTTCATCGTCACGGCGACCTCCAACGCCGCCAACCTCACCGACGGCGTCGACGGCCTGCTCACCGGCATCGGCGCGATGATCTTCGGCGCCTACCTGCTCATCAACGTCTGGCAGAGCAACCAGCTGTGCGGCTCGGCGCGGCCCAACGTCGTCGCGGAGCAGTGCTACCAGGTGCGCGACCCGCTCGACCTCGCGGTGTATGCCGCGGCGATCTCGGGTGCCTGCGTCGGCTTCCTCTGGTGGAACGCCAAGCCGGCCCAGATCATCATGGGCGACGTCGGGTCGCTCGCCATCGGGGGAGCACTCGCCGGGTTCGCGATCATGTCCCGCACCGAGGTGCTCATGGCCGTCATCGCGGGAGTTCTCGTCCTCGAGACGATGTCGGTCATGCTGCAGGTGACGTGGTTCAAGCTCACCCGGCGCTTCACCGGGACGGGCCGGCGGATCTTCCGGATCACGCCGATCCACCACCACTTCGAGCACCTCGGCTGGTCCGAGGTCAACGTCGTCATTCGCTTCTGGGTCATCGCCGGTGTCTTCGTCCTCACCGGCCTCAGCATCTTCTACATCGCCTGGCTCGCCTGAGCCGCGCGCGGTAATGCTCGGGTCAGTGGGTTAGTCGACCTCGTCAGTACAGAACGAGTCGAGCGCACGGGCTCCCTCGGGCTCGGGTCTACGGTCTCCGAACCTCGTCAGCGCGACCGAGTAGCGGTCACCGAACTCGACGCGTGTGACCTCCGTACAGGCGATCTGGGCGACATCGACCTCCCAGACACCTCCCGGGTCGATGAGCTGCAGGTCGAACGTCGTCTCGTCCAGGCGCACGAGATGTCCCACGAGCATCGGAGCGTCGTCGTCCTTCTCGAAGTGGACGCACATCAAGTCCGCGGCATCGCGGGCCACCTGCAGGACGTCCGCCGTCCCTGCGGTCTGGGACAGCGCGACATCGGGAGCCGGGCGCCCAAGTGCAGCAACAGCGCGCTCGATGTAGCCAGCAGCGCCGTCCTCCCAGACCTCCGTGATGTCATCCACACGGATGACGTCGTACCCGTCGATGTATACGGCGGCCTCCAGCGACTGCAGGACCACCCATCGCGCGGACAACGCCACGACGTAACCCCACACGTCATCTGCATCCGCGAGGAGGTCACGAGCGATGCCGACCGGGGCCTGCGAGCGGAGGGCATCGCTCAAGAGCTGGGTCGGTGTCGCGGCCTGTCCGGTCATGGCGGCATTCTCGCGGACCAACGTCGCCGTCGCTCCCGCTTTTCCGAAGGGGCGCCGCCGTCCCGCCGAACCGGGAGCCGGGGTCCATTCACCCGGACGTAGCATTCCGGGCGTGACCGCCCAGCCGACCATCGGAGTCCTCGCCGTCCAGGGTGACGTGCGCGAGCACGTCCGCGCGCTCGAGGCCGCGGGTGCCGCCGCCGTGACCGTGCGCCGGCCCGCCGAGCTCGAGGCCGTCGACGGCCTCGTCATCCCCGGCGGGGAGTCGACCACGATGGACAAGCTCGTCCGCCTCTTCGACCTCCACGCACCACTGAAGGCACGGCTGGAAGCCGGCCTCCCGGCATACGGGTCCTGCGCGGGCATGATCATGCTCGCCGACCGGATCCTCGACGGCCACCGCGACCAGCAGACCCTCGGCGGGCTCGACATCACGGTGCGCCGCAACGCCTTCGGGCGGCAGGTCGACTCCTTCGAGGAGGACCTGCACATCCGCGAGCTCGGGCCGCAGCCGGTGCGTGCCGTGTTCATCCGCGCGCCGTGGGTCGAGCAGGTCGGAGAGGCCGTCGACGTGCTGGCGCGCGTGGAGACCGGACCGGCCGCGGGTAGGATCGTCGCCGTTCGTCAGGGGCCGTTGCTGGCCACCTCCTTCCACCCGGAAGTGACCGGTGACCACCGGTTCCACCAGTTGTTCGTCGAGATCGTGAAAGAGGGCGCATGAGCGGCCACAGCAAATGGGCGACCACGAAGCACAAGAAGGCGGTCATCGACGCCAAGCGGGGCAAGCTCTTCGCCAAACTCATCAAGAACATCGAGGTCGCGGCCCGCACCGGCGGCGGTGACCCGGCCGGCAACCCGACCCTCTACGACGCCATCCAGAAGGCGAAGAAGAGCTCGGTCCCCAACAACAACATCGACAACGCCGTCAAGCGCGGCTCCGGCGCGACCGCCGGCGGTGCGGACTGGGAGACGATCACCTACGAGGGCTACGCGCCCGGCGGTGTCGCCGTCCTCATCGAGTGCCTCACCGACAACCGCAACCGCGCCGCCGCCGAGGTGCGCACCGCGCTCACCCGCAACGGTGGCCAGCTCGCAGACCCGGGCTCGGTCGCCTACGTCTTCAACCGCAAGGGCGTCGTGCTCGTGCCCAAGGAGGCCGCGACCGAGGACCAGCTCCTCGAGGTCGTCCTCGAGGCCGGCGCCGAGGAGGTCAACGACAACGGCGACACCTGGGAGGTCGTGTCCGAGGCGACCGACTTCGTCGGGGTGCGCCAGGCCGTCCAGGACGCCGGCATCGACTACGACTCCGCCGAGGCGTCGTGGGTCCCGAACCTCCAGGTGCCGCTCGACGCCGAGGGCGCGAAGAAGATGATCCGCGTCATCGAGGCCCTCGAGGACTCCGACGACGTGCAGGACGTCTTCGCCAACGGCGACATCTCCGACGAAGTCCTCGCCGAGCTCGACGCCGACGCCTGAGTTCCACGCTGCTGCCGTATGCCGGCCGCGCACCCGCGCGTGTTGCTGCCGGGCGCGTCCGGCGCGCCTGTGTAGCGTGGCACCGAACACCTGTTCGGAGCCCGCTGAGGTGCAGTGGGCGCTCACCCGGCACGACGACGGAAGGCGGCGCGCGTGCGCGTTCTCGGCATCGACCCTGGCCTCACCCGGTGCGGCCTCGGCGTCGTCGACGGCCGGGCCGGCCGCGCGAGCATGGTCGCCGTCGGGGTCGTGCGCACCCCGAGCGACGGTGACCCGGGGGAGCGGCTGATCTTCCTCGAGCGCGAGCTCGACGGGTGGCTCGACCGGTTCACGCCGGAGGTCGTCGCCGTCGAGCGGGTCTTCGCCGACAGCAACGTCACGTCCGTCATGACGACGGCCCACGCGACGGCGATCGCGCTCCTCACGGCCGGCAAGCGCGGCATACCGGTCGTCTTCCACACGCCGACGGAGGTCAAGGCCGCGGTGACCGGCACCGGCCGCGCCGACAAGGCGCAGGTGACGACGATGGTGACCCGGATCCTCAAGCTCACCGAGGCGCCGCGGCCCGCCGACGCCGCGGACGCGCTGGCGCTGGCGATCTGCCACCTCTGGCGCGGCGCGGCCACGGCTCGGCTCGACGCTCTCGCGAAGGCGGGCGCGCGATGATCGCGTCGCTGTCCGGACGGGTCGGCCACGTCGGACTCGACCGGCTCGTCGTCGAAGTCGGCGGCGTCGGCATGCTCGTGCACACGACGCCGCGCACCGCGGCCGAGCTGCGCGCCGGCGAGGACGTCACCGTGTCGACGACGCTCGTCGTGCGCGAGGACTCGCTGACGCTCTACGGGTTCGGGTCGGCGGGGGAACGTGACATGTTCGAGACGGTGCAGACCGTGTCGGGGGTCGGGCCGCGGCTCGCGCTGGCGATGCTGTCGGTGCTCACCCCCGACGAGGTGCGCGCCGCGCTGACGACGAAGGACGTCGCGACGCTGACGAAGATCCCCGGTGTGGGCAAGAAGAGCGCGGAGCGTCTCGTCCTCGAGCTGGGCGACAAGGTCGGTATGCCGTCCGCTGCGGGCGTCGGTGAGTCCGCACCTGCCGCTGCGGTCGCCTCCGGTGGTGACGGTCGGGTGGAGCAGGTGACCGAGGCCCTCGTCGGACTCGGCTGGACCGGCAAGCAGGCCGGTGACGCGGTCGGTCGGGTCGTGGCGTCCGCCGACGACGACGCGACGGTGGCGACGCTGCTGCGCCTGGCGCTGCGGGACCTCGGGCGGTGAGCCCGGGCATGGCCGGCGGCCGCGACGGGTTCCGGTCCGACATCGTCGAGGGGGCGGATGGCTCTGCTGGGCTCGCGGGTGGCGGTCGGACTGGCCGTGAGTGGGACGGGGACAGTCAGCGGGAGAGTGACGGGTCGCTCGACGCGACCGCGCGGATCGTCGACGCGGGAGCGGACAGCGACGACGAGCGGGTCGTCGAGGCGGCGCTGCGCCCGAAGCGGCTCGCGGACTTCCCGGGGCAGGCGCGGGTGCGCGACCAGCTGGGGCTGGTGCTGGAGGCTGCGCGTCGCCGGGGGAGCGTGCCCGACCACATCCTGCTGTCCGGACCGCCCGGGCTCGGCAAGACGACACTCGCGCTCATCGTCGCGGCTGAGCTCGAGCGCCCGATCCGGGTGACCTCCGGACCGGCCATCCAGCATGCTGGTGACCTCGCGGCGGTGCTGTCCTCGCTCGACGAGGGTGAGGTGCTGTTCCTCGACGAGATCCATCGCATGTCGCGGTCGGCGGAGGAGATGCTCTATCTCGCGATGGAGGACTTCCGGGTCGACGTCATCGTCGGCAAGGGGCCGGGTGCGACGGCGATCCCGCTCGAGCTGCCGCCGTTCACCGTCGTCGGCGCGACGACCCGGTCGGGGCTGCTGCCCGCGCCGCTGCGCGACCGGTTCGGGTTCACCGGGCACCTGGACTACTACGACGCCGCCGACCTCACGACGATCCTCACGCGCTCGGCCGGGCTGCTCGGCGTCGACGCGGATGCGGCGGGGATTGCCGAGATCGCCGGCCGGTCGCGGGGGACGCCCCGAATCGCCAACCGCCTGCTGCGCCGGGTGCGGGACTGGGCGCAGGTGCACGGGTCCGGTGTGGTCGACGAGGCTGCCGCACATGCGGCGCTCGGGTTGTTCGACGTGGACGACGCGGGGCTGGACCGGCTCGACCGGGCCGTGCTCGACGCGCTGTGCCGCCGCTTCGGTGGGGGACCGGTGGGGCTGTCGACGCTCGCCATCGCCGTCGGGGAGGAGTCCGACACCGTCGAGACGGTTGCGGAGCCATATCTCGTGCGCGAGGGATTCATGGTGCGCACCCCGCGGGGGCGTGCGGCCTCACCGAAGGCGTGGTCGCACCTCGGTCTCACCCCGCCGCGCGAGGCGGCGTTCGGCGCCCAGGACGCGCTGCCCCTCGACGACGGCCCCGGCCGCCTCGGCGGCTGAGCCACGTCGGAACCAGCGACCTCGCACCGCGAGTACCCGCCTGCTCGGAGAGGTGCCTTTGCTGCGGCATACGGAAGCAACTCACGCCGGTGCTCCAAGGAGCCGCAGCACCGGCGTGAATTGCTCCAAGGAACTGGAGCACCAGCGTGAGTTGCTCCAAGGAACTGGAGCACCAGCGTGATTTGCTCCAAGGAGCTGGAGCAAAGGCACCTCTTGACGCGAGGGGGCAGAGGGGCCGGACAGGTTCGGCGGTGCGGGTGCGAAGTACTGCGGAAGCGGGCACGATGGGTCCGCGTTGCGCGTTGGTCGACTCAGACGGCGTCACCTATGCTGACGTGGCGGCCCGGCGTCGACCGGGCCGTTGACGCGTCCGGCAGCATGCGGACGCGCTGACCGACTCGAAGGATCCTCATGAATTCCGGTGCCGGCCTCGGCAACCTGCTCGTGCTCGCCCTGCCGCTGTTGCTCCTGGCGTTCCTCATGTTCAGCCAGCGTCGCCGCGGCCGTGAGATCCAGGCGTTCCAGGACGCCCTCGCCGTCGGGGACAAGGTCGTCATGACGTCGGGTCTCTACGGCACCGTCATCGCGCTCGACCCGGTCACCGCGACGCTCGAGGTCGCCCCGGGGGTGCAGGTGCGCGTGGACCGTCGCGCCGTCGGCATGAAGCAGCCCGAGGCCACCACGCCGAACGCCGAAGAGACCGAGTGATGGCACCGCTGAGCCAGGTCTCCTTCGCCCGCCGGGCGCTCATCGGCATCGCCGTCTTCACCCTCGCGCTCACGGGCCTGCTCGTCGGCGCTGCGCAGCTGAGCAACGGCAGCTACGCGCCCAAGCTCGGCCTCGACCTCGAGGGCGGCACCCAGATGATCCTCAAGCCGCGCGTCACCGGGAACAGCAACGTCGGCCCCGAGCAGCTCTCCCAGGCCCGCGACATCATCGTCCAGCGCATCGACGCCAGCGGCGTCGCCAACGCCGAGGTCACGACCCAGGGCGGCCGCAACATCGTCGTCAGCATGCCCGGCATCCCGAGCAAGAAGGACGAGGACGCGATCCGTCAGTCCTCGCAGCTCCAGTTCCGTCCCGTCCTGGCGATCGCGCCCGGGTCGCCGCAGCCGCAGCCGTCGGCCTCGCCCAGCGGCTCCGCATCGCCCAGCCCCAGCGGCTCGGCCAACCCGTCCGCGTCGCCGAGCTCCAGCCCGTCCGCGAGCGCCCCGTCGGCCAACCCGGCACCCTCGACGTCGAGCAACAACTCGGCCCTTCCCGGCGCCCTGACCTCGGAGACGACGGCCCCCAGCCCGTCGCCGACGCCGACCCTGCAGCAGAGCGTGGCGCCCAGCCCGTCCGCGTCCGGCGCCCCGGCCCCGAGCCCGAGCCCCAGCGGCTCCGCCCCGGCGACGACAGACCCCTACAGCCTCGAGCAGATCACCCCCGAGCTGACGCAGCAGTTCACCGCTCTCGACTGCTCCAAGCCAGACGCTCTGGAGAACATCGTCGACGACGCGAAGAAGCCGCTCGTCACCTGTGAGCAGGACGGCTCCGTCAAGTACATCCTCGGCCCGGTCGTCGTCTCCGGCGAGCGCATCAGCGACGCCTCCGCCGGCTACGTGACCACCCCGCAGGGTCAGCAGACGAGCCAGGTCGCGATCAACCTCTCGCTCGACGGTGAAGGCACCAAGCAGTACGCCGACGTCTCCCGCAAGATGGTCGCGATGCAGCAGCCGCAGAACCAGCTCGCGTCGGTCCTCGACTCGCGGGTCATCGTGGCCCCGAGCTTCAACGAGGCCATCCCCAACGGCCAGGCCCAGATCACCGGCGCCTTCAGCATCCAGGACGCCCGTGACCTCGCCCAGCAGCTGAAGTTCGGCGCCCTGCCCATCAGCTTCGACCTCGAGACGCGTGACCAGATCAGCCCCACGCTCGGCGGTGAGCAGCTGCGCTACGGCCTCATCGCGGGCCTCGTCGGCCTCCTCCTCGTCGTCATCTACTCGCTCATGCAGTACCGCGTCCTCGGCTTCGTCACGATCGCCTCGATCCTCGCCGCCGCAGTGCTCACCTACCTGGCGATCACGATCCTCGGCTGGTCGCACAACTACCGCCTCGACATGGCCGGTGTCACCGGCCTCATCGTCGCCATCGGGTTCACGGCGGACAGCTTCATCGTCTACTTCGAACGTATCCGTGACGAGCTGCGCGAGGGGCGCTCCCTCGAGAGTGCCGTCGCCACCGGCTGGGACCGCGCCAAGCGCACCATCCTCATCGCCGACGGCGTGAACTTCCTCGCCGCGATCGTGCTCTACCTCCTCGCCAGCTCGAGCGTTCGAGGCTTCGCCTTCACGCTCGGCCTGACGACCCTGCTCGACATCCTCATCGTCTTCGCCTTCACCCACCCGCTCGTGACGCTGCTCGCGCGCCGGAAGTTCTTCCGCGAGGGCCACCCCTGGTCAGGTCTCGACCCGCGCAAGCTCGGTGCGGTGAAGAAGACCTCGTATGCCGGCCGAGGTCGCTTCACGACCACCTCGCCTCGCACGGTGGGCGCCGACGCCCGCGTGGCCAGCGCCGAAGGGAGCGCCCGATGAGCTTCGCCGACTTCGGTAACGACCTCTACACCGGGAAGCGGTCCATCCCGGTCGTCCCCAAGCGCAAGAACTTCTACATCGTCTCGCTCGTCCTCATGGCGATCGCGATCGCGGGTCTGGGGATCAACAAGCTCAACCTCGGCCTCGAGTTCACCGGCGGCTCGGAGTTCCGGGTCACCAACCAGTCCATTCCCGAGGACTACGAGGCCAAGGCCCGGGAGGCGTTCGGCGCGACCGACGACAGCACCTCCGGGGTCCGTGTCTCCCAGGTCGGCACGAGCACCGTCCGGGTGCAGACGGAGCGCCTCGACGACGCCGAGAGCGCACAGGTGCGCACGGCCCTGGCGAAGTCCTTCGGCGTCAACGAGAACCAGGTGAGCGCGACGTTCATCGGCCCGTCCTGGGGCGACTCGGTGACGAAGCAGGCGCTGCGTGCCCTCGTCATCTTCCTCATCCTCGTGGCGATCGTCCTGTCGATCTACTTCCGGAACTGGAAGATGGCCGTAGCGGCGCTCATCGCGCTGGCGCACGACCTCGTCATCACCGTCGGCATCTACTCGTTCTCGAAGTTCGAGGTGTCGCCGGCGACGATGATCGGCTTCCTCACCGTGCTCGGCTACTCGATCTACGACACCGTCGTCGTCTTCGACAAGGTCCGTGAGAACACGAACGAGGCGTTCGCGAACGGGCGCATGTCCTTCGCCCAGGCGGCGAACCTCGCGGTCAACCAGACTCTCGTCCGGTCGATCAACACCACCGTCATCGGCCTGCTGCCGATCCTCGCGGTGCTCGTCGTCGGCGCGATCTTCCTCGGCCCGGGCACGCTGCTCGACCTGGCGCTGGTCCTGTTCATCGGCATCCTCGTCGGTGCGTACTCGTCGATCTTCCTCGCGACCCCGCTGCTCGTCAGCCTGCGCCGCAAGGACCCAGCCGTCATCGAGCTGGACAAGCGCGCCTCCCGCTCGCAGGCGGCGCGCGAGCGCGAGGCACGCAACCGCGAGGCCCAGCTCGCGACCGTGGGTGGCCCGAGCTCGCCCATCAGCGAGTCCTCGGACCGCAGCCGCGAGCAGGCCGAAGCCTCGATGAGCCGGCCCGCCGGCAGCGGCGCGACTCCCGGCGCAGCCGACGAGGAGCGGTCCACGCTCACCGGCCGCTCGGTGCACAAGTGGGCCCAGGGCGGTCCGCGCAACCAGCCGAAGAAGACTCCGAAGTCCCGCCGCAAGTAGTCGCGGCCCGGTTCGCCGCCGCGCGTCACGTCACCCCAAGGAGCACCGGTACCCGTGACGACCTCCGACCCGGACGTCAGTGACCTCGTCGCGGCACACCTGCGCGACGTCCCGGACTTCCCCAAGCCCGGGGTCGTCTTCAAGGACATCACGCCGCTGCTCGGTGACGGCCCGGCCTTCGGTGAGGTGATCCGCGCCCTCGCGGCGCGGTACGCGGACGGGAGCAGACGGCATACGACCGCAGGGGAGGGGCGCACCGCGGACGGGAGCGGACGGCATACGACCGCGGGGGAGGGGCGCACCGCGGCCGGGAGCGGACGGCATACCGGATCGCCTGTGCCGCAACGCATCGACGCGGTGGCAGGCATCGAGGCGCGCGGGTTCATCATCGGCGGCGCCCTCGCGCACGAGCTCGGGGTCGGGTTCGTGCCGGTCCGCAAGGTGGGGAAGCTCCCCGGCGCAACGGTCCAGCGCACCTACGACCTCGAGTACGGCACGGCGACGATCGAGATCCACACCGACGCCGTCACGCCGGGGCAGCGGGTGCTGCTCGTCGACGACGTCCTCGCAACGGGCGGCACGGCCATCGCGGCCTGGGACCTGCTCGAGGGCGCGGGCGCGGAGGTCGTCGCGTTCGAGACGGTCGTCGAGCTCGCGTTCCTCGGTGGCCGGGCCGCGTTGGGGGAGCGCAGTGTGCGTGCCCTGCATGTCGTCGAGGGCACAGCCGACAACTAGACTCCCTGCATGGCAGAGGAGACCACGCCGATCCCGGTGCGCAGCGGGGCGAACGCCACGCAACGCGCCCGCGCGCGTGCCCGTCTCGCCAGGTTCGGCGGAGCGCGTCAGACGGCGCACCCCGTGCTCGAGCCGCTGCTCACGACGGTCCGCCTCACCCACCCCAAGGCCGACACCGCGGTCATCGAGCGGGCCTACGAGGTCGCCGAGCGCGCCCACGAGGGGCAGCTGCGCAAGAGCGGCGACGCGTACATCACCCACCCGCTCGCGGTGACGACGATCCTCGCCGAGCTCGGCATGACCCCACCGACGCTCGCGGCGGCGCTGCTCCACGACACCGTCGAGGACACGGCATACAGCCTCGAGCAGCTGACCCAGGACTTCGGTGACGAGATCGCGATGCTCGTCGACGGCGTGACCAAGCTCGACAAGGTCACCTACGGCCAAGCGGCGCAGTCCGAGACGGTGCGCAAGATGGTCGTCGCGATGGCGCGCGACATCCGCGTGCTCGTCATCAAGCTCGCCGACCGGCTGCACAACGCCCGCACGTGGCGCTACGTGTCCAAGGAGTCGGCCCAGCGCAAGGCTCGCGAGACGCTCGAGATCTATGCCCCGCTGGCGCACCGGCTCGGCATGAACACGATCAAGTGGGAGCTCGAGGACCTGTCGTTCGCGACGCTCTACCCGAAGGTCTACGAGGAGATCGTCCGGCTCGTCGCCGACCGCGCGCCGGCCCGCGAGGAGTACCTCACGACCGTGCGTGCGAGCGTCGAGTCCGACCTGCGCGCCGCGAAGATCAAGGCGACGGTCACGGGGCGGCCGAAGCACTACTACTCCGTCTACCAGAAGATGATCGTCGGGGGTCGCGACTTCGAGCAGATCTATGACCTCGTCGCCGTGCGGGTCCTCGTCGACACGGTGCGCGACTGCTATGCCGCGCTCGGGGCGATGCACGCGCGGTGGACGCCGGTGCCGGGGCGGTTCAAGGACTACATCGCGACGCCAAAGTTCAACATGTACCAGTCGCTGCACACGACGGTCATCGGTTCTGAGGGCAAGCCGGTCGAGATCCAGATCCGCACGCACACGATGCACCGGCGGGCCGAGTACGGCGTCGCCGCGCACTGGAAGTACAAGGAGAAGGGCCCCGCCGGAGCGGACGGCCCGAGCGCGACGAGCGGCAGCACCGGCGCCAACGACATGGCGTGGCTGCGTCAGCTGCTCGACTGGCAGAAGGAGACCGCCGACCCGGGCGAGTTCCTCGAGTCGCTGCGCTTCGAGATCAACGCCAGCGAGGTCTACGTCTTCACGCCCAAGGGGCAGCTCGTCGGTCTGCCGGCTGGGTCAACTCCCGTGGATTTCGCGTATGCCGTGCACACCGAGGTCGGTCACCGCACCATCGGCGCCAAGGTCAACGGCCGGCTCGTGCCGCTGGAGTCGCGGCTCGACAACGGGGACACCGTCGAGGTGCTCACCTCCAAGGCGGACGGGGCCGGGCCGTCGCGCGACTGGCTGACGTTCGTGCACTCCGCGCGCGCCCGCAACAAGATCCGGCACTGGTTCACCCGCGAGCGTCGCGAGGAGATGATCGAGTCCGGCAAGGAGTCGCTCGCCAAGGCGATGCGCAAACGGTCACTGCCGGTGGCTCGGCTCACCTCGGTCCAGTCCCTGACCGGTGTCGCCGAGGAGCTACGGCTCAGTGGGATCGACGCCCTGTATGCCGCGATCGGCGAGGGTCACGTGTCGGCCCAGCACGTCGTGTCGCGCCTTGTCGCCGCCCAGGGTGGCGAGGAGGCGAGCGAGGACCTCGCCGAGGTGACGATGCCGCGAGCCCGTCCCGACCGACGCCGCCGCGCCGGGGACCCGGGCGTCGTCGTCAAGGGCATGTCGGACGTGTGGGTCAAGCTCGCCCGGTGCTGCACGCCGGTGCCGGGGGACGACATCCTCGGTTTCGTCACCCGCGGCATGGGAGTGTCGGTGCACCGGCGCGACTGCACCAACGCGGCCGAGCTGCTCAAGCAGCAGGACAAGATCATCGACGTCGAGTGGGCGCCGACGGCGGGGAGTGTGTTCCTCGTCCAGCTCGCCGTCGAGGCGCTCGACCGCAACGCGTTGCTGTCCGACGTGACCCGCGTGCTCTCCGAGAGCGGCGTCAACATCCTGTCGGCGACGGTGCACACCTCACGGGACCGGGTGGCCGGTCTGAAGTTCACCTTCGAGATGGGGGACCCGAGCCACCTCGACCACGTCATGAAGACGGTGCGCGGCGTGCGCGGCGTCATGGACGTCTACCGCGTCACCCAGTCCTAGCCGGGCCGCTGGGCCCGCCCGCGCGCCCCCGAGTCACACACGCCCCAGCATTATCGGGTGACCCGATACTGTCCCGCCCGACCCGACAAGGCTTCTCGGGTGGAGCCGGCCTTTATCGGGTGACCCGATAATGCTGGGACGGCGGACGGCGGGTGAGCGGCTCTCAAGTCCCGCGTCAGGAGCCGAACTCGGAGCCGGCCTTCTCGGCCTGCTCGAGCCACGCCTTCTGCGACTCGAGCTTGGCGGTGAGGTCCTTGACCTTCTTCTCGTTGCCCTTGGCCTGGGCGGCGGCGAGGTCGGACTCGATCGACTCGATCGAGGAGCGCAGCTGCGTCACCATCGAGTTGGCGCGGGCGGCGACCTCGGGGTTCGAGGACTTCCACTTCGCGTCCTCGACCTCACGCACCGCCGACTCGATGCGGCGCATGGCCTTCTCGGTGCGGTCGATGTCGGCGCGCGGGACCTTGCCGGCGGCGTCCCACTTGTCCTGGATGGTCCGCAGCCGCGACTTGGCCGACTCGAGGTCGGTGACGGGGAGGATCTGCTCGGCCTCCTTGAGCAGCTCCTCCTTGACGGCGAGGTTCGCGCGGTACTCCTCGTCCTCGGCGGCCGCGACCTCGTCCTTGGCGTTGAAGAACGCGTCCTGCGCCGCCTTGAAGCGCTCCCACAGGGCGTCGTCGTCGGCGCGGGACGCGCGCCCGGCCTGACGCCACTGGTCCATGAGGTTTTTGAAGGCGCGTGCCGTCGGGCCCCAGTCCTTGCTCGTCGACAGCAGCTCGGCCTCCTTGACGAGGCGCTCCTTGGCGCTCTTGGCGTCCGCCCGAGTGGAGTCGAGCTGGGCGAAGAAGCCGCGGCGGCCCTTGTCGAAGGCGTTGCGGGCGTGGCTGAACCGCTGCCACAGCGCGTTCTCGGTGGGCTTGTCGAGCTTCACGCCGGAGCGCTGGTGCTGCTTCCACTGGTCGAGCAGCGCACGCATCCGCTCACCGCTCTGCTTCCACTGGGTGCGTTCCGGGTCCTGGCCGGCAATGGACTCGGCCTCGACGACGATGGCCTCGCGCTCCTTCGCCGCGGCCTCGCGGGCCTCGGCGCGGGCGGCCTGCTCGGTCTCGCGCTTGGTCGCGAGCCCCGACTCGATGCCCTCGACGGTGGCGTCCAGAGCAGCGAGGTCGCCGACGACGTTGGCCTGCGCGATGTGGTCCTTGAGCGTCGTGAGCCCGTCGGCCACCTCCTTGGCGGAGACGTCGGGGTTGGTGAGCCGCTGCTGGAGCAGCTCGGCCGATGCGGCGAGCTCGTCGTACTTGCGGGCGAAGTACTGCAGCGCCTCGTCCGGCGTCGCGCCGGGGTAGGAGCCGACCTCGCGCTCCTCCTCGCCGACCTTCACGAAGACGTGACCCTCGTCGTCGACCCGACCGAACTTCGCCGACTCGGAGTGCTCCGCCACGGCGGGCGCAGCGGGAGGCGCAGGGACCGCGGGACGTGGGCGGGCGGACATCCGCGATGCCAGAGCGGCGGGGGAGGGCACCGCGGGCGCGGCCGGCTTGGGCGCAGGAGCGGGAGCGGCAGCGGCAGGTGTGCTCCCGGCCGTGGACTCCTCCGGTGCGGTGACCGGAGCGGCTTCGGTGGCTGCCGCCGCCTCGGTCGCCGCCTCGGCTTCGGTGGCTGCCGCCGCCTCGGTCGCAGCCTCGGCCGGGCTCGCCGTCGTCTCCGACAGCGCCTCAGCGTTCTCCGGCTGCGGTTCGGGGGTGCTGCTCGTCGTCTCGTCGCTCACGGCTCACGCCTTCTTCTCGGTCACAGCAACCCGCAGGATGCTGATGGGCGCCGCGGGGGCGCCGGTGGTCTCCGACTCGCCGCCGGGTTGGACCCCTGCTGCGGCGACCTTGTCGACGATATCCAACCCTTGCGTGATGGTCCCGAAAATCGTGTACCCGTTCGGGTCGGGCAGCTTCGTCTCACCGTTGACGAGGAAGAACTGGCCGCCGTTGCCCTTCTTCGGGTCCTGCGTCCGGGCCATGGCCACGGTGCCGCGAGGGTACGTGCCGTCCTTGGGGGCGTTCTCGACCGCGAAGCCGTAGCCCGGCGTGCCCTGTCCACCACCGGTGGGGTCACCGCACTGGAGCAGCTTGAACCCCTCACCGGTGCCAAGACGGTGGCAGGGGGAGTTGAGCCAGTAGTCGGCCTTGGCGAGCTGGACGAACGACGCGACGGCCTGCGGCGCCTTGGTGCCGTCGAGCTCGAGGACGATGTCGCCGCAGTTCGTCGTGAGCGTCGCGGTGTAGGTCTTGCCCGCTGCCGTGGCCTTGTCGGGTAGCTCGAGCTTCGCCGTCGTTCCGAGCGGCTCGGGAGGCATCTCGCACCCGGCAGCCGTGCGCTGCGGCTCCGGGTCGGGCTCGGGCTTCATCCGCCAGGCGAGTGCACCGACGAGGCCACCGACGACGGCGACGGTCGCCACGATGGCGGCGATCCTCTTGAGCCGGGCCTGCTTCTCGGCCTTCGCCTGCTGGGTCGCCTGCTGCTTCTCCCACCGGCGCCGGGCCCGGTCGCGCTCCTGCTTCTTCGTCACGCAGGTGAGTGTAGGGAGCCTGTATGTGGCCCGCTCGCCGGAGTGCCCGACCGCGCCGATCGATAGGGTCGGGAACGTGCTGACGATCGCCTTCCCCGCCGCCGCCTTCGCGACCAACTGCTACGTCATCGCCCCCGGCGAAGGCGAGGAGTGCGTCATCGTCGACCCGGGCATCGGCATCGAGGAGACCCTGCGCGAGGTGCTCACCGAGCACCGGCTCAAGCCGGCCGCGGTGCTGCTCACCCACGGCCACGTCGACCACGTCTACTCGGTGACGCCGGTCTGCGGCGGCGACACCGCGGCATACATCCACAGCGACGACCGCTACCGCCTCACCGACCCGCTCGGGTCGGCCAGCCCCGGCATCGTCGGGATGCTCGAGCAGCAGTTCGGGACGAAGGCGACGTGGCAGGAGCCGAGCAACGTCGTCGAGGTCACCGACCGCGAGACGCTCACGCTCGCCGGACTCGACCTCGAGGTGCTGCACGCGCCGGGGCACACCGAGGGGTCGGTGATGTTCGGGTTCGACCGGCTGCCCGACGGCGTGCGCGCACCCGAGGAGCTCGACCGGACGATGGTCACCGGCGACGTGCTCTTCGCCGGCTCCATCGGGCGGACCGACCTGCCCGGTGGCGACGGCGACGCGATGCAGCGGTCGCTGCGCGACGTCGTGATGCCGCTCGAGGACTCCACCCTCGTCCTGCCCGGGCACGGCCCGGCGACGACGATGCGCCGGGAGCGGGGCACGAACCCGTACCTGCAAGGATTGGGCGCGTGAAGGTCACCAAGCTGAGCGGATTCCCCGAGTACCTCCCGGCAGAGCGCATCGTCGAGCAGCACGTCCTCGACATCGTCCGCGAGACCTTCGAGTTGCACGGGTTCACCTCCCTCGAGACGCGCGCCGTCGAGCCGGTCGAGCGGCTGCTCGGCAAGGGTGGCGACGCCGACAAGGAGATCTACGGCGTGACCCGCCTCGCCGACGCGTCGGCCGCCAAGGGAGAGGGCTCGTCGCGCGACCCCGACCTCGGGCTGCACTTCGACCTCACGGTGCCCTTCGCGCGCTTCGTCCTCGAGAACGCCGGCAAGCTGACGTTCCCCTACCGCCGCTACCAGATCCAGAAGGTGTGGCGTGGCGAACGGCCCCAGGAGGGGCGGTACCGCGAGTTCACCCAGGCCGACATCGACATCGTCGACGTCGGTGAGCTGGCCCCGCACTTCGAGGCCGAGATCCCGCTCGTCATGGCCGAGATCTTCGCCCGACTGCCCATCGGGCGGATGACGATCCAGGTGAGCGACCGGCGTATTGCCGAGGGGTTCTACCTCGGCATCGGCATCGCGCCCGACGACATCATCGGCACGCTGCGCATCGTCGACAAGCTCGACAAGATCGGCCCGGACAAGGTCAAGGCGCTCCTCGTCGAGGCCGGCCGTACCGACGAGCAGGCCGACCAGTGCCTCGCGCTGGCCTCGATCCGCACCGAGGACACGAGCTTCGTCGAGCGGGTCCGCACCCTCGGCGTCAAGCACCCCACCCTCGACACCGGCCTCGACGCCCTCGCCGCGGTCATCCGCAACGGCATGGAGAACGCGCCCGGCGCGATGGTCGCCGACCTCAAGATCGCCCGCGGCCTCGACTACTACACGGGCACCGTCTACGAGACCCAGCTCGAGGGCTACGAGTCATGGGGGTCGTTCTGCTCCGGCGGCCGCTACGACGCGCTGGCCAGTGACGGCAGGACGACCTATCCCGGCGTCGGCATCTCCATCGGCGTCTCGCGGCTGCTCGGGCTCGTCCTCGCCGAGGGCCTGCTCGTCGCGTCCCGGGCCACCCCGGCCGCGGTCCTCGTGGCCGTCAACGACGACGCGGACCGGCCCACCTCACAACGGGTCGCGACCGCGCTGCGCGCACGCGGCATACCGTGCGAAGTGGCGCCGAAGGCGGCGAAGTTCGGCAAGCAGATCCGGTATGCAGAGCGGCGCGGTATGCCGTTCGTGTGGTTCCCGGGTGCCGCCGAGTCCGGGGGTGACCAGGTCAAGGACATCCGTTCCGGTGAGCAGGTCGACGCCGATGCATCGTCCTGGTCACCGCCCGCCGAGGACCTCCACCCGACCGTCTCCGCCCCGGCCCACACCTCCGACTGATTGCGCACAGTTCGCCTCCGAGGCTGCGAACTGTGCGCAATCAGTGGGGGAGAGCGGGCGGTGGGCGGAGGCCGGAGTCCTTGAGCTCGAGCAGGGCCAGCGCCCTGATCGTCTCGCGGTCGCCGCGCCGCCACGCGCCACTCGGGTCGTCCGAGACGCGAGCGAGCGCTGCCATCGGCTGGTTCGCCATGGCCCGCAACGCGAAGAGGTCGAGGTCGTCGTCGGCGTCGACGAACCGCTGAGCCGCCGTCGCCCGTCGCACGAACCGGCCCCGCGCGAGCGCCCACCACAGCACGATGATGAGGATCGGGACGAGCGCCGTCGTCCACCCGATGACGAGGGCGAACCGCTCCACCGCCGTCACGAGATCACGGCCCGCGTCCTCGATCGAGGTCCCCGCACCCGCGGCCGACCGGAACGGCTCCGCGATCCGGTCGTCGAGGATCGGCAGGTCGTCGACGTTGTTACCGGCAGAGGTGAGCCGGTCGCGCAGCCCGGCACCCGCACCCTCGAGCCGGCGCCCCGGCTCGGCGAGCGCCATCGTCACGTCGTGGACGCGCCGCCCGACCCAGACCCACACGATGACCCAGGCCACCATGCCGAGGTCAGCGAGGATCTGGACGAGGCGACGACCGGGCAGGTCTGCATAGAGCTTCACGGGTCCTAGACTCGCACTCGCGGCACACCCACCGCGTCCCACCGCAGTCACGCAAGTCCCGGCGGCACACCCACCGCCGCCTGACGAAGGAGTCTCCCGTGCGCATCGGCGTCCCCAGCGAGGTCAAGAACAACGAGTTCCGGGTGGGCATCACGCCCGTCGGCGTCCACGAGCTCGTCGGCCACGGCCACGAGGTCCTCGTCCAGAAGGGTGCCGGCCTCGGCTCGTCGATCACCGACGAGGAGTTCGCAAGCCAGGGTGCGCGCATCGTCGACGACGCCGACGACGTCTGGGGCGACGCCGAGATGGTCATGAAGGTCAAGGAGCCGATCGCCGAGGAGTACCACCGCCTCCGCGAGGACCTGACCCTCTTCACCTATCTCCACCTCGCCGCCGACGAGCCGCTCACCAAGGAGCTCGTCGCCAAGCGGACGACATCGATCGCCTACGAGACCGTCCAGCTCCCCAGCGGGCTGCTGCCGCTGCTCTACCCGATGTCCGAGGTCGCTGGCTGCCTCGCGCCACAGGTCGGTGCCTACGCCCTCATGAAGCCGCAGGGCGGCCGCGGCGTCCTCATGGGCGGCGTCGGCGGTGTCGCCAACGCCAAGGTCGTCATCATCGGCGCGGGCGTCTCCGGTCAGAACGCCGCGAACATCGCGCTGGGCATGGGCGCCGACGTCACCCTCCTCGATACCGACCTCGACAAGCTGCGGATGAGTTTCTGGCGCTACAACAACCGCGTCCACGGCCTCGCCTCCTCGACGCTCGCGATCCGTCAGCAGGTCATGGAGGCCGACATGGTCATCGGGGCCGTCCTCATCCCCGGCGCCAAGGCACCCAAGCTCGTGACGAACGAGCTCGTCTCGCAGATGAAGCCCGGCTCGGTCCTCGTCGACATCGCCGTCGACCAGGGCGGCTGCTTCGAGGACACCCGCCCGACGACGCACGCGGACCCGACCTACCAGGTGCACGACTCGATCTTCTACTGCGTCGCGAACATGCCGGGCGCCGTGCCCAACACCTCGACGTGGGCGCTCACCAACGCGACCCTGCCGTATGCCGTCCGCCTCGCCGACCAGGGGTGGCGCGAGGCCTGCCGCGCGGACGCCTCGCTCGCGCTCGGTCTCAACACCCACGCCGGTGAGGTCGTCTACGGTCCCGTCGCCGAGGCGCACGGTATGCCGTCCGGTGACCTCGCGGAGGCTCTCGCCTGACGTGTCTGCCACGCCGATCGAGCGGGCCGCCCGCGGCTGGCTGACCCACCTCGACGTCGAGCGCGGGGTCTCGGCCAACACGCTCAAGGCGTACCGGCGCGACATCGGCCGCTGGACGGCATACCTCTCCTCGGTCGGGGTGAGCGACCCCGACACGGTGACCGAGACGCACGTGACCGACTTCCTCGCGCGGCTGCGTGAGGGTGACGACGAGCACCCGCCGCTGGCGGCCAACAGTGCTGCGCGCACCCTGGTCGCGGTGCGCGGCCTGCACCGGTTCCTCGCGATGGAGGGCGACCTCGACGCCGACCCGGCGGCCGCGGTGAGCCCGCCGCCGCCACCCGCGCGGCTGCCCAAGGCGATCAGCCTGCCCGAGGTCGAGCGCCTGCTCGACGCCGCGTCGGTGGGGGACACCCCGGCGAGCCTGCGGGACCGGGCGCTGCTCGAGGTGCTCTACGGGACAGGCGCCCGCATCTCCGAGGCGGTCGGCCTCGACATCGACGACGTCGCCACCGACGCGGAGCAGCCGGTCGTGCGCCTCGAGGGCAAGGGCGGCAAGCAGCGGCTCGTGCCGCTGGGGTCGTACGCACGCGAGGCCCTCACGGCATACCTCGTCCGCGGGCGACCGGCCCTCGCGGCCAAGGGCAAGGGCACTCCGGCGATCTTCCTCAACCAGCGCGGGTCGCGCCTCTCGCGGCAGAGCGCCTGGACGCTGCTGCGCGCCGCGGCGGAGCGGGCCGACCTCACGGGGCACATCTCGCCGCACACGCTGCGACACTCGTTCGCGACGCACCTGCTCGAGGGCGGCGCTGACGTCCGGGTCGTGCAGGAGCTGCTCGGCCACGCCTCGGTGACGACGACGCAGGTCTACACGCTCGTGACCGTGCAGCAGCTGCGCGAGGTCTATGCCCAGAGCCACCCCCGCGCCCGCTGATAGTGTCGGTGCGATCAGCGGGACGCTGACCGCGCACGACCTGTTCCGGGAGAGAGATGGACTCGTCAGAGACCCAGACCGTGATGCCGTCGACCGACGAGACGGCCGACCAGCCGACCGAGTCGACCCAGACGACACAGGACGCCACGCACGCCACTGAACGACCGGCGACCCGACCCGGCCCCGAGCCCGAGCCGATGCCGCCCGCCAACGAGCCGGTCCCGGCGACGAACCGCTCCGGTCACCTCCCCGGCACCGAGGAGGCCGGAGACGGCCAGCTCGGCCCGACCGGTCGCCCGCTCCCGAGCTTCCCCGAGCCGCAGCCGCTCACGGCGCACGGCCCGGCCCGCGTGATCGCCATGTGCAACCAGAAGGGCGGCGTCGGCAAGACGACGACGACGATCAACCTCGGTGCCGCACTGGCGGAGTACGGCCGCAAGGTGCTCCTCGTCGACTTCGACCCGCAGGGCGCGCTCTCGGTCGGCCTCGGCATCGCGACGCACGACCTCGACGTCACCGTCTACAACCTGCTCACCGAGCGCGGCCACGACGTACGCGACGTCATCCAGCACACCAAGGTCGAGGGCCTCGACGTCCTGCCCGCCAACATCGACCTCTCGGCCGCCGAGGTCCAGCTCGTCGGCGAGGTCGCGCGCGAGCAGATCCTCGCCCGGGTCATGCGGCCCATCCTCGACGACTACGACGTCATCCTCATCGACTGCCAGCCCTCGCTCGGCCTGCTCACCGTCAACGCCCTCACCGCGGCGCACGGCGTGCTCATCCCGCTCGAGTGCGAGTTCTTCGCGATGCGCGGCGTCGCCCTGCTCGTCGAGACGATCGAGAAGATCACCGACCGGCTCAACCCGCGCCTGCAGATCGACGGCATCCTCGCGACGATGTTCGACGGTCGCACCCTGCACTCGCGCGAGGTCGTCGCCAGCGTCGTCGAGCACTTCGGCGACCAGGTGTTCCACACCGTCATCAGCCGCACGGTGAAGTTCCCCGACGCGACCCTGGCCGCCGAGCCGATCACGACCTACGACTCGACGCACAAGGGTGCCGGGGCCTACCGGCAGCTCGCGAGGGAGCTCATCTCCCGTGGCGGAGCAGCCTGACACCGCGCCCGACGCCGTGACCGACGCCCCCGGCGGCGTCATCACCCGTCGGGCCGCGGCGAGCCCCTTCGAGGTCCACCTCGAGAACTTCTCCGGACCCTTCGACCTTTTGCTCGGGCTCATCTCGAAGCACAAGCTCGACATCACCGAGATCGCCCTCGCGAAGGTCACCGACGAGTTCATTGCGCACATCCGGGCCGAGCAGGCCAAGGGCGACGCGGGGTGGGACCTCTCGCAGGCGTCGGAGTTCCTCCTCGTCGCGGCGACCCTGCTCGACCTCAAGGCCGCGCGCCTCCTGCCGCAGCTGAGCCCGGAGGATGAGGAGGACCTCGCCCTCATCGAGGCCCGCGACCTGCTCTTCGCGCGGCTGCTGCAGTACCGCGCCTTCAAGGACATCGCGCACACGTTCGGCGAGCGGATGGCGACGGCCGGCCGGATGACCCCGCGCCAGGCCGGCATCGAGCCGCAGTTCGCCAAGCTCCTGCCCGAGCTCATCTGGTCGGTGACGCCGGAGCAGCTCGCGATGATCGCCGCGCGGGCGCTCACCCCCAAGACCCCGGACACCGTCGGACTGGCGCACCTGCATGCCCCGGCGGTGAGCGTGCGCGAGCAGGCAACGATCATCGGCGAGCGGCTGCGCCGCGAGCGGGTCGCGTCGTTCCGCACGCTCGTGCGCGACGCCGACAACACCCTCGTCATCGTCGCCCGGTTCCTCGCCCTCCTCGAGCTCTTCCGCGAGGCCTCGATCAGCTTCGAGCAGGCCGAGGCGCTCGGCGAGCTCACCGTCCGCTGGACGGGCGCGATGGAGGGCGATATCGAGGTCACCGACGAGTTCGACGAGGCCGCGCCTTCCGAGGACCGAACCGGCGAACCCGCGCCGGACCAGAACCCCGACGACGCCACCCCTGATCAGCGAGAGGCTGACCATGACTGACACCACTGATGCCGCACAAACGGACGACGTGACGCCCGAGCCGAACGGGCCGGTCGAGCCGGACGGGCCGACCGAGGCCGAACAGCTCGCCTTCGACGTCGGCGACGTCCCCGGCGGCCTGCCAAGCGCCATCGAGGCCATCCTCATGGTCGTCGACGAGCCGGTCACCGAGGTGGCCCTCGCCTCCGCGCTCGAGGTTCCCGTCCCCGACGTGGAGGAGGCCCTCGAGGGCCTCGAGGAGGGGTATGCCGCACAGCAGCGCGGATTCGCGCTGCGCCAGGTCGCGGGTGGCTGGCGCATGTACAGCCGCGCCGACTACGCCCCGGTCGTGAGCCGGTTCATCCTCGACGGCCAGCAGGCCAAGCTCACCCAGGCCTCGCTCGAGACCCTCGCCGTCATCGCCTACCGCCAGCCGGTCTCGCGCGGGCGGGTCGCGTCGGTGCGTGGCGTCAACGTCGACGGCGTCATCCGCACCCTCCTCACCCGCGGCCTCATCGAGGAGGTCGGCACCGACGACGAGTCGACGGCGACGCTCTACGGCACGACCTCGGTCTTCCTCGAGCGGCTCGGGCTGCAGTCCCTCGACGACCTGCCCGCCCTCGCCCCCTACCTGCCGGAGGTCGACGTGCTCGACGAGATCGCTGAGAGCGGGCGGGCATGACGCCCCCCAGGGACCGCCGCGGAGGCGGGGGAGCGGGCCGTGGCGCCGGCTCCGGTGGTGGCCGCCGGGGCGGCTCCGGTCAGGGCCGACCCGGTCAGGGCGGCCCCGGTCAGGGACGCGGCGGACCCAGCCGCGGCGGCCAGGGCGGATCCGGCCGCCCGCGCGGAGGCGCGACGACGAAGCGCAGCCAGCCGACCCAGCCCAAGCAGCGACCACCACAGCCGAGCGTCGACGTCCACGACCCGGACGGCATACGGCTGCAGAAGCTCCTCGCCGGAGCCGGAGTCGGCTCGCGACGGGTCTGCGAGCAGCTCATCGCCGACGGCCGCGTCGAGGTCGATGGCCAGATCGTCACCGAGCTCGGTGTGCGCATCCGGCCCGACCAGGTCGTCCACGTCGACGGCGTGCGCGTCACGCTCGACGAGTCCCGGGTCTACCTCGCCTTCAACAAGCCGCTCAACGTCGTCACGTCGATGAACGACGAGCTCGGCCGCATCGACATCGGCAACTACGTCGGCGACCGCAAGGAGCGTCTCTTCCACGTGGGCCGTCTCGACGCCGACACCGAGGGCCTGCTCATCCTCACCAACGACGGCGAGCTGGCGCACCGGCTGCAGCACCCGAAGTACGGCGTCCTCAAGACCTACCTCGCGCAGGTCCCCGGGCCGATCCCGCGCGACCTCGGCAAGCGGCTGCGCGAGGGCGTCGAGCTCGACGACGGCCCGGCCTCGGTCGACTCGTTCCGCATCGTCGACAGCCAGCCCGGCAAGGCGATCGTCGAGGTCGTTCTGCACGAAGGCCGCAAGCACATCGTGCGGCGGCTCCTCGCCGAGGTGGGCCACCCCGTGCAGTCGCTCGTGCGGACGCAGGTCGGTCCGATCCGGCTGGGCGACACCAAGCCCGGCAAGTGGCGCAAGCTCACCAAGGGCGAGGTCGGCGACCTCTACTCCGCAGCCGGCATGTGAGCGAGCCCGGCATGACCACCCCCACCTCGACGGACCCCAGAGTCCACGTCGTCGGCACCGGCCTCATCGGCACCAGCCTCGGACTCGCGCTGACCCGGGCCGGCTGGCCGGTGACGCTCGAGGACATCTCGAGCACGAACGCCGCTCTCGCCCGCGACCTCGGTGCCGGGTCGACGACGCCGACGAGCACGGCACCACCCGGCCAGAGGGGAGAGGGCGACGGGCCGGCAGCGCACCCCGACCTCGTCGTCGTCGCCACCCCGCCCGACGTCACCGCCGGCTGCGTCGCGGACGCGCTCGACCGATGGCCGCAGGCCGCCGTCACCGACGTCGCGTCCGTCAAGGCGACTGTCATCGACGACCTGCGCGCTCGCGGCGCCGACCTCACGCGGTTCTGCGGGTCGCACCCCATGGCCGGGCGCGAGCGCAGCGGGGCCGTCGCCGGCCGGCACGACCTCTTCCACGGACGCGCGTGGGTCCTCACGCCCACCGAGGAGACAGGCGAGCAGGCTCGGGAGCTCGTCGCCCACGTCGCGCGCACCGTCGGCGCCGAGGTCATCGTCCTGCCACCCGGCGACCACGACGCCGCCGTCGCGTCGGTCTCGCACGTGCCCCAGCTGATGGCGAGCCTCGTCGCCGCCCGCCTCGAGGACCTGGACGGGTCCGCCGTCGCGCTCTCCGGGCAGGGACTTCGGGACGTCACCCGCATCGCCGCGAGCGACCCGCACCTGTGGACCCAGATCCTCTCCGGCAACGCGACCGCCGTGCGTGACGTGCTGCGCGCCATCGCGAGCGACCTCGACGGCGTCATCGCGGCCCTCGACGCGCTGGATGCCGACTCCGACGCACCCGGTGCCCGCGGCACCCTCGCCCGGGCCATCGCCGCAGGCAACGCCGGCCACGCGCGGATCCCCGGGAAGCACGGTGCCGCACCCACGGCATACGAAACGGTCCGGGTGCTCATCCCGGACGAGCCGGGGCAGCTCGGGCGACTCTTCGCCGACGTCGGCGAGATCGGCACGAACATCGAGGAGTTCCACCTCGACCACGGGTTGGGCCAGGCGTTCGGGCTCGCCGAGGTCGACGTCGTGCCGGCCGCTGCCGCTGAGCTCGCCGAGGGGCTGCAGGCCCGCGGCTGGCGCCTGCACGGCTGACGCCGGCCTGGCTGACGACCGCCCGGCCGACGCGGGACCGTATCCTCTCCACCCATGAGCGCTGACACCCCGAGCACCGGCCCGGCACTGACGATCGCGATCGACGGGCCCTCCGGCTCGGGCAAGTCGAGCGTCTCGAAGGCCGTTGCGACCCGGCTCGGCGTCGGCTACCTCGACACCGGTGCGATGTACCGCGCGCTCACGTGGTGGTGCCTCGACCAGGGCGTCGACCTCACCGACGAGGCCGCGGTCGTCACGGTCGCGCAGGACTGGCCGCTGGAGCAGACGACCGACCCGAGCAACCAGCGCGTCATCGTCGGCGGCACCGACGTCACCGCCGACATCCGGACCACCGAGATCAGCTCGCAGGTGTCCAAGGTCGCGACGAACGTCGGCGTCCGCCCGATCCTGCAACAGCTGCAGCGCGACCGGATGGCGGCCATCGCCGCCGAGACCGGTGGCGTCGTGGCGGAGGGGCGTGACATCACGACCGTCGTCGCACCGGACGCGCTCGTGCGGATCCTGCTCACGGCGAGCGAGGAGGCGCGGCTGCGCCGTCGCTCCACCGAGGTCCACGGAACCGCCGACGAGGCCGCCATCGCCGCGACCCGCGACCAGGTGCTGCGCCGCGACCGGGACGACTCGGCCGTCTCGCAGTTCACCGTCGCCGCGGACGGCGTCGTCACGGTGGACACCTCGGACCTCGACTTCGACGAGAGCGTCGAGGCCGTCCTCGCCGTCGTCGCCTCTGTCGCCGGCCACGCACGGGCCTGACCTCGGTCGCGTCCGACCGTCGATCGCGGCTGACCATCGGCCCCGCTGTGGGACGGGGCACGCTCGCCGGGCCACAGCCAGCACCGCCGGTAGGTTGCGCCCATGCGTGAGTTCACCCGAGACGGTCTGACCTTCGACGTCACCGACACCGGACCGGAGGACGGCGAGGTCGTCATGCTCCTGCACGGCTGGCCGCAGGACCGGGGGACGTGGGACGCCGTCGGCCGCGAGCTCACCGCCGAAGGCCTGCGCGTCGTCGCCTTCGACCAGCGCGGCTACTCACCGCGCGCGCGACCGCGCGAGCGGGCGGCATACGCCATGAAGGAGCTCGTCGCCGATGTCGTCGCGGCGATCGACGCGACAGGCGCCGAAAAGGTCCATCTCGTCGGGCACGACTGGGGCGGCGCCGTCGCGTGGGCGTTCGCCGAGCAGCACCCCGAGCGGCTGCACTCCGTCATGTCGGTGTCGGTGCCGCACCATCGCGCGTTCGCGGCGGCGCTGCGGCGACCCCAGCAGGCACGGATGAGCTGGTACATGGCGGCGTTCCAGGTGCCGAAGCTGCCCGAGGCGTTCCTCGGGCGGCGCCTGTATGCCGTGTTGCGCGGCATCGGTCTGCCGCGCGAGGAGGCGAAGCGGTATGCCGCCCGCTTCCGTGAGCCGGGTGCGGCCGCGGGCGGGCTCGCGTGGTACCGCGCGTTGCCGCTCGGCGGGGACCTCATGCCGGGGCCGCGTGAGCTGCTGCCGCGCCGGTTGCGCGGCGCTCGGGGTGGCAGCGACGGCGCTGGTACGCGGCGGATCCAGGTACCGGCGACGCTGCTGTGGGGGTCGAAGGATCCGGCCCTGGGGCGCGAGGCCGCCGAGGCGACAGCGCGGTGGGTGGATGCCGACTACCGGTTCGTCGAGGTCGACGGCGGCCACTGGCTCCCCGAGACCGAGCCGGCCCTCGTGGCCCGGACGATCCTCGACCGCGTCCGCCCCACCCCCTGACTCCCGACTGATTGCCCGTTCTGGTTGCGCCCCGCCGCACTGATTGCCCGTTGCGGTCGCGTTGCGCCGCACTGATTGCCCGTTGCGGCTGCAGCCTGCCGCACTGATTGTCCGTTGCGGTTGCAGCCTGCGGTATGCCGGCCGCTCGCCGTGCGTGCGCAACTCACCAATTCCTCCCCTCCGCCACACTGAACCGAGCATGGCCACGGCTGGGGGAGAATGGTCGGCATGACGACTTCCGAGAACCCGACTCCTGACGAGGGCGCCGCGACCGACGAGTCCGTCGCCACGGCCCTGCGGGCGGGTCTCGACGAGTTCGACCTCAGCGACGAGGACCTTGCGCTTGTCGACCGCGACGACGCCGACATCGCCCACGAAGCGGCCCTCGAGCAGGTTCCAGTCGTCGCTGTCGTCGGCCGCCCGAACGTCGGCAAGTCGACCCTCGTCAACCGCATCCTCGGCCGGCGCGAAGCCGTCGTCGAGGACGTCCCCGGGGTCACGCGCGACCGCGTCGCCTACGACGCCGAGTGGAGCGGGCGCCGGTTCACCCTCGTCGACACCGGCGGCTGGGCCATCGACGCGAAGGGCATCCACCTGCGCGTCGCCGAGCAGGCCGAGATCGCCGTCGAGCTCGCCGACGTCGTCCTCTTCGTCGTCGACGCCGTCGTGGGCGCGACCGACGACGACGCCGCGGTCGTCAAGCTGCTGCGCCGTTCGGGCAAGCCCGTCGTCCTCGTCGCGAACAAGGTCGACGACCAACGGTTCGAGGCCGACGCCGCCGCGCTGTGGAACCTCGGCCTCGGGCAACCGTGGCCGGTGTCGGCGCTCCACGGCCGGGGCAGTGGTGACGCCCTCGATGCCATTCTCGACGTGCTCCCGGAGAAGTCCGCGGTCTTCGGTGCGTATGCCCGCGGGGGGCCTCGCCGGGTCGCCCTCCTCGGTCGCCCGAACGTCGGCAAGTCCTCGCTGCTCAACCGTCTTGCCGGGTCGGACCGCGTCGTCGTCGACGACGTCGCCGGCACGACCCGCGACCCCGTCGACGAGCTCATCGAGCTCGGCGGCAAGGAGTGGCGCTTCGTCGACACGGCCGGTATCCGCCGCCGGGTGCACCAGACCCGCGGCGCCGACTTCTACGCCTCGCTGCGCACCCAGACCGCGCTCGAGAAGGCGGAGGTCGCGATCGTCCTCATCGACGCGTCGGTGCCGATCACCGAGCAGGACATCCGCATCGTCCAGCAGGTCGTCGACGCCGGTCGTGCTCTGGTCATTGCCTACAACAAGTGGGACCTCACCGACGAGGAGCGCCGCCACTACCTCGAGCGGGAGATCGAGCGCGAGCTCGTGCAGATCCCGTGGGCCCCGCGGGTCAACGTGTCCGCGACGACGGGCCGGCACATGGACCGGCTCGTGCCGGCGCTCGAGACCTCGCTCGACTCCTGGGACACCCGGATCCCGACCGGCCGGCTCAACAGCTTCCTCGGTGAGATCGTCGCCGGGCACCCGCACCCAGTGCGCGGCGGCAAGCAGCCGCGCATCCTCTTCGCCACCCAGGCGTCGACGCGGCCGCCGCGGTTCGTGCTCTTCGCGTCCGGCTTCATCGAGGCCGGGTACCGCCGGTTCGTCGAGCGCCGCCTGCGTGAGGAGTTCGGCTTCGAGGGCACGCCCATCGAGGTGTCCGTGCGCGTGCGTGAGAAGCGCTCCCGCCGCTGAGCCTCCTCGCGGCAGACTCTCCGGTGTGACTGCCGCCGACCACACCGAACCACCCGCCGGGGGCGGAGCCCACCCGACGGGCGGTGACGTCATCCCGCTGCGGGAGGCGACGCGCGCGTGGTTCGCCATCTCGCTGCAGACGTTCGGTGGGCCGGCCGGCCAGATCGCCGTCATGCAGCACAAGCTCGTCGACGAGAAGCGCTGGATCGGTCAGAGGCGGTTCCTCCACGCCCTGAACTACTGCATGCTCCTGCCCGGGCCGGAGGCGCAGCAGCTGGCGATCTACACCGGCTGGCTGCTCAACGGCGTGCGGGGAGGCCTCATCGCCGGCGGACTCTTCGTCCTGCCCGGGGTCGTGGCCCTGCTCGTCCTGTCGGGGATCTACGTCGCGTACGGCGAAACCGACCTCGTGGCAGCGCTCTTCGCCGGGGTCGCGCCGGCCGTCATCGCGATCGTCGTGCACGCCGTGTACCGCGTGGGCCGGCGCGCGCTGCGCCATCCCGGACTCGTCGCGATCGCCGTCGGAGCGTTCGCCGCGCTGACCCTGTTCGGGGTGCCGTTCCCGGTGGTCGTGTTCGCGTCCGCGGTCGCCGGCTGGCTCCTCAGCCGCCGTGTCGGTGACCTCGGCGGCGGCTCCAGCGACGGCGGCGACGACGGGCCCGCCCCTCTCGTCAGCGACGACGCCCTGCACCACGAGCTGCCGTCGGCCCGCCGGTCCCTCGGCGTCGTCGTGCTGGGTCTGGTGCTGTGGTTCGCGCCCGTCGCGGTGGTCGCGCTCCTCGCGGGCAGCCTCGGCACCAGCGTCTTCACCGACCAGGGGCTCTTCTTCTCCGGTGCCGCCGTGGTCACCTTCGGCGGGGCGTATGCCGTCCTCGCATATGTCGCACAGCAGGCCGTCAGCGTGTATGGCTGGCTCGCTCCCGGCGAGATGGTGCGCGGCCTCGCCCTCGCGGAGACGACCCCCGGACCGCTCATCATGGTCGTCCAGTTCGTCGCCTTCGTCGGGGCGTACCGCAACCCCGGTGTCCTCGACCCGTGGGTCGCGGCCGTGCTCGCGTCGCTGCTCGTGACGTGGGTGACGTTCGTGCCGTGCTTCCTCTTCGTCCTGCTGGGGGCGCCCTACGTCGAGCGGTTGCGCAGCAACACGCATCTCTCGGCGGCGCTCACCGGAATCACGGCCGGGGTGGTCGGCGTCATCGCCAACCTCGCTGTCTTCTTCTCCCTGCACACGCTGTTAGACGTCACGCGGAAGGTCCAGTCCGGCCCCGTGCGTCTCGAGCTGCCCGTCCTCGACACGTGGGATCCGGTGGCGTTCGGGATCACGGGTGTGGCGCTGGCGATGATCTTCTGGCGCGGCTGGAGCCCGCTGCGCACCCTCGGTCTGTGCGCCGCCCTCGGGCTCGCAACCTTTGTCGCGAGTCTCATCCGCTGAGCGCGAATGACAGGTGACAATCGGCCCATGAGTCGAGGGTCGGCCGATGACAGGCGCACTGAGGCACCGGGCTCCACCCGGCCGGACTCATGGCCGCCACTGCGGCAGGGGGATGGCGTCCAACGGGCGACGGCACGAAGAAGCTCCTGGCCAGTTGTCCTCGGCTGGCTCGGGGGTGCCGCGCTGATGCTCGTTCTCGCCGGGATCGCCGTATCGGGTGGCTGGTCCCTCAGTGCTCTGCCCGCGTCGTTCCCCACGACGACGGTTCTCGTCATCGCCGCAGGCGCATGTGTCTGCGTGGCCGCCCTCACCTCCCGCTGGGATCGGGGCGTGAAGGTCGTCACGGTACTGCTGACGACGTCGGCGGTGGGGGCGCTCGTGCTCATCGGCGCGGTCTTCCGAGTCGGCACGCCCGAGTCCGTGCGGGTGTCGGACACGAACTACGAGGTGCTGGTGACCGAAGGGCTCGCGGTCATCGACCCGCTGTGGATCGTGTCGATCCGCGACACCAGCGGGGTTTTCGCGCGGGAGAGCGAGATCGCCTGCATCAACGGCGACAGTCCCGACAACAGCCTGGAGTCCGTGGTCATGGACGGAGAGGGGCGACTCGTCTTGACCTCTTTCGACCGCGGGGACGTGACGGTGACCCTCAACCCGCGCGGAGAGGTCGTCGACATCGCCGATCCGGCGGGCATCCTCGGCTGTCCCTAGGTGGGCGGAGCCGGCGTGCGACGTGCCTTGGGGCGATTGGGAGAGCACCGGCAGCGTGGGATATGGTTTCGTTCGCTCTCAAGGCAACGAGAGGGCGAGCCACGGGCTGTGGCGCAGCTTGGTAGCGCACTTGACTGGGGGTCAAGGGGTCGCAGGTTCAAATCCTGTCAGCCCGACACAGGGAGGCGGTGGTCCGAAAGCTCGGGCCGCCGCCTGAGCCCGTCTTCCCGGTCCTCTCGAAGGCGGCGCATCTCACGCCTTTCCAAGGACCGGAAGTTCCGTGGCCGGCCGGTCGGATTCTGCTGTCCCACTCCGTCGCTACCATGGACGACATGTCGCGACTGGACCGCATCACCACCGATGCCGCGGTGTGCCATGGTCAGCCGGTGGTCCGGGGCCTTCGTTACCCCGTACAGATGCTCTTGGAGCTTCTCTCCAGCGGCATGAGTATTGATGAGGTTGTGGCGGACTATCCGGACCTCGAACGCGACGACCTTTTGGCGGCCCTTGAGTTCGGCGCTCTGGCGGCCGGTGGACATCACATAGGGCCCCTCGGGGCGGCGTGAAGTTTCTCGTTGATGCGCAACTGCCACCACGGTTGGCGGTGGCCATCCACGCCGCTGGGCACCCGACCATTCACACAAGCGCCCTACCCGATGGCAACCGTTCGACCGATCAACAGATCACCGAGTTCGCGGATAACGAACAACGGGTCGTCGTCACCAAGGATCGTGACTTCCGGGACAGTCACCTTCTGACGGGACGCCCCGCGAAGCTGCTGATCGTCGCCACTGGAAACATCACGAACGACGCGCTGCTTGCGTTGTTTGATGACGCGCTCGAGGCACTGGTGGACGCCCTCGACGAATACGACCTCGTAGAGCTTCGACCTGACGCGCTCATTGCGCATCCACGACGCGTGCGCTGAAGGGGGCGGGTCACTGGCGCGGACCCGCTCGTGAACTCGTCGCCCCCTCCCTCAGAAGAGCCGGCGCATCCGCATCGTCCGGGGCCGCCCGTCCGGGTCGCCGACGATCCGCTGGGGCACCTCGAGCACCCGCTCGAGAACCCGACCCAGCGACACCACCTCGAGCGGCCGCAGCCGCCCGGCCGGACGCGGACCGACCCGGCCACCGTCGTGCCAGGCCTGCAAGGCCGCCGCCGACGAGGCATACGCCTCGAACATCCCCTCCGGTGACACGCAGTCCGCCAGGGCCTCCTCGTGAGACGGGCCGGACAGCGGCCGGTCCAGGTGCTCCGCCGCGAGCCGCAGCCGCAGCCCCCGAGCGAACGGCGAGTGATCCACACCCTCGCCATCGATGACAAGCGCAGCCAGCTCCGAGTCGTGCGTCCACGAACGGCGGTTGAGGTTGTCCGAGCCGATCGTCGCGTACCAGTCGTCGATGATCTTGACCTTCGCGTGGACGTAGACCGGCCAGCCCGCGTGGTTCTCGATGCCGTATGCCGCGAAGCGCCCGGGTGCCGCCTCCTCCAGGTCCCGCAGTGCCTCGGCCCGCCCCTCCTGCTGCAGCCGCCGCCCGAACCCGGTGACGTCGGTGTGGTGGGGGAGGACGGCGATCATCCGCAGCTCGGGGTTCTCGCGCAGCACCTTCGCGAAGGCAGCCATGATCGAGCGCGACCACAGGTACTGGTCCTCGATGTAGACCAGCCCGCGCGCCTGCCCCAGCGCCCGGGCGAGACCACGCGCGATGGACCGCTCACCGAACGGCGCGAAGGGGTACGACCGCGTGCGCCGCAGCCGCGGGTAGGTCCGGAGCAGCTGGACGACGTGCCGACCGCCGTCCACGGGCGGCGGAGCGGGCCACGCAGCAGGCAGCGGCTCGGCCGCCATCGGCACCGTGCCGCGCACCCGGTTGACCACGCGGTGCAGCAGTGACGGCTCGAGCGGGCTCGGGTCGTCCCACCGCTCCCGGAACACCCGCTCCACGTCGGCGACGGCCGGCCCGACGATCGAGCACTGCACGTCGTGCCATCCCGGCCGGGGCCCGTACTCGTCGGACAGCCCCTGTTGCTGCGGGTCCCCGTGGTGCTCGCTCGTGTCACGCCGTGAATGAGCCACGTCGATGCCGCCGACGAAGGCGATGTCGCGCGAGCTGTCGTCCCGGTGCCGGACGACGACGAACTTCTGGTGGTGGGCGCCGGTGTGCCGCACCCGCATGTCGAGCAGGAACTCGGCGTGCTCGTCGTCGACCTCGCTCAGCCCCTCGGCCGTCTCTCGGTTCGCCTCGGCCGAGAAGTCCATCGCCTCCGCGTGCGAGCGCCACACGAGGGCGCGCACGAGCACCTCGCGGTCCTCGGCCGCGTCGAGGACGTCGAGCAGCGTGGACCCCGGGTCGTCGGTGAGCTGCTCGTCGGCGTCGGCGCGCCACCCGGCATAGAGCACCAGGTCGCCCTCACCCGTCGCGTCGATGACCTCCTTGAGCTGCGCGAAGTAGTCGGCGCCGTCGACGATCGGCGTGACGACGTTGCCCGACGACCACGCCTGCTCGCTGGGGTGGCCCTCGTCGATGCTCGTCGCCGGGTTGTCGCGTTCGCTGCGGGGGAGCAGCCATCGGGCGACGTGCTGCGGGACGCTGTCGGACTCGGTCACAGTGCGTTCTCCATCCGGGTCACGGCCTCCTCGAGGATCTCCGGCGACGTCGCGAGGTTGACCCGGGTGAACCCGCGCCCGCGCTCGCCGAACGACGGCCCCGACGAGAACGCCACGCGCCCCCGTTCCCGGAAGACCGCCGCCGGGTCGTCACCCAACCCGAGCGCACGACAGTCGAGCCACGCAAGATAGGTCGATGCGGGCGCGGCATACCCGATCGCCGGAATCCGTTGCGCGAGAAGGCGACCCAGTAGCGCAGCGTTCTCGGCCACCTCACCGGTCAGCTGCCGCAGCCACGCCTCGCCCTCGCCCCACGCCGCGATCGCCGCGACCTGGCCGAGGTGGCCGGAACCGTGGGTCAGGACCTCGTGCAGCGCGACATCGGGGCGCGCGTCCTCGCCGATGACGACCACGGCTGCCTTGAGCCCGGCGAGGTTCCACGCCTTCGACGCCGACACCAGCGCCACCCCTCGCGACCCGCCCGGCACCGACAGGTACGGCACGAACGGTCCGTCGTGCACGATCGGCGCGTGGATCTCGTCGGAGATGACGACGACGTCGTGCGTCTCGGCGAGGGCAGCGAGCGCGGTCAGCTCGTCGCGCGTGTGCACCGTGCCGGTGGGGTTCTGCGGGTTGCACAGCAGGTATGCCGCCCGCTCGCCTCGCGCGCGCACCTCGCCGAACGTCCGGTCCAGCAGGTCGAGGTCCAGCCGCCCGGCATCGGTGAGCGGGGCGTCGACGACGCGGCGGTCCACGAGGTCGAGGTGGTCGAAGAACGCGTTGTAGACCGGGGACGACACGACGACCGGCCCGCCCGGATCCGTCACGACGCGCACGACCTCGCTCAGCCCGGTCATGACGTCCGCGACCGGCATCGCCCGGGAAGCCGGCACGGTCCACGACCAGGTGCGGGCGGCATACGAGACCGCCGCCTCGACGAACGAGCGCCCGAGCGGATAGCCCGTGTCACCGCGCCGCATGGCGGCTGCCACGGCCGCAACCACGGGGTCGCACGGCGCCGCGTCCATCTCCGCCACCCACAGCGGCAGGACGTCCGCGGCATACAGCCCCCACTTCACACCGGTGCGCCGCGATCGCCAGAAATCGGCATCACCACTGAGGATCCGGGATGTCATGGGCCGACTCTAGATCGCACCGCATAGGCTGCTCGGCATGACTGCCGGTGAGAGCGTCCGGGGGACCGAAGGCGCCCCTGTCGACCGCGTCGTCACCGTGCCCAACGCCCTCTCGGCGCTGCGGCTGCTCGGCGTCCCGGCGTTCATCTGGGCCATCGCGACGAAGCACGACGCCATCGCCCTCGTCATCCTCATGGCCTCCGGCATCACCGACTACCTGGATGGCAAGATCGCCCGCCGCTACGGCCTCGTCTCGCGCGTCGGGCAGCTGCTCGACCCCATCGCCGACCGGCTCTACATCGTGACGACGCTCGTCGGCCTCGCGTGGCGCGACATCATCCCGTGGTGGCTCGTCGGTGTGCTCTTCGCTCGCGAGGCGTTCATGGCGGTCGTCGTCCTCGTCGCCAAGCGGCACGGGTGGACGGGCCTCCCGGTGCACTTCATCGGCAAGGCCGCGACGTTCAACCTCCTCTACGCCTTCCCGGCGCTGCTCATGGCCGAGGGCGACGGCTGGTTGGCGACCATCGCCCGGCCGATCGGGTGGGGCTTCGCGTGGTGGGGCACCGTCCTCTACTGGGTCGCCGGGATCCTGTATGCCGTCCAGCTGCGTGGTCTGCTCGCTCACCGGAGGGGTCGATGAGCGCGAAGCGCACACCCGACCCGGGGCGTCGCCCGGACGCGTCGATGACCCTGATCACCTCGATGCTCGAGCGGCCGCTCGACCCGGGGTACGCCGCTGCGGCCGAACGGCGTGAGGCCGCCGGACTGCCGCGCGCGACGAGCCTGCGATCCCCGTGGCTGCTCGCCTTCGTCCTCGTCATCGGGGTCCTCGTCGGGATCGCAGCGGTGCAGCTGCGCGGCACCGAGACGACGAAGCAGCGGACCAAGTCGAGCCTCATCGAGCGCATCGAGAAGGGTCAGTCGGTCGTCGACGAGCGGGCGGCCACGGCCGGGCAGCTGCGCTCGGAGATCGCCGCCCTCGACGTCCAAACGCTCTCCCAGGTCAGTGACGAGCTCGCCGAGGACGTCCAACGGCTCTCCCTTGTCGCCGGTGCGGTGCCAGTGCGTGGTCCCGGTTTCGTCGTGACGATCGACGACGCGCCCTCGCAGGAGGGTGAGGGCACCAATGCGGCTCCGCGAGAGGAGACGACGGAGAACAAGGACGGCAAGGTCATCTCGCGAGACCTGCAGATCGTCGTCAACAGCCTCTGGGAGGCAGGAGCCGAAGCCGTCTCCGTCAACGGACAGCGGCTGACCTCGACCGCGTCGATCCGGTTCGCCGGGGAGGCGATCCTCGTCGACTACCGCCCGCTCAAGCGGCCGTATGTCGTCACAGCCATCGGTGATCCCGGTTCGCTGCCCGCGACGTTCGCCGACGGCAACGGTGGCAGCTACCTGTCGACCCTGAAGAACTCCTTCGGTATCCGCGTCGAGACCTCGGTGCGCAAGGAGGTCACGATTCCGGCATCGGCGACCCTCGCGACCCGCGCCGCCCGGCCTGCCGGTTAGGGTCGGGGAGCCTGCCATGGCACTGCCCGCCCCATCGACTCGAGGAGTGACCCCGTGATCCCTGCGCTCGGACTCGTCGCGGGCATCGTCGTCGGCGTGCTGCTGCAGCCCGAGGTGCCCATCTGGCTGCAGCCCTACCTCCCGATCGCCGTCGTCGCAGCCCTGGACGCGGTGTTCGGTGCTGTCCGGGCGGTCCTCGACGGCATCTTCAACGACAAGGTCTTCGTCATCTCGTTCCTGTCGAACGTCGTCGTGGCCGCGTTCATCGTCTTCCTCGGCGACCAGCTCGGAGTCGGGAGCCAGCTCTCGACTGGCGTCGTCGTGGTCCTCGGCGTGCGGATCTTCTCCAACGTCGCCTCGATCCGGCGCCACCTGTTCAGCGCGTGAGGACCGGGGCATGACGGAGCAGACCCCATCGCGAACCGGTCGGCACGAAGCCGGCGCACCGGAGCGCGACACGACCCGTCCTGACGGGAGCGATGCCGGCGGGACCCGCACGGCCTGGCAGCGGCTCGCGCGCGCCGGACGGCCCCGCCCGACCAAGGCCAACGTGCTCGCGACGGTGCTGGCCCTCGGGCTGGGGTTCGCCATCGCCGCGCAGGTCCGCCAGACCTCCATCGAGGGGCTCGAGGACCTGCGGGAGGACGAGCTGATCCGCATCCTCGACTCCGTGGACCAGGACGGCAACCGCCTCGCCCAGGAGATCCAGGAGCTGCAGCAGTCGCGCGACCGGCTGCAGAACGACTCGACCAGCCTCAGCGAGGCCAGGGGAGCCGCCCAGCAGCGACTCGACTCGCTGGGCATCCTCGCCGGCACGGTGCCTGCCAAGGGTCCGGGCATCGTCATCACCATCAACGACCCCAAGAACGCCGTGACGGCACCGCTGCTCCTCGACACCCTCCAGGAGCTGCGCGACGCCGGAGCCGAGGCGATCGAGATCAACGGCATCCGCGTCGTCGTGAACACCTACTTCACCGACGGGGAGGGCGGCATCGCCGTCTCCGGCAAGGACGTGAGCGCCCCCTACGTCATCACCGCCATCGGTGACGCCCAGACCCTCGCCTCGGCGATGCAGATCCCGGGCGGAGTGACCAACTCGGTGCGCAGCCTCGGGGGAGAGGCCGTCATCGACACCCAGGAGTCGGTGACGGTGTCCGCATTGCAGACCGTTTCCGAGCCTCAGTACGCTCGACCTGTTCCCAGTCCCAGTTCCTCCTGACGCCCGCAAGGAGCATTCCCGATGAGTGACCTCGAGTACCCGAGCGACCTGCGCTACACCGCCGAGCACGAGTGGGTGCGCTCCTCCGGCGATGTCGTCCGGATCGGGATCACCTCCTTTGCGCAGGACGCCCTCGGCGACGTCGTGTACGTGAGCCTGCCTGGTGTGGGCGACACGGTGGCGGTCGGCGAAGCGTGCGGCGAGGTCGAGTCGACGAAGTCGGTGAGCGACCTCTACGCGCCGCTGGCCGGCGAGGTCACCGCCGTCAACGAGGCCCTCGACGCCTCACCCGAGCTGGTCAACTCCGACCCCTACGGCGAGGGCTGGATGTACGAGCTCCGGCCGAGCGACGCCGCCGCCGTCGAGGGTCTGCTCGACGTCGAGTCGTACCAGCAGCAGCTGGGCTGACGTCGCAGGCATATTCACAGCCCGCTTTTTGCCAACGCCCTGTTCATCCCTCAAGGGGTCATCTAGGGTGAGTGCTTCACCGACGAGCCGAGACAGGAGCCGCACTGATGAGTGACCAGGGTCGCGAGACGCCGGAGCGCGAACCGGAGTCGTCGACGACGATGCGCTTCCAGGCGGTGGAAGGGCTCGAGCAGTCCGACGTCGTCCACGAGAGCGAGCACGTCCTCACCCGTGCCGACCAGGCGACCGTCGACGCGCTGCGCCCCGGCACGGCTCTCCTTGTCGTGCTGCGCGGCCCCAACACCGGCGCGCGGTTCCTCCTCGACGACGACCTCGTCAGCTCGGGGCGTCACCCCGAGAGCGACATCTTCCTCGACGACGTGACGGTGTCGCGCAGCCACGCGACCTTCGAGCGAACCGGTGGCCAGTTCGTCGTCAAGGACGTGGGCTCGCTCAACGGCACCTACGTCAACCGTGAGCGCATCGACGAGGCCACCCTCCAGACCGGCGACGAGGTCCAGATCGGCAAGTACCGCCTCGTCTTCTATGCCGCCAAGCAGGCCTGAGCGCCCGCTGACGATCGGGAAGGTCCTCGACGCGCTGCGCGAGGAGTTCCCCGACATCAGCATCTCCAAGCTGCGCTTCCTCGAGGGAGAGGGTCTGGTCACCCCGGACCGCACCCCGGCCGGCTACCGCACCTACACGCCGGCCGATGTCGACAGGCTGCGCTACGTGCTGCGGGCGCAACGGGACCGGTTCTGGCCGCTCCGGGTCATCCGCGAGGCCCTCGACGCGCTCGACCGCGGGCTCGAGCCGCCCGGCACCGGGGGTGACGCCGAGCGGCCGCGCGCCCCCAAGCCGGCGGAGGACCCCGACGTGCCGTCGGCGGCCGAGCTCACGCGCGTCCGTAGCGTCCGGCTCACCCGTGCCGAGCTCGTTGAGGCGACCGGTCTGGACGCGGACGTCGTGGACTCGCTCGAGGGGTTCGGTGTCCTCCGTCCCGACAAGAGCGGTCACTACTCGGCCACGGACCTGCAGGCCGCGCACGCGGCCGCCGGCCTCGCGGCATACGGCATCGAGGCGCGGCACCTCCGGCCCTTTCGCACGGCTGCCGACCGCGAGGTCGGCCTCGTCGAGCAGGCGATGAGCACCCGCCGAGGCGGCGGGCGAGCCGACGACGAGGCGGCGATCGCGCGGCTCTGCCTGCAGCTCCATGCCGCCCTGGTCAAGGGTGGTCTCGCCCGGTCCTGAGACGTACGGTGGAGACGTGAAGTCACTGGACGTCCTCGGTGTCCGTGTCGAGATGCCGACGAACCAACCCATCGTCCTGCTGCGAGAGCGTGACGGCAGCAGGTACCTCCCGATCTGGATCGGTGCCGCCGAGGCCGCGGCGATCGCCTACGCCCAGCAGGGGGTCGTGCCGCCGCGGCCGCTCACGCACGACCTGCTGAAAAACGTCCTCGAGGAGCTCGGCCACACCATTGACCGGGTGCGCATCACCGCGCTCGACTCCGGGGTCTTCCACGCGACCATCGACGTCGACGGCGGGGCCGATGGAGGCGGGCGGAGCATCGACTCGCGCTCCTCGGATGCCATCGCCCTTGCGCTGCGAGCCGGGGTCGACATCGTCACCGACGATGCCATGCTCGACGAGGCCGGCGTCGAGATGGCGGGGGAGCAGGAGGAGGACGAGGTCGAGAAGTTCAAGGAGTTCCTCGACCACGTCTCTGCCGACGACTTCGACACCGGAGACCAACCCTCCAGTTGAGGGTGAGTGTTGCGGATGTTGCTCACGACACGCGTGTGAATAGGGTCGAGTGGTAGTTGACCCCGAGGTGCCCGGGTTCTACCTTCGACTCAAGGAAACGACGTCCGTGTAGTCACGTCCATGTGGTTCGCGTCGTGGGACGACTTCGTGAGAAGTCTCGGAAGGTGCAGGAGGACGGCGTGAACGCCATCAACGAGAAGCCGACGGGGCACGTGCCCGTGCTGGCTCAGGGTCTGCTCTTCACCGATGACCTGCCTGAGCTCGACGAGGAGACCGGCTACCGCGGCCCGACCGCGTGCAAGGCCGCCGGCATCACCTACCGCCAGCTCGACTACTGGGCTCGCACCGGCCTCGTCGAGCCGAGCGTGCGGGGAGCGGCCGGGTCCGGCTCGCAGCGCCTCTACGGCTTCCGCGACATCCTCGCCCTCAAGGTCGTCAAGCGGCTCCTCGATACCGGTGTCTCGCTCCAGCAGATCCGCGGTGCCGTGCAGGTGCTGCGCGACCGCGGCGTCGACGACCTCGCTCACGTCACCCTCATGAGTGACGGGGCGTCCGTCTACGAGTGCACGTCGAACGAAGAGGTCATCGACCTGCTCCAGGGCGGCCAGGGCGTCTTCGGCATCGCCGTCGGCAAGGTGTGGCGCGAGGTCGAGGGCGACCTCTCGCACCTGCCGAGCGAGCGTCCGAGCGACGAGATGCCGGCGGCCCACCCCGGCGACGAGCTCAGCGCCCGCCGGCAGGCCCGGCTGGCCTGACCGCGGCTCACGCACCGGCGCGCACCCGACGGGTGCGCGCCGTTTTGCTACCCTGACGGGGCCGCCAACACCGTGCGGGAGAGTCCTCGGGTCCGGTCGGGCCCGGGGCGCCGAAGGGGCAAACTCCCCGGAACCTCTCAGGCGCAAAGGACCGCACGGATCAGGCACCTCTGAGACGGCTCGACGCCGCGACAGATGGGGAGGTCCGAGCCCGTCCCACGCGCCAGGAGCCTCGCCCGATGACCGACCCCATCGACCTCACCACAAGCTCGTCCACCGCGACCACACTGCCCGCGTTCGCCGGACGACACATCGGGCCCAGCGAGGCCGACGTCGCGCGCATGCTCGAAGCGATCGGCCGCTCCAGCCTCGACGACCTTGCGTCGACGGCCGTGCCCGCCGCGATCCGGGCGACCGGGTCGATCGACATCGTCCCGGCCGACTCCGAGTACGCTGTCGTCGAGGAGCTGCGTGCTCTCGCCGACCGCAACACGGTCCTCACGCCGATGATCGGGCTGGGCTACTACGGCACGATCACCCCGCTGGTGATCCAGCGCAACGTCCTCGAGAACCCCGCGTGGTACACCGCCTACACGCCCTACCAGCCGGAGATCTCCCAGGGCCGGCTCGAGGCCCTGCTCAACTTCCAGACGGTCGTCGCCGACCTCACCGGGCTCACCACGGCCGGGGCGTCCCTGCTCGACGAGGCCACCGCCGCCGCGGAAGCCATGACGCTCATGCGCCGGGCGAGCAAGGTCGCGTCCGACGCCGTCCTGCTCGTCGACGAGGCTGTCTTCCCGCAGACCCTCGCCGTGATGCGGACCCGTGCGCTGCCGCTCGGGATCGACCTCGTCGTCGCCGACCTCACCGACGTGACCACCGCCGAGGGTCTGTCCGAGGCTGCGGGAGGACGTCCGGTCTTCGGCGTCATCGTCCAGTACCCGGACCTGCACGGCCGGCTGCGCGACCACCGTGCCCTCGCCGAAAGCGCCCATGCGGCAGGTGCGCTCGTCACGGCCGCCGCCGACCTCATGGCCCTCACCCTGGCCACCGCACCGGGGGAGTGGGGCGCGGACATCGCCGTCGGGACGACCCAGCGCTTCGGCGTGCCGCTCGGCTTCGGCGGCCCGCACGCGGGCTACATGTCTGTCCGTTCCGGGCTCGAGCGCACCCTGCCCGGCCGCCTCGTCGGCGTCTCCGTCGACGCGACCGGCGCACCGGCATACCGGCTCGCGCTGCAGACCCGCGAACAGCACATCCGCCGCGAGAAGGCGACGTCGAACATCTGCACGGCGCAGGTGCTCCTCGCCGTGATGGCGAGCATGTATGCCGTCTACCACGGCCCGCGCGGGCTGCGCGCCATCGCGCTGCGCATCCACGCGCACCGCGAAGCGCTCGTCGCGGCGCTGCGCGCCGGCGGTGTGGACGTGCTCGACGGAGCGGGCTTCGACACCCTGTCTGCGCGCGTCGAGGGCCGCGCCGACGACGTCGTCGCGGCCGCTGTCGCCGAGGGCGTCAACCTGTGGCGCCACGACGGCGACACCGTCCTTGTGTCCGTGGACGAGACGACCTACCTCGACGACCTCGTCGCCGTGTGCCGGGCGTTCGGTGTCGACGCGCCGACGAATGTGCCTGTTGCAGAACCGAACTGGGGCGAGGGGCTGGACCGGACGAGCGGGTACCTCACGCACCCGGTCTTCTCGAGCCACCACAGCGAGACGTCGATGCTGCGCTACCTGCGGCGACTGTCCGACCGCGACTTCGCCCTCGACCGCGGCATGATCCCGCTCGGGTCGTGCACGATGAAGCTCAACGCGACGACCGAGATGCTCGCGGTGACGTGGCCGGAGTTCGCGTCGCTGCACCCCTTCGCGCCGGCTGACCAGACCGAGGGGATCCGCCACCTCATCGCCGAGCTGTCGCAGTGGCTCTGCGACGTCACCGGCTACGACGCGGTCTCCCTGCAGCCCAACGCCGGCTCGCAGGGTGAGCTGGCCGGCCTGCTCGCGATCGCGGCATACCACCGCTCGCAGGGTGACGAGGAGCGCACGATCTGCCTCATCCCGTCGAGCGCGCACGGGACCAACGCGGCGAGCGCGGTCATGGCCGGCATGAAGGTCGTCGTCGTCGCCACCGACCCGGCCACCGGCAACGTCGACCTGCTCGACCTCAAGACCAAGGTCGAGGAGCACCGGGACGCCCTCGCGGCGATCATGGTGACCTACCCCTCGACGCACGGCGTCTTCGAGGACACCATCACCGAGCTCTGTGCGATGGTGCACGACGCCGGTGGTCAGGTGTATGTCGACGGCGCCAACCTCAACGCGCTCGTCGGGCTTGCGCAGCCGGGGCGGTTCGGCGCCGACGTGTCGCACCTCAACCTGCACAAGACGTTCTGCATCCCGCACGGTGGCGGCGGTCCCGGTGTCGGCCCGGTCGCGTGCCGCGAGCACCTCGCGCCGTTCCTGCCGAACCACCCGCTCGCCCCGGAGGCTGGCCCGGAGACGGGTGTCGGGCCGGTGTCGGCTGCGCCCTACGGCTCGGCGGGGATCCTGCCGATCTCGTGGGCGTATGTGCGGCTCATGGGCGGCGCCGGCCTGCGCCGCGCGACCGAGGTGGCGGTGCTCAACGCGAACTACATCGCGGCGCGGCTGCGTGAGCACTACCCGGTGCTGTACTCCGGCGAGGACGGTCTCGTCGCGCACGAGTGCATCCTCGACATTCGGCCGCTGACGAAGCAGACCGGCGTCACCGTCGACGACATCGCCAAGCGGCTCATCGACTACGGCTTCCACGCACCGACGATGTCGTTCCCCGTCGCCGGGACGCTCATGGTCGAGCCGACCGAGAGCGAGGACACCGCCGAGCTCGACCGGTTCTGCGACGCGATGATCGCGATCCGGGGCGAGATCGACGCAGCCGGTGCGTCCGGCAACGTCGCGGGCAGCGTCCTGCGCGGGGCACCGCACACCGCGCAGTCGCTCGCGGGGGAGTGGGACGTCGAGTACTCCCGCGAGGAGGCGGCGTTCCCGGCCGGGGTCGACCCGCTCGCGAAGTACTGGCCGCCGGTGCGCCGCATCGACGGAGCGTACGGCGACCGTCACCTCGTCTGCTCCTGCCCGCCGCCCGAGGCCTTCGAGGACTGAGCCCCTGTCCGACTTATTGCCCGTTGTGGCTGCCACAACGGGCAATAAGTCGTTCGTGTGCCGGGCGTGGGGTCCGCGGGCCTGCGAACTGTGCGCAATCAGTCGTCGGTATGCCGGGCGGCCGAGGTGCGTGGACATGCGAACTGTGCGCAATCAGTCGTCGGTAGGACGCTCGGCTGGGGCTTGGGTTCTAGGCAGCGGGTTCGGCGGTGGAACCGGCAGCGATGGTGCGGACCGAGGACCCGTGCTCGGTCTTGGTGACGACAACCTGGTTCGTGATTCGGGTGCGCAGCTCGGCGACGTGGCTGACGACCCCGACGGCGCGGCCACCTTCGCGCAGCCCGTCGAGGACGTCGAGCACCTGCTCCAGACTCTCGTCGTCGAGCGTGCCGAAGCCTTCGTCGATGAAGAGGGTCTGCAGGTCGAACCCGCCGGCCTCCTCACGCACCGCATCCGCCAGGCCGAGCGCCAGCGCCAGGGACGCCATGAACGACTCGCCGCCGGACAGTGAGCTCGTGGCCCGGGTCTGACCGGTCCACAGGTCGAGGACGTCGAGCCCGAGGCCGCTGCGGGCACCGCGCGCCGCGAGTCCGTCACTGTGCCGCAGCTGGTAGCGGCCGCCGCCCATGGACGCGAGCCGCTCGTTGGCGAGCTCGGCGACCTTCTCGAGCCGGGCCGCGAGGACGAACGCTGACAGTCGCATGCGCAGCGCGTTGTTCGGTCCGAGGCCGGCGAGGGTGTCGGCGAGCTCGCGCATCGCGTCGGCGCGGGCGCCGGAGCTGCTGAGCCGGTCGCAGAGCGTCGTCACGGTCGTCGCCATGCGCCGCACCGACGTGAGTGAAGCACGCACGAGCGCGTCAGTGGACGTCGCGGACGTCACCGCCCCCGTCGCCTCGGACGCCGCCGTCTCCAGCGCGTCGAGGTCCGGCTCGGGCAGCTGCATGGCGGCCAGGACGTCGTCCTCGGCAAGGGTGGCCGTGGCCACGGCCCGGGCCCGGTCACGGTCGGCCACGGCCGATCGCAGCTGCGCCAACGTGGCGGGTGGGAGGAGCGCCGCACTGAGCTCGTCGGCGTCCGCGAACCCGGCTTCGGAGACGGCAGCCTCGACCGCCGCCACCGCTGCCGCATGGTCCTCGGTGCGCTGCTCCACGGCGCGGAGCGCATCGAGGTGCGCCTCGAGGGCCAGGGCCGCAGCGTCATGGCGGCGACGGACGTCCGCCAGCACAGTGAGGTCTCCCATGTCGGCCGGCAGCTCCGGACCCGCACCCTGTCCGGAGGCACACGGGCAGAGGTGGGCGTGCTCCTCCAGGGCCAGCGCCACCGCGGCACGGACCTGCTCGATCTCAGCGGTCACCTCGGTCCGCGCCGCCGTCGCCCCGGCGATCGACTCCCGCAGGGCGGCGGCCTCGTCGGTCAGAGCCTTCCCTTCGTCGTCCAGCGTGGCGAGGGCGTCGCTGAGGGCTGGTCGGCCCGCAGCCTCGGTCTCCAGCACGTCCAGCGCGGCCTCGCGGACGCCGAGCGTGGCCTCGAGGTCGTCATGGTGGATGACCTCGGCGGAACGCTGCGCGACCGTGGCCTCGAGGGCGGTGATGACGGCGCCCAGCTCCCGGCTCGCGGTCTGGGCGGTGTGCCAGGCGGCTTCGGCGGTGGCGACGTCCTCGGCAGCGACACGACGCTCGGCGGTTGCCGGGGTCGGGTGGTCCGCGGCACCGCAGACGGGGCACGGCTCGTCGTCGGCGAGGCCGGCGGCGAGCTCTGCGGCCATGCCGTCCAGCCGCGCCTCGCGCAGGTCGAGATAGGTGTCCCGAGCGTCCTGCTCGGCGGAGATGAGCTCGTGGTGACGGCTGCGATGAGTGGCCAGCGTCGACTCGTCGCGGGCGTTCTCGGCGCGGAGGGTCTGCTGGCGCCGGAGTGCTTCGACGTCCTGACGCGCCCGCGTCAGAGACTGCTCGGCAGCGGCGGCTGTCGCGAGACGCGACTCGACCTCCGACCGGCGCGTGGTGAGGTCATCCAACGCCGCGACGACGGCGCGAGCGCGCTCGGAGTCACGGGTCACCTGCGCGTCATGACGGGACACCTGTGTCGCCAGCCGCTCCAGGGTGCCGCCGGCTCGTGCGGCGTCGGCAAGGAGCGCACCGGACTCGACCATCCGGGAGTCGAGCTCGGCGAGGGAGGACGCCGTCGCGTCCGCACAGCCCAGGGGAGCGGTCCCGGCCGAAGTGGAGGCGAGCACGGCGCGCGCTGACTCGAGCGCGGCGGCGGCTCGCGTGAGGGCGGACAGCTCACCGGCGACGGGTGCCGCGCGCGTCGCAGCGTCCACCCGGGTGACGACCTCGTCGTGTGCCTCGGCGGCCTCGTCCAGCTCGGCGAGCGTCACCGCGGCACCGCGCCCACGAGCCTGCGTCGCGGCACACTGTCGCCCTGCCGAGAGTGCGGCCCCGGCGACTTCGGCCCGGCCGCGGGCCTCGTCGAGGGCTGTCAGCGACTCGGCGGCCGCGCCCTCGAGGCCGGCGATGACCTCGTTCAGGGCGGCCGGCACCAGCGCCGGCTCGAGCTCGACCAGGTCCGTCCCGCCCGGCCCGTCCTCGTCGTCCCCGGAGTCGACCACCGACACCGGAGACCCGGCGAGCTGCTCACTCACCAGCGTGAGCACGGTGCGCAGCTCGCGGCGCGTCTCCTCGACGTCGGCGGCGGAGTCCTTGCGCGCCTTCGCGAACCACTCCTCGATCCCGACGAACCCGGCCACGTCGAACAGCCGCTCCAAGAGGGCCCGCCGCTCCTCGGGCGTCGCGCGTAGGAACGTCGCGAAGTCGCCCTGCGGCAGCAGCACCACCTTGCTGAACTGCGCCAGGCCCATCCCGAGCACGTCGTCGACGACCTCGGCGATCTCGTCGTGCCGGGTGCTGAGCGCCTGCCAGTCCCCGTCCCGCAGCTCCCACAGCTGTGCCTTCGCCGGGACGGACACCTCGCCCGTCCCACGCGCCTTGGGCCGCCGGAACTCCGGCGAGCGCTCGACCCGCAGCCGCCGACCGGCCGCGGTCAGCTCGAGCTCGACCGACGGCACGGTGCCGCGCTCGGCGTGGTCGCTGTGCAGGCCCTTCTTGGTCCGCGCACCCGGCAGGTCGGCGAACAGCGCGAAGCAGATGGCGTCGAGCAGGCTCGTCTTGCCGGCGCCAGTCGCGCCGCGGATGAGGAAGATCCCGTCCGCGCCGACCTCGTCGAGGTCGACGCTCACGGTGTCCGCGAACGGGCCGAACGCCGTCGCCGTGAGCCGGTGCAGCCTCATGCCACACCCCGCCGCGTATGCCGTCCGCTCGCCTTCTCGCTGCCCGCACCAGCCCCCGCGCGACCTTCGTCGTCCCGCTCGCCCCGGTCGAGACGGACGGCCTCGACCGCCTCGGCGAGCAGGCCACGCTCGGCGTCCGTGGCGGCATACCCCTCGCGCACGTGCGCGAGGAAGTCGCAGCACACGTCGACCGGGTCGGCGGCGGCGGCCCGCTCGGCATACGTCCGCACCGGAACGATGACGCCCTGCGGGTCGAACTCGAGGCGCAGCGTGTGCGGGAAGCGGCGGCGCAGCTGCTCCATCGCGCCGAGCGGGCGCACCGGGTCGGTCAGCGTCACCTGGCACCACGCGTCCTCGGCGGCCTCGTGCTCCGGGGAGGACAGCAGGTCCTCGAGGTCGCCGCGCAGCACCGCGAGCCGCCGGTGCACCGGCGCCGCCACGTCCTCGACGGTCACCGCACCCGACGCGGCCACGTCGACGAGCAGCGAGCCCTTGGTGTGCCGCCACTCGCTGAACGACATGGCGACCGGCGAGCCGCTGTAGCGCACCGTCTCGGACACCTGCTGCCGACCGTGAAGGTGACCGAGGGCGGCATACGACACTCCGTCGAAGACCGACGGGTGCACCGCGCTCACCCCGCCGACGGAGATGTCCCGCTCGGAGTCGCTCGTCGCGCCACCGGTGACGAAGGCATGTGCCATGACGACCGACGGCAGGCCGCGCGACTCGACATCGGCACGCACCCGGTCCATCGCCGCCCCGAGAACGCCGGCGTGGGTGCGCTCATCCGTGCCGAGCGCCACCCCGGCGACCGACGGCTCGAGGTAGGGGAGGGGGTGGATGGCGACGCCCTCCACGACGACGGGCCGGCCGATCGACGACACCGAGGAGCGGATATGCAGCCCGGCCCGCTCGAGCAGCCCGGCGCCGAACCCGAGCCGGATCGCCGAGTCGTGGTTGCCCGACGAGAGGACGACGGTGGCGCCCGCGTCGACCAGCCGGGTCAGCGACTCGGACAGCAGCTCGACGGTGTCCGGCGCCGGCATCGCGCGGTCGTAGACGTCCCCGGAGACGACCACGGCATCGACCGACTCGCTACGCACCACCTCGACGAGGTGGTCGAGGTACTCCGCCTGGGCAGTGAGCAGCCCCACCTGGTGGAACGAACGCCCCAGGTGCCAGTCGGAGGTGTGGATCATGCGCACGACACCGAGGCTAGGTGGACCCACCGACAGCCCCCGGGACCGAAACGCAAAAACCCCCACGCAGGGGTCGCACGGCGTGCTCCCATGGTGTTGAGTTGAGCATCCCGGTGACGGCGACGACCGCCCGAGCCGGCCGACGAGAGCCGACCCGACGTTCGGGCGACGAGAGCCGGAGGTGAGTGCCGTGGGTGCCGAGGTCAGCGCTCAGAGCTACACGCGCGAAGAACGCCAGCGCTACCGCGAGAAGGTCCGCCAGAACCTCGACGTGTTCGAGCGGATGCTCACCCAGCACTCCTTCGAGTTCGACCGGCCGCTCACGGGACTGGAGATCGAACTCAACCTCGTCGACGCGGCATACGACCCCTCGTTCGCCAACGACGAGGTGTTGCACGCGATCGCCGACCCCGGCTACCAGACCGAGCTCGCCCGCTACAACATCGAGCTCAACGTGCCGCCGCGGCCGCTGCCCGGCGACTCCGCGCTCGAGCTCGAGAAGGACCTGCGCGACTCGCTCAACGAGGCGGACGCCAAGGCCCGCGAGGTCGGCTCACGGCTCGTGACGATCGGCATCCTCCCGACGATCATGCCGGAGCACTACGAGGGGGAGTGGATCAGCGACAACAACCGCTACACCGCCCTCAACGACTCGATCTTCGTCGCCCGCGGGGAGGACATCTTCCTCGACATCAGCGGGCCGCAGGGGGAGCGGGTCGCGACCTACTGCGACTCGATCGCGCCCGAGTCGGCGTGCACGAGCGTCCAGCTGCACCTCCAGGTCGCGCCGGGGGACTTCGCGGACCACTGGAACGCCGCGCAGGCGCTCTCCGCGGTCCAGGTGGCGCTCGCCGCGAACTCGCCGTTCTTCTTCGGCCAGCGCCTCCACGCCGAGACCCGGATCGAGCTCTTCGCGCAGGCCACCGACACCCGCCCGATCGAGCTCAAGAACCAGGGCGTCCGTCCGCGGGTGTGGTTCGGCGAGCGCTGGATCACGAGCATCTTCGATCTCTTCGAGGAGAACGTCCGCTACTTCCCGGCGCTGCTCGCGGAGAGCACCGACGAGGACCCGATGGCCAAGCTCGAGGAGGGCGTCGCTCCGGACCTGTCCGAGCTGCGTCTGCACAACGGCACGGTCTACCGGTGGAACCGGCCGATCTACGACATCGTCGACGGCCGGCCGCACCTGCGCGTGGAGAACCGGGTCCTGCCCGCCGGCCCGACGATCGCCGACACCCTCGCCAACGCCGCCTTCTACTACGGCGCGGTCCGCAAGCTCGCGAGCGACGACCGACCGGTCTGGACCAAGCTGAGCTTTGCGGCGTGCGAGGAGAACTTCCGCCGGGGTGCCCGTGACGGCATCGACGCCCGGCTCTACTGGCCCGGCTTCGGCGAGCTCGGCGTCGACGAGCTCGTCCTGCGCCACCTCCTGCCGCTCGCCCACGAGGGCCTCAAGGAGTGGGGTGTCTCGGATGCGGTGCGCGAGCGCTACCTCGGCATCATCGAGGAGCGCTGCCGCGCCGGCGTCAACGGGGCGACGTGGCAGACCGAGGCCGTGCGCCGGCTCGAGGACAGCGGGCTCGACCGCCGCGAGGCACTGCACCGGATGCTCGAGCTCTACGCCGAGCACATGGCGACGAACGAGCCGGTGCACACCTGGCCGCTGCCCTGAACGTCGCCATCGCGCGTGGTCGCCTCGTGCGAGGCGCCCGTATGCCGTCCGCGCGCCGTCTCGGGTCCGCGCCTCGTCGTCCGCTCGCTGTGGTCTTGGCCTTTAGGTGGCGGGGTTCTGTCGGTGCTCTGTGGCGGTCGGTCAGCCGGCGCCGACGCCAGGGCGCTGGCGGCGGTTTCGATGACGTCGGTGGTGCTGTCATGGCGTGGCCGCCGCGGGGTGTGGGACGACGTGGGGGACGATCCGGACGTAGATGACCATGCCGACGAGCTCGACAAGAGTTTGGGTGACGACGACGACGGCGGCCAGGGCGAGCGTTTCGGGTAGGGCCAGCGCTAGGGGCAGCACGACGAGGGAGTTGCGGGTGGCGCCCGAAAAGACCATTGCCCGGGTTGCCGGCACGTTCTGCTTGAGGGCGCGAGCGGTGAGGAGGCCGAGAGGGATAACGGCGATCAAAAAGGTGATGTAGATCGGGACCACGACGAGCAGCGAAGAAGCATCGGCGCGGACGGCGTCAATCTGAGAGGCGACCACGACCGCGAGGGTGGCCATCATGAGCGGCACCATGAGCGCCTGCATGAGGTCCATGAGACGCCGGGCGGCGCGAAGGCGCGCAGCCAGGGATTGCGTGATTGCGGCGAGAGTCAGGGGCGTGACGATCAGGAGGAGGAACGCCTCAACGAATGGGGCGACATCGATGACGTCGAACAGCCCTGGGCCGACGAACAGGCGCAGGTAGACCGGCAGTAGCAGCATCTGTAACAGCATCAGCAGCGGAGACGCCGCGAGCAGGCGTTCGTGTGCGGCGCCGGCTAGTTGTACCCGGCCATCACGTTGGTGACAGGCGGCTGACCGGCGGGAGTCCGCCGAGCGCGGTGTGGCGTCGTCGAGTGTTGTACTCGTGTAGCCAGGGTGCAAGAGCGGCGGCACGGTTGGCGTTGCTGGTGAAGACCTGTCGGTAGGCCCACTCGGTGGCCAGGGTGCGGTTGAACCTCTCGACTTTTCCGTTCTGCCAGGGGCAGTGGGGCCGGATGAACTTGTGCGTGGCCCCCATGGCGGTCATCGCGTCCCTGACGTCGTTGCTTTTGCGGTAGCTGAAGTGGTTGTCGGTGATGACGCGTTCGATGGCGGCGATGCCGTGGGCGGCGAAGTGTTCGGCGGCGCGCAGGATGAACGCGGCGCAGGTGGGGCCGGTCTCGTCCGGGAGGATCTCGCTGTACGCGAGCCGGGAGTGGTCATCGACCATGGAGTGCACGTAGTCGTACCCGATGCGCGCTTTCTTCCGTGCCGCGGTCGAGCCCATCTGGCGGCCGTGGGCTCTCCACCCGCCACCGTCGGGGATGCGCCCGATCTTCTTGACATCAACGTGAACCAGCTCGCCGGGGCGGTCGCGTTCATACCGGACCGCGGTGGTCTTCGAGGCGCGGATCACGTCCCCGGTGAGCGGGTCGCAATGCCGCAGGTAGGGCAGGTCATGGCGGCGCAGGATTCGGCTGACCGTGCGTGCCGGGACACCCAGTTCAGGCCCGATCCAGTCCTGACCACGCCGGTGCTCCCGCCGGGCAGCCACCACCGCGTCCTCGACCGATGTCGCGGTGCGGCGAGGGCTGGAGTGCGGCGCCGAGGACCGGTCCGACAACCCGGCCTCACCCTCGGTGTCGAACCTGGACACCCACCTGTGAGCGCACTGACGCGAGATCCCCATCGCCTTCGCGGCATGAGCCACTGCCCACCCTTGGCGGCGAACGCGGTCGACCAACAGACGACGACCATGAACATTCAGACGAGCGTTAGCGTGGGACACGAGAACCTCCGGGCGGTTGGGACTTCGACAATCCACACCTCACCCGGAGGTTCTCCTCGTCGTCAACGCCTACGTGTCACCAACCTCGCGGCCGAGTACAGCTAG